>JACPHN010000013.1 GCA_016188575.1 Candidatus Schekmanbacteria bacterium
CCGCCGAGGTGCGCCTGTCCTGCGCGAATCCGGACGACGGGCTGAGCTGCACCTTCGACCAGAGCGTGTTCACGCTGGAGGCGGGCGGCACAGTAGAGAAGGTGCTGACGGTCGGTGTGGGCCGGGGAACGGCGGGGGGGGGCGCACACCCTGGCGGTGACGGCGGCGAGCGGCGACTTCTCGCAGGCGTTCTCGCTGTCCGTGGAGGCGGAAGTGGCGGCGGTGCCGGTGGATGGACTCCTGGGCCTGGCGCTAGCGTGTGCGCTGACGGCGAGTCTGTGGGTGCGGCGAAGGAGACCTACCAAGCTGGACGCCGGCGCTTAGGTCGGCGTCCATATTGGTCGAAAATATCGTGACACACCCTCCCGCCAGCGCCACCGGTGGCAGGCACGATGATCGCGCGCTTGTAAACCAGCTCGTAGGCGAGAAAATCATCGTTCGGCCACCGTTCCCAGGCCAGCTCGATCGCCGTCGGGCACTGCTCACCAGGCGCAGCACCGGGATCTCAAAATGATCCTCGATCGGATTGCGCCGAGTGGCCGCGGCTTCCCCCGTTCGCCACGGAACCTGAAGGTCGGGTGGACATCCGTCGGGCAGAGACGTCGTGCGTGCCTGCACACGCTGCTGGACCAGGCGCGGCGTGAAGCGCTGGCAGCTCGTTCGATGGCGTTCGTCCGGGGATCATTCCGGTCACTCCGGATGGCGCTGGCGGCGTCGCTGGTCGCCTCGAATCTGGTGGAGACACTCGTCGCAGCCGGCCTCTACCGCATGCTCGACCGCACCGCTGCGGCGCACCCGGCGCCCGGGCCGGCGGAGGCCGCCTATTCGCACGCCGAGCCGCTCGCCTGGTCCGGCGGCCCTGTGGTCGTGTCGCGCGGGATACCAGCAGGCATGATCGCCGCGGAGCGACTTCGCAAGTACCGGCCCGACATGCTCGTTGGTGGCGGGTTCGTCCACGTCCGTGCCCTCTTCACGGGGATCGCTATTCGCTCGCCCGCGCCGCCGCGGTGGGCAGCATCGGGGGCTCTTACCCGTACTACGTCTTCTGGGATGCCATCCTGTTCGGAGCCATCGCGTTCCTCCGGGGACTGCTCGGGTGGATGAAGCACAGCGGCGAGGGGAGTCCCTTTCTGATGCTTTGGCGATATCGTATTTGTTCACAATGATAACAGGTGGCGCCTCCTCATTCCCGCGGGCGCGCCGTGCGCGTTCCTTGTTGCTTCTTTGCCCGCTGCTATGCCCTGCGTTGCTGGCGTGCTCGACCCCCGCCTCGGCAGAAGATCTGATTGTTGACGGGGTAACGCAGTCCATCGCCGTCGACACGACGATCGCAGGCCAGGTCATGGTGATGAATGGCGGCGAGCTCATCATCACAAACGGGGCCACACTTCGGGTTTCCGGCCCTGTCTTTGTCGAGACGGGCGGCACGCTGCGCATCGCCGATGCTACGCTCGTCATGGATCTCGAGTACGACGAGCAGCACTGGATCGATATCGCGGGCGGGTCGCGGCTCGTCCTCGCCAATGGCGTCATCCGCAGCGCTGACGGCCGGCAGTACTGGATCGAGCTCCATCCGGAGGATGGCGGCCAGCCGAGCATGGAGGTCTCCGGAGCTGCGAGTTGGGTAACCCAGCACAGCGGCATTCGATCGTTCGGTGCGGCGCAGATTACGGTGACCGATGGCAACGTGGAAGAGCTTCAGGTCCGCGACCAGGTGACAGCAAGCGTGACCTCGGGTGGCGCTGCGTACGTTGTTCTCTTCTTCGACGGCACCACGGCCAGCCTCGACCCGCTCGACACCGGCACCGGCATTACCAACACGCTGGGCGTCCCAGGGGGCTGGACTCTGGAGCTGGTGGACGCGGTCGTGGACGGCTACCAGATCGACCTCGCCAACGGCGCCGACGTCTCCGTCGCGAACGCGGACGGCGTCGTGCTGAGCGTCCATACCCCCGGGGACCTCGGGACGGAGCTCCAGGTGGTATCCGGCGTGACCTCCGACGGCTATGCGAGCGGCGTGCTTGATAACCTGGGCTCGCGGTTCACGTGGAGCGATGCGAACATTGCGCTGCTCAACGTCTACCTTTTCGGAACCGACCGCGTGCTCCTGCGCAACCTCCACGTCAACGAGGCCAACGCCCAGGACCGCTCGGAGCTGATCATAGGCGCCCTGGATGCCACGACGTGGCTAAACTGCAATCTCTGCCAGGTGTACGACAACGCGACTTTTACAGTCGAAAACGCCATCATCGATAATCGCGACAATGTGCCCTCGGCGACGAGCAGCTACGCGGACTTGGTGCCCGCCGGCCAGAGCCACGGTGTGATGAGCTTTCGCGGCATGGACCTGACGGAGTTGTACCTTACGGCTCGGGAGCACGGCACGATCAACCTCGTAGACTGCACGTATGACCCGACCAAGATCGAGAAGATCGACCCGACCGCCACGATCAACTATGTAAGCTCCGTTCCTGCCGTGGCCGGTCTTTCGGCTGCGGCGCTGCTTGCGTTTCTGGCGCGGCGGTTCGCAACGAGGTGCCGCTCCCGCCGCCCGCACACGCCAGTCGCGACTGGGAGACCACTGCGTCGCCCCGGTGGCGTCGCGTCGCTCAGTAGTCGCGCCTGACGGTGCGCCACAATACCGCCCGGGCAGCCAGGACCGACAGCTTGTCGACCAGCAGGCGCGCGAGGTCGCCAAACCAGTCCCCGTTTTCCGGCGCCCCGATGCTGCCCCAGCCACTTGGCGGTGTGTGCCTGCCGGACCGTGGCACGGAGGTGGATCACCTCCCCGCACTTGCGGCCCGCATAGGCGGGGGCGTAGATTCGCGTCCGACGCCGGCAGGCTTTGGGTCGGCGCCTATCTTCGACCACGTGCCGCAGGCGGCATCGGTTGCGGGTGCCATCGATGTCGAAAAGCAGATGCCGGTGCCCGCGTCGGTCCCGCAGGCAGACAATGGGTCGATGGCGGATACTGCGCTGTTCATCCTGCCACCGCGAGCGCTCCGAACAGCGGAATTGATCATGACGCAGCTTGTCGGTTTCACTCCGTCCCCCAGGCCGGATTTCACCGATTTTCGCCGGCGCAAAGCTACCGGACCAGCCCCCTGAACAGGACGCGACCGACATTTGGCCGACGTCGATATTTGACGTAGTATGACAACGAAGCAGATTGTCGTAAGTGAGGTGAGTGAACATGGAAGTGGAAGAGATCATTACGGCGCTGGATGCCAATCCAGAGGTTTACCAACGTGCGGCGGTTCAGGCGGCAATGGACCGCAGGGACGAGGTGGTGCCGTTGTTGCTGGCACAGTTGGAGCGAGCGATTCGCGAACCCGATGCGGTTGCGGCCTCCGACTCGATGATCCTCTACTACGCCGTGTATCTGCTGGCCTACCATCGCGTTCAGGAGGCTCACCTGCCGCTGATCGCGCTGGCCAGCTTGCCTGGAGAGATGCCGTTGGATCTGCTCGGCGACACGATCACGGATGGCCTGGACATCCTGCTTTGGAAGACCAGCGCAGGAGATGCCACCAACATCGAGCGCCTCATCGAGAACCGGGGCGCGAATGCGTACAGTCGAATTGCGGGGATGGGAGCGCTTGTCCATGGCGTGACAGAGAAGGCCTTCGCGAGAGAAGAGGTGGTTGCCTTGCTGCGCCGCCTGCTTGTGCGCGACGACGCGCTGGAGGATGACCTCTTGGTGTGCGATGGGGCGGCTTGCTTCCTGGCGGACCTCTGGCCCGGCGAGACCATGGACGTGCTGCGGTCGGGAATCGAGCGGGGCATCATCGAGCAGTATTCCATTGAATGGAGCAGCGTCGAGGCTGCATTCAAGGCAGGGAAGGAAGCTCAACTGGCGATGCTCGAACAAAGGTCTCTCGCGGCGCTTCGAGCAGACCCCCACGAGGCGATGGAGTCGTGGGCCTGTTTTCACCCGGAGGCGTCACTGCTACCGCTGCCGTTATCGCTATTGCAGCCAAGGAGCGCGAAAAAGCAGGCCGAGACCGCGCGCGAGAATGCACGGAAAAAAAAGTCCGGGAGCGGCACAGAAAGCAGCGAAAGAGGAATCGGTGACGCCGCCAACGGCAAGCGGTGCCGCCGCGAGGCTATCGCTGGCGGCGGATGCGGACGGCCCAGGAGTACTCGTATCTGCTCACCCGCTCGCCCCGCCTGCGGGGCCCACTCGTTCCGCAACGATGAAGCCTCTTCATGGGTTTCGGGGTGCTGGCGAAGGGCATCGTCCGTGGTTTCGTCCGTGCCTGGGTGTGGGCTCCGGCCCGCCCTCCTGGTACGGAATTTGCGGGCCAGTGGCCCGCTCACCCGGGAACCTTCACTCCTTCAGAGTGGCCGGAGCCGCGCCGGATCTACACCGGCGTCGTGGCCGTGGCTCGCGAGGCCGGCAATAAGCCCCGACGTCCTCATCTTGCCGAGGTGCGCGCTGGCGAGCGCGCTGCAGGTGACGGAGGTGGAGCGGCGCGACTGCCTGGTTGCGGTGGTGAGCGAGTGGCAGCGGTGGGCTGGTGAGGGGGGGCCGGACCGGCCATCCTTCCCGCAGATAAGACATCTGAGGCGATTCTGGCCGCCAATTCGCCTCAATTCGCCCCTTTCCCGGCCACTTTTCGCGCAGATGGCCGTATCTGGGGCGATTATGGCCGGTCTTTCAGGAATTTCCCGGCCGGATTCGCGTTAGATGTTTTATCTCATCGAAAAGTGGCCGGTCCATCGACTGATCCTCGCGCCCCGTGATGGGAGGGTATTTCAAGGTGCCTTGCCTGGGTGCGCGGACCTCGGGTCTGCAACGTCATCCGGCCCAAAGATGCGGGCCGCAGGCCCGCGGGTGTCGCACCGCCATCAACTCCGGCACGTGTAAACCACATTTTGCCGACGCCTGTTTTCTCTCCATAGAGCATCGTTGCGGAACGCGCGGGCGGGGGAGGGTCGGGGGGGAAACGTGGTCTCCAAGCGCATCGACGATGGTCGACAGCACCTCCTCGAGGTTGTCAAAAACATCATTGTTCCAGAACCGGAACGTGTTGAACCATCGTTATATGGACATATTGTATGTCGTGTACGAAACCCATGTCCATGTAACTGCTGCCGTCGCAACCTCGCCCAGAGAAGCCGTTCAGCGTCGGTCATCTCGGTTCTCGGAGAGCGAGCGCGCGCGCGTTGCTGCGCCATTCCTAATCTCCCCCCTCCATGCCCCTCACAAGCGGGGGGGGAGGTGAACAGTTAGAGTGGGACCAGGTCGTGATCCCGACTCCCCGAAACGTCTCACCAGGATCGGTGCCGCGATCGAGGAGCGTGCCGACATGTGAGGGGGCCCATGATCGGGAGCCGCAGTGGGTCAACGGAACGGAAAAGGCCCACCACGACAGGGCGAAAATGGCGGCACCAATCGCCGCGCTTGCGATCAGACTGTAGGGCGTCGCGCCGTGCCGCCTCGTGCCCGACGCCATTGAGGTTCCCGTGCCGCTCGTCAAGCGGCCAAGCCCGTCTGAATCCACCGCCAGCTCACCGCCTGCTCACCGCCGGCGAGATGCCGTCACTCTGCCACCACGATCGGTGCCGACCTATGGCCACTGGAGCGTGACAATCTCGCTGCGCTCCTGGACGTTGCTGAGGTTGCCGCGCGCCAGTCCCGACACCATGAAGCCGAGCCACTCGCCGCGCTCCGGCCGCCAGCCTTCCAGGGGCGGCTGCTTGATGTAGCTGCCGCTGACCGAGCCTTTCTTCTTGCAGTACTGGCCGGGGCGGAGCCATTCGAAGGTGCCGCCGTACCACTTCCCGTCGAGATAGACGATGACCCAGGGGTTAGCGTTGACGACGTCGCCGCCGTCCTCGACTCCAGGCCACGAATTCTTCTTGCTGTAGTCCAGGCAGATGTCCGACCCCTGAAAACTGACCTTCAGGGTAGCCGTCTGTCTCCACGAGCCGACGTTGGCGTCGAGCCACCGCACGCTGTTGGGATCGATGGGGGGTGGTGGCGTCGCGGTCGGGGTCGCGGTGCGCGTGGGGCGGGGCGTGCTGGTCTCACGGGGCGTGCTCGTCGGCCGCGGCGTCTTGGTCGCCGTCCCGCGATCCTCCGGCTCGCTGCCGCCGCCGCCGCCACCGCAGGACGGCGCGGCTCCGAGCCACAGGGCGACGAGCATCGCCACGGCCACCCAGGGGCCCGCCCCGGAGCTCTTCGGTTGGTTGTTGCGATAGGTAGTGATCAGGGTCGTGCTCCTCAATTACTGGCGGCGCTTGTGCCGCGAGACTGTGTATGTAGCGCCGTCACGGCGCGCCCGTCAAATGCGTTGCCTAAAGCCTGCCGCCGCGTCGCGCCTCCAGATAGCGACGCAGCAGTGGGCCCGAGAGCCGCTGCGGCTCGGCGTCCACCGTCAGCACCCCGAGCCGCTCCAGGCGTGCCAGCGTGCGCCGCCGCTCGAGCAGAAGCTGCCCGGCCACGGCGCGCTCGAACAGGCTCTTCTCGTCCGTGGCTTCGTCCGCGAAAATCGCCTCGAGGTGCGGATCGCTTACTGCCGCAAAAAGCAGAACGTGGCGGCGAGTCAAGGCGGCCAGGCTGGCGTACATCTCGCCAGCGCTCAGCTCATCGGTGAAGTCGGTCAGGCAGATGACCAGACACCGCTTGCGGTGCTTGGCCTCGAGGTGGCGCACAGCCCGCAGATAACTCGTCGGTTCGTTTTCCGCCGCGAGCTCGGCCAGCGCCACGACGATCTCGTGCAGGTGCGCGACGCCACCGCGCGGGGGAAGATAGACGCGCGGGCGGGAATCGAATACGAGCAGGCCGACCCGCTCGTGGCGGCGTAGCGCCACGGCGGCGAGATCCAGGACCGGGGTCATGGCCAGATCCAGCTTGCTGACCCCGTCAATGAGGTTTCCCATCAGTCGTCCGCAGTCCAGAGCGATCATGAGCTCCGCGGCGCGCTCGGCCTGATACTGCCGGAGCTGAGGCCGGTTGCGGCGAGCGCTCGCCTTCCAGTCGATCTTGCGGATCTCGTCGCCCGCCACGTACTCGCGCAGCGACTCGAGCTCCTGATCCGAGCCGCGCTGCCGCGTCCGCCGGTCACCCGTTTCCGACAGCGTCGCGACGTGCGCGAGCAGCCATGCTGTCTCCCGCGGTGGCCGGCCCGGGGCGATCGTGACCGTTTCGCCCGTGGCGAGCACATCCTGGAACGCGAGCAGGCCCCAGGGATGCTGTACCCGCACCCCCGCCGGCGCCAGCGCGTGAGCGCCGCGGTCGAGCCCGACGAAGCTCACCGCAAAGGCCCTCTCGGCGCCCGGCGCCAGCACGCACGCGGCGTCTAACCCGGCCGTGCGCAGCGCCGCGCTTGCGACGTCTCGGACCGACACCGACAGGATCGCGTCGGACTCGTTTCTGACGATCACCGCATACTGCGATTCGCGACCGACGTAGTAGAGTCGCTCCAACCGCCGCCGCACGGTCACCGCCGATCGCGCGGGCCGCCGTACTCCGTCCAGCGCCGCTGCAATCGCGGCGCCGCCAGCGCACAACCACCACGCCGCCCGCAACCACCCCGCGAACGGCATGACCAGAGCGAGCACCCCGAGGACCACGGCGCCGCTCACGAGCAGATCCGTCGGCACCGGAAGCCGCCGCCAGCGCCGAGGCACCGCCGTTTCGCCTGCGCGCACCGGCGCTTCGCCGCGGCCGGAAGCGGAGGCAGAATGACCTGAACGCAGCAGACTGCGGTAACGGGGCACGTTCATGAGCCCGATCATGGCCGCAGGCGGCACCCTTTGCAACCCAGGTCCGGAGCCGGTGGCGGCAGCCACGACACGCGGCACCCGGACTTTTCCTGATGGTGCCTCCGCGCGCCGAAGCGATAGTATTTGATCACACCACTGATCGCCTCGCGCGCGCATCGCGATGAACGGTCGCGCGCCCCAGCATGGTTCCGCACACAGGAGGTCTTGATGCCCTCACGCTCGACCCTGGCGATAGCGACGACCATTTTTCTCATCGTCACCCACGCCTTCCCGCTGGCACCGGCTCGCGCCTCCAGCCACCGGGAAGCGCCGCTGATCTCGTTGGATCCCACCGCCGACAGTACGGACACCTACGTCTTTCTCGCGCCTGGCGATCCGACCCGCGTGGTCCTGATCGCGTCCTTTATCCCCTTCGAGGCGCCCGAAGGCGGACCGAATTATTTCGTCTTCAACGACCAAAACGTCTACGAGATCGTGATCGACAATGACGGCAATGCCGTCCCGGACGTTATCTACACGCTCTCCACAACGACCACGATTCAGAACCCGAACACCTTCCTCTACAATACTGGGCCGATCACCGCTATCACCGGCCCCGAGCTCAACCGCCGCCAGACGTTTACGCTGGTTGAGGACATGGGCGGGAGTTTTTCGACGATTTTTTCCGGCGCGGCGATCCCGCCCGTGAACATCGGCGAGAAGTCCACGCCGAGCTACCAGGCGCTGATGAGCAGCGGCATCTACACCTACACAGATCCCCAGACCAGCGACCGCATCGACGTCTTCGCCGGCCCCACCGACGATCCCTTCTGGGTCGATCTGCAGGTCTTCGACTTGCTAACGCTGCGCGGGCAAGCGCCGCCGATCGGCTACTCCAGCGACGATAACACGCCCGTGGATTCGCTCGCCGGCTTCAATGTGCACAGCCTGGTCATCGAGGTGCCGGTCGCGCGCATCACCAACGGCGAGCCCGTGATCGGCGTCTGGGCGCGCGCGCTGCGGAAGGAGGATAGTTCCACGACACAGATCTCCCGGCTCGGCATGCCGCTGGTGAATGAGCTCGTCTTGCCGCTCGGGCTCAAGGACACCTTCAACGGGCTTGCGGCGAGCGCCGATCTGTCCGTCTACACCCTGCTGCAGCAGAGCGTCGAAGACCCCGAGGTGGGGCGCCTGCTGTGCCAGCTCTATGACGTGCCGCTGCCCGCGGACACGGAGCCGGATTGCTCGACCAATCACACTCCCGGCGACTTTCGCTCGGGACGCGGCGACATTTTCGACATTTTTCTTACCGGCATGCAGCTCGTGGCGCCGTTCGACATCGTCACGGCGAGCGGGACCGTGACCCTGCCCGCGGGCTTCAACGTCAACCGGCCCGCCGGCATCATTCCCGCCGAGATGATTCGGCTGAACACGGCGATCGCCGGCACGACGTGCAGCCCCACGCCGTCACGGCTGGGGGTGCTCGGCGGCGACGCCTGCGGTTTCCCGAACGGACGCCGGCTCCAGGACGACATCGTGGACATCGAGCTGCTCGCGGTGGCGGGCGCGGCCTACGCGGTGCTCGACGGGCGCGACACCAGCTTCACGTTTAATAGCGGGCTGACCAGCGTGCTGCGCGATGGGGTCGACGGGAACGACAAGGCGTTTTCGTCGACGTTTCCCTACCTCGCCGCGCCCCACTCCGGGCAGACGCACGTGCACACCAACCCGGAGCCGTTCGTCGTTTCTGTGCTGTCCGGCGCGGCGCTGGTCATGCTGTCGTTCGTGCTCCTGCCGTACCGCCTCGTGCGCCGCAGGGCGAGAGCGAGATGCGCGTGAGGTGGCACGCGAGCGGCCATCGCGCCGCGGCGGTGCTGGCCGTCGCGGCGCTCGCGGGCGCAACCGCGCCGGCGCCGGCGCATGACTTCTGGATTACCGCCTCGACGTATGCCCCGGCGCGGGGCGAACCCGTCCTGTTGCGTCTCTTCGTGGGTGAGCACCTGGAAGGCATGGCGGTGCCGCGCATTGCGGAGTGGTTCGAGCGCTTCGACGTCCAGTCGGCGGGCGGAAGGCTCGAGGTCGCGGGCATCGAGGGCGGAGACCCCGCCGGTTTTTTCTACGCCGCGTCCCCGGGAGCCCACGTCGTGGGATATCAGGGGGAGCCCGAGCCGATTGCCCTCGAGGTGATGGCGTTTCGCGAGCACCTCCGGCGGAAGGGCGCCGAGGGTGTGCTGGCGGGCGGTCAACGGGGAGCGCCGCCGCCGCCACTGCCGCCGGCCGGAGCGATGGTTCACGAGCGGTTCGCCCGCTGCGCGAAGGTGTTGATTGCCGCGCAGGGGAGCGTCGAGGGGTTCGCCAGAAGGCTCGGGCTACCGCTGGAGCTCGTGCCGCAGAGCGATCCGAGCCATGGGGGAGAGGTCCGCGTGGCGCTCTTGTTTCGGGGGCGGCCGCTTGCCGGGGCGCTTGTCGAGGTGTGGCTTCGCCGCGGCGAAGCACCCGCCGGCGCGGCCCGCACCGGCGCTGACGGCGAGGTCACGCTGCGGCTGGAGACCGGCTCGCCCAGTCTGATCACCGCGTTCCACGTGGTACCGGCCGCGGTACCGGCCGCCGACTTCGACAGCTACTGGGCGTCGCTGATGCTCGCGCCGGTGGCCGCCGGCGCGCCGTAGCGGCGCGGCCAGGTCACTCGCGCACCCGCATCCCCCGCGCCGCGTCCCAGTGGAGCACCTTGTCGCTCCTGGGCAGCGGCGCCTCGGGCACCTCACCGGGCGCCACGCCATGCTTCCAGTCCGCCGGGCAGAGCGCGACCAGGCGAGCGTATCCGCCCAGACCGCCGGCCAGCTTCGGATAGCCGATGGCGATCAGACAGCCGGTCTCGGCGACCTGATCGAGGTTCGCGACGCCCTCGGCCTGAGCGTATCCCGAGTGCATCAGCCAGTGTTCGCCCTCGAGCGACGGCGTCGTGTCCGTATCGAGCGGCTCGTGCCCGTGCAACAGAATGTGGCGCTGCTCGTGCAAAAACTTGAGCGCGGCCAGCGACACCCCCGGAAACACCGGTTGCGCCGCGAGCGCCGGATCCGGCCAGGCTCGGGACCAGTCCGAACGCACCATGACCACCGAACCGGTCGGAATCCGGCCGTGGCTCGCCTCCCACCGTTCGATGTCCGCGACTTGCAGGTGGTATCCGGGGTCGCCCGCGACCTGTTCGACGATGGAAATGACGGCGAGCGGCCGCAGCGTATATGTGGGTGGCAGCTCGTCGATCGCCGGATACTCGGGCGCCCAGTGCGCCGGCGGGTCGAGCTGGGTGCCGAGCTGGTCGGTGCTGAGCTCGTATCGCGTCGCCTCGAAGCCGTCCTCGGCATATCGGTAGGCCTTGCCGGTTTCCGGGCTCACCGCGGGGCCGAACAGCGAAGGGCCGAATCCCTTCCACACCGGCACCGACGGCGTCACCGTGTGCGTGAGGTCGATGTATTTCGCCCTCTTCAGCGCCTGATCGTAGACCGACCATAGCCCGGTTGCCGCTGTTTCCGGCGATGCTGCCGCCGTCGCCGCCTCCACGGGCGCCGGCGCCGCCCCCCGATGTGGCGCGCATCCCCAATGCGCCGCTACCGCTATCGCCATCGCAAGGATCGAACCGAAAAGAACCGTCTTCATGAGCACCTTCCGCGTTCCTGGTTGCTCGCTACGCCGGTAGCGGCCGGGTCCCCGCAAGCGTGGCGAGGGGTGGAACGGTTACCCGGCGCGTGGGTCGTCACGGCCGCCCGCGCCGAAGCAGTGCGGCGGCGCGCTGGATCTGCCGGCCGACGAGCGGGCGCAGGCGTTTCTCCGCGACCGTACAGAGCAAGCAGCGCGGATCGCGCCTGCCATGTACGCAAAGCTGGATGTGCTCCGCGGCCGAATTGGCCAGCTCCTGCTTCCACCGCGCCGGAAAGCCGAGCAGGTCGCAGCGGTCGAGCTGCTCCTCGAACGCGGCGCGGAGCGCGTGAACCACCACCATCATGCCCGGCGACAGCGCCGCGTGGCGCTGATCGTAAGAGGTCTTGAGCGCGTACAGAGTGTCGCGGAATGCGACCGCGAACAGGTATGCAATCGGCTGCCCGGCGACGTCGAGGAGATGCAGCCGCAACCAGTGTTGCTCCGCCGCGCTGCGCGCGAGCGCCACATAGAATCGCTGGGGGCTCGCGTCGTGCAGAGATTCGCCGGACTCCGACTTCCAACTGTGATCCTCGATCGCCAGCACGTCCCGCCAGGCCGCCTCGACTTCGCCGGGTGTCGTGACCAGGCGCCAGCGCAGATCCGGTTGCTGCTGGAGGCGCCGCAGCTTGCGGCCGAGCTCATGCTGGACGTGGCTTGCGCGGGAAGCGAGGTAGGCCTGCCAGGAGCCCTCAATTGCGATGGCCGGCGAAGGATCGGCGGGGCGTTCGCACGCGCGGAGGCCCAGGCGCGGCGCGCGCGCGGCCCAGGCGCGGCGGCCGGCGGCGCCCGCAAGACCGGTGCCGAGTCTCAGCCGCGGCCGGCGACGGGTGTCGCGAAGGTGCTGCAGCATCGCATCAACCACGTCCTCGACGGCGCCCGCGACGAGCACGCCGGAGCGCCGGGCGTGGCCGTTGAGCGGCAGCGCCAGAGCCCCGGAGCAGAGCGGCGGAGCCGTCAGGACTTCGCTTTCCGCATCTTCCAGGAAAGGCGCCATGCCACTCAGGCGATCGCCGTCCCAGGCGAGTAGAAAGGCGAGCGGCCGCGGTGACCAGAAAGCGGCGATCCAGGGCTCGAGCCACTGCCGCGTGTAGAAGAGCTCGGAATCCGGGCTGGCGTCGACCAGCGCGTCCCACGCTTCGCGACAGGTATCCAGCTCATCGGGGTCGCGGACCACGGTAACCTGCAGTGTCACGCTCACACCTCCCGGCGCCGCGGGCGCGCCGCCCTCAAGGACGCTCGAGCCAAGCTTCCGACCAGAACAGGAAACAGGTGCGATTGCATCCGGCGAAATCCTCGAAGCTGGTCTCGGCCGTCTCGCAAATCGCCTCGTCGAGAATGACCACGTCGCGCAGTCGCAGCATGCGCCTGGTGCGCTCGTCGAAAAAGCGATCGACGCGCTTGCGCACCGTGCGCACGGTGCCGCAGTAGCGGTCCATGGGCGGGACGTACGCGAGGCCGCGATAGCGCCCCGCGGCGTCGAGCGTGGCGAGGATTTGCGCCTTTGTTTTCACCCGCACGTGCTCACCAGGAGTCAGGCCGAGAGGCGCAAGGGCGGGGGCTGTCGCGCTGGTGCCGCTCACGTCGCCAGACTCGCGCGGAGGAGGCAGGGCGAGGCCGAGCCGGCGCCGGAAGGCGTTGGGGTCGGTGAGAGCGAGGCGCGCGGCCCGCCGGAGCCGTCCCAGAAGGCGAAACGTGAGGCGCCGCAACTTGCCCCGCGGCGACAGCTCGGTGATCGCGTGCTCAATGTCATCCAGTTGGCACTCCATGGTCGTCTCCGTTTCGACCGCGGGCGCTTCATCCGACGTATCGCATGGGCGCAGCGGTTTCATGGGCGGGTCCCACCTGCTTCATCGAGAGTCGCGAGCATAGACAGCCGTCGCCGGGCCGGATCCTGCGCCCCGGCGACTTCCAGACCGAACAAACGCGCGCGGATACGTTCGACCTCGCTGGGGAGCTGCCTGGCGCTTGCAGAATGAGAGTATGCACGCAACGGCCAACAGTAGCACGGCCGCATCCGGCTAGCAACCCTGAATTCACCGCCAGCTCGAAGTCGACGCGGTAGCGCCCCCCCGTCAGCGCGCGCCGAGGATACCCCGGACCGTGAGCCCCGCCTGTCGAAGCCGCCAGCCCAAGGAATCGCGCGACAGGCCAAGTACCCGAGCGGCGGCGGCACCGGAGCCGTGCAGGCGAATCGCGGCGGTGATGTCCGCGATGCTCGGGGCCTCACGACGTCGCGCGCGCGCGACCGCGAGCAGCGGCTCGAGGCCGAGCCTCTTCAGGTGGACCGCGAGGCTGGATGGTGGCAGCGCGCGTTGCCCGTAGCCCAGGGCGGCGGTGAGCGCCGAGTCGCGCGCCATCGCCGTCACCTGCCCGCCGTGCTCGAAAATCTTTCCGCGCAGCGTCTCCGCCAACCAGGCAGCAGCGCTCCTGGGTCCGGCCGGGAGCGGCACCTTGGCTGCCGCCGGCGGCGCCGCCACCACCACCTCCGCATCTGCCGCCGGTACAGCGCCCGCGAGTGGCGCCGGGGCCGCGGCTTCAGGCACCCGCCCGGGCGCATCAAAAACCGTGTCGAATACCAGGTGCTCCGGACAGAGCTGTCGGAGCCCGGTGGGGGAGAACAGCACCGAGCGGTTGATCACGTGCTGCAGGCCGCGGATGTTTCCTGCCCGCGCCCAATCGTGCCGGCAGAGGGAGGTGAGGGCGGCGGACGATATGCCGATGAGCTCGGGCCGCCCAAACCGCTCGCAAGCCCGTGCCAGGAATGACCAGGCAAGGGGTTCGATGTCGGCTGGGCGCTGTGTGAGCGCGGGCAGCTCGAGCGCGACTTCGCAAAGCCGCCAGAAGAGATCCTCGCGAAAGCGCCCGGCACGCACGAGGCCGGCGAGGTCGGCGCTGGTCGCGGCGATGATCTGCACGTCGACCGCGACGTCATCGCTGGAGCCGAGCGGCGCGAAGCGGCCCGTCTCAAGGAGTCGCAGCAGACGGGTTTGCAGCTCGCCCGGCAGCGTTGAGACCTCGTCGACGAACAGCGTGCCGCGATCCGCGAGCCTGGCCTTGCCCACGCGCCCCTCGCGAGGTGCGGCGAACCCCGATTGCGGGGCATAGCCAAAGAGCTCCGCCCCCAAGGTCTCCGCCGAGGTGATCTGGGAGCAGTCGAGCGTGACGAAGGGCCCATCTTTGCGGCGCGACTCATAGTGGAACGCCTGCGCCAGGGAGGACTTGCCCGCGCCCGTCGGCCCCGTCAGCAGGATCCGCAGGCGGTCGGCATGAAGAATCCGGCGGAGCCGCTCGATCACGTTTTCGGCGAACGCGGAATCCCGAGTTTCGAAGCTTCCCAGGCGCCCTTGTCGGGTCGCCGCGCGCGACGTGCGGAGCGCCTGGACTTCCTGCCGCGCCGCCTCGAGGTCGCGCGCCGTCTGCCCGAGCGCGCGCACGAGGTTCAGCGTCCGCTGCGCGAGCTCGGTCAAGTCCGTTAGCAGCTCGCTGTCCTCCGCACTGAAGGGGCCGCCGCCCCCGTCTCGATACGCGCAGACGCAGCCCCAAAACGCGCGCTCGCGGCTCGGCGGTTGTAGCTCCCAGCGGAAAATGGGCGCCGCGAGCACACTGCGGATGCCAAGGTCCACGATGCTACCGGAGCTCAGCGCGAGCGGCTCACCGTCGAAGGCGATGAGCGGCCGCTCGGTGCGGCGAACCTCCTCGAGAATCGCGCGCGAAGTGTGCCGCGAGAGCTCGTCGCCGCGAATCCCGCTGCCGTCGCTAGCGTAGGCAACCCATTCGTCCTCCGCAGGGGACCATAGCGCCACCACCGCATCGGTGCCGGTGACCGCCTCCCGCGCCATCTGCGCGAGGTCGCGCACCGCACCCGAGAAGTCGCTGGTGGTAAGATAGTCGCGGCGGAGAAAGGTCCGCAGCACGTCGGGCGTCGCATGTCTCCCGTGCCGTATCGAAGGTCGAAACTCGTCCACTGCGGCGCTGCTCCTCCCCGCGCGCGGCGCACGTTCGTTCGATTAGCGGGCTCGCCCCTCCATGGAGTCTACCTCGCCGCCAAAGATCAGTAGCCAAATCCCGAGTCCGAGCATGCCAAGACTCATCGGCAGGAAAAGCCAATCGTACGCAGGCGCTGGCGCGAGCACGAGAGCGAAGTTTCTTATCACAAACCCGAGACCACCAAGAGCAAGGAGAGCACCGAGAATCCTCGGGAGGTAGCCGGACAGGAAGATGAGGCATCCGAAGATGATCGAGCCGACTCCCCCGAAGGCCATCAGAGCTCCGCTCGCGTAACCGTAGAACTTGAGTGAGAGCAAGGCAATGGCGTCTAACTGGTCGTTCGAGAACGCATTGAGAGAGTTCCTGCTTTCGAAGATCAGCAACGGCGCCAGATAAAATAGCTCAGCAACGGCGAAGACCGCGACAGCCACCAAGCCGAAGAAGGCTGCCAGCAAAGCCATATCTTTGCGCACGGGTCTTAGCAATACGTAAAAGATCAGGGTGAGCGCGATGTTGCATAGACCTTCGACGAGATACGCGGCAAACCCCATACGGAACAGCAAGTTGGACGAATCGATATTTCTCGCGGTGGCGGCTGCATCGTTCGGTACGGTGACGGTGGTCGGAACATAGAGCTCGCCGAAGCCGCCCGCGACGAGCGAAATGAGGAGAAGCACCCCGGCTATCTTTGCGAGCCAAGCGGAGTTTCTTGTCATCCAGTGTTCGGCGCGGCGACCCCCGACTTCAGGCAGAGGAGGAAGCGCCGCTCCTGTGTGCAGGTGTAGCCGTCGCCCCGCGGGAGCCGCCGGCAGTGCTTGTAGCGAATGCCTTTGATGGTCGCGGCAACCGTCGGAATGTCGAAGCTGCCGCTCGCGCGCAGGGCCGCGCGATCGTCGGCGTGCCTTTCGACGTCCAGGCCCGCCCGCCGCAACTGACTGGCGATCTGTGGGTCTCGCTTCGGATCATCTGCGATAACCAGGATACGGCGCCGCAATGACCTCCCCTTACTCGATGAGGCCGGCGACCGCGTCCAGCGACGCGCCTTCCGCGATGGCGCGCTTGATCTTTCGCAGCCGATCGAGATCCGTGATCTTCTCCACGAGCGCGCTCAGCCCGGCGCCGCTTTCCCCGAATCTCAGCTCGAGGCCCAGCGCCATCGCCTCGATCAGGCAATCGCGAAGTCCTTGCTGGCGTCCTTCCTGGAGGCCTTCCTCCCGGCTTCTCTTTTCGGCGATTCGTTCAATGCTCAAGACGTGTGGCATGGCGGCCTTCTCCTCCAGCTCTCTGACTTTTTCCCAAAAAGTCTACCTCGCGATCTTCCCGCAGTGCAACCAGCCAGTCGAGAAAGCGCAAGAGCGAGAGCACCTCCGTCGTGTCGCGCACACGCGTTGGCATCACAGACACGCGTGTTTGTGACAGATGCTCATTCCTTCGTCAGCCGGTCCGAAACCCCGTCCGTCCGGGCGAAATCGCTGCGGAACCGAGCGCGGCGAGGTCCAGGGCGGCGCCCGCCGCCGCAGGCGGTGGGGGGGGCCCGAACCTCGGCCTGAAGGCCAGCATCCTTATTGGTCGCGCCGCACCCCGCGGGCGTAGGCGACAACGCGCATCGCGCGCGGCGAACCGGGGGATAGGGGCGCGGGCGCCCCAACTGTGGCGCGCAAGTTGCATCACCTGACGCATCCGCCACCCGGCAACGCCGCCGGGCGGAACCAGCAACCACAAGCAACATCAGGAGAAGACGACCATGAAGATCGACGGCCCCTCTATCGCCAACAGCCGCGCACAGCTCGACCTCGGCCCACTCGGTGAAACGCTCGGCAAGCAAGCACCCGGCCCCGCTCCCATCGACGGCCGCGACGTCGCCCGCAAGATGCGCGGGGACATTGCGCAGGACAACACCCTTGCTGCCGCCCTTGGTGGCAGCAACAGCTACGCCGAGCCAGGCAAAGGCACGTGGACAGGAGTTGACCTCAGCGCCTACGCCGCCGGCATTGGACCCGCGCCGGCGCCGGCAGCACCGCAGCCCCCAACCGTGCCGCCCGAGCTCGCGGGACTCACCTTCCGGCCCGGCCGGCGTGGCGCCGTCGATCCCGCGCTGCTCCAGCGCGAGGTGAGCTCCGCAAGCTCGAAACCGGCAGCCGCCGCCGAGGCCCCCGCGCCCCCCCTCGCGCCCCACTTCGCCAAGAAGCTCTTCAAGATGCAGCAGAGCAAGACGGCCAGGATCGCCGCGGGGCTCATCGCCTCCGGCAAGACACCCGAAGAGGCCCACGCCATCGCTACGGCCCAGCGCAAGGAGCGCAAGCGCCACAAGAAGAAAGGCCTCGACGGCGCCCTGCGCTCGTTGGCGGAAACGGTAACCGGTCTTCCAGGCACCCTCCTCGGCCTCCCCGCGCAGGCACTCCGCAACCCCCTTGGCTTGCTGGGCGGGCTGGTGGGCGGTCCCGCCGGCGCCCTCGTGGGCGCGCTCGCCGGTGGCAGGAAGCCGGATCTCGCTGCCGGCGCCGCGCCGGACCAGCCGCTCGCCCCGGCCGGCCACGCCGCGATAGCCAAGGGACTGAACGGCTTGTTCGGCCGCTAAACCAGAGGCCGGTATCCTCATTGCCAACTGGAGGTCATCTCATGAGCATAGTCAATAACGACATCGTCTTCGCAGATCCTTTCCTGGTCCCCGGCACTGCCGTTCCCTATGCGGCCCTGCAGGCTCTCGTGGCCCGCGGCGTGCTCGCCCCGAGCCCTGCCTCACCGCTCGCCTGCTTCATCGGCCGCGCGCCGGCCGCCGCTCCCGCTGAGCAGGCGGCGGCATGCGAGGCCCTGGCCGCTCGCGGCGTCTCCTTTCCCGCTCCGCCCGGATCTGCTGTCGCCGAACCGCTCGAAATCCTGGCCAGGCCCCGCGCACGCTTGCGGATGTCGGTTACCTCACGGGACCACGAGCCCTTCGAGGTCACCCTGTTCGTCCACGGCAACCGCGCAGCGCTCGCCGTATTCGGCGCAGACGAGGTGACCGTGCGCCCGGCCGCGGACCTCGACCAAATCTCCGACCGCCTCGCCTCCGCGCTTGCCGGCAGGCCACTCGAAGACACCGGCGGCGAGCTCTTGCTCTGGCCCTCGCAGCTCGCGCTCGGCGCGCTGATGTGGGCTGCCGCCGGCCAGTCACCGCGCGATGTGCTGCCCCGTGCAACCGCCAACACGCGCCTCGCTCTCGTTGCTCTGAGCCCAGATGAGGTCGAGCACACCCTCGCGGACCTCGTCGACGAGGGATTCCTTGCCGAGCGCAACGGCGATTACGCGCTCGAGGATGGCTACGCGGATGCGCTTGAAAGGATGTGGTCCGGCTCCAGCGTTGAGCTGACTGCGGCGTTTTCGCCCTACGAGGAAAGCCGGATGGTGTTCGTGGGGGCGGCGGGCTCGAGGTTGCTTTGCGACACGCTCATTGCCGGCCCCGGCGATGATCTCGAGGAAGACAGCGCACTAATCCTGCGCTACCTCCCGCGCGAGAGACTGCGCGCCGAGATTTCGCAGCGATTCCGGCTCAGCGCCTGTGCCTGACCGGCGCCTGCCGGTCCCGATTGTCATCGGCGGGCGGCCCGCCACGCGTTGGCCGCTCGCACCCGTAGCGCCCCCGAAAGAAACATACAGCGACGAAGGAGCTCATCATGAAAATCGACAGATCAACGGCAACGGCGGCGGCCAACGGACACCTCGCCGAATCAGACGGCACGACAGGTACCCACGCGCCAACGAAATGCCCCGAGCTATCTACTCCAGTCGCGGACCCCGCGGTTGCTCGCGCGCGCGGGACTCGCGAATCCTACGTTGAGCCAGGGAAGGGAACCTGGACCGGTGTCGACCTGTCTGCGGTCGCTGGTGGCAGCGGTGGGGGAAGCCCGGCGGGGGCGCGGCCCGGCGCTGCGGTGCCGCCGGTCGTGCCCGCGGCACTGGCCGGCATCCAGATCAAGGGCGGCAGGGGCGCCGCCGCGTTTCTCCGGGGCGCTGTCGATCGCGTGGCGGATTCCGCGCACCAGGACGCACCGGCCGCCGCGGCGGCGCCGGCCGGCCGTCAGCCGCTCATCGCGAATGTGGGAGTCGCCGCTGGCCAGGCGCCGGGCTCGCCGCCGCCAGCGTGGACCGACGAGGACGCGACGAAGGCGCTGGCCCCACCGTGCGGTGTCGCCGCCGCCGAGCTGCGCAAGGCAGTCGACGGGCTGCTCCGCCACTTCCAGGCCGTCGACAGGGACGGCGACGGCGCCATCAGGCCGGGCGAGCTGGAAGCCGCGGCGCAAAACCCCGCTTTGCCCGCGGAGGTGAGAGCCGCTGCTGCACTGCTCGTTGGCAACGACGCGGATCGCCTGAGCGTTGATCGCGACCGCGACGGCATTTCCCGGGCCGACCTCAAGCGCGCCTTCGGCACGACGGCGGGCGACGAGGTCCTCGACGTGCTCGACCTGGTAAAGAGCCTCGATGAGCTCGCATTCCTTCTGGACAAGACCGCGACGAAAGGTCTCAAGGAGCTCGCGGATGTGCTCAGAAACGTCGCCGCGGCCTTTCGCGGCGCGACCGGGGTGGCGAAGCTGTCGGCCGTCCTTCGCGAGATCGAGAAGAATGTGCCGGCGCACGCGCTTGCCGGTGGCGCGCTGACCGTCAAGCTCGCGACGGCCCTCGTCAAGATCGCGGGAACCGGCGCGGAAGCGGTCGGGGCGGCGATCCGAGCGTACCGCAACTTCGCCGATGGCGAAGGGTACGAGGCCCTCAAGGAGCTCCTGACGCTGCTGAAGGCCGCGCCTCAAACGGCCGACGCCGTCGTCGAGCTGCTCCAGTTCTTCGCCGGCAACGTCGAAGGCGGCGGGTTTCTGGGCGACAAGGCCGAATTCTGGGTGGACGTCGCCGGCGACCTGGCCGTGGCCGGCGTTGAAATCGCCGAATTCGTCCAGCGCTATCAAGAGCTCGAACCCGCCGAGCGCCTCGAGAAACTGGCGAAGCTCCTGGCAAAGGGCGTTGCTCCGGCCACCCTCGGAATCCTGACGCTCATCGTGACCAAAAACCCCGATGTGGCGGGGCTGGTCAAGGAAGGGGCCGAGTGGGTGATGGGCGGTGCGGTCAAGGCGCATGACGACTTCAAGCAGGCGATGGACGGTTACTATGAGCAGATTGCCAGGGGACGACGCTTCGACGAGCGCACGGCCGAGGGGTTCACGCGCCTACTTACGCCCTTATTGGGCTCCGACCGCGCCAGGGCCGTGGTGCGGCTGTTCGTCGGCGAGGGACTCGACGCCGATGGAGCATTCGGGGCGATGCTCATGGACGCCATGGCGCGGCGCGACGTCGAGGCGCTCGGAAGGCTCGCCGACCTCTATCAGCGCAGCGCCGTTGGCGCCACCGGCGAGATGAACGGCGACCGCGAGGTGATGAGCGGCCTGGCGTATCGCTGGTGGGAGCACGGAAACAAGATTCCGTGGGAGCAGCTCTCGTTTCCGGAGGTCGTCGCCACGATTCAGGCGCTGGAGGCGGCGAAGGAAGAGCGCCGGCGAAAGGGCCAGGGCGACCAGGGATGGTGGTGGGGAAAGATCACGGAGGGGACTGCAGCGCTGCGCAAGCGCTACGGCATTCGCGGCAGCGACGGTGAGATCAACGACATGATCAAGGAGGGTGGGCTCAGGCCGCTCCAGTACGTGACGCTGGCGGACCTCCGCGCGATTTTCGAGCAAAACCGCCAGATGCCGCTGGATTGGCTGAAATGCCGCATGCGCGACTTGGTGGAGTCCGGGGTCACGACGTTCCGACTGCTCCTGCAGCGCTATCCGGCGGGTTCGCTCGAGCATCGGGCGCTTGCGGCTCAGCTTACCGATCTGCTGGCGGTGCAGCGGCGCCTTGGCGACCCGGCGATCCGGTGGGAGGATCCGAGCGCCTTGTGGGCGCTTCTCGGCATGAGCCGGGAGGTGAAAGACCTCCATGCGCAAGACGGGCGCGATGCCCTCCGGGGCGGGGGTCGCTAGGCGCGCTGATCGGGGGCGATCCAGCCGGCGCCGCTTTCCCTGGCGGCGAACCAGGCGCGCTGGCCGTCGGTGAGGTCCTCGGGCAGGCGCCCGCGAAAGAGGCGGTGATGATCTCCCGCCTCCCGCGCCGCCTGCGCCCGCTCCAGCACCCGTAGCCAGCGCACCGGTTCGCTATCCGCGCCGAGCCCGAGCGCCGCCTGGATCTGGCGGGCGCGCGCGATGTGCGGCGCGCTCGACTCGCCGCGGTCAAGCGCGAGGTGGCCGCGAATGCACAGCATGCTGGCGAGCAAGTAACGGTCGCCGACTTCCTCCAGGAGTCGCTCTGCAGTTGCCGCAAGGGCGTCATTACGCACAATCTCCCCGGTGACCAGGTGGTCGAGCTCCGCCAGACAGCCGAGTGTGCCGCCCTCGTCGCGCGGGCTGCCGACCTCGCGGGCGATCGCCAGCGCCAGCTCGTAGCACTCTCGCGCCTCTTCCATCCGACCCTGCTCCTGGCAAACGAGGCCGAGGTTTCCTGCCACGATCCCCTCGGATCGCCGCGCTCCCACTTCGCGGTGGATCGCCAGCGCTGCCAGATTGAGCCGCCGCGCCTCTTCGAGCTGGCCCAGCTCGTAGTACACCGTGGCCAGGTTCCCGAGCGTGCTGCCTTCGAAGCGCCGCTGCCCGAGCGCCCGGTGGATGGCCAGCGCCGCTTCGTGCAGTCGCCTCCCTTCCTCTAGCCGACCCTCCTCGTGGTGGATGAAGGCCAGATTCGCCAGCGAAATTCCCTCCTCCTGGCGATCGCCGAGCTCGCGGTGCAGGGCGAGCGCCACCTCCTGAAGCCGGCGTCCTTCCGCGCTTCGCCCTTGCTCGTAGCTCAGCATCGCCAGGTCGCGCAGCGCCACCCCTTCCAGGCGCCGATCCTGGACCGCGCGCACCAGGGTGAGGACCTCCGCGTAGGTTCGCTCCGCCGCCTCCATTTCTCCGGTTTGCCAGCGAAGATACCCGATCCAACGCAGACACTCGGCCTCCCGCGGCCGGTCAGCCAGGCGCCGTGCCGCCTCCAGCGCGGTCTCGACCTCAGCCATCGCCTCACTCATGCGCCCCCGGATCGCCAGCACCTCGCTGCCGAGCTCGAGGCGGGCGCACAGCGCCTCGGCGGTGTCGGGGGCGAGGCGAAGGTAGGACCGGTAAAGCCGTTCCGCTTCGTCGCGATCGAAGCGGTTCCGCGCGTGACGAGCCGCCGTGAGGTAGAGCGGCAGCGCGCGCTCCGGTTCGCCTGCCGCCTCCCAGTGGCGCGCGAGCGCCCCCGTATGCTCCTCGATTTCATTCGCGTGCGCCACCTCCAGGGCGGTCGCCGCCTTGCGGTGCCAGTGCGCGGCAGCATCAGGCGCTAGCCCCAATCCGACGACCTCGCGAATCTTGTCGTGGACGAAACGGATTCTGCTGCCCTCGGCCTGAATCGCGACCTGTCGTTCCGCAAGCTCGTCGAGCGCGCGTAAGAGCGCTTCGCCCCCGCGCTCCATCATGGCCTCCACCACATCCAGCTCGGCGTCGCGCCCGATCACCGCAGCGGCCGACGCGAGCTCCCTGGCCGTTGCCGAAAGCTCCCGCAGCCGCAGCTCGATCAGCTCTCGCACGGTCGCCGGCAGCGGCAGCGACGCGTAGACCGCCTCCGGCCGTGCGCTATCCGCTGCCGCGACGTGCCACTGCCCGATCTCGTCGCGATACAGCACGCCTTTGGACAACGCCGCTTGCAGGTATTCGGAGACGAAGAGTGGGTTGCCCTCCGATTGTGCGGCGAGGAAGCGGACGAAGTGGACGGGACAGCTTCTCATCGCCAGCATTTCGCAGACGAGCTCGCCCACTTCCTCTTCGCAAAAACGCTCGAGCCTGAGCGTGGTCGTGCCGGCCGCACCGGCGATTCTGCGCAGCGAGGCGTCGGCCTCCTCAGTTCGGTAGGTGCCGAGAAGCAGCGCCGAAATATGATCGAGCCGGCCGGAAGCGACGAAAAAGACGAGCGCCTCACGACTGAGCTCGTCCGCCCACTGCAGGTCGTCGAGCACGACCAGGAGCGGCCGCGAGCCCGCCACGGCTGCGAGGGTCTCGGCCAGGTAGACGAACAGGCGCAGCCGTGCTGCCGGTGGCGGCAGCTCCGCCGGTTCCGGCAGATCTTCCAGGCCCGGCAGCCCCGCGAGCGCCGGCTCGTACGGTGCGAGCACCTTTCCCCGCGCCCCGAGGACGCGCCGGGTCTCCTCGGGCCCGGCCTCCAGGCAGCCGTCGGCGATCCCTTGCAGGGGACCGCGAAACGCGACCAACGGGCTATTGCCGGCCGCCGGCGGGCATTCTCCCGTGAGCACCCGGATGCCGAGTCGCAGCGCCAGTCGCGCGAGCTCCGTCGCGAACCGCGTCTTGCCGACCCCGCTCTCACCGTCCAGAAACAGCAGCCCGCCGCTGCCCTCGCGCAGCGCGTCGAGGCGGGTGCGCGCGCCGGTGAACAGGTCCGAACGACCGACGAAAGTCGGGCGGTAGACGTATGCCCGAGGGCGCGGCCGCGGCGCGACCGGCGCTACCCCAAGGCGTCCCAGTGCCGCGGCGACGTCGTCGGCGTACCCGTAGCGGTCGCGTGCGTCCTTCTCCAGCAGCCTCGCGACAAGCTCATCCAGCCCCGCGGGCAGGCCGTCGACCCTTGCCGAAGGCGGCACCGGAGCGCGGTAGAGGTGCCCCTGAACGAGCTCGGCCACGGTCGCCCCGGTGAATGGCGGCGCTCCTGTGAGCAGCTCGTAGAGGATGCACCCCAGCGCGTAGAGATCCGCCCGCGCGTCGACGAGCTCGCCGTGGATCTGCTCGGGCGCCATGTAGTAGATCGTTCCCGAGGCGCCGGTTTCGGCGGTAAGGCGCTCGCGCCCCGCCGCACCCGCAAAATCGGCGGCGACTCCGAAATCGACGATCACCGGCTCGACAGCCGCGGAGGGTGGGGCCGCCTTGCGCATCAGGACGTTGGCCGGCTTGAGGTCGCGGTGGACGATTCCTTCGCCATGCACGCAGGCCAGGGAGTCGCAGAGCGCGCGCATGACCCCGAGAATGGCCGCGACCGTTTCCGGCGGGCGGTGCCCTGGGCGATCGTGGCGCTGCCGAGCCCGTGGCGCGTCGCTGGAGATGGCGTTGAGGGCCCCCGCGGGCAGAGTCGTGCTTTGTCCACCGAGCTGCTGGAAAGGTGAGCGCGACGTCGTTGCCGCTCGGCACCAGATGGCCCGAGCGTAATCCAGCAGCGTTGGTCCAGCGATACGCTCCATCGCGTACCATGGCATGCCGCACTCGAGGCCGCTGTCGAGGACGCGGACGACGCCCGCGTGGTCGATGCGCCCGAGCGCTCGGATCTCGCGCCGCATCCGCGACACGATCGCTTCGGACGGCGAGCGCACGACCTTGAGCGCAGCGCGCTCTCCAGTTTGCCGGTGCTCGACGTCGTAGACGGTGCCCATCTGGCCGTCGCCGAGCTTGCCGAGGATACGGTAGGGTCCGATGCACCGGCCGCGGTCGCTGCAGTCGAGCTCCACGTTCATCGCCGCGCCTCCATGCGGCGATATGTAGCGTGGGGTAGGCCGGCGTGCAAGGCGAAGCTGGCGAGCGCGCGAGAGCGCTTGACATCAACCATCCAGTTGGTTAGCATTCATCCGCGGTACGATTACGATCAGCACGTCGTTGCTCGCTGCCAAGGCTTTTCCGCCGCAGCAATGAGAGGCCACCGACTGGCCAGTTGGTTAGGAACAGGAGACCGCACCATGACCGCCACCAAGCTCCTCCTCCTCAACCCCGCTAACGGACCCTCCTTCTGGGGCCTTGACCACGCCGTCGACATCATCGGCTGCGCCTACTCCAACGCCCCTCTCGCGCTCATCACCGTCGCCGCGCTCACCCCTGACGACTGGCAGGTCGCGCTCTGCGACGAAAACGTGCAGCCCGTGGACCTCGACTTCCCGTGCGACGTCGTCGGCATCACCGCCATGAACGTCCAGGCGACGCGCGCCTTCGAGCTCGCCGACGCCTTTCGCGCCCGCGGCCGCACGGTGGTGATGGGCGGGCCCTTTGCCACTCTCGATCCGGACCGCTGCCAGCCCCACGTCGACGTCGTCTTTGCCGGCGAGGCGGAGCGTACCTTCCCCGCGTTTTGCCGGGACTTTGCGGCCGGTGATGCCGTCTCTCGTTACACCCAGGCCGATCACATCGACCTCGCCGAAAGCCCCGTGCCGCGCTACGATTTGCTGCGCCCGGCCGCCTACGCCGCGCTGCCGGTGCAAACCACGCGCGGCTGCCCCTTCAACTGTGAGTTTTGCGACATCATCGTCATGAGCGGCCGGCGCGTCCGCACCAAGCCAGCGTCACAGGTGCTCGCGGAAATCGACGCCATCCGCGCTCTCGGCCATGAGTCCATTTTCTTCACCGACGACAACTTCGTCGGCAAGCTCGGCGCCGCCCGCGACTTGCTCGTGGCGATGCGCCAGCACTTCCGCGCGACGGGCGATCGGCCGCTGCTCTTCACGCAGGCGTCCGTCAACCTGGCGGACCAGGCGGACCTGCTCGAGCTCATGGTCGAGGCCGGTTTCACGCGCGTTTTTCTCGGCATCGAATCGCCTCGCCAGGAGAGCCTCCGCGAGGCGGGGAAGCGCCAGAACGTGCGGGGCGACCTGGTGGCGCGGATTCACGCGATTCAGCGCGCCGGTCTCATGGTCTGGGCGGGGATGATCGTCGGATTCGACCATGACGATGCGGGGATTTTCGCCGAGCAGGAGGCGTTCCTGGATGAAGCGGGCATCGCCGTCGCCATGGTCGGGCTGCTCAACGCGCCGCCGCGCACGCCGCTGTTTGCGCGCTTGCAGGCGGCCGGCCGTATCGCGGCGGGCTCCGACTGGACCGACAACTGCGCCTGGACGAACATCATCCCCAAGCAGATGACGCGCGGCGAGCTTTTCACCGGGTACGCCGAGCTGCTTGCCAGGATCTACAGCCAGGAGAGCTACGCGCGACGCGTGCTTGCTAACATCGGCCGCATGGGGCCGCCCCGGCAGGACAGTCAAAAGGCCGCCCGCTTACCGGGCGTTGCGGATCTGGCGCACTTCGCCCGCGCCGCCGCGCTCTTTACCCTGTCGCCGCGGGCGGAACGGCGGCGGCACTTTCTGCCGAACCTCTTGCGCGTCCTGCGCAACCAGCCGCGGCGGGCCGTGGAGGCGGCGATCCACCTGGGTCTCTGGCGCCACTTCGAGCGGTACGTGCCGGACCTGGTCGATCGCCTTCGCGCTGCCACGGCGAGGGAATCACTCTCCGCTCTCGCCGTGACCGATCGGTGCCTGGTTTAGGCAGCCGGCCGCGGCGACGGTCGGAGGCGACGGGTGCCGCCGGGCCTCGGCCCGCGCGCCCAAACCGATCAGTCCGAGGCCACCGAGCGTCGGCAGCGTGGCGACGTCAACCAGATGCGGTTCGAGAAGCTCCCTGAGCGTCGCCTCGCTGAAGCGGCCCGCATGTCGGCTCGCTGCCCTCCACAACGCCATCGAGATGGCGAAGCGCACGGACAGCGATTTCAACACCCACGAAGCGCTGCCCCCGCCTGCTGGTTCGAGAAAAACGGCTCGTCCACCCGGCCGGAGCACGCGCCGGGCCTCCGCTACGGCGCTACAGGCATCGGTGAGGAGGTACAGGAATGAGTGGGCCATGACCACGTCGAAGCTGCCGTCCGGAAACGGCAAGTGGGTGGCGTCAGCCTGCACGAGCGCGAGCGGCGCGGGTCCTCGCCGCGTGTAGCGCTGCGCCTGCCGAAGCATCCGGGACGAGAAGTCCAGGCCCACGACCTGCGCGCGTGGGAGGCGCTCCAAGACCGCGATGCCGCTCACCCCTGGCCCGATCCCGAGATCCAATATCCGGGCGGTGCCGCCGGGAAAGTGATCAACCATCGACCGGCAGTGGGCCCGCCACGGCTCCTGCCAGGTGAGCAACGCGTAGATGTCGGCGCCCACATCAAAGAGCCAGCGGCGGTGCGCCCTGGTGCCAGGTGCTTGCGTTCCGTGTGCGCTGCCTGCCGCTTCGTCCGGTTCTGGTCTCGAGCTCATGTTGCTGTCCTCGCTGTGGTTGTCCCCCGGATCACCTGCCTGCCCGCCCATGGCCTTGACACGTGCGATTGCTCCTACTGCGCAACCTCATCATACCGGCCGCGGGTGACGTCTGTCTTCCGATCCTCGAAGGGGGTGCCTTCTGGCCTTCGCTCATGCAGCACATCCGCGAGCTGCAGTCTAGCGAGCACAACGGAATCCGTCACTCAGGTGCCGTCGCGATCCTCCCCGTTCCCTGGCGCGCAGACCTCCTCGTCGTCTTCGAGCAGGCAGGCGCGGCGACGCTCGCCGTAATCCTTGAGGTCCAGCTCGCAAGAGACGAGAACAAGCGCCGCTCCTGGCCCAACTAGGTAACCGCGGCGGCGGCCCGATACGATTGCGACGTCTGGCTCATGGTGCTCGCGCCCGACGACGCGGTCGCCCGCTGGGCGGCCCGGCCGATCCGCACCGGCCACCCCGGCGAGGAGGAAGTGCTGAGTGCTGAGTTGGGAGCGGGGAGCGGGGAGCGGGCGTGTCAGCGGCGATTATGGCTGTCCTTCTGTCTCTCGAGGGACGAGCGAAGGCCGCAGCCGAGCTTGAGCCCAATCGCGCCGTGGCCGCTTGGTCAGACGGCGGCGCCCGGTGCATCGTCCCGACAGAGTGGGGGATTCGGCGTGCCATCGCAGGTCAGCCGGTTCCCTCGCGACAGAGGGACCTCCGCCTGTCCGCTCGCGACCTGCGCGGACAGCGCATCAGGAAGACACCCCACCTCACCTCCCCACAAGCGCCCGGACAGGCCGTGGCAACGCGCAATAACCCCCCTCCGCTCACTGGTGGAGACCGAGAGTGGGAAGAACGGCGAGCCCGCCGCTGTCCGCCCCCACCCCGACCCTCCCCCCGCAAACGGCGGGAGGGGGACAGGAAGCGGCATCCGTCTTATCCGAGCGCGTATGCTTTACTTCCCCCCCCGCGAACGGAGGAGGGGCGGATGGAGGTACTGTCGCGCTTCGATGAGTGGGGGCGATGGATTCAGACAAGGCACACCGGTTGCCGAGCGCGATGGTTTGCGAGTAGAGTGCCTTGCAATCTTGTGTGAACACCCGGACCGACTGATATCAGGGCTGATACGGTGCTGGAGCAGATCGCGAGTCTGACAAGTCTGGTGTTTTCGGCCGCCTTGGCGACGACCTTCGCGAAGGCGGCGCTTTGGCGGCCGGGAGCGGTCTGGAGCTGGGTATTCGCGGCTGCGTTCGCACTTGCCACCGTCGCCTCCGGCTGCGAGGCGCTTGGCCTATCCGCCGCGCTTGGGCGAAGCATCTGGGTAGCGGCATATATCCTCCTGGCCGCGGCGTTGTGGCGCGGCGAGAACCCGTTGCGGTCGGACGTGGTGGGTCCGCCCGGGGCGGGCGATGGACCGGCTGCCCGGCCGGGAATGGTGAAACGTGCGGCTGGCGCAGCCGCTGTCATCGCCGCCGCGCCGCTTCTTCATGGCGCCGGCTTTGCGGAGCCAGGCTCCGAAGCGATCGGACCAGGGTTGGGCGCGCTTTGCGCCCTGGCCTCCGTAGCGCCCGCGGGACTGGTTTTCGTGCGCGCGGAGAAGTGGGGCCAGGAGTGGAAGACCGACCGCTCCCGCCTTCCACCGCCGCCCCTGCTGTTTGCGTGCGCTATCGGCCTACTGCCGATTGCCGAGCTGATGGGCGTGGCGTTGCGCAGCTACACTGCGCGCCAGGTCCTGCTTGCCGCCAGCACCGTTGCCGCGCTCGCCGTGATGGCCGCTTTCGGCCAGTTTCCGATGCGCCGGAAACTGCACGTGCGCCTCGACTGCGTGACCGCAGCCGCGGCGGTTTCGCTCATCATTCCGGTCGTCGTCGCGTCCGCAAGCGCGAACATTGGCCCGACCCCGGTCGTCGTCGGAGTCGTCATCGCTCTGGCGGTCGCCGGCCTCGGCCTGTCGCTCGGAGTTGATCATCTCTACCGCCCCATCGAGCTCCTCTCGAAAGCTACCGCGCCGCTTCGGCACGGGTCGCTCATGCAGGTTCCCGTCTTCGATACCGCCGACGAGATCGGCGAGATCGGCCGCTCGCTGCAGATCATGGTCAACGCTGTCGACCGCAACCGTGCCGACCTCGAAGCACAAATTCGCGAGCTTCAAGAAGCCGAGCGCCTTCGCGAAGAGTTCCTCGCCAACGTTTCGCATGAGTTGCGCACGCCGCTGACCATCATCCTGGGGAACACCGAGCTTCTGCTCGAAGGCATGCTCGGGGAGCTGTCGCCGGATCAACAAGAGTTCTTTCAGGACGTCTACAACCAGGCCCTGCAGCTCAAGCAACTGATTACGGACGTCTTGGAGTACTCGCGGTTGGAGCGAAAAGAAGCGGAGCTTCACTGCGAGACATTCAACTTGTCCGAAGTTGTCTCCGAAACCGTCGAGCGTTTCTCGTCGCTCGCCAAGCAGCGCGAGATTCGCACGAAGACCTTGCTTCCGGAGGTGAAAGTGCGCGCCGATCGAACGAAGCTCGGCCAGGTCGCGCATCATCTGCTGTCAAACGCCTACAAGTTCACGCCAAAGGGCGGCGTGGTGCGGGTTGCCGTCGAAGAGCGGGAGGGAGGACCCCAGGGTGGGTTCTGCCGGTTCATTGTCCAGGATACGGGGATCGGGATTCCCAAGGACAAGGTTCCGCTCATTTTCGAACGCTTCCGGCAGTTGGATGGCTCAGCGACGCGCGAAGTTGGGGGCGTGGGCGTCGGGCTCACCATCGCCAAGGCGTACGTGGACTTGCACGGAGGAGCGATCACAGTCGACAGCGAAGTAGGGAAGGGAAGCCGGTTCGTGGTGACGATTCCACTGCGCGGCGGAACGCCCGACGACACGCTGGACACCGCCTCGTTCGCAGGGACCTTTACGCGTGCAGGAGGCGGGATACTGGCAATCTGCGAGAGCGACACCAGTCTCGCGCGGCTGCTGGCGACCTACGCCGCCCAGAGCGGCTACAACCCGGTGACTTTCCATTCCGGCCAAGAGCTCTTCGCCGAGCTCAACCGCCTTGCGCCCGTCGCCGTTGTTCTCAATCCCCTGCTGCGCGACCAGGCTCCCTGGAAGGTCCTGGGCGGGCTGCGCGAAATGCCGGGCGCGGGCCGCATTCCCCTCGTCCTGGTGTGCACCACGGACGAAGTGCCCACGGGGACCAAGATCGGGCCGCGGACCGCGAGGCTCGTCTATCCCTTCTCGCGCAAGCGCTTCGTGCAAGCCCTGGAGCGCGCCGCCAAGAAGGACGCGGCGGTGAGCTGAGACGACGGAGTGCCGCTGGAAAGCGATATCCGCACCATCTTTTCGGTGGTAGGCACGCAGGATCTACCACCCCCAGGCACCCGGCGGCTGCTCTTGCTTACGGCCGAAGCGGGTCTGTGCGCGGCAGCGAGCGCGCTGATCGCACGGCAGCTCGGCCTGGGGCTGGGCGGCGTGGGTTCGGTGCTGCTTTCGTCCGCAGCGCTGCAGAGCCGCCTGTATCAGTTGCTGAGGGAGAACCGGGAAAACGTCTTCGACCACAAGCTCGGCTCGCTCCGCTCCAACGTGCGCACGGCGGCGTCGATGTGCGCGCTTTTCTTCGGAGTGCTGTCGGCCTACGTCATGACCGCTCTCTACCTCGACGACTCCGAACTGGAGCGCGGCTTCGACTTCGTGCTGCGCGCCGCGGATCTCGGCACGGACAACCTGCGGGAGCGCACATTCGCCGGGGCGTGGGCGGCGTATCGCCATAACTTCGCGATCTTGGCGGCCTTCGTGATGCTCGGATTCGTATATCGATCCTACGGCGTGTTGTTCGCGCTGTGCTGGAACGGGTGCGTGTGGGGGGTGGCGCTGACAGTCATGGTCCGGCGCCTGCTGCTCACCACCGAATGCTCAGTCACTCGCGTGCTCACGGGAAGTCTCGCCGCCGTCGTTCCGCACGTCGTTCTGGAGGCGACCGCGTACGTGCTGGCCTCGATGGCCGCGATTTTCTTGTCGAAAGGCGTTTTTCTCTACTCGTCGGCGCATCCGCGCCTCCGCAAAGTGGGCGCGGCGGTCTTGAGGATTCTGGCGTTGGCGGTGCTCGTGCTCTTCCTGGCCGCGCTCACGGAGTCGTACTGGGCACCGTTCATGCTCGGCCTGTTCTTTGCGAACGGTGCCGGCGGCGGCTGCTGAGCCCCGGCCGGCTGTCAACGCAGGAGCTCAGAGCTCGTCGGCGAGGCGCTTGACCAAGTCTTCGTCGGCTGGGGGCAAGGTCACTCCAGAGAGATCTGAGCTGTCAAACCATCTGACGGCCGCCACCAGGCGCGGCGCGGGCTGGCCAGAGACGATGCGACAGCGGTACACGTCCATTTTCAGGCGAAATGTCGGATAGGCGAAGTCAACGTGCTCATACGGCCAGCCGACGTCGACAGTGCAACCGAGCTCCTCCGCGATTTCTCTGCGCAACGCGTTTTCCGGAGTTTCTCCGGCTTCGATCTTGCCTCCCGGGAGCTCCCAGGTGAGCGGCAGCGACTGGTCCGCGCGCCGCTGAGCCAGCAGCACGCGTCCGTTTTCGGTGATCAGAGCAGCGACGACGTGTATGGTATCCAAGGCGTATCTCCGCCAGTGATCCAAAAAAGCGATGCACCGTAGGCGTGGGCTGTAGAGGTCGCCCGCGCTTCAGTATACAATAGGCGGGGCTTGGCGTGCACGGCGGAGGGCAAGCTCGCAACTCGCTACGGCAGTGCATCACCAGGACCCCCCACTTCACTTTCTCCCGAATGCGAGAGGAGGTAGTGACTGGGGCATGATCACATCAGGGTTGCCAGGTGAGCGACTCGGGCAAACCGGAATCAGCGACCGCCGGTTTTTCCGGATGTCGCCCGAACCGCGCGAAAGGATTCGGCACAAGATATGATCGTATCTGCTCACCCCCTCCCCCCGCTTGCGGGCTTGCGCACCGGCGTGACGCTCGTCGACCGCTCGGCGTGGGGCCGGCTTCGCCTGAGCGGCACCGACGTCGCGGATCTGCTCAATCGCCTGTCCACCAATCTGGTGGCGGCGCTGGCTGCCGGCAGCGGTCTGGCCACGGTAATCGTGACGAACAAGGGACGGATCGTCGATTGGGTCAGACTGTTCGCGTTGGCTGACGGTTCCCATCTGCTGCTGACCAGCCCAGGGCAATCGGCTTGTGTCGCCGCCTGGATCGACCTGTATCTGTTTACCGAGGAAGTGACCGTGGTCGATGAATCGGCTACCGGGAGCCTCGTCGGCGTGTTCGGCCGTGACGCTACCGAGGCGCTGCTGGCGGCCTGCGTAGCGGGCGGCCAAATTCCGACCAGGCCGGGCGACTCGACCATTGTCCGCATCGGCGACAGCAGTGCCGTGCTGATGCGAGCGGATCTTGCCGGCGTGCCCGAGATCGTGGTGCTCGCCGACGACGCTACCGTGACGAGGCTTGCCGGCGCTCTCGAGGCCGCCGGCGCCGCGTGGGTGGGTGTCGACGCCGTGGAGCGCCTGCGCATCAGTTGCGGCGTGCCGGCGATGGGCTCCGAGCTTGGTGAGCAATTCAATCCGCTCGAGGCGAGGCTTCAGGCATTTGTTCATTTCACCAAGGGATGCTACGTCGGCCAGGAGGTCATCGCCCGGCTGCACAACTACGACAAGGTCAAGAGGCTGCTGATGGTCGTCTGCTGCAACCGCGAGCTCCATCCTGGCGATGCCCTGCTGTTTGACGGGCAAGAGGTCGGGCAGGTGACGTCCGCGGCGAGCCGGCCGGAGGGCGGCTGGGTCGGCCTGGCTTACATCGCGACACGGTGCGCCTCTCCGGGGCTGGAAGTCGGCGTTGCCGGGCGCGGCGCCGTTGCCACCATGAGCGACCCGCCCTTTCTTCTCGGGCTTCCTTCCTGAGCAACTGCCGTGCGCAAGCGCGCGGCCGCCGATCCCATCCGTCCTGCCACTGCAGTCATGAGCTCTGGGTCTGTTGCTGCAAAAAGCGCCGCAACTGCTCCGCCAGCGGAGCAACCAGGGAATGGATCGACGCTTCGTCGATAGAAAGCTTGGACATGGCGCGCTGCACGATTGGGGTCGCGCGGAATCCGCTGCGAGCTGCCACGACGATGCTCGCCTCCATAGCCACCAGCGCCTCTGTCAGCACCTGCAGTGGAGAGGTGCGGCTCTCGCGGGGGGCGAAGCCTAGCCACTCGACGCTGATCTCGGTGGACCGCCCGGCACTCCCCTCCACGGTCACGTGCTCCTTGGACGCGAGCACGAACGCGCATGCGGCGGCCGCGGGCAGAATGCGGCGCTCCTGGAGCTCCTCGAGGAGCTGGTCGAGCTGCAGGCGCTCGAGCAGGCGGCTGCGGTGAGGTTCCGGGATCCGCTCGCAGCACGTAACCGCGAGAAAGGTCTGGGCACACAAGCTCGCCAGCGTCTCGCCCTGCTGGCGCAAACGATTGCTGCACTCGACGAAGCGGCCCCAGCGCAGCGCCGCCGGAGATCGCCAGGCCGCGACGACGGTCTGCCACAGGCGGATGCGCCACAGCAGCGAGCAGTCCTGACCGAAGGTCTTGGCGATGCGCCCGGCTCGCTGGAGGCACGCGAGGGCGCGATCGGTATCGCCACCGCACACCAGGTAGTACAGCGAGAGGGCCTCGAGAGCATGGACGCGCAGCGGGTGACACTTCATTCGCTGCGCGTCCCGCAGCACGTCGCGGAAAGCTGGGTCAGCCTCGTCACCGCGGCCGGTCGCAATCAGCAGCAGGCCGAGAAATAGGCGGATCTTCCCGACCATGGGCAGCTCGCCGATCTGGGTCGCGCGGGCCAGCGCCTGCTCCAGCGACGTCCAGGCGCCGCCGAAGTCGCCGCGCACCAGGAGCATTTGCCCGCGGCTGAGCGCCAGGTGCACTTCTTGCTCGTGATCGTTGGCGCGCTCCAGAAGCTGCATGGCAGCCCATAGCTTGCCATCGGACGCGGGGAGGCGGCCGGCGGCCAGGTCGAGATCGGCCAGCGACATCAGGCTGACGGCTTGCCCTCTCTGGGAGCCCGTGCGGCGGTACAGCGCGAGGGCCTCCGATCCCAGCGCGTACGCTTCCGACTGCCGCCCTTGGTAGGCGCGTGCGTCGCCGAGGCACAGCATGGCGATGGCGACGTCGCGGCTGCCGCCGAGCTGCTGCGACAAGGAGAGCGACCGTTCCAGGGCCGCCGCGCCCTCCTCGATACGTCCCTGGTCGCACAGAATTCCCCCGAGAATTCGCAGCGCCTGCGCGACGCCGCCGTGGTGACCGATTCGCTCCGCCTTCGCCAGCGATCGCCGGCAGAGCTCTTCCGCCTTCTGGTAGCTCCCCTCCACCGAGTACACCAGCGCGATGTTGCTCTTGATCTCCGTTTCCGAAGCGACATCCTGCTGCTCCTGCGCGATGGTCAGAGCCTTGCGGAAGCAGCGGTTGGCCTCGGGGAGCTCCCCGAGGTAAAAGCACACCCCGCCTCTGGAGCGCAGCACCGGAATCATGCCGCGCCGGTCGCCGCTCTTTTCCAGGAGCGCCAAAGCGCTATCCAGAAATGTCTTGGACTGCTCGTGGTCTCCCAGGAAGCGATACAGCTCACCGAGCTGCGCCATGGCCTCGGCCTCGAACGCCGGTGCCTGAAGGGCGCGCGCACGTTCCAACAGCTCGTCATAGGTGTCGACGGCTTCGCGCAGCTTGCCGAGCGTCGTCGCCAGGCTCCCAATGCTGCCGAGAATCTCGAGCAACCGCCGCGCCGCACCACCGTTTGGCCCGGGGAGCTGCTCGCTTGCCATGTCGCGCGCGAGCTTGAAGAACCGATAGGCTTCCTCGTTGGCATGCAGCGCCTGTAGGCGTTCACCGGCGAGCCGCGCGAACAGCAGCGCGCGGTCGAACACCTTCCCGCGAAAGTAGTGCTCGGCCAGAAACGGGTAATACTCTTCGAGGTGGCCGGCGGCGACGGTCTCGATAGCCGCACCGATCTTTCGGTGAATGCCGGTGAGCTCGTCCTTGTCGAGGCCTGCCAGCAGCGCGTCGCGCACCTGGGTGTGGAGAAACCGGTAGCGGGTGCCTTCGGGGTTGGCCTCGGCCACGAGGCGGAGGCGCAATACCTCGTCCAGGAGGTCGAGCAGCGGATCGCGATCGGCACCCAGGACCTTCTGCACGAGGTCGAACTGGAAAGTTTCGCCAATGACGGCGGCGGCCCGCACGAGCGCGCGCGCTCCCGGCCCCAGGAGGCTCAACTTCCTGTCGATGGCCTCCTCGTATGTGCTGGGCATGTCGACGTTGCGGTACTCCGCGGCGGAGCGTGGCATGACGATTCTGTCGTCCGGAACCGACTCGCGCACCAGCCACATGGCGTCCTGGCGGAACAGGAGCCCTTCCTCCCGCAAGGTGCGCATCAACTCGACCACGGCCAGGGGATTCCCCTGCGTACGCTCGGAGATATGCTGGGCGAACGAAGCGGGGCGGCTCGCCTGCCCGAGCATGGACTGCAACATGTCCGCCAGCTCTGCGGTATCGAGGTTGTCCAGCGAGAGAAACACCGCGTTCGGGTTTTCCTCGCGGATCGTCTTGAGAATCGCATCCTCCGTTCCGCTGTCCTTGCTTGCGTCGGCCTTGCAGGCGGCAAGAATTCCGAGCCGGGTCTTCTTGCCGCTCGCCTGCAGGGCCTGCATGCGGCGCGCGATCATCGCAAACAGTTGGACCGCGGGATCGGAGGCCTGCTCGAGGTCGTCGAGGATCAGCAAGAGCGGACCTTGCAGGGCGACGTTCGCGAGGAGCTGGGACACCACGTAGAAGAGTCGCAGTCGCTCTGCTTCGCGCCGCAATGGCGGCAGCGGCTCGGCATCGGCGAGGACCTGCAGTTGGGCGAAAGCCGGGAACGCGTCGACGAGCAGTCTGCCGTAGTCGCCGGTGATGGCCAGCACCTGGGCGGGGGAGAGCCGCGCGAGCTCCGCCGCGAGCCGCTCGAGGATGTCCGCGAAGGCGCCGAAGGTGGTGCCGGCTCCCTCGTGAAAGGCCGCTTCCATGACCTTGAAGCCCCGCAGGCGGGCGCGGCGCGCGGCCTCGCGGAGAAGCCGGGTACGGCCGACGCCGCCGGGTCCGACGAAGAAGAATACGCCGGCCTCACCCCCTTCCAACTTGCCGAGATAGTCTTCCACGGCGCCGACGTGGCTGGCGCGCCCCACGAGCTCGGGTTCGAAGAGCGCGCTCGCGCGGTCTTCCTCGATCAGGACGGGCGTGGTGGCAGGCGGTGGTGCCGCGCCGGCCGCCGGCGCGCTCGCCGCCAGCGTGGCTTCCTCTGCGGCGGTCCGGGACTGCTTCTCGGGGGTGGCTCCCGCGGCGGTCAGGCCGGCGGTCGCGATGTCCGGGGCGGCGGTCACCTCGGCCTCCAGAGTTTCCTGCACCAGGGCCAACTGGCGCTGCGCATCGGTGGCGCTCGCCGGCCGGCGGCGCGGGTTTTTCGCGAGCAGCGCGAGGACCAGGACCTCCAGCGCCTCCGGCAACTGCGGATTGTGCACGTGTGGCGGAACCGGCTCGTCGCGGAGGTGCTTGAAGATCAGCGCCGGGATCTTGTCCGCGATGAATGGCTTGCGGCCGGCGAGAATCTCGTACAGCAGCACGCCCATCGAGTACAGATCCGTCCGCCCGTCGACCTCTTCTCCCAGCGCGATCTCGGGCGCCAGGTATGAGGCGGACCCGAGAATTCGCCCGGGCTGGGTGAGATCCGTGACGGTATCATCGAGTCGCGCCAGACCGAAGTCCATGATCTTGATCTGGCCGGCCATGTCGATGAAGATGTTATCCGGCTTGAGGTCGCGGTGAAAAATGCCGTGGGCATGAATGAAGGCCAGGGCCTGGCAGATCTGCCGGAAGATATCGATCGCATGATGAAGAGCTTCGGGTGAGACGGGGGTGCCCCTATCCTTGAAGTGAGCCCGCAGGCTCTCTCCCTCGACGAGCTCCATCGAATAGAACAGCACGCCGCCGGCCTGCCCCAGGTCGAACACCGAAACGATGTTGGGGTGGGTCAGCCGCGAGGCGGCGCGAAACTCGCGGCGAAACCGCAAAGAGCGGGAAAGCTGATCGCCGGCACCGGGGAACAGCAGCTTGAGCGCGATCAGGCCATCGCGCTGCTGGTCGAGGGCGCGATACACGATGCCCATGCCGCCCTGACCGAGCTTGTCGATGATGCGGTAGCGGCCAGCGACGAGCGCCCCCGGCCCCAGGCGGGTGACCGTGAGCGAAAGCGAGACGCTGCCATCTTCGCCGCGCGGAGCCCTGGCGGCAGTGGGCTCCTTGGCGTCGAAAGGCATTCCACAACCCCAGCAGAAGCGTCCTTCAATGACGCGCCCGCAGCGAGGACAGTATGGCGCTGTGAGGTCGGTGGGCTGCTCCAGTGTTGCTGCCATGCGCGCCGAAATCGGCTCCTCAGGTGGCTGTGCTCCGCGCATCCGCTTGCCGCGCGAACGATTGACCCGCGGTCAGGAGCTCCGCACCGCGAAGTGCGAACGAAATACCAGCGTATCGGCCGTCCGACGTTTCACTGATCAGGATGCCTTGGCCAGGCGTCTTGCGCAAACCGAGCTCCCCGGAACCACTAGGGCTAAACTGCAAGATTAGGTCAACAAGATAGGACAACGCAAGAGGATTGTTCTCCCTCTCCCACCTCCGGATGGTCGGGGCCGTGGCTTCCTCGCTAACGATCGCCTGCTCGGCGTCTCCGCGACAGCTCCTCCCTTCATTCCCCCCCTCGCTCGCCGGAAGAGATGAAGTGGGGGGACTTGGTGTCGTGGAGTCGGTGGCCATGCGGCCCCTGGCTGTCCCGGCCCGTGCGTGATGAACGAGAAGACCGCGCGGGCCCAGATTCGAGCTCGGGGCAGCGGCGAAGGACGTCGCGGTCATGGCCAGAAACCAGGCACGGACTTCCGCGCCGGTCTCGTCCTGCGTCACCAACCCCGCAAGCACCGCGTCGGCCCTTCCTGCTCGCAACAGCGCGACGGCTTCGACAACGGGGTCAAGGCTCGGGATCTCTCCGACCAGGGCAAGCGCCGGGCCGGTTGTTGCCGCGCTGACTGCGGCGGCGGTCAACACTCCCGCGCACGACGTGTAGGGGAAACCCAGCGCGGGCGGCACTCTACCGCTGCCGAGCTGCGTCCAGTAGGCGCGCAGCGCCGCCAGAGCCCCCCGCGGGATGCCGACCGACCAGGCGATCGTGCCGTCTGGGGGTAGCGCCTCGCGGAGCGCTTCGTACGCCCGCGTCAGGGCTTCAGCGACCGCGTCGCCACTGCGCAGCCGCGGCGGCGAGGCGCCGGGGGCTTCACCGGTGGCCGCCTCACGCACAAGCGTGAACGCCGTGGCGGCTCCGGCGGGAATCCAGGCGCCGTCGCGCCGCCAGCGGTCGACCGGCGCCGCGCGGCTGCATCCGCCGACTGCCGCGGTGTCTGCAGGCTTCGCCGGCGATTCGAGCACGAATGCTGTGCACGCGCTACCCAGGGCGATTGCCGGCGCCAGCCACCGGCGGTCGTCGCTGGCGCGAGCGCCGTCCGAGGGGTGCGAAGCCGCGCCGTCGCACGCGACTACGCGATTCCCTTCCAGCGTCAGAGGCAGAGTCGGAACGGGCTGCCGGCGATCCACGAGCGACAGGAGCGCGGCCAGCTCTACGAGCTGGCTGGCGGAGAAGCTGTGCCCGAGCAAATGCTTCAGAGACGTAAACGACAGAGCCCCCTGCCGTAGCCGACCCAGGAACGTCTCGGCATCGCCAAAAAGCTTCGCGAGCGCGGTCATTTCCATCGCGTCGACCGCATTGGCGCCGGTGCCATGGCCCACGACACAATCGATGAATTCCGGTCCCGAGCCCGCTTCCGCCAACGACTCCGCAAGCACCTTGAGCAGCGTTTCTCCGGAACTGTCGGGGCGGATCGGGTGGGGGCTATGCTGGCGCCAGGAGAAACCGCAAACCTCGGCGTGCGCCCGGACCCCGCGCCGGCCGGCGGACGCTGCAGATTCGAGCACGAGAAACGCACATCCGTCGCCGAGCCCCATACCGTTGCTCCGCGCCGAATAGGGCCGTGGCGCCTCGCTTGCCAACGAGCGCAACGCCTTGAAACCGCTGCGCGCAAGCTGGCTGCGAAAGTCGTATGCACCTGCGATCGCCCACTCGACGCTACCGGAGCGAATCGCCTCGGCGGCCATGCCGAGCGCGACGGACCCCGAGATGCACGCCATGGAGACGGTCCGGACCGGCCCCTGCACCTGCAGCTCGGCGGCGATCGCATGCGTCACTCCGCTGTAGAGGTCCGGGGCGTCGTCAGCTCTGCTGGGTGGGGCCAGGGTTTCGAACAAGGGCCACAGCCCGAGCGTGGTCCCGATCCAGAGGCCGCCAGTGGCCGCGGACAGGGGCCGGACGTCCGCAGGATCTGGCTCGTCGCGGGCGAGCCGCCCCGTGGTGGCGTACTTCGTGACCGAGTGCCAACCGGACCTGGCGTCGCCCAGGGCTTCGACCAGGGCGAGCCACACAATCGCGGGGAGCTCGATCCCAGCCGCGAGCGGAACGGAGCCGGCCCGGTGCTGCCGGGACAGATCCTCAGGACAGTGCTGTCCTGTCAGGAGTCCGAGTAGATCGCTGCCGGTGGGCGCCGTGCCGCAGATGGCACGGCTCACGGCTGCCGCTCCTCGGGCGAGCTGGCAGCCGGCACCCACGCCGGTGATGACGACGCGATGTTCCCTGGCGGTCCCAGGAGCAGTCATGCAGCCGAGTCCTCTGTGAGCGGTTTTTCGCCGCACGGCGGCCCAGAAAGCTCGCGCGCAGTCTACCCGATGCGGCCAGGGTTGTCAATTTTTGGCGTCGGCCCGAATCCACCGCCTGTCCGACCGCGAGCAGCGCGGAAAGCGCATCACGAAGGCCCCCAGCTCACGTCTTTCAGGGGTGGGTATTTGAAAGGAAGCGCCTGGCCATGGCGTTGTCGTAGACCGGGGCGGGCCGTAGCCTTCGCCCTTGGCGTCTGCGAGGGCAATCCAGAGATCTCTGCAACGCTCATTTCTACGCACACCGTTCGCTGATTTCGATTGCGGAATCGGGGAATTGCCGGAAACTGCGTAGATCTACGCATTTATACTCTCGGCTATGGGTGATAGGCTCGCCGGACCATGGGAACCGCCGAGGCCTGAGCCATGAATGTCTCCTCGTCCTCTGGTTGACCCATGTCCTCTCCGAAGCAGATCACCGCATGTCCAAGGTCGAGAGCCGGGTGCACACTCGGCCCGAGACCTTGCGCTGCTGCCGGCTGCGAGCTGCGGGTGCTGGACGCTACCGGCGACCGATTGGTCGGCCTGTTTCTGGCTCTGTCCGACGTCGCGACCCGCAGCACGATCGAAGCCGCCCCGTCCGGCGAGCTCATTCGCGCCTGCGACCTCGATGATCGGGCGATTCGGCTCAACTCCACGACGGTGTCCAGCTTTCGAGCGGATAAGGACCCGTAACGAAATAACTGTGTCAAGCACCGAGGCCGAGCGAGAAGGCCGCTGGCGAGGAACGACGACGAAGCGTATCAATGGAGCGATACGGTGAGGAGGAGAGACGAAGCCGGCGGCCTTCGCAGCCGGCCGAAGGAGCCAACTTGAGGTCCTATTTCGAGCAACCAGCGGGCGCCCGCGTGCCCCTGGATAACGCCGAAACGGACCTGGGCGCCAGAATTCCGGTCGCTCCGGCTGTTGGCAACGGGTCTCGTCGCCATTTCTTGCCCTGTCGACCATAGTGTAAACACCCTCTAAGGCCGGGAGCTCTTCAAGTGTGGCGTGCGCGGCAATTGCGTCCGCTACCGCCGCACCCGACTTCGACGAGGCGCCGTCCATCATGCCGTGTGGCGGCATCGAATACTGCGACACCTCCGCACGGGCACCCAGAGTCGACCGAACCCGGGGAATCACCACATTTGATTGAGAAATCAGCGAACGGCGAGGAAGAGAGTCGCCGCTTGAAATGTCTACCCCTGAAAGACCTCACCTCTCCCCTCCAGCGGGGGAAGGGACGGAGGGGGGCGGTGGATTCAGGTCCTGCTCCGCGCCTTGACATCCGAGGAGCGCGCGCGTAACTTGGGTGGAGAGCTCGGGGAAATCGACCAGGTCGCGCAGCGCAGGGGAAAAACATGTCGGATCGTACGGATTGGCGGCGGGAGGCGTGGGTTTCTGGCGCGGCGAGTTCCGCGTGGATGATGTTGTCGGCAGGGAGCGCGGCCGCGGCGGGGCCGGCGACGGCGATTTCCGGGCACGCCTACCTGAGCGGCGCCGCGGACCATACCGGCATCGCGGTGTCCCTATCGCAAGTGTATGTCGGGATCTCCGGGCCGGCGCTCGGGGCGATGCTGATCGCGTTGGCAGCGGTCCTGGCGGTGGCGTGGCGGCGCGGGGCCGGGCGGCGGACGCGTCTTGCGGTCGCGGGAGCGATCGGGCTCATCATGGTTGCTGGGGGGGGGCGCATTTCGCGTTGCCGATGCCCTGGTCGAACCCCTGGAGTCCGTGACCGGCGCGAGTGGCGGCTTTTCGTTTTCACCCGCGGCCGGGGAGACGGCCTTTTCGCCGGGCTCCTACAGCCTTCGCTACCGGCGCGAAGGCTACGAGGAGGCGCGGCGCATCGTGGAGATCGGCGCGGATGACGGTCCCACGGTGGTGCTCGACGCGGTGATGCTCTCGCCGCAAGGGCCGAACCCGACGGCCACTCCGAGCGCGGGGGCGAGCGCCACCGCTACCGAGACGCCGCAGGCGACCGTAAACCCGAGCGCCACCGCAACCCCTACGGCGGCAGAGGCGGAGAGCGCCACGGCGACACCTACCGCGTTTCCGCAGGAACCGAGCCACACCGCCACCGCCGCCCTGACCGGCAGCGCGACACCGTCCGCGACGGCGAGCGCCACCCCGACGGCGCGCCCACCGGCAGCCGCGACCGACACGGCGACACCGTCGCCGACCACGACGGCCACGCCTGCTGCTCCGGCCGCGGCAACCGCTACGGCCACCGCCACGACCACCCAGCCCGCGACCGCGACGGCCAGCGCCACCGCGACGGTGCACGCACCGCTCAGCCCCAGCTCGACGCCCACCGCGTCTCCCTCCGCGACGGGTACCGTGACCTCGACCGCATCGCCCACCCCAACCCTCACTCCCAGCGCCACGCCTGCGCTCACCGCGTCTCCGACGGCGACGGCGACGGAGGCCGCTAGCTCGAGCGCCACCGCTACCCCGAGCGCCACGGTCACCCCGACGGATGCCGGCGAGACCGTGATCGCGCCGCCACCGGGCGTGCCCGCGCGCGACTTGCGCGTCGCGACGCGCCTCGACGACGTGGCGGCGTTCCTGTACACGGGCGCGAGCCCCGTGCAGCCAGGCGTCGCCCCGGACGCCATCGCGCCCGAGCGCGTGGCGGTGCTGCGCGGCCGTGTGCTGGCGACCGGTGGTGAGCCTCTGCCCGGGGTGACGATCTCCGTGCTCGGCCACCCGGAGCTCGGCGCCACCGCCTCGCGCGCCGACGGGGGCTTCGACCTGGCGGTCAACGGCGGGGGGCCGGTGACGCTGAGCTACGACAAGGACGGCCTGATTCCGATGCAGCGCCGCGTCGAGGCGCGGTGGAACGACTACGCCTGGCTTCCGGACGTGGTGCTTACGGCCTACGACACCGCAGTGACGGAAATCACCGGCAACGCCGCGGCGTGGCAAGCGGCGCAGGGTTCCGTGGTGACGGACGCCGACGGCGCGCGCCGGCAAGCCGTGCTGTTCCCGCCGGGCACGACGGCGACGATCCCGCTCGCCGCCGGCGGCAGCGAGGAGCTGTCGACTTTCCACGTGCGCTTCACCGAAGTAACCGTCGGCGACCGCGGCCCCGAAGCGATGCCAGGTGACCTGCCGCCGGGATCGGCGTATACCTACGCCGCCGAGGTGTCGGTTGACGAGGCGCGTGAGCGCGGCGTCCGCGTGCATGGTGAGGAAGTGGTCTTCAACCAGGCCGTGATCGGCTATGTCCAGGACTTTCTCGGGTTCCCGGCGGGGACGGTCGTGCCGCTCGGGTACTACGACAGCGACAGCGATGTGTGGATACCCGGCCAGAGCGGGCTCGTGGCAACCCTGGTCGACTCGGCCGGCGGCGCGGCGCGGCTGGATCTGGACGGCGACGGCGTCGCGGAGGACGACGCCGCCCACGACGCCGCGGGAATCACCAGCGGCGAGCGGCTGCAGCTCGCGGCGCTCTTTGCCGCCGGGACGACGTGGTGGCGCGCCGAGATGCTCCACTTCTCGCCCTGGGATTGGAACTGGCCGGTTCTCGATTGGGGCGCCCGGCCCCCCGGCGGCATGCGCGGTCGGCGCGTCGATGGCAAGGAGAAGATGGTCGACTGCGATGACGTGGAGCATCTTTCGATCATCGAATGCAACAACCGCGTCGCCTTGGCGGCCGATGGGACCGTGTATGTGGCGGACCGGGGAAACCGGCGCATCCGCGCTGTCGACGCCGCCGGTGCGATACGCACCGTGGTGGGCACGGGAGCACCCACGTGTGCCGGCGCCGGCGGCCCGGCGACCGAGGCGGGGCTCGGCTGGCCGATAGCGATCGCCGTCGGGCCGCGCGGCGAGCTGTATTTTTCGGAGCAATCCACCGGGGCGGTCCGCCGTGTCGAGACCGATGGCACGATCGAGCTCTTCGCCGGCATGTACACGAGCCCCGCGCGGCAGGGCGGAGGATCGCCCCGGCGCGGTGCCGACCTGGTCCCCGACGACTGGAGCGAGCGCGACGCGCACCCGGCCAGCAGGCGCGACGCTCCTACCGGCAGCGTCGTGCTCAGCATCGGCGACGGCGACCCGTTCCCGGACGGCACGAGCGGGCGCAACGTGGACCTCCACGGCAGCCGCGGCGTGGCGGTGGCTCCGGATGGCGCGGTGCTCATCGCGCACCAGCAGCAGCACGCGATCCGCCGGATCGCCGCCCTCGCCGCCAAAGGCGACGGCACGTCGATCACCATCCCCGCCAAGGACGGTTCCGAGTATTACGTATTCGACAGCGCGGGCCGCCACCTCGAAACCCGCGACGGCGTCACCGGCAACGTCGAGCTCAGCTTCGGTTACGACGGCGCCGGCGACCTCACGGCGCTGGCGGACGCGCACGGCAACACGGTCACCATCGAGCGCACCGGCGGTCGCCCGGCCGCGCTTGTCGCGCCGGGCGGCCAGCGCACGGTGCTCACTACCGATGACGTCACCGGCTGGCTCACCGAAATCCGCAACCCCGAAGGCGAAACCGTCAAGCTGACCTACTACGACGGCGATGCCGCGGGGTTGATGAAGACGTACGAAAACGCCCGGCACTTCGTGACGAGCTACGCCTACGACGATCTCGGGCTGCTCGTGTCCGGTGAGGATGCCGTGACCGGTGGCAAGGCGTTCGCAGCCGGGACGCAAGGCGCCGCCCGCACCGTCACCCGAACCACCGCAATGGGGCGGACCGCGACCCATTCCGTGGAGGATCTGGGGTACGGAGAGACGGCGCGCAGCGTGACCGACGGCGCGGGGAACAGGACGGCGTGGGTGGAGAGCGCCGGCGGCGGGCGGACAGTGACGTTCCCGGACGGCACGGAGATGGCGGTGACGGTGGAGCCCGACCCGCGCTGGGGGCTCCTGGCGCCGGTCGC
>JACPHN010000206.1 GCA_016188575.1 Candidatus Schekmanbacteria bacterium
CGCATCCGACGGGGAATCCTGCGCGGGGCGATCGATTCAGGCCTGGCAACCGCATTGCCTGTGGCCGCTCACTTCGCTATCCTGAGCTCCCCAGCGGGCCGACCTACGGGCTACAAGACGGCCTCAGGAGCAAGCCGATAACGCGCAGCCATCGCGTTTTTTCCGGTTGACGGCGGCCCCGGGCTCTTTGAAAACTCGCTCGTGACGCGGCTCACCGCATCTCGATAACCCTCCCGAATGCAACAGTTATTTCGTTACGGGTCCTTACGCCCTGGACATGATGGGCCAGACGTGCGGGTGCCTCAGAAAGGCAGACTGATGCTCCGGAGCTATTTCCCCCAGGAGCCGCTGGACCGCGGCCGCTGCGGCGCGGCGAGCGATTCGCGCCTCATCCCGGCGGCCAAGACGCGCGAGCGTGAGCGATCTGAGCCATTCCACCCGATGCACGCGCCGCCCCGCGCCCCTGTAGACCATGCTTTGCCGCGCCTCCTCGAGCAGACCGAGCACGGCATCGAGCTCCGCACCGTCCGCTGCCCACCCGAGCTTCGCCTCCGCCGCCACCACCCGGATTTCGGTGCTCACATCGATCGCATCCAGACCGCCGCACCGCTGCAGCAGGGTATCGAGCTCCGTCTCGGCGTGGCCACCTGACCCACCACCGCCAAAGGCGACCAGGCGCGCGCGAAGGGTCAGCTCGAGCAGCATGGCGCCGCTCTTGACCGCCCCACCGAGCGCCTCGCTCCACCGCTGCGTCGCCGCCTCCGCCCGCGACTGCAACCAGTCGATGTCACCCAGCTCCAGGAGGCACTCGGCAAGACCATGCGATTTGCCGAGCCGGCGACAGATCCGCTCGCACGCCTGCAGCTCCGCAACTGCCTCCGCGAATGCGCCGCAGTCCGCCAGGACGGCGCCGATGTTCTGGAGTGCGCGGCACAGCCCCTCCTGGTCATCGCTCCTCGCGTGCTCGTCTCGCAGCCTCCGAAAGCCGGCCAGCGCCTCCGCCAGGCAGCCGTGCTCATGCCTGACGAGCGCCAGGTTGTTGATGGCGCCAAGCGCCCCCGATTCGTCGCCAATCCCGCGAAAAATCGCAAGCGCGTCCTTGAACCGCTCCAACGCCTCCGGCAACTTGCCTCGAGAGACGATGAGCGCACCCATGTTTTGGAGCGTCGCGGCCATATTGCGGCGATCGCCGGTCGCGCGTTGGACCGCGAGCGCTTCCTCGAGCACTCTCTCCGCCTCCGCAAAATCCCCGCACAGCGCCAAGGCTCCGCCCAGGCTCGCGAGCGTCCCGGTCAACATCGCGTTGTCCCCGGCTTCTCTGGAAATCTCGGCCGCTCGTCTCAGGTACGCCGTCGCTCTACCGAAGTCGGTACCGGCGACGTGCGTCTGGGCGAGACAGCCCAGCGTGCGCGCGAGAACGGTGCCCTCTCCGGTCTCGGACGCGACGTCGCGAGCCGCTTCGCCGAGTCGAATCGCCGCCGACAAATCGCTCTGCTTGCGGCGCGCCACGCCCTGAACCATCAGCGCGGTAGCGCGGTGCGCGTCATGGCCAACCGCGACGGCGAGCCGTTCCGCGCGCCGAGCGGCGCCCCGCGCACATTCGACCTGGTCCGCGAAAAACTGGACCCGGATGCTCGCCGCTTGCAACAGGCAATCGCAACTGGCCGTCTTCTCGCCCCGTGCCTCGGCAAGCTCGAGCGCGCGTTCGAGGTCGGCGAGCGCCAATTCGTACTCCGCATTCAGCTCGAGGGCAGCCGCCCGCTGGCGAAGCAACCCGTACAGCTCCTCGGAATCGCCCGCGCGGCAGATGGCGATGGCCCGGCTGAGCAGCGCAATCGCCTCCGACAGCGCGGCAACGCTCCGAGCGTGGAGCGCGGCCTTTTGGTACGCGCGGATGGCCTCGGCGTGCTCTCCCCCGTGGTCGTGGTGGCGCGCAATCTCGGATTCGCCAGCGCCAGCGGCCTCGCCCCGCTGCTCGCGCAGACAGGCGGCGGCCGCGCGATGCAGGGCCATGCGCCGCTCGGAGTCCAGGTGCTCGTACGCGATCTCATGAATCTTGTCATGGACAAACCGGAGCTCTGAGCCCAGACCTTCGTCGAGGACCCGGCGGCGGCAGAGATCCTCGAGCGCCCCGATGAAGGCATCCTCGTCGAGCTTCGCGAGCGCGCGCACGATCGCGAGCCCTGCTTTTCGACCGAGCACGGCGGCCGCCTCCAGCACCCGCCGAGACTCGTCCGTCAACGCCGCAAGGCGGCGCGAAACCAGGTCCCGCACCGACCGAGGAATGGGCAGCGCTTCATAAATGGCCCGCGCGGCGGTCTGGTCCGTGGAGCTCGGCACCTGCCAGCGACCGCCATCGTCTCGCCAAAGCACGTGGTCTTCGATGGCCGTCCGCAAGTACTCGCTGACAAAAAACGGATTTCCTTCCGAGTGAATTCTCAAAAACTTTGAGAAAACCGCGGGTGGAGACGACAGGGCGAGCATGTCGCACAGGATTGCGGAAACCGCCTCGTCATCGAGCGATTGCAGATCCTGATGAAGTGGTCCCGCGAGCCCGAGAAGATTGCCCAGCGCGCCGTGAGCTTCTTCCTTGCGATAGGTGGCCACGATGACGAAGGGCATGAGCCCGAGGTGCCCTCCGCGAATCAGATGCTCGAGCAGGCCCACGGTGAGGTCGCCGGACCATTGCAGGTCGTCGAGCACGAGAAGGTACCGCGCTCCCTGCGAAAGGCGGGCAAGAATCTCGACGAGATCGCCGAAAAGCCGAAGTCGCGCGTCCACCGGAGAGAGCTCCGGCGGTGCGGGAAAGCGATCTTGCCCCGGCAGGTCGAGGAAGACGGGATCATACTGAGCCAGCACCTTTCCGCGCCGGCCCAGCATCCGGTCGGTCTCGACCACGCCCGCCACCTGGCAGTGGTCGGCAATTTTCTGAAAGAGATGGCGAAAGGCCTCGAGCGGCGCTCCCGCCGAATCCTTGCCGCTGTTGTCCGCTCCTGACACAGGGAGGCACTCCCCCGTGACGACAGTCCATGACTCCTGGCTGGCTTGCCGCGCCAGCTCCATGACAAAACGGGTTTTCCCAATGCCGCTCTCACCGCCGACAAACGCGATGCCACCGCTCGCCACGTCGCGCCCCCCCATCCATGCCGCAAGCTGCCGGAGGGGCTCTTCCCGACCCGCAAACCGGGAGCGGTAGAGATACGACCGAGGCGAAGGCGCCTCCGCGAAACCGCCGCGAGCGCCGAGCAGGGCGAGCGCGGAGCCCACGTCGGTCGCGAAGCCGAAACGGTCCTCGGGTTTCTTTTCCAGGAGCTTCAGGATCAGCTCGTCAACCGCCCGGGGCAGCCCCGGAAGATGATGAGATGGCGGTGCTGGAACCGCGAAAAGGTGTTGGCCCAGGATCTCGGCGGCGGCGCCTCCCACGAAGGGCGAGCGCCCGGTCGCGAGCTCGTAGAGCATGCAGCCCAGCGAATAGAGATCGCTGCGAGCGTCCACGAGCTCTCCCCGGATCTGCTCCGGCGCCATGTAGGCGACTGTGCCCGCGACGGTAGTCTCGCTCTCGAGCGTGTCGCGGCCCAGCCCCCCCGCGAACTGCGAGACCAGGCCGAAATCGACGAGCACGGGCAGGCCGTCCGGCCGGATCACCACGTTGGACGGCTTGATGTCGCGATGGACGAGGCCTTCGCCGTGAAGGTACGCGAGCGGCGAGCAGAGCTGGCGGAAAATATCGAGAAGCGGAGGCAGGATGGCCAGCCTCGCGGCCGCCAAGCCCGATGAAGGCGGGGGTGTAAGGGACCGCGCCGCGCCGGATGGCGCCTTCCGAATCCTCCTGATGTCGCTCGCCGTCGCGAGGTTCGCGCGGGCGTCGCTCGCCACCTGACCCGGCGCGGTCGCGCCTGCTTGCCGTCTGGCCGCCGTATCCGGTGCGCACGGGGTGGTGGGCGTGGAGGACACGGCATCCGTGGCCGAATCGACAGGGGCGAGAGCATGTTCGGGACGTTGCGGGGCGCCACCCAGCCGCTGAGTGGGCGTCCCCCGGCGGCGCCCGGAGGAGGAAGGTCGCGCGCCTCGGCGGGCCGCGTCGAGAAGCCCGTCGCAGTACGATCGCAGCGTCACGCCCTGCACGAGCTCCATGGCATACCACGGCAGGCCGGATTCCACGCCATCGGCAACAACCCGCACGATTCCCGGGTGGCGAAGTCTCGTCAATCCGCGAATTTCACGCCGAATTCCCGCCAGGAGCTCCGGGTCGGGCACACCAACGGTCTTGAGCGCCACGATCTCGCCGGTCCCGGCGTGCTGTGCGCGGTAAACGACGCTCATGCCGCCGCGGCCCAGCTCGCCGAGGACTCGAAAGGCGCCGATCAGGCGCGGCTGCTCAACCATGTCCCTGTCGCCGCGAACCAGAGCGAGCGGCCGAAGCATCGATACGGGGCGCGGTGCGATGCGCGCCTATCTTCGGAGTGCTGCGCCCGGCCGTTCCGGGTCCGCACCCACCAGCACGGACCGTCGTCCTGGTATCATCTACTACTGACGTCTGGTTCCGATGGGGGCGCGACGATCTGTACGCCCTGCTCGTAAGCCTGCTGAATGGCCTCCTCCGCCAGCTCGCCGGAAGTCGCACCGGCGCTGCTCCGATCGAAGACCTCACCGCGAGCTTCGGAGCTCGAGCGCATCGCATCCAGGATCTGCTCATAAGAAGTGATCATCTGGCCATGCACCTGCGAATAGTATCCGGGCACGGCCGCCGTGACTGCTGGCAACGACTGTACAATTTCGAGCGCCTCCCCGACAGTCCAATCGCCCACGACCACAACCCGTGCCAGATCCCCTTCGGCCTCGACGATTTCCAGCGAGCACCACTCGAACAGGAGGGATGCATCCTCGTTGGTTACCGGATGATCGAGCTGAACGAGGATCTGGTTCCCAAGCTGCTCCGCGATGGGAGCCGGCGGGCGGGGCAGGCTCCCGATGCTCCCCTGCCTCGCCACGCGCTCGGACTCGCCCGCCCGGTTCCTGCCCGGGGGAAAGATGCCGGTGTGACGGGCGAGCAGAGGGGGCACGCGATCCTTCCTGGCGCCGCTCGGGTCATTCCTTGCCGCGTCCTCACGGCGCGGCCGGTCCGCCATCCCGTAGCGAGAACCGCGGGAAGCAGTGGCGGCGCGACGACGTGGCCATCCACTTCCCTCGAGCGTCCAGGGGTGGAACGTGGCCAACGTGACCGCCGCCATGAGCGCGGCTCCCAGGGCGACGTGGAGCAATGGGCGCCATGGCCGCGCTTGCGGGACGATGCGCGGTTCCTCGACGGCGACCGCTCCCGCCGAGCGCACCACCAGCTCGACGTCGCCCAGCATGAGGCGCGCACCATCCGTCAGCCTGGCGCGAGGTGACACGGGAACGTCATCGAGCCGCGTGCCGTTGGTGCTTCCCAGGTCGTGCACCTCATAGCCGCACGGAACCCGCACCAGACGAGCGTGCACCCGCGAGACCGAATCATCGTCAATGATGATGTCGGCCCCTTCGGAGCGGCCCAGGATGACAACGTCCCGGTCGAAGGCATACCACTTGCCGCGGGTGGGCCCGCTCATCCCTTCGAGGATCAAAGGGGCAGCCGATCCCGCGGCCGACTCCCCCATTCCGGGCCTGGCTACCTCCGCGTCGGCGGCCTCCCGCGGCAGATCGAGGGTGCGCTCGATAGCGACGTCGAGACCGCCGCGGCTCTGCGGCGCGCGGGAGGCGGAGCTGCGGCCCGACTCACCGACCACACCCGGCGCCGGCGCACCCTCCGGCCCGCCGCGCACGCTCTGGGTGCGACCCATCGCAATCCTGGCGAGCGTTTCCTCGTTGGCCAGGGCCTCCGCCGGAATCCTCTGGCTCGGCCACCGAAACAGTAAGTCGAATCCACCGATCCGGATTTCCGACCCGTGCACGAGGAGGCGGCAGTCGACAGGTTTTCCGTTGAGCAGCGTGCCATTGGCCGAGTCGCCGTCCTCGAGAAAGATCAGGTCGCCTCGGCGAAACACCCGCGCATGGAATCTCGACACCTCGATGGCGCTCAACACCACATCGTTGTCGGGATCGCGTCCGACGCGGGTATCGTCACGTTCGAGGATACACTCGCACAGCGAGCCCCCCTGGTGCATGACGACGAGTCGAGGCAGCTCCGCTCGCAGATCCGGCGCGCCAGCAGGCGGCTCCGCAGCGCAATCCGCCACCGGGCCATCAGCCGGGGACGGGGCGGGTGAGCTCGATTCGGAAGTGCTCACCGAGAGACCTCCTTTCGGCGGGTAGGTCGCCTGATCCCGCAGCCCAGCGCCGCGGCGACGAGCAGGAGCGCCGCGCCCTCGCCTACGGGCGTTCCGAGCACGTCCAGGTCCCCGTTGGTCGTGCTCACCGGAATTGCCCCCTCGTTCAGCGCCGCCGACACGAAGGCGATCGGAGCCGTGACGCCCGGAGAAGCATCCGGGCGGACCTCGAAAGACAGCACGACCAGCGTGCCGAGGCCGGAGACAGCCTGGCCACCGGCGAGCGCGAGCGCGACACTCTGATCCGTCGCCGCGGTTTCCAGCAAAAAGCCCGAGGCGAGCGCCCCAAGGCGTGCGGACGAGAACGCCAGAATCGTGCCCGGAAAAGTAATCTCGATATCGGCAGCAAGGAGCCCGGTCACCTCCGTCGTCAACACCGGCACATCGACTGTCATGCCCGGCGCCGCCACCGCGTCCAGGATGCGAAGCTCCGCGCCCTGAGCCGGTGACAGCGACAGCAACACGCACGAGAGGATGCCAAGGAGCAAGCAGCACATTCGAGGGAACTTCGATGAGCTCGTCATTTTAGGCTCGCTGCCTCCAACCGCACGGCGGCCGGATCGAGCACCGTGCTCGCCAGTGCGCGAAAGATCACGTGCATGCCCGGGCCCTGGTAACTTTCCATTGGAGCGGCCGCAAGCGTAATGAGGAGACGGCGATCCAGGGTGTTGAAAGAGAGGATGGCCCCCGCGATCGCCTGGTCCGCGATGACGCTCTCGACCTTCAACACCGACGGATCGAGGTCGATCAGCAGTGTCGCCGTCGTGACCGGCGGCTGCGATACTTCGAAGAGAATCGAGATGGTGAGCGTATCGCCCACCGTGACCTGGCTCGGGAGGCTAGCCGGATCCAGCTCGACGCGCGGGTCTCCGACCTCGGGGAGTCCCTGGGTTGCGGCGCGGTCGAATGCGGTGGCCGGATCGCCGCCGCAGGTCCCTCGTGGAGGCCGACACCACGTGCCGGAAAGGTTCGCGCAGCTACCGGCGGCACACTGCAGCATGAGGGACGCGTCGTACGCCGTGACGGCTCCGTTGCTGCTGATGTCCATGAGCGACAGCACGGACGGGCTGCACGCGTCGCGGTGGACGGCGCATCCGAGCGTGAGCGACGCGTCCGCGGCGTCGATGACCCCGTCGTCGTTGGGGTCACCGATGGCCGGGGTCGGTTCCGGAGTCGGTGTCCGGGACGGAACGGGCGTCGGCGTCACGGTCGTCGCCGGTGTAACTTTGGGTGTGGCGGTGCTCATTCCACTGGTCCCCGTGGCGGTTGGCGTCGGGGTGCGCAGGGGAGTGCGGGTGGCGGTGGGTGTTGCCGTCGCCTTCGGCGTCGAGGCGCGCGTTGGCGTGGCGGTCGGCGTAGGTGAGGGGGTAGCGGTGCGAGTGGGCGTGGCGGTCGGCGTTGCCGATGGGGTGGCGGTGCGAGTGGGCGTGGCGGTGCGAGTGGGCGTGGCGGTTGGAGTTGGGGTGCGCGTCACGGTCGCGGTCGGCGTTGGCGTCGGCGTCGCGGTGCGAGTCGAGGTCGGAGTGAACGTCGCCGTTGCAGTGGGTGTGGGGGTGGCGGTGGTGATCGCGAAATGCGACATCGTCTCGTTGTTGTGCTCGTCGAATTCGTCGACGAGATCGGCCTCGTCCAGACTCGCGAGCACGGGAAAGTCATCGCCTTGGATCAGGCTCAGACTCATACGCATCACGACATCCGCGGACTGATCCGGGCCGAGCGGTGACACAGGTCCTTGGATGAGCAGCGGACCCGAGCGCGTGCCGTGCCTCAGACTGAGACTCGTGTCGCGGCTCGCCGAGCTACCGTAGTTGGCAACTCGCGCCGTGATGCCGATCACCTCAGGACCAATGCGCTCCCAACTGATGCTCTTGAAAGCGAGATCCGGCTCGCCGACCAGGAGCTCCGCGGTGTTGTTGGCGAGCGATAGCTCGGTCAGGGTGTGATCGGGATCGACTGCTGCGGACAGGCGTACCGGTCCATCGCCTTGCGGAAATGACGTCTCGAGCGCAACTATTTTCGCCGCGCCAGGCTCGAGCGATTCGGTCAGGGATACGCGTCCCAGCTCGACGCGCTCCGATGAACCCTGCGCAAGATAAAAGGCGACCTGTACTGTGTCAACGAGCTGAGATCCGGAATTTTCAACAAGGCACCGCAGCGTCACCGGCTCCGACCGTCTCGGATTTTCCGGCATGGAAGCAAGCCCACCGTCCGGAATGGACACGTCCGTGTCGAACCGCCGCGTCAACGCATAGAGGTCGGTCTGGTCCGCTCGCGGCGCCGGGGAGTCCTCGGCAATGGTGATCTCCGCTCTGTCATAGACCACAATGAGCCCCGTGGCGCCTAGTGCGGGCGCAATGTAGGTCTCACGAGCAGGATCGTCGGTGAGACGCAGCGGCGCTGACCAGGAATCAGCCTGCTCGTCGTACAGGATGGCATAGATATCGGAGCCGTAGTCGACGGGCTCCGACCACACGGCGGCCAGGGAGCCATCGGCTCGCGAAGACACGCGAAAATCGCTGTTGTTCGTGGAGTACGTCAGCGCCGCGACGGTGCGAGCGGACTCGATGGCGAAGCTCCTGGTCGTGACCAGCTCGTTCCCGCGAAACCACACGAGGATCGGCTCGCCATCTACTGGTAGCACGATCCAAGGGCTATCGTCGAGCTCCGTGTCAGAAGTCAGCCTGCGAAGGTCTTCCCAGGAGCCATTCGCAAACGAGGCAATGAAGAGCTCACGATCCGCAACCGTGAGCAGATCACGATCGGTATCGACGACAAAGGCAGCGTAGCCACGGGCGCCATCGTAGGCGAAGGCGTAGCGGATGAGGGGTGCCGAAATCTGCGTCACCGGCTGGGGAGACGTCCAGGCGTCGCCATTCCACTGAGCATACCAGACGGTCGTGGGGGCAGCCTCGCCTCCGAAGATATCGTTTGCTTCGTTGGAGAGCCAAACTACCATGGCGCCGTCCCCTCTGCCCGCTACTCTGGGGGATCGGTCCAGGTGCTGGTTGGCCGAAAGCCTCTCCGCGCTCGCCCATCCTCCCGAAGTTGGATCGTACGTGGCGGCGGAGATTTCGAGGTTTGCGGAGACCTCTGCCGGCGTCGCGGTGTCTGGAAGCGAGGTGGCCTGGTCTTCCCAGACCGCGAGGATGCGACCGTCGGCAAGGCCAACGACCTGGGGATGAAAGTCGGCGGTCCCGTCGTCCGCTACCGGCAAGGGAGCCGCCCACGCGGCACCATCCCATGAGGACGATACGAGCATGGTGCGATTCATGGAATTTCGGTCGGGATCGTCGTACAGCCACAACGCGACCACATTTTCGCCATCAGACCCCAGCACGGCTTGCGAGTGTGGGAAGACATTCGCCTGGACCAGGAACGTCTCGTTCTGCGCGACCCGCAGCTCGGCGCCACTATTCTTCGGGCGCAGTCGACTCGCCTCCTGGCGATCCGCGGACATGAAGGCCCCATACGCTGGGCGGTTCAGATACTGCCGAGGGATGAGCTTGGGCACGATCTCCGCTTCTGCACCGGCCATCGGGGCCAGCAACCGGCCGTCGCTCGTAGACGACGTCTCGTCAGGCCAGACCCACTCCCAGCTAAGTGCCTCGTATTCGTAGTGGAACAAGAAGGCATAGGCGCTCAACCCGGCGTTGATGAGGAGACTGAGCTGCTGAGTCGGAAGCGCTGGGAACTGGGCCGCATACTCGACGCCGCCGCCAATCCATCCTTCGAGCGCCACGATGTCGGAAGCTCCCGCACCCAAGGATCCTCTCAAATACGGATTCACGGATAACTTGCCACTCAGTTGCAGTGGCTCCAGGTCTTCAATTCCGAAGAGACCTTCGGTACCGATCTTCACTGATCCTTTCGCGAAGACGGGAATAACGACCGGTCCGAAGGGAATCACGAATGGGTATAAGATCTTCAGGTTGGCCTCGCCGACCAAACCGGCAAGGCCCGACCAATCCCAGTCACAGGTCTGGCTCGAGTACTGGCCATCGAGCTCGAATTTCGGCCCGAGACCGATACTCGCCCCCAGTTTCAGGCTCGGCATACTGCTGGTAAAGTCATAGGATTTGCCTACCAACTGATTCAGCGCTACCTCGAAACGTTGCGTCCCATCTGACTTTACGGAGCCCATGAGCTCCGGGTCGATATTGAGCTGGATCGTCTTGCCCCCGAAAATAGGAAGATACGCTGGCACTGAAATCGGTGGAATGTCATCTGACAACTTTTTCGAGATGACCTCGGTGACTCCAAAGGTGCCACGGTACTGGAAATCGTCAGCTCCATTCACGAACGTCCATCCTGCGAGCGAGGTAACGTCGCTGCGCATGACGGAGAAATCCGCATCCATGTATTCCGACATCGTTCCGTCCGCGCTCACGGCGCGAGCTCTCAGCTTTCCGCAGGCACCTACGTCGGACCCCATGTTGATCGTCGCGCGCACGGTGGACGAGGCTGCCGGTATCTCGAACGACCTCCGGGGAGTGGTAAACGCAACCACTCCGGGGGGGTGGCCACCCCAGTCCACGGTAACCGTGATGGGAACGAGCGCGTTGACGCTATCGAGATAGAAGCTGTTCGGTCGATGCGGTCCAGCGATCCTCAGGACCCGGAGCACACCGCTGCTTCGGCTCAGCGCGAAGTCGCGCACGAGGTTGGAGAGCGGGGGAATGCTCAAGTCGTTCGAGGTCGGGACAAACCCGCTCTTGGCGACCGTGACTGTATAGTCGCCGGCGCCGACCTCGGAGACGGCGTAGCGCCCGGAGGAGTCACTGTCGGCCTGGTAGATCCCGAGTTGGACATGCGCGCCGGCGATGGGGGCCCCGTCGGAGTCGCGTATCGTTCCCGACAACGAGGACATGCCCGTCGGTCCCGCCACCCCCGTGACGCGAACGCCGAGCACAGGAGCTTCTGGATCATTGGAGCCGATGTTCATGGTCGCATTCTTGGGGCCGTACGTCTGCGGGGCGAATACCGCGGAGACGATGCACGACCCGAACGCGGGCGGCAGCGTCTGGTGGCTGCAGCCGTCATGGGAGATGAGAAAGTCCCCGGCATCATCGCCGATGAGCGCAACGGTATCGAGCACGAGGTCGGCCGTTCCACGGTTCTCGACTATGAAGCCGCGGGCGAGCGAGGGCTGTTCGATCGGAGCGTGTCCAAAATCCCAGGTGAGCGGGTCGACATGGATCTGCGGCGCTTTTCGTCGGCTCACGGTAACCGTCCAGGCCAGGGGTGAGCTGGAGCTCGACTGGCCATCCCGGGCCTGGGTGGTGATTGCGAAGGTGCCAGTAGCCTGGAAGGTGTGGGCGCGGGAGAATGTGGCGGAGCTTCCATTGCCGCCGACCTCGCCGACGAGCTGTCGAAAGGGGTTGTCACCGTTGCCGAACCAGTCGGCGTGGGTCAAATTTCCCTCGGTGTCCTCGCAATCCGCCGAAAAGGTGATGGAATCTCCGACGTATGCCTGCACGGCCTCGGCCGGCTCGCGGATCGCGCAGGACGGGCCGGTGTTGGTCACGGTCATGGAAAACTCGGCGACTTCCCAGCCCTGCTGGTCGGTAGCCGGCGCGGCCCCCCCCGTTACTGAGGCGTCATTGAAGTACGGGCAGGTTCCCGTCGCTGACATTGTGGCGCGCACCCGGAGCCGCAGCGTCCCCGGCCGGCGCGGAGTAACCTGGAACGATAAGGTGTGCGATTCTCCTGGAGACCAGTCGGTATCCACCGCCTCGATGACGTGGTCCCGTGCTCCCCCCGGGATCTCCTGGCAGTTGGCGTTGTGAAGCGGACCGTCGCCAGGCGCGTAGACGATCGGAGGACCGCTCGACCACGGGGCGTCGATCCCGGAGAAAGAGATGTCGGTGCTGCCGTCCGGGGTAAGCAAGGAGACATTGATCGCGCCTTCCGGCGAGGCGCTGCCGTGGTTTTTCGCCTCGATGGTGACGGTGAAAGTGTGATCCACGGGCAGCTCCAGGGGAATGCCGGTCACCGAAACCAGGTCCGGCCGCGGGGCGGCGGCGATGACCGCGAAACGCGCCACCTCCCAGCCTTGTTGGTCGGTATCGGGCTCCCCTGAAGGCGTGGCCAACGCATCGTTGTAGCCCCAGTCGCAAGCGCCGGCCCCCCGCATCGTAGCGCGCACGCGAACCCAGATCGTGCCAGCGCTGCGTGGGGTGACGTCGAAGGACAGCGTGTGGGTTTCGTTCGGAGCCCAGCTCGTATCCCACCCATCCACGAGGTGATGCTCCGCGGGAAAGGTATTGGCACAATCCCCCCGATGGTAGATCGGCTGCCCTGGCGACGAGAGCTTCATGTCGCCACTGGCAAAGTCACCGCCAATGTCGCTCACGATCAAATCGCTCGTCCCGTCGCTGTAGAGGACCGAAGCGGTGAGATACGCCTCCGGCGAGATCTCGCCGAGGTTGGTTCCGGTGATCGACACGGAAAACGGGTGCCCAACGGGCGCTAGCGGCGGCAAGGACACGACTCCCAGGTCTGGCCGCGGAGCCGTGACGATAACCTCGAAGCGTGCCACCTCCCAGTCTTGCTGGTCGGTATCCGCAGTCCCGGTAGGGGACGAGGATCGATCATTGAAGTCCCAGGAGCAGGCGCCGGCCCCGCGCATGGTCGCCCGGACCCGAATCCAGACGGTACCGGCCTTGCGCGGCGTAACCTGGAAGGAAAGCGTGTGCGCCTCGCTCTGCGCCCAGGTCGTGTCCCACCCATCCACCAGGTGGTCCGGCGCGGGAAGAGTGTTGGCGCAGTCTCCGCGGCGATAGATGGGCTCGCCGGGGAATGAGATCTTGGTGCTCCCGCTGGAGAAATTGCCGCCAACGCTCGCGACGGTGAGATCATCCGTGCCGTCGCTGTAGAGAACCGAGGCGCTCAGATATCCCTCCGGCGACGTCGCCCCGAGATTGGTACCGCTGATCGAAACCGTGAACGGCTGGGCCGCCTGCCCTGTCGAGGGGATCGTAACCGCTCCCAGGTCCGGCTGTGGAGCGGTCACCGTCACCGCGAAACGCGCCACCTCCCAGCCTTGCTGGTCGGTATCCGAGGCCCCGGAAGGTGACGAGGACCGATCATTGTAGCTCCACTCGCACGCTCCGCCGCCGCGCATCGTTGCCCGCACCCGAACCCAGATGGTTCCCGACTTACGGGGTGTGACCTGAAACGATAGCGTGTGCGACTCGTTCTGCGTCCAGCTCGTATCCCACCCGTCCACCAGGTGATCCTGGGCGGAGAAGGTGTTGACGCAGTCCCCTCGGCGGTAGATCGCCTGCCCTGGCGAAGAGATCTTCGTGCTCCCGCTGGAGAAGGTGCCTCCAACACCCTGGACGGTGAGATCGTCGGTGCCGTCGCCATACAGGACGGATGCGCTCAGATAGCCCTCCGGCGACGTCGCCCCCTGATTGGTCCCGCTGACCGAAACCGTGAAGGGCTGGCCCGCTTGCGCTGTCGACGGCACAGACACGGTTTCCAGGTTCGGCGCCGGAGGCGGGACGGTGACGGTCACCGCGAAGCGCGCGACCTCCCAGCCTTGTTGGTCGGTATCCGACGTTCCGGAGGGGGACGAGGACCGATCATTGTAGCTCCACTCGCACGCTCCGCTGCCGCGCATCGTTTCCCGCACCCGAACCCAGATGGTTCCGGCCTTGCCTGGCGTAACCTGGAATGAAAGACTGTGCGACTCGCTCTGCGTCCAGCTCGTGTCCCACCCATCCACCAGGTGATCCTGGGCGGGGAAAGTGTTCGCGCAGTCTCCCCGGCGATAGATCGCCTGCCCGGGAGCCGAGATCTTCGTGTTGCCGCTGGAGAAGTTGCCACCAACGCTCGCTACCGTCAAATCATCGGTCCCGTCACTGTACAGAACGGAAGCGCTCAAATAACCCTCGGGAGAGGTCGTCCCCAGATTGGTGCCGCTGATCGAGACCGCGAACGCCTGACCCGCCAGACCCGTGGAGGGCACGGATACCGAGCCCAGGTCCGGACGCGGAGTCGTTACCGTCACCGCGAAGCGCGCGACCTCCCAGCCTTGTTGGTCGGTATCCGACGTTCCGGAAGGAGACGAGGACCGATCATTGTAGCTCCACTCGCAAGCTCCGCTGCCGCGCATCGTGGCCCGCACCCGAACCCAGATGGTCCCGGCCTTGCGTGGCGTGACCCGGAACAAGAGCGTGTGCGACTCGCCTTGGGTCCAGCTCGTGTCCCACCCGTCCACCAGGTGATCCTGGGCGGGAAAGGTGTTGGCGCAGTCTCCGCGGCGGTAGATCGCCTGCCCGGGAGCCGAGATCTTCGTGTTGCCGCTGGAGAAGTTGCCGCCAACGCTCCCGACGGTCAGATCATCGGTGCCGTCGCTATAGAGGATGGAAGCGCTGAGATAGCCCTCGGGCGAGGTCCCACCGAGGTTCGTGCCGCCTATTGAAACCGTGAACGCCTGATCCACCAGACCTGTCGACGGCACCGTCACCCCTGAGAGGTCAGGTCGGGGGGAAGAGGAGGCGGTCACCACATACGCAACGGTCCCACTGCAAGAGGTTGAACCAAAGCAGCCTTCCCGGATCGTATACGTGCCGGAGGTGGTCGCGGTATATGTCATTCTGGACAAATAGCCGCAACTATCATCGTTCTCCATCAACCCTGATCTGACCGATCCCTCGTAGTCCGACCCGGCATCCTGCGGCGGCATGTACCACGTTCTTTTGGCTACGATCCGCGTTGCGGATGTCGTAACCAAGGAGGATGCCGTGGGACGTGAACGAGGAAGAC
>JACPHN010000205.1 GCA_016188575.1 Candidatus Schekmanbacteria bacterium
ACTGACCGCAGCCAATGCTGAGGCCTGTCAATCCTCTCGCAGGTAATACCACCAACCGGAGAGCCCAGTGCGGGAAATCCGCACGCTGGGTTCGGAGGGGGGAGGGGCCGGGAGTAACCGGCCCTTCCTACCCCTATCAGGTGGCGCACCGCCTTCAACTTCCGGCAAGTGTAAACCACATTCGGCCGACGCCCCGTTTCCGGTGCGAATTCCGCGGCGGTGACCGTCACGCCGCGACGCCTCTGCGCTGCGGCGTCGCCACACGATACTCAGCGCTCCCTTCGTGCGCCTTACGCGCGCGGTTGAAGCGGAGCGAGCTGAGAAACGCGAGCCCGATAAAACCGGCCCCGATGAGCCCGGTCACCGCCTCCGGCAGGTGCATGAACGTCTTCAGGAGCATGATCACACCCAGAGCGATGATCGCGTAGAACGCCCCGTGCTCGAGATACCGGTACTCGGCGAGGGTGCCGTTCTCCACCAGCAGCAGGGTCAGACTGCGCACGAACATGGCGCCGACGCCAAGTCCGATGGAAATGACGAACAGGTTGTTGGACAGCGCGAAGGCGCCGATCACGCCGTCAAAGCTGAAGCTCGCGTCCACGACCTCGAGATAGAGGAACGCGGCGAACCCTGAGCGCGCTACGGCCTTCGTCGCCTCCGCTCCCTTCCTTCCGTCTCGCTCCAGTAACGCGCTGATGCCACCCACCCCGACGTAGGTCACCAGCCCGAGCATGCCGCTGACCAGGCAGGTTACCTGGAGCGCCTGGTTGAGCTGGGAGGACACACCCCAGAGTGCCAGCATGACGGCTGCAAGCTCGACGGCTTCGATCTTCCCGAGCCGCACGAGCTGCTCCTCGAACCAGCCGATCCAGTGCACCTGCTTTTCCGCGTCCAGAAAGTACTTGAGCCCGACCATCGACAGAAACGCGCCCCCGAAGGCCGACAGGGATACGTGGGCAGAGGCGAGGACGCGCGAATACTCGTTTGGCTCGGTAGCTGCCATGACCACGGCCGCCCAGGGGCCAATCTTGGCAATGATGGCCACGATAACGAGAGGAAAGACCACGCGCATGCCAAAGACGGCGATGGCGATTCCCCAGGTGATAAACCGCCGTCGCCAGACCTGGTCCATCTCCCGCAGGACTGTGGCATTCACGACCGCGTTGTCAAAGGATAAGGCGACCTCGAGCACCCCTAACACCGCGACGATGAACACCGTAGCCGCCGCGCCGCTGATCGTGTGCGTGTTGTAATATCCGATCGCCCCGCCGAGGCCGAGCCCGATCGCAGTAAGGGCAAAGGAAGCGGTAAAGTAGCTGAGGTTGGATTGCATCGATATCCCGTCCATCCGTGGCAGCGTAGCCGCCGTTCAGTATAGCTCGACCAGGCACGCGCGAACATCGGCTGCCTCCGCATTGAGTCCACCGCCTCTGCGACGTCGGTGTGACCATGCCCTCCTTCGTACCTCCCCACCATCCCTCGGGGCAGCGCCCACGGGCGGATGCAGAATTGCCGCCGGACCGCTACAATGCCTTGCCTGAGGCCATGCGCGAGCGGATGCAGCGCGGCGCCCACAGCCGCACGTCTGCGGCCTGCAGAAAGCGGGCCGGGCGCGCGATGTCAGCAAGACTTTTCCCAGGAGTGAAACGATGACCGATCGAGATTACGGCGAAGAATACCGGCAACTCAAGGAGCGGTTTGAGCGCCTCCGAGGCTATCTTTGACGTGGAATCAACGGAAACCGAGACGGCGCAACTCGAGCTGGAAATGGGGCGCGCTGATTTCTGGGTGGATATCCCCACGGCGCAACGCATTCAGCGCGAGCATTCGCGGGTGCAGAGACATCTCGCCGAGTGGCGTGCTCTGGCCGGCTGCATGGATGACGTCGCGGCCGCCTTCGAGCTCGGCCGCGAGGACCCGGAGTTCTTCAGCGAGTTCGACACGATCGCTGCCACCTTCAAGACCAGGCTCGACAACGCGGAAGTCCATCATCTGCTGTCCGGGGAATACGATGCCGGCGATGCCATCGTCTCGATACACCCGGGCGCCGGCGGTACCGAAAGCCAGGATTGGGGAGAAATGCTGCTCCGCATGCTGCTGCGTTTTGCGGAGTCCGAAGGGTTCAAGACGCGCATCGTCGAAGTGAGCCCCGGCGACGAAGCCGGAATCAAGAGCGCGACGTTCACCGTCTCGGGCGACTATGCATACGGGACGCTACAGAGCGAGAAGGGCGTGCACCGGCTCGTGCGGATTTCTCCGTTCGACTCCAATGCGCGGCGACAGACTTCTTTCGCTTCTGTATTCGTATTTCCCCAGATCAGCGACGATGTCGCGGTCGAAATCGACGAAAAAGACCTCAGAATCGATACCTATCGATCTTCCAGCGCAGGTGGCCAGCACGTAAACGTGACAGATTCCGCGGTGCGCATCACGCACCTGCCCACGGGACTTGTCACCCAGTGCCAGAATGAGCGATCGCAACACCGCAATCGCGACGAGGCGATGAGAGTCCTTCGTTCCCGCCTCTACGATCACTACCAGCGAGAGCGGAATGTGGCACTCCAAAAGGTCGCCGGCGAGAAGAAGGAGATCACCTGGGGGAGCCAAATCCGCTCCTACGTGTTACAGCCCTATCAGATGGTGAAAGATCATCGCAACAACCTGAGCATCGGCAATGTCGAAGCCGTGCTCAACGGTGACCTGAAAGCCTTCAGCGTCGCGTACCTCACCTGGAAGGCGCAACAAGAGCTCGAACAAGGGAAGACCGCTCCATGACCGAGGAGAGAGATCCGCTTTCGCAGCAAATGGCGGAGAACCTGCAGACCCTGAGGGCGCAGGGCATCGATCCGTACCCCTATTCGTTCCCATTTACCCATACCGTGGACGGCATCGCCGCATCCTATCGGGACGTTACCGATAGCGACGCGCTGGCGGCGGCCGGACCCGTCAGAGCTCCGGGGCGGATTTCGACGCTGCGCGAGCACGGCAAGACGATGTTCTCGGACATTCGCAGCGGTGGTGAGCAAGTCCAGCTCTATCTGCGACAGGACCTGCTCGGGGAAACGGCATTCAAGACGTTCAAGGTCCTCGACATCGGCGACATCATCGGTGTTGAAGGCGCGCTCTTCCGCACGCGCACCGGCGAGCTGACGATCAAGGTCGGGTCCTACCAACTTTTGTCGAAGTGCCTGCGGCCGCTGCCGGAAAAGTGGCACGGGCTCACCGACGTCGAGGTGCGTTACCGGCAACGGTATCTCGATCTGGTAGTCAATCCGGATATCCGTCGCACGTTCGAAACCCGCACCCGGCTCATCAATTCGATTCGCAGCTTTCTGAATCGGCAAGGCTATTTGGAGGTAGAAACGCCGGTGCTTCAGCCGCTCTACGGCGGCGGCTTCGCAAAACCGTTCGTAACGCACCACAACGCCCTCGGCATGCGGCTCTATCTGCGCATCGCCAACGAGCTGTACCTCAAGCGGCTGATTGTCGGCGGCTTTGACCGCGTCTACGAGTTTGCGCGGGACTTCCGTAACGAAGGCATCGATCGCTCGCATAATCCCGAGTTCACGATGCTGGAGCTGTACGAAGCGTACGCGGACTACGAGCGCATGCTGCACCTCTATGAGGACATGATCGTCACCGCGGCCCAGGAAGTGCTTGGGGCGCAGCGTATCGCGTTTGCCGGACACGACCTCGACCTTACCCCGCCCTGGAGGCGATGGCGGTTTTACGATGCGCTCGCGGAGCGCACCGGCCAGGATTGGCGCCACCTCAGCGAGAGCGATATGCAGCGCCGCCTCCCCGAATTCGGCCTGGAACCCGAGGCGTTCAGGTCAAAGGGCAAGATGCTCGACGCGCTCTTCGGCAAGTACGTGGAGCCGGAGCTCGTCCAGCCGACATTTGTGATCGACTACCCGCTCGAGCTGAGCCCGCTGGCGAAGAACCACCGCTCCGAGCCGGATCTCGTGGAGCGATTCGAACCCTATATCGCCTGCATGGAGGTCGGAAACGCGTTCAGCGAGCTCAATGATCCCGCGGAGCAGCGGCGGCGTTTCGACGAGCAGGCGCGGCTACGAGAGAAAGGCGATGAGGAGACGCACCCGATGGATGAGGATTTCATTCGCGCGCTCGAAGTCGGAATGCCACCGACAGGTGGGCTCGGCGTCGGGATTGACCGCATAGCCATGATCTTTACGGGCCAGACGTCAATTCGCGACGTCATCTTCTTCCCGCACATGCGGCCCAAGGAAGGCGCCTGAGGTGACGACGCTTTTGCAGCTACCCGCGCCACCGCGCCGCCCGCCGCGCATCGGCTACGAGCTGCGCGTCGCTTTGCGCTACCTGACCGCGCGCCGGCGGCAGGCCATCATTTCGGTGATCAGTTTCATTGCCACTCTGGGCGTCGCTCTCGGCGTTGGGGCGCTGATCATTGTGATTGCCGTAATGGCCGGCTTCGAGGAAGACCTGCGGTCCAAGATCCTGGGCGCGAACGCGCACATCGTCATCTTTCGGCGCGACCTTAAACCCATTGGCGCGTGGCAGGACATCCGCCGGCAGGTCGCGCAGCACCGCGCGGTGCTGTCCGCACAGCCGTTCGTGTATGGAAAGATGATGCTCCGCGCGGCTGGAGGTGTGGACGGGGTGGTGCTCAAGGGCTTTGACCCGAGCGAAGAAGACGCTCGGGAGCGGCTGAAGCGGGTGCTCATCGAGGGCGACTTGCCCGACGTTCCCGCCAGCCAGCTCCGGCCACCGGCGGCGGGGGCGGAGAACCCGGCGGGGGCGGAGAACCCGGCGGGGGCACCGCGGCGGCCCCGGCTGATGCGCGATCCGGGCTCTGGAGACGACGTCGTCGCACCCGGACTCTACATCGGCAAGGAGCTCGCATTTCACCTCGGGATACTTACCGGTGACGACGTGACCCTGATCTCACCATTTGGCCGGACCACACCGGGCGGCGTGATCCCCAAGACGGAGCGTTTTCCGGTCCAGGGTCTTTTTCATTCCGGCATGTATGAATATGACTCGAGCTGGGCCTATCTGACGCTCTCCGAGGCGCAGAAATTTTTCGATCTCGAGGGAAAGATCAGCGGCCTGGAGATTTTCGTTCGCGACTACGAGGGCGCGCGCAAGGTTCGTGACGATATTGGCCTGTTGCTCGGCCCCGCGTTCTTCGTGCAAGACTGGATGGACATGAACGAGAGCTTTTTCGCCGCGCTGAAATTGGAGAAGCTCGCCATGTTCATCATCCTCGTCCTCATTGTGGTCGTCGCGGCCTTCAACATCGTCGGGACGCTGACAATGATGGTCGTCGAGAAAAGCAAGGACATCGGGATTTTCAAGGCGATGGGGGCGACATCGCGGTCGATCATGTCCATTTTTCTCCTGCAGGGCGCCGCGATCGGTATTACCGGCACCGCCCTCGGCGCCGTGCTTGGCCTCGGGATTTGCTGGATCGCGGACGCCTTCAAGTTGATTCGGCTATCCGGAAGCGTCTACTATATCTCGTACCTGCCGTTTCGCGTCTATCCCATGGATGTCCTCGCCATCACGACGTCGGCACTTCTGATCTCGTTTTTGGCGACGGCATACCCCTCGTGGCAGGCATCGCGACTTGACCCAGTGGAGGCGATCCGACATGAGTGAAGAGCCGTTGGCAGCCGCGGTGGCAGACACTGGCAGTGCGGCTCTGGTTGCCGAAGAAAGTCCGGCGCCGGTCGCGCTCGTGTCGGCACACAAGCTGTACAAGCGATACCGGATGACCGCCAACGGGAACCACGGCGTCGCGGGCGCGAAAGCCGTGGCCACGATCGTCGAAGTGCTCAAAGGACTGGACCTCACGGTCGATGAGGGCGAGCTCGTGGCCGTCGTCGGCCAATCCGGAGCCGGGAAAAGCACGTTGCTTCACCTGCTTGGCGCCCTGGATACGCCGACATCCGGTGAGGTGCGGTTCGCCGGCGTCAGCCTCGGCGCGCTTTCGAACCGCGACCTGGCCCAGTTCAGAAACCGCCACATCGGGTTTGTCTTTCAGTTCCACCACCTGCTCCCCGAGTTTACGGCAATGGAGAACGTCGAGATGCCGGTGCGCATCTCCGGCATCGATGGAGCGACTGCCCGCACGGCAGCGCGCACCGCACTCGAGCTGGTCAGTCTCGAGCACCGCTTGTACCACCGGCCCAGTGAGCTGTCGGGCGGTGAGCAACAGCGAGTGGCCCTGGC
>JACPHN010000216.1 GCA_016188575.1 Candidatus Schekmanbacteria bacterium
GATCCGGGCGGACGATCGCTGGTGCTCGGGAGCTTTCCTCTGCGGGCGCCGGCGGGAGCGTGGAGCGTGCGGCCAGTGGCGGGCGAGGTCGTCCCCGGCGGCACACTTGCCGTGCTGGTGCGGGCCGAGGCCGGCACGAGCTACGTCGTCACCGCGCTCGGCGGCGTGCGAAGCGGGACCGTGGACAGCGGCGGTGAGGCGGAGCTGAGCTTCGCCGTGCCGGAAGCGCTGGCGCGAGGCACATACTCGGTCACGTACGAGCTGACGTTTCCCTCGGCGGTGGTGGAGCGCGGCGAGGAGGCGTTTGACGTGGCGGGGACCTACCTGCGGGCGACCAGCGCGACGCTCGACCGCGAGGAGGCGCTCGCGGCGCGGGGCGCCGGAGGGACGGCGCGAGCCGCCGTCGCCGCCGTTGCCGCCGCGGTGAGCCGCGTCCTGACCTACGCGCCGGGCGAGCGGGCGCGGCTCGCGCTTGTGCTCGAGACGGACACCCCGGTCACGGGCGCGCTCAGCCTGTGGCTGCAGACGCGCGATGGCCTCACCTGGGACCTGGCGGCGGACCGCCCCCTCGATATCGCGGCCGCGGAGGTCAACCAGCCCCACGTCGAGGAGCTGACCTTCGCGCTCCCCGACACCGGCCAACCGGGCGCGCACCGAGTCGTCTACGAGGTGTCGTCACCGGCCGGGACCATCCTGCTGCACGGCCAGGAGACGCTCGAGCTCACCGGGATCGAGCCGGTGTCGGTGGACCTGGAGCTCGACGCCTACCCGACAGCGACCGAAACCGTGCGCCTCGTCGCCGACGTCATGCTCTACGGATCGGGGCGGATCGAGGTGTGGGAGGGCGAGACGCTGCTCGCGAGCGCGGACCTCACCGGCGAGGGGGCGCGGCAAGCGTTGCTCGAGCTGCCGGCGCTGCCGCCGGGCGAGCACCGGCTGCGGGTGGTCTTCGCCAGCGGGACGCACCAAGAGGAACGGGAGGTCGTGCTGGTCTACGGGACAGCCCTGGCCGATCTGGCCGCCGCATTGGTGGCTACGGCGCCGGAATATGACGCGCAGGGCGATGTGGAGGCGGGCGCGGCCGCGCTGATGACGGTCAGCAACGTCGGCCTGAGCGCGTCGCTCGCGGCAACAGGCGTCCTGCGCGTGACGGAGCCCGGCGCGCCGCCGGTCGAGCTGGCCCGGGTGGCGGTGCCGCCGCTCGCCGCCGGTGCGGCGGAGTCCTACAGCGTGGAGCTTTCCGAACCGGTCGATGCCGACATCCGCATCTACGACTTTGCGGTGAGCCCCGACGCTACTGCCCTCGACGGCTCAACGGCGAACGACGACGCCCAGGCGCAGCTCGCCGTGCCCGCCGCCCCGGCGATCACGGCGTCCCTCCTCGATCCGGCCCAGCCGTGGCGAGGGCTCTCGGCGAGCTGGTCCGCGGACGCCGGTGACGCCGCCCCGGCGCGCTACCTCGTCGCCCTCGTCGAAATTCCTCCCGGAGGCAGCGAGCGAACTATCGTTCCCGAACAAGACTTCGCCGCCGCAACCTCAGCCACGATGGACGACGTACCCTTGGTGATAGGCGGGACCTACTCGTTGCACGTCCGCGCGCAAAACGCGCTGGGCATCTTCGGCCGGCCCGCGAGCAGCAACGGGGTGTCAGTCCCGGAAATGCCGGTGCCGCTCCCTGCCGCACTTCTCGCCCTTGCCCTTGGGTTCATGCTGTACCGCAGGAGACGACGATGATTCCGAGACGTTTCGCGCTCGCCGTGATCGCGCTGGCCACACTGTCGATCCTCTACCTCTATCCACAAGCCACGAGCGCATCGAGCCGCATGCCTCTGCAGGGCCGCCTGGTTGCAGCCTATACCGGCACGCCGCTGGTGGGGGCAGAGGTGGTCGTGTGGAGTGGACGACAGATTTGCGTGGCGCCCAAGGTGCGGGCCGGCAGCGGCGAGTGTGTCGTCGGTCCACGGGTGTGCCGGCAGACCATTCCTGACCTCGCCGTGGCGCTCGAGCACAGCGCTTTGGAGGCAGAGCTGGGCCTCACCGAGGTCTGTCCGGCGGGCTCGCTCGCGGAGATCGTCAGCGATCCCTTCACCCGCGCCACGACCGACGACGGTGGTTGGTTTCGGAGCGAGCAGCCGCTGTGGTCGGGGCGGTATACTGTGCTCCTTCTGGCACCCGGGAGGCTGCCTCGGGACCTCGAGGTGGAGATGCCCAATGACCTGATGAATCAGTGGCCGCTCTACCCGGACTCGTGTCGGCTCTCGGGGACGGTGCGGGATGAAGCCGGGCGGCCGCTGGCGGGCGTGCAGGTGACCGTAGCGCCGTTGGACAAGGCGAAGCTCGAGTTGCCCGAGGAGCGATTCGAGGTGGACGGGATCGCCAACCCGGTCGGGCGAATCTACTGGGGACACACGGCCGAAGTAGTCAGCGGGACGGATGGCCGCTACTGCGTGCCCTGGCTCTATGGGGATCGCTATTTCGTGACGGCGCTTCCCCCGGCAGGCAGGGTGGACTACCCGATGCAGCGACTCATCGACAGCTCGAAACGCCGGCAGGCCGTGGTGGAGATCCCAGGGGAAAAGATTTTTCAGGCTCCCGTCGCGGTAAGCCGCGACCTGGTGGTTTCGATAGCTTCCGGGGCGCGAGTGCAGGGACGCGTTCTGGATCGGGAATCCGGAGTGGCGATGTTCGCGATCGTGAGCTTGAACCGCGTGGTGGATACTCGGACCATGCAGCCTGTGCGGGCGGCGTCCCGCCTGGAGAAAGCCGCTCGCTTGACTGCGCGCGCGGCAGGGATGAGCGCGGCGGACGAGGAGCACTGGATGGTGTCGGTGGACGGCCAGGCGGTTGCGCAGACGGACCGCGATGGCAAGTACGCGATCGAAGGCGCGGGGCCGGGGGTGTGGCAGCTTACCGCTCGACCCCGCTACCCGCTGCTGCCCTCCTCTGAACGACCGTTGCGTGACTATCTGATGGCTTCCCGTTACGTGACCATCGGCGAGGACACCGGGCCGATCGACATCTGGGACATCCGCATCCGCGGCGTGGCCATCGAGGTCGCGTCCCGGCTGGTGGGACCGGACCGCCCTCCGGGCGGGCGCCGCGTCGTGGCACCCTCGACGGACGTGGGGCGTGCCGCCGCGCCCACCGGGTCTGAGCCGGCGGAGGCGCCACCTTCCTCGCCGGCGGCGTCGCAACCTTCCGCGCCGGAGCCCGCCTCGGGCGCGGCAGCGACGGTCACTCGAGCAGCGCCGTCCAGCTCGCCGGCGGGTATCGCCGCGATTCGCGGCAACTTCCAGCCCCAGCCCCTGGGCGGCTGCATGGCCGAGATGTTTCCGCCCTGGGAGGACCCGCCGAGCGTGGCGCTGCCTCCCGGAACGGTTTGCGGCAAGCCCAACGTGTGGCTGCGCTCGTCGTTCGAGCTCGTGAAGCCGGATGCCAGGGTTCTGGCAAAGAAGACCTTTGGAGAGTGGGACTCGCTGCAGGACTTCAACGAGCAGCAAGGACAGTGGGCGGAAGATGGGGAGCTCGCGTCGCTGGTCGAGGCCTACCTCTACGAAGGGGTAAGAGACACCGTCAAGGAGGCGCTCAAATCTGTGGCGGGCCTGTTCGTGCCGCTGCCCACCACCGGCGTGGCCAAGATCGCCGCGTCCGCCGCCTTCTCCTTGCTGCGCAACGCCCTCATCCAATGGGTCCTGGACGGAGTTGCCGGCCCGGCCCCTGGCCTCCTGGCCCAGTTTACGGACTGGAGCATCGTCAAGGGCTATGTCTGGACGGCGGATGTCTGTCAGCCTGAGGGCTGTAGCGCCGAGGGGAGCTGTGAGCGCTGGAAGATGGGCCTGTATACTCCGACCGAGGTCGGGTTCGTGTGGCAGGCGGTGCGCCTGGCGGGGCAGGTTCGTGTGGCAGGCGGTGCGCCTGGCGGGGCAGGCCGAGATGAGAATCAGTACCGGGCCATTGAACGTACCGCCCGAGACCCCGGATTACAAGGACTGGTTCATGATGGGTAGCTACTGCGTAAAGCTGAGCCAGTGGCTACCCATCTGTACAGACCTCCCCTATGTGAACCCGGAACCCGAGACGGTGGCCAGGGACCTGGTGGTGGCCGGTTACCGAGACCTCGAAGCGAATGGCGTGTTTCTGGACCCCGGGAACCGGGTCTGGCATCAGATTTGTGGGCTTCGCCAGGGAGAGGGCCAGTGCCCCAAGGAGAAGAGCTGTCCTGTCGCCGGCCGCCCGGGTGTCCCATGAAAATCGCGGCGTAGCGCATGGATCACGAGTTTCTACAAACGCTATTGTTTGTCCACGGCCTGCTGTGCGCATCGTGGGCGACCCGGCGGACGGTGGCCCGAGCGCTGCCGAGGGATCGCCCGCAGTCGTGGACTTACCACCTGGTAGAGTGGGTCGAGCCCATTGGGACAGTCATCTTTCCGTTCGCTTTGGTGGCGGCCCAGGCGGGAGTGATGTGCGGCTGGGGAAGAGCGCTGTCACGCGGCACGGTGGATCGTCTCCCGGGTGCGCGGTGGCGGCTGCTCTCCGCGATCGCGGGCCCCGCGACTTCAACGCTGGCGGAAAAAAGCCGGGGTGTGCCGGTGAGGAACCAACCAGTGCCAAGGGTTGGCGCACGCCAAAGCCGCCGCCGACAGCCCGTGAACCAGGCGCCCCCGAAGGGAGAGAGACCCGCCAGCCTGGGTTTATCCCTGGTCGACTTCTGGCCGGCACAGATGGCCTGATTTTCGCCAGCGGCGAAGCTCTCTCTCTCGGGTCTCGTGAAGCCGAGGACTATCTCAGAGGGAGGTAGGGTGACTCGCCAGGGCGCCGCGCGACTCAGTCGGCCGAAACATGACCGCGCTGCCATTCTTTGGCCGATGCGATCGCCTCGCAATAACGGACTGACTCAGGTCGCTCAGTGTGCGGCCGCCACAAGTGTGAAAGTGGCGGTGGAGTCGAAGCTGCGACCTCGCAACCGTGTCAACGGTCGCGCTCTGGCACGGTACTTGCCCGCCACTCCGCCGCATGCTCCCGTACGATTCGTGTCGCCGCTGCCGCGAGCGACTGGCCTTCGAGCTCCATGCGGTCGATACCGAGCACACCGGCGACAATGCCGCCGCGGTTTGCAATCAGAGTCTTCCAGTCGTCGAGCGCGTGCCGCGAGATGCCGCCCTCGTATGTGTAGAAGAGGACGACGCGCTTGCCGGAAAGATCCAGGTTGCGACAGAACGAATAGATAAACGCCGAGGGGTGCCAGTACCAGATGGGTGATCCGACCAGCACCAGACTGTAGGCGGCGAGGTCCACCGAGCTCGGCGAATGGCCGACCTCGGCGTGGCGGTTCGGCGTGGAGAAGAAGCCGTTGCCGGATCCCGCCGGAACGGACAGGCGGAGGTAGTCGGCGCGCAGCTCTTGCGCGATGGCCAGCGCCACTTCCGCGGTGTAGCCGGAGCGGGAGTGGACGACTACGAGCGCGGTGGCGCCTGCGCGGTCGATGCGCATATCCGCCGCCGACAGCGGTTGGGGCGGCGGGGGGCAGGCCGTAATGAGGGCAAGAAACATCGCGGCTGCGGCGACGCGCCAGCCTCTGCAGCCCAGGCGGGAGATGCACCGGCCGGCGCCGCGCGCCCCCGTGGCTGAACGCGGATAACTATCTGCGCCGCGATGGACCCAGATCGCCAGACCGGCAACGCCGATGCGACCTTGCTCCCCTTCACGTCTCGCCCCGCAGGCGGAGAGAGGTGAGGTGCAGCGTCGTTGCGATGCGCCTCTTATGCACCCAGAGTGGATGCCGGCCGTCGCCGGGATGACGGTGCGGCCCGCCTCGCGGTGCTGCAGACGGAGCTTGTCCGGGCGGCCTACCATCGGGCCGAGACTCTTCGGCGACGAACGATGTGGTCCATTCTTCTGAACCGACGTGACTCCCGACGACGGTCGGCGCTTTACGGACGATGTGAACATGGCTCCGCATCTGCCATCGATTGAAAACGTGCCGCTGACCCGACACGTGCGCATATAGCACCGCGGACCGAGCTCCGCCAGGAACAACAGTACGTAGACGCCACCATGAAGACTCACCTCTCGCTCATGACAGGACCCCAGGTAGTTGTCGTAAAGCTTCGGCCACGGCACCGGACATTCGGCCGACGCCAGAAAACCTGTCTGAGAGGCGTCAAAAACGTTGCAGGTCCCTGTTCGCCTGAACCGAGGGGCACAGGTAACCCTTGCAGGTGCCTCATCCGACGCCCCGAGGGGCATCTGTCACGATTGCAGTCGCCTGTCCGGACATCCCGACGGCCACCTGCAAGGGTTGCAGGCATACGAGGAAGCGCGCCGAGTGGCATCGGTCACCGTTACCTGTGGCACTTGGCCCGCGCCAAGGGGTTCCTGCGAATCTTGCAGGTGCCTCATCCGACGCCCCGAGGGGCATCTGTCACGATTGCAGGTGCCTGTCCGGACGGCCCGAGGGGCAACTGTCACGATTTCAGTCGCCGGTCCGGGCGGCCTACCAGCGAGTCGAGACTCCCGCGAGGTGGTTTGTCGGGCCGTGACCGTGGCCCAGGCCGGGTGCGCTGCGGATCGCCTCGGTAATGAACTGCTTGGCGCGCTGGATTGCCGCGAGCGGCGGGAGCCCCTTGGCGAGGCCAGCGGCGATGGCGGAGGAAAACGTGCAGCCGGTTCCGTGCGTGTGCCGGGTGTCGAAAAGGGGCGCGCGCAGCTCGTGGTACTCTTGCCCGTCGAAGGCGATGTCGACCGCGGCGCCGAGCGCCGGCATGTGGCCGCCCTTGAGGACGACCCACTCACAACCTGCCTCACGCAGTCGCGCCGCACTTTCCCGCATCTGCGCCAGGGTCGAGATGCGTTGCCCGGTCAAGGCTTCGGCTTCGAAGCGATTGGGGGTGACGATGCGTGCGAGCGGCAACAGGATCTCCAGCAGGCTGCGCCGCGCCGCCTCGGAGAGCAGCGAATCGCCGCTCTTCGCCACCATCACCGGGTCTACCACGACGTTGGGCAGAGCGCCGCCGCCGATTGCCTCGGCCACGGCAGCAACAGTCGCCGCGGTTGAGAGCATGCCGATCTTGACGGCATCCACGCCGATATCGTCGGCGCAGCTCCGGATCTGCTGGACGATGAGCGGGACAGGAAGCTCATGGATCGCCTGGACGCCGACGGTGTTTTCGGCCACGACGGCCGTCACCGCACTCATCCCGTAGACTCCATACGCCATGAAGGTCTTGAGATCGGCCTGGATGCCGGCTCCGCCGCTGCAATCGGAACCGGCGATCGCCAATGCTCGGTGCACGCTCACCTCCCTGCTGCGCTTCTCGGGCGCCGGCCGCGGGGTTTGTCGGAAAACAACTATACCACCCTCGCCGGCGGCGGGCAATCGATGTGATCGCATCGCTAACGGCGCATGAACATGGCATGATCAAGCGTTTTTTCAGGCGGCCACGCGGTAACTCCGGGCCGATCGCAAGCGCCTGCCGAAATTGCCTGGAGCCCCGAATCCGTCCCACTCTGTCCCACCTGAAGGATGCGTTGTTGATCGCATTGTTTTCCGAGAGCTGTGTCAGTTTGGGCATTCTTGACACGATTGTGGGATCAGGTGTACCTTTGTGGAGCGCTGTAGGAGGCTGTGGGTGGCAATGGCGGGTATGGTCTTTCGTGGGAGCTTCGAACACACGCTCGACGCAAAAGGGCGTCTGGCCATGCCTGCCCGATTCCGCGATTTGTTCGCCCAGCCGGCCGGCGGCGAGCTCTACCTGACTTGTATGGAAGGCAGCCACGTGCGCCTCTACCCGCTGTCGTTGTGGGAGGAGCTCGAGGCGAAGCTGGCACTGCAGCCGTTCACGGAAGAGAGCAGCGATCAGTATTTGTTGCTCGCGGCCTACTATGGCCAGGAGGCGACGCTGGATGGCGCGGGCCGGCTGCTGATCCCCGCGAAGCTCCGCGAGCGCGCGGGCATCGACAAGGACGTGACACTGCTCGGAAAGATTCGGCACATCGAGGTCTGGGATCGCTGTCGGCTGGCCGCGCAGGTGGCCGAAATCGAGCCGACGCTCCGCAACGTTCGCCAACACCTTTCCACTCTGGGGATCTGACGAAATCGATGGCAGTTGGCGACAACTCTCAAAGCGCACTCGTGTGCACGAATCCCCGCCACGTGCCGGTGATGTTGGCCGAGGTCGTGTCGATTCTGCGGCCGGTGACCGCCGGGACGTACGTCGACTGTACTCTAGGCAGCGCGGGGCACGCCGCCGCGATTCTGGCCGCGTCGGCGCCGGCGGGTCGGCTGGTCGGAGTCGATCGCGATACGGAGGCCGTAGCCCGTGCCCGCGAGGAGCTCGCGCGCTTTGGCGACCGCGCGGTTTGCTGGCAGATGGACTACCGCGATCTTCCGGCCAGGTGGGAGAGTGTGTGCGGCGGCCCCGTGAATGGCATCCTGGTCGACATGGGCGTCTCGCTCGAGCAGTTGCGCAGCGCCGAGCGCGGTTTCAGCTTTCGCGACGCGGGGCCGCTGGACATGCGCATGGACACGAGCCGCGAGGTTTCGCTGGCGGAGCTTATCAATACTGCCGACCTCGACTCTCTCGCGAAAATACTGCGTGATGGAGGCCAGGCGCGCTTTTCGTACCGCATTTCTCGCTTGATCTTGGAGCGCTTCGCCGCCGGTCGGCTGGCGACCACGGCGGACCTGGCAGCGGCGATCGAGGCGGCAATCCCGCGAAGGTTCAGGCCCCGGAGAATTCATCCGGCGACCGTCGCGTTTCAGGCCCTGCGCATCGCCGTGAATGCGGAGCTGGACAATCTCGCGAGCTTTCTCACCAGCGCCGCCGCTCGCCTCGGCCCGGGGGGCCGCCTGGTGGTCATCGCCTACCACTCGCTCGAGGACCGCATCGTCAAGGGGACCTTTCGCAACCTCGTGCAGACCCCGGCAACCGCTGCTGCCGTCACCTATGAGGGACCGCGCCGGATCATGAGGCCGACCGCGGCGGAAATCGCGGAAAACGCCTCGGCGCGCAGCGCCAAGCTGCGTTGGATCGAGCGGCGGGAAGAGGAGTGAGACGCGCATGGGAGGACGCCTCTTCAAGTTGGTTCGCAGTCGGCCTCGCCGCGGAGGGGTCGTTGCCCACATGCTGTTTCTTTCCGTCGCCCTGGCGCTGGTGATGATGATCTGGACCTGGTCCAACATTCGCACCGTAAGGATCGGCTACGAAGTCGCGAAACTTGAGCGCGAAATTGGGCAGCTCAGGAAGGAGAATACCCGCCTGTTGCTGGAACGGGACAAGGCCCGCGACTTCGACCGCATCGCGCGGCGCGCGGTCACCGAGCTGGGCATGGGGTATCCGAACCCGGAGCGCGTCTTTGTCGTGAGCGCTTCGGCTCCACCGGAGGCAACGCCATGAGAGCGTGGAGCGCGCGCAATGGCTCGGCGGCAGCGGACACGCGGCAGCATTTCCCGTCTCGGCGGCGCATGACCTTGCTTGCGGTGTTGTGGAGTCTCGGCATGCTGGCGGTAGCTGCGAAGCTCGTCCAGTTGCAGGTCATTGAGGCGGACGTGCTCGCGGCCCGCGCGCGCAACCAGCACGAGCGGCTGATCGCCTTGCCGGCGCGCCGCGGCGATATCTATGACCGCGGCCTGCGGTGCCTGGCGGCGACCGTGTCGGCCCCGTCGCTGTACGCCATACCGAGCGAGCTCGGGGACGTCCAGGAAGCGGCGCGCCAGATCGCTGCCGTCCTGAAGGTGGATCGGAGAAAGCTCGCGGATCGGCTCGCCTCATCGAGCTCATTCGTGTGGCTGAAGCGCAAGACAGGCAAGGACGAGGCGGGTCGGATCCTGGCTCTTGGGCTGCCGGGCGTGGGTTGGCTCGAGGAGAATCTTCGCTCTTACCCGAACGGCTCGGTGGCGGGGCAGGTGATCGGCTTTGCAGGCGTCGATAACGTCGGGCTCGAGGGCCTGGAGCTTCGCCATGACGCGCTGCTCACCGGGAGCCAGGGCCGGGCGCTGGTGGGGCGCGACGCCCTGCAGCGCGCGTTCGTGGTCGGTCAGTGGCTGCTTTCCGAGCCCACCGCGGGCCGTGACGTCGTGGCATCGCTTGACGTCGTGCTGCAGTACCAGACCGAAAAGGCGCTGGCGGCAGCCGCGCTCAAAGAGCAGGCCGTCGCCGGCACCGCGATCGTGATGGACGTCCAGACCGGCGAGCTCTACGCCATGGCCAATTACCCACCCTTCGATCCGAACGCCTTTTCCGGAGCGCGTCCCGAGTCGCGGCGCAATCGCGCTGTGACCGACATGTTCGAGCCCGGTTCGACGTTCAAGGTGGTCGCCATCGCCGCCGCGCTCGAGGCCGGGGTGGTGAAGGCGGAAACGATGATCGATGCGGCCGGGGGCGCGATCGACGTCGGGCCGCATACGTTTCACGACTGGAAGACGTTTGGGAACCTGACGGTGGCCGAGGTTCTGGCCAATTCGTCGAACGTAGGTACCATCCGTATCGCGCAGAAGGCCGGGGCGGAGCAGCTCTACCGGACAATTCGGCGGTTCGGGTTCGGCAGCCCGACTGGCGTGGATCTGCCCGGCGAGGCTGCCGGCATGCTGGCGCCGCCGGGGCGATGGTCGGCAACGTCGCTCGGCGCCATCGCCATCGGCCAGGAAATTTCGGCCACGCTTCTGCAGTCGGCCGTGGCATACGCGGCGATCGCCAACGGCGGCTACTTGGTGACACCCAGAATGACGCTGCGGGCCCTGGATGAAGGAGACGTCGCAGGAACGCTCGGAAGTCCGGTTACCGCGCGACGCGCGCGTGCGGACGCTCTGGCGAACCTGCCGCGGGCGATTTCCGAACCGGTGGCGCACCAGCTTCAGCGGATGCTGTGCGCGGTTGTGGACGACGGGACGGGCGCGAAGGCAGCGATCGCCGGCTACTCGGTTGGCGGCAAGACGGGGACGGCGCAAAAAGTGGACAGTGAGGGTGGGTATTCCATGACGCGGTCGGTCGCGTCCTTCGTGGGATTTCTCCCGGCACAGGCTCCGCGGGTGGTTGTGGCCGTAGCGCTGGACGAGCCGCGCGCACACCGCTGGGCCTCGTCGTCGGCGGCGCCGCTCTTCCGCGACGTGGCCTGGCATGCGATAACGCGCCTGCGTATTCCGCGCGAACCCGCCAATTGGCAGACGGCCGGGTTATCCGGCACCCCGGTCAGTCGGTTTTCTGCTCTCGGCGATGCGCCATGTCGGCCGGGTGCAAACGGCTGTGGAGGCTAGCCTTGCTGTACCACCTGCTCTATCCGCTTAGCTCCAAGCTGGCCGTCCTTAATCTGTTCCGGTACATCACCTTTCGGGCCGCGTATGCCGCGCTAACCGCATTGCTGATCTCGCTCCTGCTGGGGCCGACCGTGATTCGGCGTCTGCGGGCGATTCAGGTCGGGCAGCAGGTTCGCAAGGATGGGCCGCAAACGCATTTGTCCAAGGCGGGGACGCCGACGATGGGAGGGCTGTTGATCTTGCTCGCCACCGTCGTGCCTACGCTGATGTGGGCCGATCTTTCCAACCTGGCGATTTGGCTGGCGCTGGCGAGTCTTGTCGGTTGCGGTGCAATCGGGGTGCTGGACGACCTTGCGAAGGTTCGGGGCAAGTCGTCGGCGGGGCTCGCCGCGCGCGGGAAGCTGGTTCTGCAGTGGACGCTGGCTCTCGGGGTGGGCGCGGTGCTCACGTGGTTGCCGCCTGCCGAAGGCATGTCAGCTCTGCAGGTGCCGGTGCTCAAGCATGTTCATCTGGAGCTCGGCGTGCTTTACGTGCTGTTCGCGGGCCTGGTGATCGTTGGCAGCTCGAATGCGGTCAACCTCACGGACGGACTGGACGGACTGGCGATCGGGCCGGTGACGATCGCCGCGGGGACGTTCGCGGTGCTGTCTTACGTGGCCGGGCATTCGGTGGCGGCCGGCTATCTCGGCATTGACTACCTGCGGCACGCGGGAGAGCTCTCCGTTTTTTGTGCCGCACTGTTTGGCGCGGGCCTCGGCTTCTTGTGGTTCAACGCCTTTCCGGCCCAAGTGTTCATGGGCGACTCGGGTTCTCTGGCGCTTGGGGGCGCTCTGGGATGCGTGGCGCTGCTGGTCAAGCAGGAGCTCTTGCTGGTGGTGATCGGTGGAGTCTTTGTGGCCGAAGCGCTATCCGTCCTCGTACAAGTTGGCAGTTTCAAGCTGTTTGGCCGGCGAGTGTTCGACATGGCACCGTTGCATCACCACTTTGAGATGCGAGGGCTCAGCGAACCGAAGATCATTGTTCGCTTTTGGATCGTGTCCATACTGTTGGCAGTTTTTGCCTTGAGCACCCTGAAGATAAGATAAGAAGATGTTGACCTCGGCGAACAACAGCGAAACAAAGCCGTTTCAGCGGGGGAGCGCCGCCTGTCTGTGGTTGCACGGGCGGCGCGTGCTGGTCCTCGGTGCCGGGCGTTCGGGGAAGTCAATAGCGCGCCTGTGCAGCGAGCTTGGTGCGAAAGTCCTGGTCAGTGACCGCGACGCGACCGTCGAGCTTCCCACCTGCGGCCAGGCCGTGCCGTGGTCCGAGGCTCCGGCACTGCTCGCGAACGGCCCTGGTGTCGATGTTCTCGTGCCGTCGCCCGGAGTGCCCGCGAATGTACCCGTGTTGGTTGCGGCGCGCGCCTTGGGGCTACCCGTGATGGGCGACATCGAGCTCGTGTGGCGGCTCACGCGCGCTCCCTTCATCGCGATAACCGGCACCAATGGCAAGAGCACCACGACGATGCTGGTCGCCGAAATGCTCCGCCAGGCGGGGTTCCCGGTGCTCGTAGGGGGAAACATCGGCATTCCCGTCGCGGATCTCTATTCGCAAGTAACGCAGGAGAGCCTGGTGGTCGTGGAAATCTCGACATTCCAAATCGAGGCGCTCGACCGCTTCCGCCCCGAGATCGCCGTGGTGCTCAACGTAACCGAGGATCACCTCGATCGGCATGGCAGCTTTGCGCGTTACGCCGAGCTCAAGCAGGACCTCGCGCGCAGGCAAGGGGGCCCCGTGCGCGCGGCGATCCTCAACGCGGACGACCCTGTGCTTTCGCGGTTGGCGGTAGAGCTTCGGGAGCAGTTTTGCGGCGGGCAGCAACTGCTGACCACTTCGATCATCCGCCCGCGCGGCGTCGACGGATGGCTGCAAGACGACGGGAACCTGGCCATCCGGGTAGAAACGAACGCGCTGGAGGTTGATGCGGCGGGAGCGCGAGTCGTTTCGCTCCTGAAAACCACTGATATTCCCTATCTCGCGTCCGGTGGATTGACGCCGGCAACGAACGCGCTTGCGGCGGCGCTCGCCGCGAGGGCGCTTGGGGCGGATATCGCGGCCATCCGTACGGCGCTACGGGAGCTCCCGGGCCTGCCGCACCGCCAGGAAGTGGTGGCGACGGTCCGCGGCGTCTCCTACGTCAACGACTCCAAGGCCACCAACCTGGGTGCGGTCGTTGCGGCGTTGGACGGCTACGCGACTCGCGAGCTCCCCTACATTCACCTGATTCTCGGAGGGCGCGACAAGGGGGCCGTTTTTGAGGAGCTGTTGCCGCGGTTTGCCGGTCGCGTCGCCCGCGTGCTGATCGTCGGAGAGTGCGCGGAGAAGGTGGCCGCGGCGTTTTCCGGAAAGCTCGCGCTCGAGCTGGCCGGGACGGTCGAGAACGCGGTGCGCATCGCGGGCCGTTCAGCGCGGGCCGGCGAGATTGTGCTCCTGTCGCCGGCGTGCGCCTCATACGATCAGTTCCGCAACTACGAGGAGCGAGGTCAGGTATTTCGCACCGCAGCGCAAGCGCTCAGGCTCGAAGCTGCGGCCGGGAGCGCCCCATGATGCTGCTCGCTCAGGTGCGCTTTCGTTACCATCGCGGAGATCGAGCCGCCGCGGCCCGGGTCAGCTCGCCGCCGACCTCGGCTCCGGCGAGGGACCGAACCTTTGATTTCCCAATTCGCTGGAGCACGATTCGCGGCGGCCTGGACCCCTGGATTGTCGGGCCGGTATTCGTCTTGTTGTCGCTCGGGCTGGTGATGGTGTTTTCGGCGAGCGCCTTCATTGCTGAGCGGGATTATGGAAGCCACGGTCATTACTTGTGGCGCCAGGCGGTTTTCGCGCTCATCGGACTGGCGGTAATGGCCCTTGCGGCGCTCGTCGATTACCGCGTGACTCTGCGGTTTACCTACCCCCTCGTGGTGCTGGTGCTCGCGCTGCTGGCGCTCGTGTTGGTGTCGCCGTTTGGGCACGCCGTGGGTGGTGCGCGCCGCTGGCTTGTGGTCGGGAACATGACGATTCAACCTGCGGAATTTGCAAAACCAGCGCTGATTCTCTACCTGGCGCAGTTGCTGCCCCGGAAGGGGGCGGCGATCCGGTCCTTCTCGCAGGGATTGCTGCCCGCGCTGATCGTGCTTGGGGTCGTTCTGGTGCTCCTTCTGCTTGAACCCGACCTGGGCACGGCCCTGCTGCTGGCGGGCGTGGTAGTGGCGATCCTGGTGGCCGCGGGCGCATGGTTGCCGCACGTCGCCCTGCTTGGGCTGTTGTCGGTTCCGGTCCTTCTCGGGCTGATCTGGAACGTCGCATATCGGCGCCGCCGGTTACTGACTTTTCTCGATCCCTGGGCGGATCCCTCCGACGCCGGATTCCAGATCGTGCAGTCCTTCCTGGCGTTCGCCTCCGGTGGCGCCTGGGGCGTCGGTCTTGGCGATGGGCGCCAGAAACTGTTCTTTCTTCCGGAGCCGCATACGGACTTCATCTTCTCCGTGATCGGCGAGGAGCTCGGCCTGGTGGGGACGATCGCGGCGATGGCTGCCGTTGCGGTTCTGATCTGGCGAGCCGTCGCGGTGGCGAGGCGCACTGCGGATCCGCGTGGAGCGCTTCTGGCGTTTGGGGTGGCGGCACTGCTTGGCGGGCAGTCGCTGATTCACATGGGAGTGGCGGTCGGGATTTTGCCCACCAAAGGGTTGCCACTGCCGCTCGTTTCATACGGCGGCAGCTCACTGACCGCAACGATGCTCTGTATCGGGCTGCTGTTGAGTGTCGCGGCGCCTCGGCACGTGAGCGCCGCCGACAGCGCGGCGGATGGTCTCTCGGTTCGCGCGGGCAGGATTACATGAGCAACCTCGAGCGCGGCGCGATTCATTTTGTCGGGATCGGCGGCGTCGGCATGAGCGCCATCGCCGAGATCGTCGCGCGCCGCGCGGGCGTGCGGGTGACTGGCTCGGATCGCGTGGCCAGTGCGACGACGCAGCGGCTTGCCGACCTCGGTGTGCGGGTGACAATCGGGCATACTGCGGCGGTGGTGGCGGGAGCCGAGCTCGTCGTCCTCTCGTCGGCCATTCCGGCTGACAATCCGGAGCGGCTCGAAGCGGAGCGCCGCGGGATTCCGGTGATTTCCCGGGCGCGGATGCTGGCGAGTCTGATGAAGGGCCAGCGGTCCATAGCGATCTCGGGAAGTCATGGGAAGTCGACGACGACCTGGATGGTCGCGACATTGGCGATCGAGGCGGAGCTGGATCCGACGGTGGTCGTCGGAGGCCGCCTGGCCGGGTTGGGAGGCGGCGCTCGCTGTGGCGATGGTGACCTCGTGGTCGTTGAGGCGGACGAGAGTGACGGCTCTTTTCTGGAGCTGGACCCGCTCGGCGCGATCGTGACGAATGTGGATCGCGAGCATCTGTCGCATTTCGGCTCATTTGAAGCGTTGCGCGAGGCGTTCGTCTCGTTTGCGGCCGCGCTCCCTGCGAACGGCTTGCTCGTTGTGCCTCACGACGACGGGCTGACGGCGCGCCTGCGGCACGCGGCGCGCTGCCCGGTGGTGACGTTCGGGTTCGCCGCCGGTACGGGGGAGCCCGCGGCCGCGGCGGCGGACGTGACCGCCAGGCGTCTTTCTCATTCGCCGGCGGAGACGCTCTTCGATCTCATCGTGCGCGGCGAGACAGTCGTCCGCGTTGCCCTGCCGGTGCCCGGCATTCACAATGTGCGCAACGCCCTGGCGGCGGCCGCCACGGCGCACTGGCTCGGCATCCCCGCGGCGCGCATCGCCTCCGGGTTGGCGCGTTTCGTGCCGGTGGGACGGCGGCTCGAGCTGCTCGGCGAGGCCGCGGGCATCACGGTTGTCGATGACTACGCCCACCACCCCCGGGAAATCGACGCCACTCTCGACGGCGCTCGTCAGGCGTATGCCGACCGGCGCCTGGTCGTACTGTTTCAGCCCCATCGCTACACGCGGACGCGCGAGCTCGCGGAAGAGTTTCCGCGGGCGCTGGCGGGAGCTTCCCTGTGCTTTGTGACCGACATCTATGCGGCCGGCGAAAGTCCGGTTGCGGGTGTGAGCGCCGAATGGCTCGTCGAAGCGGCAAGGCGAGCAGGTAACGAGCACGTGTGCTACGTGCCGAGCAATCACATCGTTCGCATCGTGGGTAGCCAATTGGAGCCGGGCGACGTCCTGTTGTGTCTTGGCGCCGGCAACGTCAATCAATCGGGACGAGACGTCCTGGCGATGCTGGCGCGTGGTGTCGCCGCGGAGGCACATTGAGCGATGGCGGCCGAGCAGATTGCGAGAAACCGGGCGGGAATCTCCGGGGTGCTGAGCGGGCAACGCCGCAGCCGTGCGTGGCGGCCTCCCGAGCGCAATGGCGCGGGGACCGCCTGGCTTCTGGGTGCATCGGATGTCGCGCCGCGCAAGCCACCGGTGACCCCACCCACAGGGCGCCTGGGTCGCTTGCCGCGTGCGCGCCGGGAAGGTGCGGCGGTGCCGCTGCGAGATCGGATTCGCCTGCGCACGATCGTGACGCCGATTTTGCTCACCCTGGTGGGGTGCGGCGCCCTGTGGCTGGGCCGGGAAGCATGGTTTCGGGTGCTGCGCAGTGAGCTCTTTCTGGTGCGCGAGCTCACCGTGACCGGAGCGCAGACCCTCAGCAGCGGTGAAATCCTGGCCACGGCCGGGTTGACCTACCGGTTGAGCTTGCTAAAGCTCGATCCGGAGGCGTTGCGGAAGCGTCTGATCGCCCACCCGCGGGTCGCCGGCGCCGCGGTGAAGCTGGATTATCCGGGCGCGGTTGCGGTAACCGTGAGCGAACGGGCACCATCCTTTCTGCTGTGCCCCGATCCTGGCACGCGGCCGCGGGGTTCCAAGGCCGCGAATTCGCCCTGTCAGGTCGTGTCTGGCGATGGCGTGTTGATCGGCGAGGCCCGCCCGAGCGATCGCCCGGAATCACTGGCGAGGTTGTACCACGCCCTGGATGCGGCACCGGCCGGAGCGCGACTGAAGAGGTCGATCCTCGCGCTATGGGCGCATCTTGGTGCTCCGGGTGGCCAGGGACACGGCAAGGTGGAGCAGATCCTGCTGACGTCACATGGCGTCGAGGTGTGCCTGCCGCAGGGGTGGCGCGTAAAGGTGGGTTACGAGTCCGCACTGGAGCAGTGGCGGCGCTTCGAGGCGGTCCGGGCCACGGCGTTCTGGGCGCAAAGCGTCGCGAGTGGCGGACGCGCCGGGGGAGCTGTCGACGCGCGGTGGCAAAACCAGGTCGTGGCGCGGCCGAGCGGTAGCGGAGGCTAGGATGGGGAAGAGCGCCAAACCGAGCATCATCGTCGGGCTCGACATCGGCACCACGAAGATCTGCGCGGTGATCGCGGAGGTCCACGACGAGGGACAGATCGAGATCATCGGCATTGGCAAGGCGATCTCCCACGGCTTGCGCAAGGGCGTGGTGGTGAACCTGGAGAGCACCACCAAGTCGATCCGACAGGCCGTGGATGAGGCCGAGCGCATGGCGGGGATTACGGTCGACAGCGTGTTTGCCGGAATCGCCGGAGGGCACATCAAGGGATTCAACTCGCGAGGTGTCATCGCGGTAACGGGGCGCAACCGCGAGATTACCGAGCGCGACGTGGAGCGTGTAATCGACGCCGCGCGCGCCGTGGCAATCCCGCTGGACTGTGAAGTGCTTCACATCATCCCGCAGGAGTTCATCGTCGACGATCAGGATGGCATCAAGGAACCGCTCGGGATGTGTGGCGTGCGTCTGGAGGCGGAGGTTCACATCGTCACGGCCGCCGTCACTTCCGCGCAGAATATCGTAAAAAGCGTCAACCGCGCCGGGTTTGAGGTGCGCGACATCGTGCTCGAGCAACTAGCCAGCGCGGAAGCGACGTTGACGCGGGACGAACGAGAGCTCGGGGTCGCCGTGATCGACATTGGCGGCGGTACCACGGATCTCGCGATTTTTACGGAAGGGAGTGTCTGGCATACGGCGGTAATCGCGTTGGGTGGAGACCACATCACCAACGATATCGCCGTAGGGTTGCGGACCCCGGCGAAGGAGGCGGAGAAGATCAAGAAGAAACACGGGTGTGCGCTGGTCTCAATGGTTGGCGAGGCGGATACGTTTGAGGTGCCTGGCGTTGGCGGACGGCCGGCACGCATCGAGTCCAGGAGAGTGCTCGCCGAGATCATCGAACCGCGAGTGGAAGAGATGCTGTCATTGGCGGACAACGAGATCCGCCGCACGGGGTACCGGGATCTGATTGCCTCAGGGGTGGTGGTGACCGGCGGTGCGTCGTTGTTGGAAGGTCTGCCGGAGATGGCCGAGCAGATCTTTGGGTTGCCGGTCCATCGCGGTTATCCGCGCGGGGTCGGCGGCCTCACGGATGTAGTTGCCAGCCCGGTGTTCGCGACAGGTGTGGGTCTCGTTCTCTACGGCGCGCGCAATCGGGAGCTCGCGTTGTTTCGAAACGAGACGGACGGGCATCTCTTTGCGCGGGTCGTTCGGCGCATGAAGGCGTGGTTTGCGGACTTTTTCTAGTCATTTGACGGGCAATACTGGGAGGGCAAGGACGTGTACTTAGAGTTTGACGAAGCCGAGGCAGCCGGCGCGGTGATCAAGGTGGTTGGTGTCGGCGGTGGCGGGAGCAACGCCGTCGATCGCATGATCGAGGGCCAGCTTACGGGCGTGGATTTTGTCACCATCAATACCGATGCGCAGGCGCTCGAGCACTCGCAGGCGCAGAGCAAGCTGCAGATCGGCGTCAATTTGACGCGCGGCCTGGGTGCGGGTGCGAACCCGCGGGTGGGCAAGGAGGCCGCGCACGAGGATACAGATCGCATCATAGAGCTTCTGGACGGGGCCGACATGGTGTTCGTTACGGCGGGAATGGGCGGCGGCACGGGGACCGGCGGGGCTCCGGTCGTGGCGCAGCTCGCCAAGGAGCTGGGAGCCTTGACCGTCGCGGTGGTGACCAAACCGTTTCTGTTCGAGGGCAAGCAGCGCATGAAGCAGGCCGACGACGGCCTCAAGGAGCTGAAGCAAGTCGCGGACACGGTAATCACGATTCCAAATCAGCGCCTCCTGACCACAGTCGGTAAAGACACGACCTTGAACGCGGCGTTTCGACTGGCGGACGAGGTCTTGCTACACGCCGTACAGGGAATCAGCGACCTGATCACGGTTCCCGGCATCATCAACCTGGACTTCGCAGACGTGCGCACGATCATGTCGGAGAAGGGGCAGGCGCTGATGGGGACGGGCATCGCGCGCGGCGAAAATCGGGCGATCCGCGCGGCGGAGGCCGCGATCAACTCGCCGCTGCTCGAGGAGAGCACGATTCAGGGAGCGCGGGGTGTGCTGATCAACATTACCGGCAAGACCCGAGACACCCTGACGCTGTTCGAGGTTACCGAAGCGGCGAGTCTGATTACCGATGCCGCCGACCCCGATGCGCAGATCATTTTCGGCACCGCGGTAGACGACGGCATGCACGATGAGGATATCAAGATCACGGTGATCGCTACCGGGTTCATGCAGGAGGAGCTTGGGCGGGGCGCTCGCGACAGTCGGCAAGCGTCCGGACGCGAGATGACGCGGGCCGTTCCTATCGCGGCGCGGGCTGCCACCGACTATGAAGTGCCCACGTTCATTCGCAACAAGGTTCGCCCCGGCGCGGAACCCGTGCCAGTGCTGGCGGAGAATAGCATCTCCGCGGCGGCCGCGGCCATGGAGGCGGTTGGCCGCGCCTCTTCGGCGGCCAGCCGCGCTCTTGGCGAGACCCGACCGATTCCCACGGGGCCCGTGATCCAGCGCCCCCAACCCAAGGATCATCCGCGACACATGGTGGACCCCAAGAAGGGGACCCTCGAATATAGCAACTTGGACGTCCCCGCCTTCCTCCGACGGCGTACGGAATAGCCGTCGCAGCGAAGGCATCCCCGGGCCGGTGTCCCCACACCGGCCATCGCGCCGGGTCGACTCCGGCGTGGCATCCGACACCCTGGGGCAACCTCATCCGGTTGCCCCAATTTTCTCCTCGCAGCTTGCCATTTCGGCGCCTTCGTGGTAGCTCTTGAGTACCCTCCAGCGCGAGGGCACTTCCGATTGTGGGCATCTATCCATTCCGGTGTGCTGCGGTTTCCTCCATGCCGAAAGACTCTGACGATCAGTCGCCGCTGGGTGTCGGACCCGCGGGGAGCATTCTCCGCGCGCTCAGCGATTTTTCCCTGTCGGCGGAAAAGCCGCCGGCGGGCAATCGGCTGCTGTCGGGCGCGCGGATGATTCGCGACGCCATCGCCGGGTGGGCAAGCGAGGACAAGGACGGCGCCGGGAGCGCGGCTGACGCCCGCGCTTGCGACACCGTGATGGTCTTTTCCGATCCCGACGAGGCCTCGATTTTCGAAAACGCCTTTCGGGGCATGTTTCAGCCTGAGTTCGATTACTACGCGGCGATCAAGGAGCCGGCCGACCGCCGCCGGATCGACTCGATGGCCCGCCGGTCGCACAAGCTCGTCGCGCAGCTCCCGTTCGAAGGCTTTCGCAACGCCATCGCCTGGTCGTGGGTGAAGCTCCGCCAGGATGTCGCCGAGATTGCGCGCCAGAACCGCATGAACAAGCTCGGCCGCGGCTGTGCTTTGCTGCCCGAGTTCACGGTGGAGCATATCGTGCTGGCGTGGACGTTCAACGGATCCATGCTGTTGCTGACTCCCGGCGACGGCGGCATCGACCTCGTCTACGAGGCGATCTCGTTGCGCCCGCGCTACCTGACGGACGTGCCGTCCAGCGAGCTCGAACACTCCGCGAGATTCCACCACGTCAAGGTGAATCGTCCGATCGAGCTTCTCGGAGTCATCGACACCAGCGCCATCATCTCGTCAAAGATCCGCGCGGTCTATTGGGCCCGCCATCAGAGCAGTCACCGCTCGCGCAGCATCGAAGGCGAGGTCGCCGACGCCGCATCGGCGTTCGGCCAGCGGTCTTCCAAGATCTTGCGGCTGATCAAGAGCGACAAGTCGTAGCGATGTCCACCACGCCCCTGTGACGCACGTGCAGTGAGCTCATCCCCGCCGAGTCAGTCTGATCGCCCGCAGCGCATCGGTCGTTACGCGATCGTCAGTCGGCTCGGGCGTGGCGGCATGGGAATCGTGTACCAGGCGTGGGACCCGGACAACAGCCGGGAGGTTGCCGTCAAGGTCATTCTGCGTGCCAATCCGCTCACGTCGCGGCGGTTTCGCCGGGAATTTCGGGTCATGGCCCGGCTGCGGCATCCGCGACTGGTCGCGGTGTTCGACTACGGAGCGGAAGCGGGAACGCCGTTTTTCGTCATGGAGCTCGTGCGCGGAGTGACGCTGGAGCACCTGATCGTGACCGGGAAACCGGTGGCGGCCGTTCAGCGCGGCGAGGGGGGCGATGGCGGCGGCAGCAGCGGCGGCGGTAGCGGCTGGTCGCAGCTCTTCACCGGGGATGCCGAGGGGCGCGCCGCGGCAGAGACGTCGACGGGCCTGGCCGTGAGCTCGTCGGAACGGCCGACGGTGGCGCTGGCGGGGGATGCGGCGGCCGTCGCCGGCAGAGAGCTCGCGGTCGGCCGCGCCGGAGCGCCGGTGCACGAGCGCCTCGAGACGTTCGCGCGGATCTGCGACCCGGTGGCGTACGTGCATCGCATGAATGTCGTCCACCGCGACCTGAAGCCCGCCAACGTCATGATTACGGTCGACAGCGACATCAAGCTCATGGACTTCGGCCTGGCGCGGCACATGGACGGAGACGACGATCTCAGCTCCGAGGGCCTGGCCATCGGCACGCCGGCGTACATGTCGCCGGAGCAGGTGCTGGGGCGCCAATCCGATCAGCGGTCCGACATCTACTCGCTCGGCGTCATGCTGTACGAGATGGTGTCGGGGCGCCGGCCGTTCTACACCGACGATACCGGTCACGTTACGCACCACCACGTCTATTCGGAGCCCGTCGCTCCGAGCGTCTGGAATGCGGACGTGTGGCCGGCGCTCGACAGAGTGGTACTGGTCTGCCTCGCAAAAAACCCGGAGCATCGCTTCCAAACAGTGGCGGAGCTGGCGGAGGAGGTCGGCGAGCTGGCGCGATGTTGGGACGTCTTCACGGCGCCGTGGATGGGCGCGGGCGATGTGGCGGCGGCGGCGGTCGCACCGCCGGGGAGTCCGGCAGCGGCTCCGCCACCGGCCGAGAACCTCGCGACGCTGGAGGCCGGGGCGACCGAAATCTCGGCGGCGGTGGGGCGCCCGGCGCGGGACAACTTTGTGTTCGAGCCCGCCATCTCGGGGCGGGACGCGGAGCTGGCGCGCCTGGGTGAGCTCGCGCGCGACCTGTTGGCCGGGCGGGGTGGATTGGCGATCATTCGGGGCGACGCGGGGTCGGGCAAGAGCCGGCTCGCCGCGGAGGTGCAGTATCTGGCGGGGCTGTCATCGTCTCGCGTGATCCGGAGCGTGTGTCCGGTGGGCGGCACGCTACCGCTGCAGGTGTTTCACGCGGTGCTCGATCGCGCCGCCGCGCGCGCCCACGCGGGAGACAGCGGGATTGCTCGTGTCCTCGGGCAGCAGGGAGCCGTCATCGCGCAGGCGTATCCGCCGCTGGCGAGGGCACCGGAGCTCGCAGGCGCGGTGGCGCCGGTGGTGCTCGACGCTGGAAGCGGCAAGCTGCGCCTGATGCTCGCGCTGCGGGACCTCGTGCGCGCCTGCGCCGGCGCCCCGACGGTGCTGTGGGTCGAGGACCTGCAGTGGGCGGACGAGCTGAGCATCGACGCCCTGGAGCTCCTGGCGGGGTCCGGAACCGGCCTGCGCGAGCTGCCGCTGCTGATCGTGGCGACCTGGCGCGACGAGGCCGACCACAGCACGAACGCGTCGGCGCTGCTGGAGCGGTTGACGCGTGCCACGGCGCCGGTCGAGATCGCGCTCCGGCCGCTGGAGGTTGCAAGCGTGGGAGCGCTCATTCGCTCCATGCTCGGCAGCGACGAGGTCCCCGCCCGGCTCGTCGAGCGCATTCACGAGATCAGCGACGGCAATCCGTTCGTGGCGGCGGAGCTCGTGCGGGCGATGGTCGCCGATGGCGCGCTGGTGAGAAGCGGAGGGGTATGGTCGCGAGCTGAGCCGAAGCTCGCGGGACTGGACCTGCCGCTGCTGCCGGCGGGGCAAGTCCTGGGGATCCAGCTTCCGCAGAGCGTGCAGGAGGTGGTCGATCGGCGGCTCGCGGCGGTGGGCAATGAGGCGGCGCGCATGCTCGGTCACGCCAGCGTGCTCGGCACGGAGCTGGACTTCGAGCTGTTCCTGGCGGTCACCGGCGCGGATGAGGATGGTCTGCTCGACGTCATCGACGAGTTGCTGCGGGCACGCCTGGTGCGGGAGCGGCGCAGCAAGGCGGACACCTACGTGTTCTGTAACGGCCTGGTGCGCGAGGTGCTGTACGAGCGGCTGAGCTCGCGACGGCGCCGGCAGCTCCACGAACGGGCGGGCCGGGCGATAGCGGGTGGGGCGGGCGCGGTGGCGGCGGCGCACCGCGACGAGGTCGCGGCGCGGCACTTCCTGCTGGCGGAGCGGCCGCGCGAGGCGTTTTCGTTCCTGTGCCGGGCGGCGGATCAGGCGCGGCGCGGGCTGGCGCACGCCGACGCGGTGGCGCTGTACGAGCGGGCCGTGGCGGTGCTGGAGGCAGATCCGGCGGCGCTGGTAGGGGTGGCCGGGTTCGCGGACGCCGAGGCGGGGCGGGCGGAGCTGTTCCAGCAGCTCGGGACGCTGCTGAAGGACACGGGGAAGATCCGCGAGGCGGTGGGGATCTTTCGGCGGATGGAAGCGGCGGCGCGGGCGGCGGGGCGGGAGGAGCTCGTCGGCAAGGCGCTGGTGTCGCTGGCCGGGGCGCTGGCGTACGTGGGGGAGATGGACGAGGCGCTGCGGGCGCTCGACGAGGCGATCGGGCTGCTGGGCGGCGAGGAGCAGGGCGCGGATCTGCGGCGGGCGATGTACGTGCGTGCGATGCTCCTGCAGGCGCAGGGGCGGTTTGTCGAGGCCGAGGCGGGACTGGATCGGGCGCTCGCGCTGGCGCGCGCGGCGGGGGATCGGCGCGGGGTAGGCGTAAACCTGATGGGCAAAGGGGTGGTGGCGGCGCGCACCGGCCGGACGGATGAGGCCGAGGCGTTGCAACGCGAAGCAATCGCGGAGCTCGACGCGGCGGGCGCGGTATTGGATGCGTTGCACGCCCGAGTCAACTTGGCGGTAGAGAAGTTGGACCAGGGGTACTATGGCGAAACCGAGCGTCTCCTCTCGGATGCGCGCAGCGCAGCTCTGGAGCTTGGCGACTTGCGCGCGGCAGGGGTGGCGCAGGCCAACCTCGCTGTCACCGCCTGGTGGACGAATCGGCCCTGCGAAGCGGGGAACCGGTTTCTGTCCGCACTCAACGAGCTGAGGGAGATCGGCGACGTGTCGCGCGGCCATCTCGTCGCGTGCAGATTCGCCCAGTTTCTCCTCGATCGCCACGAGCTGGAGCGCTTTTTCGACGTCGCCCGAGCCCTTGACCGCAGCTTGGCCGCCGGCGATCGCGAGCTATGCGCGATTCTGCGGGCGGCCATGGGAGTTGCCAGCGCCCTGTCTGACGAGCATGCACGCTGCTCCGCTCATGAGCTCGCGGCACCGGCGCACCCCGAGCCCTTGGCGGGAGCCGACTATAACAAGCTGTGGATTTCTCACTACCGCGCCGAGCTTCTCTGGCTAGCCGGCCGCGAGCACGAGGCGCTGTGCGAAGCCCAGGCGGCGGTCGCGGCGTCAAAGGCCGCGAACCTTCCCGAGCTCCGGCTGCGCTCGCTGTACTTCCTGGTCCGCAGAGCTACGCAGTTTCCCGAGGAAAGACGAGTGGATTTGGCACGCGAAGCCGCGCTTGCGGTGGCCGAGCTGGCTACCCGATGCGGCTCGGACCTGAGCGCGACGTTTCGCTGCCGAGAAGACGTCCAGGTCATCCTCGGGCTTACCGCGTGCCGTAGCGAGGGGCCGACCGCAACCGATACCCCAGAAACGTGATCGCGACCAGGAGAATCCCGATGCTAATCCCGGCCGCCCCGGGAACTGGCGCCGGCATGGTGGTGAAAACCCCCTCGGAGCTGGTCGTGGGGTTTCCGGAGAGGTCCGCAGACACGACGTAGTAGCGATATGTGGTGCTCCCCTCGAGACTGCTCAACGTTACCACGTGATCCGTGATGTAGTCTGCAAGCCCAGCTTCTTGCTCTCCATCTTCATCTTTCCAATACCGGACAATCGACGTTGCCGGCTCGCCCGTTTCCCAGGAGATCGCCGCGCCGCTGGACGAGATGTCGCTGGCCGCCGGCCCCGTGGCGATGCTGGGGCCGACCTCATCCGGTACGGTCTCTGTCGCGAAAGACAGGACTTCACTGGACGCCACGTTGCCCGCGGGGTCAGCGGAGCTCACGGCAAAGAAGTACGGAGTGCCTGCTACGAGCCCGGACAGTGCGATTTCGTGCTCGGTGACTGCCTCCGTTCGATACGCTACCTGACCGAGCTCCGCAGTCGTTCCATAGTCGACGCGGCTATCGCCTGACTCATTTGATGACCAATTGAGCAGCGCAGTCGAAGTTCCCGGGACGACCGTGGGCGTTTCAAGGACGGGAGCTGCGGCGTCCGGCGCGCCATAGGTCGTCCACAAGTGGATGCCTCCTCTCGCCTCCCTCCCCTCCCCCACGGTCCCCTCGACGAGCGCATTGCCGGAGGCATCTGTGGAGCGGACGGCGAAGGTGTATTCGGTGCTCGGCGCGAGGCCGCCGATGGAGACGAGGTGGTCGCGCGTGAGCACGGAGTCCTGCACCGTCTGTGTTTCGTCCTGCGCCGCCGACGGCGCGTAGGTGACCGCGCTGTCGCTCGCCTCGTCCGTCGTCCAGGCGATCACGACCAGATCGTCGTCGATCCAGCGCACCTCCGGACCGGCAAGCAGCACCGGCGGCGTCGTGTCCGCGTTTGGCGCGGTCGTGAAGGTCTTTTCGTCGCTGGCCACCTGCGTCCGGTCGCCCGAGCTGGCGGATTTCACCCGATAGGAGTAGGTGCGGTTCGCCTCGAGCCCGACCAGCTTCACCGCGTGCTCGGTTCCGAGCCCCGGCGCGGTAATCTCCCAGGGATCGTTGGAGTCCAGGTAGTACGTCACGGTGCTGCTTCCCCAGTGGCTCGTGCGCCACGCGATGAGAGCACTCGCCGGCGTCGTTGCGCTCACCACCGGACCCGCAGTGATGGAGATGCTGTCGGTCGCCGGCACTGTAGCCGGCACCGTGACCAGCCTCGTTGCGGTATTCCCCGAGCCGTCCTGCATCTGCAGCCGCAAGTGCGTAGGCGTGAGCTCGCTTACCCCGGGGAGCGCCGCCGCGTGCCGGCGCACCAGCGCCGCGCGGCTGTACACGTTCTGATAGCTGCCGAGGCCATCTCCGTTGTCGATGATCGTCGAGGCCGGCTCGTCCGTCCACCACTCGACGCCCAGGATGCGCGGCCCCTGAAAGGTAGCGTACGGCCCATGTGTGATCGTCGGCGCCTGCAGATCCGGCGCGACCCCCGCCGCCGTGATCGAAAACACTTCTGACCGTTCCCCGCCGAGGTGGAACGTCCGCGGCGTGTGCTCGTCGGCCGTGAGCGCTCTCCACAGGGTGCCCACCGCGGGCAAATCGATGAACCGCAGGAGGTTCCCGTCATCGCTGAACGCGTACAACCTGTCCGGTCCGACCGCGAACACGATGGGCTGCGGAGAACGCGCGACGTAGACGGCCGACACCGCAGCCGTGGCGAGCACGGCGTTGAGCACGCTGAAGGTCGATCCAAAGTCGCGCGTCACGAGCAGCCCCGCATCGGTCCCGACGTAGATGGTTCCGGTGACGAGCGGGTGCGGTGCGAACGCCGTAATGGTGCCGCCGCGCCCGGCTCCGAGTCGCTGCGGCGGATAGGCGAGCGCCCACGTGCCGCCGCCGTCATAGGAGCGGTACACGCCCAGCCCCGTGACCCAGGCAAGCAGGAGGTCTGCGTCGGTGGCGTCGACCGCCATTTGCCCCACGCAACTGCCCTCGGCGATCGTACTCGTGGCACTCCAGCCGCCGCCCTCGTCGACGCTCTCCAGGATGCCGCCGCATTCCGCCGCCAGGAAGAGGTGACCCGGATCGTTGGTGTCCGCGAGAATCTGGCGAATGGGCGAGGAACCGATGTGCGGCGTCAGGTCGATCTCCGAGTACGTCAGATTGTCCCCCGCGCGGTTCAGCAGCTTGCCCGGCGTCCCGAGGAACATGGTGCCCGGAGCATCCGGCATGAGGTAGATGGCGTCGACCTCGCGGGCGATGACGTCCTCACCGCCCATGATCCAGGTATCACCCCCATCATCGCTCGTGAACGGGCCGGATTCGCGCGTTCCGACCATGACCTCCATGTTGCCGGCGGGCATCGTCGCGATCGCCGGCACCGTCAGCCCCGCGAGGCCGGTGGAGGACGAGCGCCAGTCCGCACCGGCGTGCTGTGCGAACACGCCGCTCCCCGCCGTTCCGAAAAGCACCGTCGTCTCCGTGTCGCCCTCGTACGCCGCGATCCGCCGTCCCCCGCGCCTGGTCAGCCCGCTGTTGTCTTCGACCCAGAGCGCGCCGAGGTCGGCCGAGGTGAAGGCTCCGGCGGTCGCCGTGGCCGCAACCACCTTGCCCTGTTGCAGAAGCACCGCCAGATCGACCACGCGGGAATCGGTAAGACCGTTGCTTGCCGGGACCCAGCTTACGCCTGCATCTGACGAACGCCAGACGCCGTCACCATCGCTCGCCGCGAAGACGGTCCCCGGTGGAGAACCCGCCAAGAGCTCCAGATCTTCTACCGAGCCTGGCTGCGTTCCGCTGCCGTGCGCCCACGTCACCCCCAGATCATCGCTGACAAAGATGCCGGATTCGGTACCGGCGAGCAGGTTCGCTCCCACCGCTTGCAGCGCACGCACATTGGTCATTGTCGAATCCCTGACTGTGACGGGGCTCCAGGTCGTCTCCCCATCCTGAATCCGAAACATGCCGCTGTCGCCGCCCGCCAGGTAGAAGCGCGTCGACTCTCCGTCGACCCCCGAGTACACGGCGGTCGTCATCGGGTGCGGCTTCACGTCTCCCATTATGGTCCAGGTTGCGCCGCGGTCAGTCGACGCGTAAACCCCTATGCTGCCGCCAATGACGATGATCTCGTCGCTTGCTCCGAGGAAGATCGCGGTCAGCCGTTGCGCCGGCACCCCGTCTGCCCGTGACCAGCTCAGGCCGGCGTCGTCGGAGGAGAACAATCCGATGGTGCCCAGACCCAGCCAGCATCTGCCGGAGACGGGCGAAATCGCCAGCGCTTCGACGAAGCCGCCGTATGGCCCGCTGCTCGTCCACTGGCCGTCACCAGCCAGGCACAGGGGAGCCCCGCAGGCGAGCATCAGGGCACCCGCGATCGCTGCGACGCCTCCGCGCGCGAGATCGCGAAGATTACGTACTCTGCACGTACTGCTGCCACTGGTTCTCATGCTGATCTCGGGCCTCCCCTGCCTGTTCGCGCCGTCAGTCGGTCATCGCGAAGCGTGCACAAAAAGTCTACAGCGATTTCCGCGGCGCGGCAATTCGCTCGCGCTTGACACCGAGAGCCAGAGGACTATATTAAGAGTCAAATAGACCTTTAACAAACGAAATGGAGTTGAAAATGGTCTCAAGGTATGTTTTCAGCGGCGCCGTAGGGTCGACGACGGGGCGAGCCCACGTGCGATGCTACCGCCCCAATCAGGACGGCGGCGGAATCGGCGGGGAGGGAGCTACGCGGGTTGCTGTCGTCACGGATGGCTGCTCGTCGGGTCGATGCAGCGAGGTCGGCGCGAGGCTCGGAGCGGCCTGGCTCGCCACGCATTTGCCGCGGTATCTTGGCGGCGCGGACGGGGTCGGGGCGGATCTGGACGTGGCGCTGCGCGCGGCGACCGCGGAGCTTGTCACCGTGCTCGCTGCGGTCGCGCGAATGCTGGCGCGTGAACCGTCGGACCTGGTGCAGGTCACGCGGGACTACCTGCTTTTTACCTTTCTGGTCGCGGCAGTGTGGGCAGATCGGGCGGCGATTTTCGGGATCGGCGACGGGGTCTTTTCAGTGGACGGTGACACCGTGGTGCTGGACGCTGGGCCGGAGAACGCGCCCGCCTACGTTGCCTATCGGTGTTTGCCTCCGGAAGCCGTCGCGCCTTCGATGCGGGAGGTCGCGCCGGTAGTGTGGTATTTGGGCGATCGGAACAGCGTGCAGTCGCTGCTCGTGGCGACGGATGGGGCGGCGGAGATGCGGGCCAGGGCCGGCGCGGTGCTTGCCGATGGTGGGGTTGCGGGGTGCCTGGAGCAATTCGCGACGGACGATCGCTATGTGCGCAACCCGAGCCTGCTGCAGAAGCGGCTGAACGTCCTGGGTGGGAGCAACCGCCTGCTGGCGGACGATACTACGATTGCCATATTGCGGCGACGCGAGGTGGGGACATGCTTGTGACCATCGATGGCCAGACGGTGACACTGAGCGACAAGAATTTGCTTGGAGTGGGAGGAGAGGCGCAAGTGTTTTCGTGGTGCGGGCAGGCGGTCAAGGTCTATCACGAGGGCCCGGCGCCGCGTGATGCGTGGGAGCGCAGCGAGCTTGATGAGCGGCTCAGGAATCGCGAGGAGAAGCTGGCCGCCTTTCCTGTGGCGGTGCCCGACGCGGTGGTGCGGCCGCGTTCATTGGTGCGCGATGGCACTGCAAAATGCGTGCGCGGATACACGATGGCGCTGGTGTCAGGAGCCGAGGACATCCGGCGGCTCGGCCAGCGGAGCTGGCGGCAGGGTGTGGTGACGGCAAACCAGGTCATGGGCACGTTCAAGGCCATGCACCGCGGTCTGTCCGGGCTGCACGCGGCACGCGTCGTGGTCGGAGATCTCAATGACGGCAACGTGCTCTTCCGCGGCGCGGACGTCTGGTTCATCGACGCCGACTCCATGCAGTACGGTGGTTTTCTGTGCGCCGTGGCGCACGAGCGGTTTCTGGATCCGAAGCTGTACGGCGTCGACTTGACGAAGTCCGCGCTCTTCACGGAGAATACGGACTGGTATGCCTTTGCGGTCATGCTTTTTTCGAGCCTTCTTTACGTTCACCCGTATGGTGGCGTGCACAAGACCCACCATACGCTGCTGCGGCGCGCGGAAGCCGGGCACAGCGTGCTGCGCCCAGACGTCACGCTTCCCAAGGCTGCTCTCCATTACCGCGTCCTGCCCGATGAGCTGCTGAGCCGATTCGAGGCGATCTTCGACCGCGGTGAGCGGAGTCGATTTCCCGAGAGTCTGCTGGAGCTGGTGTGGCGCACGTGCCGATGCGGCCTCGAGCACGCCCGCGCGGCGTGCCCGGACTGCGCCCACCAGCATGCCACGCCGCCCGCGCCGGCCCTGATCGTGCGCGGTCGGTGTCGGGCTGCCAGCGTATTTGCCGGCCCTGGCCGGGTGTGCTGTGCCGTCCAGCAAGGCGGGCTGCGCTACGTGGTCGCCGAAAACGGCACATTCCGCCGCGAAGATGGGAGCCGAATTCCGGGAGACCTTGGCGCCGGGTTGCCGCGCTTCGCCATCTCCACGAGCGTTACGTGGATTGGTAAGAACGGTCGCCTGGAGCGCTTTCGCAACGGCCGGTGCGAGGAGACGTACGGAGTCGGAGCCTGGGCGGGGGCGCCGATGTTCGACGCGAGCTCGCGCACGTGCTATCGGGCGGACGGCGAGTGGTTGATCGATTGCCTCGCGGACGAGCGCATCGGGCAGATCCTGGAGAATCAGACGTGGTTCCGCGTCGGGGAAACGCTGGGATTCGGTTTCTATCGCGCGGGCCTGGTCACCGTCCACTTCCTTTTCCACGTTGGCCGCGCTGGCCTCAAGCTCGTCGAGCTACCGCCCATCGACGGCCGGTTGCTCGAGGCGAGCGCGGTATTCGACAGCGGGCGCGTGCTCTTCATGACGGCGACCGAGCGCGGCGGGCGTCGCATCCATGCGCTTCACGTGATAGACGATCGCGGGGCCGTGCTCGCGTCGGTGAGTGGTGCGCCCGATTCCCTACGGGCACTGGCGACCACTGCCGGCAAAGCCATTATTGCCGATCGCATTCTTTGCTCAACCGACGACGGGCTGCTGTCACTCGAGGTCGACGCCTCCTCGCGCACCGTTCGCGAGCGACATCTGTTTTCCGATACCGAGCCGTTTACCAGTGAAGGGGCCTCGCTGCTGCCCCTGCCGGGAGGTGCAATCGCCGTCGTATCACCCCATGCCATCACGCAGCTCACCCTTATGTCGTAGGAGGTTTTTCCATGTCGCACTCCACGTCGCACTCCACACCCAGTTTCTACGACCCTGCCGAAGTCGGCTCCATCTACTTGGAGCGCGCCGCACTTGTGGCCAACGAGGCGCTCGCCTATCGCCAAAAGCACGGCGTTCGCCCCTCCGGGCAAGACAAGTTCCGTGTCGCCGCGTTCGGCATCGACTGCCAGGTCGGCTTCTGCGCGCCTGGTGCGAGCCTGTTCGTGCCCGGGGCGGTCGCAGACACCTGCCGGACCATCGAGTGGCTGTATGCGAACATCGATCGTATCACGGGCCTCTGTTTCTCGATGGACACGCACCGCGTCTTTCAGATCTTTCACCCCGCCTGGTGGGTCGACAAGGATGGCCATCATCCCGCGCCGCTCACCGCAATCCCCCTGGACGACGTGCGCTCTGGCCGCTGGCTGCCGATTGCTCACCCGAAAGAGTGTCTTGAGTATTGCCAGCGCCTGGAGGCCACCGGCAAGTACGTCTTGACGATCTGGCCGTATCACACGCTGTTGGGCGGAGTCAGCCACGCGCTCGTGCCGGCGCTGATGGAGGCGGCGATCTTTCACAGCATCGTGCGCCGCCACCAGACGCACTTCGAGACCAAGGGAACGCACGCGATGACGGAAAACTACTCGGTCCTCTCCCCCGAGGTGAAGGAGCTCGGTGGCCAGGTCGTGGGCGCGTTCAACACGTCGTTCTTCAAGATGCTCATGGAGTACGACCGCGTCTACGTCTTCGGCCAGGCGAAGTCGCATTGCGTGCTGTCGACGCTTCGCGATTTGAAGGAGCAAATTCACGCGACCGACCCGAGCATGGCGCAGAAGGTGTGGATCCTGGAGGACGCCATGAGCCCGGTGCCGGCGCCGCCGTTGGATCCCTTGCCGGCGGAGCTCAACTTTCCGGTGATCGCGGAGCGGGCCATGAGCGAGTTTCGGCAGGCCGGGTTCCATGTCGTCCGCACCATGGACGCGATCGTCTACTAGGGGAGATGTGAAGATGAGCAAGAGTCTGTCGACGATGAATTCTCTCTTTGCAAACGCCGCGGGCGCGGGCATCATCAGCCAGCAAACCTCGATGTTGCTCACCGGTAGCCTCGGCAACGTCGTGGTCGCGGGGGCCGCGGGCAAGTCGCTCGAGGACATCGACGCGACCGACGTCACGCTGATCACGGTCCTGCTCGACGCTTCCTCCAGTATTGGCTACAGTCGCCTGCAGCAGGCGGTGCGTGACGGGTACAATGCGCTGCTCGATGCGTTCTTGACGAGCAAGGAGCGCGACGCGATCTTGATGGCGCTCTGGATTTTCAACGACGCGGTGAAGGTCATTCACTCGTATGTCAGCGTTGCGGATGCCGCGGTGCTCGATCGAAAGAGCTACACGACGAGCGGGATGACGCACCTGTACGACACGTGGTGCGACGCGCTGGCGGCGAACATCGCGTATGCGCAGCGGCTTCGCGACGGCGGCACGCCGTGCCGCAGCGTCGTGGTGATCATCACCGACGGTGCCGACGTGGGGTCGCGGCGCACCGCCCGGGACTGCGCGCAAATCAGCCGTGACCTGCTGGCCACGGAGGAGTTCGTGCTGGCGTTTGTCGGCGTGGGGAAGGACGTGGACTTCCATGCGGTGGCCCGCAGCATGGGAGTTCCGGACGGCTGCATCGCGGTGCAGGCGCAGGCGACGCCGGCGGCGCTGCGGCAGGTGTTCGCGATGGTGAGCCAATCGGCGATTCTGGTGAGCCAGGCGCGCATCGCGCCCGGTGCCAACGCGGGCTTTTTCAACTGAGGCGCCTGCAACCCGCTCGCGCCGCCGGGCAAGCGGCGGCGCCGCCCGCCTACTCCTCGGAGCAGGACTGCGCCTCGAAACAGATCATCCGACATGCACCGTTCGGGCACCGAGCGGTGCAGTCGGATTTTCGGCAGTCGATTCGGCAGTTGCCCTTTTCGCAATCCACGCAGCACCGCTCGGAGCCGTTGCAGTCCACGGTGCAGCTTTTTTCCTTGCAGTCAACGACGCACGTCTGCAGGTCGCCGCAGTCGATATCGCACAGAGGGCCGACGCAACGAAAGTTGGGTGCCGAAAAATCGCATTTGGGTGGCCCTCCGCTGTCGCTGTCGAACAGCCCGCACGCCAGGAAGAAGCTTGCCGCCGCGATTGCCGCAAAGAAAGTAGTCGGCGCCCGACCGCGGCCCGAACGCCGCGAGCTCACAGCCGCACGACCGTCTTTCCGAACGGAGCCAACGCCAGGACCGCGAGCTTGAGGTGCTGGAGAGCGAACGGGATGCCGATGATGGTCACCGCCAGAGCCGCGGCGAGCGCGATGTGGCTAATGAAGATCCAGATTCCCGCGCAGAGCAACCAGACGAGGTTGAGAATAGCCCCGAGGAGTCCGGCACCGGCGGAGTCGGGATCTGCCTCGATGTCCTTGCCGAAAGGCAGCAGTCCCAGCCCGGCGATCTTGAAGCACTGAACGCCGAAGGGAATGCCGACGATGGTGAGGCACAGCACGAGCCCTCCCCAGACATACTCAAGCCAGATCACGAATCCCCCACCGAAGACGATCCACAGCACGTTGAGAATGAAGGTCACGGCGATTCCTCCTGCTGTCTGGCGGACACCACGCTCGCTGGCTGCTCCGCGCCGCACCGATGCGACGCGGGACGCGGCATACAAGCGCGAGTATAGCACGGGGCGGGCGGCAACTGCGCATTCTCACCCGTAACCAACCGGTGACGGCCTCAGAAGCTCACATCAGCGAGAGCCGCGCTTGGGCGCCGGCGCTTTTTGCGCGCCGGGACTTGACACGGTTCACCGCCAGGACTACGAGTGACGCGGGGACCGCGCTCAGCTCCGCGGGAACCGAGTCGGATCGGAGTCGCCACCCGTGCCCTGGACATGCGAGCAAATCCTGGCCCTCGCGCCTGACGCCAGCGCAGCCAAGTCGGGCAGGGAGCTGGCCATGCCTCGCAAATGGGTGTCGCTGGGAACAGACGTGGACGCGGCGTGGGGCGAGTGCCAGGGCAGCGCAAACGATCCATATCAAACGCGCATCGATCTGAGCGAACCCGCGTTCAAATGCTCTTGCCCCAGCCGGAAGTTTCCGTGCAAGCACGCTCTGGGTTTGTTCCTCCTGCTGGCCCAGCAACCAGCCGTCTTTTCCCAGTGCGGACGTCCGGACTGGGTAGACGAGTGGCTCGGATCAAGGCGGGAGCGCGCCGAAAAAAAGGAGCAAAGGCGAGAAGCCGGTGCGGCGGCCGCCGCCGCTGACCCCGCGGCTCAGGCCCGGCGGGCGGCGGAACAGGCCAGACGCGCTGAAGCGCGTGAAGACAAGGTGGCCCGCGGCCTCGACGAGCTCGACCGTTTCTTGCGCGACCTCGTGCGCCAGGGTCTGGCCACCGTGCGGGACAAGCCGTATTCGTTCTGGGACGCGCCGGCCGCCCGCCTGGTCGACGCACAGGCGCCTGGCCTGGCGCGGCGGCTCCAGGAGCTGGCCGGTGTCGCCTCCGCGGACGGCCGCTGGCAGGAGAAGGTGCTCGAGCGACTCGGTCGGCTGCACGTGATCATCGAAGGCTACCGGCACATTGCCGCGCTCCCCTCGGACATGCAAGCGGACCTCCGCGCCGCAATCGGCTTCACGGTGCCGCAAGAAGACGTCCTGTCCGGGACCGGCGTTCGCGATCAGTGGCTGGTTCTGGGGCAGCGCGTTCATGAAGAGGACCGACTGCGCACACAACGCACCTGGCTGTGGGGACAGGCGTGCAGGAGAGCGGCGCTGATTCTGCATTTCGCTCCAGCCGGCCAACCACTGGATATCAGTCTCGTGCCGGGCACCGCGCTTGCTGCGGAGGTCGTCTATTTCCCGGCCAGCTACCCGCAGCGCGCACTCATCAAGACGCGGTTGTCCAATCCTCGGTCCTTGTCGGAGGTCCTCCCCGCGCCTCGCCGGGAGCGGGAGGCGGACGGCAACGGCCACGGCACGGTTGCTACGGCCCTGGCCCGCTGCGCCGAGGCGCTGGCAACCCAGCCCCTGCTCGAGACCTTCCCACTGTGGCTCGAAACCGTCGTGCCCGTGCGGATCGCGGGAGGATGGAATCTCCGGGACGAAGATGGACGTCTGATGCCCCTGGAGCGCGGTTGCGGTGGTACGGAATGGATGTTGGCGGCCCTCAGCGGAAATGCGCCTATTGACGTCTTCGGCGAATGGGACGGCGATGCCCTGCGCGCTCTGAGCGCGTGGGTAGATGGCCGGCTTGTGCGCTGTTCGTGGCCGGATCCGGTGGGCGCACAAGATCTCGAAGGCTAGACCGTGGAAATCGCGAACGAGCTCCTCCGCGTTGCCCTGCTCGGGACCGAGAGACAGCCCCTGCCATGGCCGGAGCAGGCCGCCGATGGGTTGGGACGGCTGCTGTCCGCGCTCGACGCCGGCGATCGCGAGGGCGCGCTGCTCGGCGCCGCCGGCGCGCTGGCCGTCTACCGGCGAGCGGGTCGGGTGTCGGCCACGCGCGAGACGGTCCCAGTGCCCTGCCCGCGGGACGCACAGCCGCGCTGCAGTGAACGCGCCGCTCTCCACTTGGCGCAGATGCTCGAGGACCCGCACAAGCTGCCCGTCCTGCCGGAGTGGCTGCAGGCGCTGCGCGCAAAGGACAAGCGGATCCCGGAGGAAAAGTTGCCGCCCCTCCTCGAGCTCGGCAGGCGCGACCGGGAGCTGCGTGAGACGCTCGTCCCTGCGCTCGGGAAGCGGGGTGCCTGGCTGGCCTCCCTGAACCCCGACTGGAGCTATGCGCTCGCGAGCAGCGCGGAGACGGGAGAGGATGCCCTCGAGGTCTGGCAGACCGCTGACACGCCAGATCGCCAGCGACTGCTCCGCACGATCCGCCGGGAGTATCCGGATCGGGCCCGCAAGCTCGTGGAATCAACATGGAAAGAAGACCCACCCGAAGAGCGCGCAGCATTTCTGGCAGAGCTCCGCACGGGGTTGAGCATGGCCGATGAGCCACTCCTGGAGGAGGCGCTGGACGACAGGCGCAAAGAGGTGCGACAGGCGGCGATCGATCTGCTCGCGCGCCTGCCCGAGTCGCGTCTGGTGCGGCGCATGAGCGAACGTGTCCTGCCGCTGATCGCCATCCCCGACGGCGAGCCCGCGACGATCGAGGTCCGGTTGCCCGAGGCGAGCGACAAAGCCATGCAGCGCGACGGTGTTGCGCTCAAGCCGACCGCGGACCACGGGAACCTGGGGGAAAAGGCGTTTTGGCTGCTGCAAATGCTGCGGGCCGTGCCGCCTTCGCACTGGAGCCACCGGCGCGAGCTGCCACCCGAGCGGCTGCTCGACGCGGCGGACAGGAGCGAGTGGAAGGAGGTGCTGATGCGGGGTTGGGCGGAGGCCGCAGCGCGTTTTCGGAGTCCAGGCTGGGCCGAGGCCATGCTGCTGCGCGCCGACGCGCTGCAAGACGGCGCCGCACGCGCGCCCCTGCTCGAGGCATTGCCCCCTGCGCAGCAACAGGCCGTCCTCTTGGAGCTGATGCCCGACGCCCATCGCACCGCTGCCGAGCACCAGGGGTGGGTCGCGCTGCTGCGCGCTTGCGAGAGAGACTGGAGCTCGACCTTCGCCGAGAAGGTAGTCGCCCATAGTCTGGGCATTCTCGACTCGAGATACGGATTCCATCTGGAACCCGCTCTGTCTTTGTGCTCGCTCACCGTTCCGCCGTCATTGTACCCGACGGTGGCCGCGCAGCTCGGCGAAGGGAGCGACGACGCGTGGGGTTGGCGGTCACGGGCCGTGGAGAAGTTTCTCGTGCTTCTCCGGTTCCGCTGGGACATGTTGCAGGCCCTCGAAGAATAGTCAGCAAGGAAAGGGAGACACGATCGATGCCGGAGACTTTGCGCGCCACGTCCGAACAGCAGTTTGCGGGCGAGCTCGAAGCTCTGGCCCGCGCCGACGACAGGCCCAGACCGCCCAACTGGAAGCTCTCGCCCTGGGCCGTGTCGACCTACCTGCTCGGAGGCGCGCTCGGCAGCAGCACCGAGATCACGCCCAAGTACATTGGCAACCGGCGCATCATCGAGATCGCCGTCGCCACGCTCGCCACGGATCGCGCGTTGCTGCTGCTAGGGGTGCCGGGAACTGCCAAGACGTGGGTTTCCGAGCACCTCGCGGCCGCGATTTCCGGTGATTCGACCTTGCTGGTTCAGGGCACCGCCGGAACCGCCGAGGAAGCCGTGCGCTACGGCTGGAACTACGCCCGCCTGCTCGCCGAGGGACCGTCCTCGCGAGCGCTCGTTCCGAGCCCCATCATGCGCGCCATGCAAGCGGGCAAGATTGCGCGGGTCGAGGAGCTCACTCGCATTCCGTCCGACGTGCAGGACGCCATGATCACCAATCTTTCCGAGAAGGCACTGCAGATTCCCGAGCTCAACGAGCAGATCCAGGCCATCAAGGGTTTCAACGTCATCGCCACCGCCAACGACCGCGACCGCGGCGTCAACGAGCTTTCCAGCGCGCTCAAGCGCCGCTTCAATACCGTCGTGCTGCCGCTGCCGGAGAGCGCCGACGAGGAAGTCCGGATCGTTCAGCGCCGTTGCGAGGCGCTCGGCCGCGCTCTGGAGCTCCCTGCCGAACCGCCCGCGCTCGACGAGATCCGCCGTGTCGTCGTCATCTTTCGCGAGCTCCGCGACGGCAAGAGCACGGATGGGAAGACGAAGCTCAAATCGCCGAGCAGCACGCTGAGCACCGCCGAAGCCATCTCGGTCATCAACAGCGGCCAGGCCCTGGCTGCTCATTTCGGTGACGCCAAGATGTGCGCAGGCGATCTGGCGGCCGGCCTCACAGGGGCCGTGATCAAGGATCCCGTGCAGGATCGAATCGTCTGGCAAGAGTACCTCGAGGCGGTCGTCAAGGAGCGCCCGGGATGGAAGGACCTCTATCGGGCCTGTCGCGAGATCCTGTAGCTGCGGGCAAAACGCGATGACGGACAGGTCGACGGTCACCATCTACGGCATTCGCCACCACGGCCCGGGCTCGGCCAGGAGCCTGACCCGCGCGCTGCGGGCATTCGAGCCGGACTGCATTCTCATCGAAGGACCGGCCGATGCCGCGGAGCCTCTGTCGCTGCTGCGCCACCCGGAAATGGAGCCGCCGGTCGCGCTGCTCGGCTATGTCCCGGACGATCCCCGACGCGCGGTGTATTATCCGTTCGCGGTTTTCTCTCCAGAATGGCAGGCGCTGCAATATGGCCTGTCGCGAGGCATAAAAACCGCATTCATGGACCTGCCGGTGAGCGCCCAGCTCGCTCTGGCGGAAGCTGACGGCGCCGCGGACGTTTCGCTAGACACCCCGGCGCAGGTCGCGGAAGGCTTGCCGGAGACCGCCACACCTGGACCGCATCCCCGTGACGATCCGCTGCGGTGGCTGGCCGAGGCGGCCGGCTATGGTGACGGCGAACGCTGGTGGGAGCATTTGGTCGAGCAGAGGCGCAACGCGGAAGGTCTCTTCGCGGGCGTGCTCGAGGCGATGAGCGAGCTGCGCAGGGAGCTGCCGCCAGCCGCAGATGACTTCCAGGCGGGGCGCGAGCTTGGGCGAGAAGCGCACATGCGGACCGTCATCCGTGCCGCCCGGAAGGAGGGGTTCGACCGCATCGCCGTGGTCTGCGGCGCCTGGCACGCGCCGGCGCTGGTAGCCGACGACATGCCACCCGCCAAGAGTGACGCCGCGCTCCTCAAGAGCCTTCCCAAGGTCAAGGCACAGGTTACGTGGGTGCCATGGACGTATGGCCGGCTCTCCAGAAACAGCGGCTATGGCGCGGGCATCGCTTCCCCCGGCTGGTATCACCACCTCTGGAGTTATCCCGAAAACGTGACGGAGCGGTGGCTGACGCGCGTGGCGCGGTTGCTGCGTGCCGAGGACCTCGACGCATCCTCGGCGCAGATCATCGAAGCCGTGCGCCTCGCCGAAGCGCTGGCGGCGCTGCGCGATCGGCCATTGCCCGGTCTGGAGGAGCTCGACGAGGCCGCGCAGGCCGTCTTCTGCTTCGGCAACACCCTGGCCTTGAGATTGATCGAACAGAAGCTGACCATCGGCGACCGCCTGGGCCGAGTGCCCCCGGACACACCGCTGGTGCCGCTGCAGCGGGACGTGCAGCGGGAACAGAAGCGACTGCGACTGTCGCCCAAGGCGTCGCGCGAAATCCTGGAGCTGGACTTGCGCCGGGAGATCGATCTCGGCCGCAGCTTGCTGATGCATCGGCTGGCATTGCTCGATATCCCCTGGGGCAGCCCGGAGCAGGCGCGCGGCACGGGCACGTTCAAAGAAATCTGGTCGCTGCAGTGGTTGCCGGAGCTGGCAGTGAAGATCATCGAGGCCGCCACGTGGGGCAACACGGTTCTCGAGGCTGCGGGCGCGTTCGCGCGCCACCTAGCCGACGATGTACCCAACCTCCCGGCGCTGACCGCGCTCATCGGCCGCGTCTTCCTGGCCGAGCTGCCCGACGCGGCGGAGCATGTGATGCAGCGACTTCAAAACGAGGCGGCGCTGGCCAGCGACGTGGCACTCCTGATCGATGCGCTGCCGCCCCTGGCCAATGCACTGCGGTACGGAAACGTCCGCGAAACCGATGCGCGACTGGTGAGCAGCGTGGTGGACGGTCTGGTGGCGCGCATCTGCGTGGGGTTGCCGATCGCCTGCGGTTCGCTCAATGATGACGCGGCCGGAGAAATGCTCGGACGTCTCGCCGCCATGCACGAGGCCGTCACGTTGCTGCAGCGGAGCGAGCATCAGAGCGTCTGGACCGCTGTCCTGCGACGCCTGGCGGACCTGCCAAACCTGAATGGGCTCATTGCCGGCCGGGCGGTGCGCCTGCTGCTCGAGACTCGGAGCCTCGGCCCCGAGGAGGCGGCGCAGCGAATGAGTCTGGCCCTGTCCGCGGCCGCTGACCCGTTGGTCGCGGCGGGTTGGCTCGAGGGCTTCCTCGGAGGGAGCGGCCTCGTGCTGCTTCACGACGAGCCGCTGTGGGGTGTGGTGGACGAGTGGGTGACGGGTCTGAGCGGCGAGCTGTTCACTCGGGTGTTGCCGCTGCTGCGCCGCACCTTTGGCGCGTTTGCGCCGCCGGAGCGCCGCCAGATGGGGGCGCGTGTCAAAGGCGGTGGGCAGGTTGGTTCGCCGTCCGCGCCCGGCTTGGCGACGCCGGGTGGCGCGTTCGACCGCGCGCGGGCGGAGGCGGTGTTGCCGCTGATCAGGCAGTTGCTCGGGATTTGAGGAATGGCGGCGGGACGCGTTTCCTGACGACGAGAGGGCATCATGATTGATGATGTGGCGGGTAGTGTCGCGCCAGGCTCGGACTCTGAGCGCCTGCGTCGCTGGCGCTTGATTCTCGGCGGCGACGAGGCGGATGGGACCGGCTGGCATCTCGCTGGCACGGACCTGGTGATGGATCGGGCGCTATCGACTCTCTATGGTGCCTGCGACAGTGGCCGGGAGCGGCGCGGTGGCCTCGGCCTCTCGGCTCCGAGCGTGGCGCGTTGGCTCGGAGACATCCGGGCCTGTTTCCCCGCTTCGGTCGTTCGCGTGATGCAACAGGATGCGCTCGAGCGCCTGAACCTCAGATCCCTGCTGCTGGAACCGGAAATGCTGGAAGCCGTGCAGCCCGATGTTCACCTGGTGGCCGACCTGATCGCGCTCGGCGGCATCATGCCTCAAAAGGCCAGAGAGAGCGCTCGCATGGTCGTGCGCAAGGTCGTGCAAGAGCTGACCCGCAAGCTTGCCAACCCCACGCGTCAGGCGATCTGCGGCAGCCTCGACCGTTCGGTTCGCAACCGCCGCCCGCGCCATCACGAGATCAACTGGGATCGCACCATTCGCGTCAACCTCAGGCATTACCAGCCCGACTTCCGGACCATCGTGCCGGAAACGCGCATCGGCCATGGCCGCAAGCGCTCGGCCCTGCGCGACGTCATCCTGTGCGTGGACCAGAGCGGCTCGATGGGAACCTCGGTCGTGTACTCGGGGATCTTCGGCGCGGTGCTGGCGTCGCTGCCTGCCGTGCGCACACAGATCGTCGTTTTCGACACGGCGGTGGTCGACATGACCGAGAAGCTGCAAGACCTGGTTGAGCTTCTCTTCGGCGTTCAACTCGGCGGTGGGACTGACATCAACCGCGCGCTCGCCTATGCGCAGAGTCTGGTGCGGCGACCGATCGAGACGATTGTGGTGCTCATCAGCGACCTGTGTGAGGGTGGGGTCCGCGAAGAGATGCTCAGGCGTGCGCATTCGCTGGTGGCCAGCGGCGCGCAGCTCGTGGCGCTGTTAGCGCTGTGCGATGACGGCGCCCCTGCCTATGATCACGAAAACGCGGCGGCGCTGGCCGCTCTCGGGGTGCCTTCGTTCGCCTGCACGCCCGATCTCTTTCCGGATCTCATGGCCGCGGCCATCCGCCGGCAGGACCTGGCGCAGTGGGCCGCCAGCCGCGGCATCGGGGCAACGCGCGGGGCGGTCTAGTCCAGCGTGGGGCGGGCCTTCGAGCCGGGGAGGCCGTGGGCGGGATGCCGCGCCGAAGCACGGGGTCGAGTTTGGCGACGGTGGTGCGTTCCCCGCCGTCAGCCCGCGAGCGCCTTGCCGAAGGCGCGCACCGCCTGGATTCAGGTTCCCGAGAGCCCGGCGGCGCGGGCGGGGGTAGGGCCGTTGCATGTGACGTATGCGCGCCGGTGTGATCGCGCGATTACGGACTGCGGCGGGGCTGTGACGAGCGAGTTACACTGCGCGCGGTGCCGGTGAAGCAATGGCGGTATGGTAACATCGCTTTCAGCGCATGGACAGGCACGCATGTTGCATGTTAGGGGCGGCCGGCATTTGCGGCGCGGCCAGGTGTGTTGGTGATCGGAGGCTGTGACATGTCTTGCTTTGCTGGCTGCTCTCGTATGACGTTGGCTGGTCTCTTCGCGATTCTGCTCGCCGCGGCGTCGCCGTTTGCTCCCGCAGCGGCCGGCCAGGACAACAGCCACCATGGTGACTGCTCGCCGGCACACGGACATCGCGATCCGGCGCTGGCGGTGCCGGGTGTGCCTTTCGTATCACTGGTCACGGCTCCCCGCCGCACGGACACGGCCACCATCGTCGATGCCGTGAGCGAATCCCGCTACGCAGCGTTTCTCAGCGATACTGTGGCGGCGTTTTCATCGCGCTACACGCTTGGATCCAATTTTCAGAGCGTGAGCACCTGGGTGCGGGACCGCTTCGTTCAGGCGGGGGCACCGTCCGTGGAGCTGGACCCGTACTCGTACAGCGGCAAGACCTACTACAACGTCGTGGCGAGCTTCCCCGGAACCGCCGGTGATGGCCGGTTCGTGCTGGTCGGCGCGCACTACGACAGCACGAGCGAGATGCCGACGACCAAAGCGCCGGGCGCCAACGACAATGCGAGCGGGACGGCGGCGCTCCTGGAGCTTGCATCGGTATTGCGCGACTACAGCTTGCCCCACGGGGTGCGCCTGGTGGCGTTCTCCGGGGAAGAGCAGGGGATGAAGGGCAGCGGCGCGTATGTTTCTGATCTGCTCGCGGCTGGGGATGGAGACAACATGGTCGCGGCGGTGATCATGGACATGCTGTCCTACGATGAAGGGGGCGCGCCCTCGGTGCTGTTGGAGAGCAGCAGCGCATTCCAGAGTCTGCTATCACAGGTCGGCAACATCGCCGCGAGCTACACGGGGCTCGAGGTCCGCACGTCCCAGTCGCCGTTTGGGAGCGATCATATGCCCTTCATCCAGAATGGGCTGCCGTCGCTGTTGCTGATCGAGAACGACTGGGACAGCTACCCGTACTATCACAGCTCCAACGATGCTCTGACCGAGCAGGACATGGCTACGGGCACCGAGATCACCAGGCTCGCGGCGGCTGCACTGGTTGATCTCGCGGCCACCTCGACTGTGCAGGCGGAGTGACGGGCGTCGTCAGGGCGCGACCACCGGCACGTCGACGGTTGCAAGCAGCGAAAGAGTCACTGCCAAGACCGCATACTGGACCAGGGCGAGGCGGTCCTCCGCCGCCGCTCCCGCCGCGGCGGGACCCCGGCCAAGCGCCCGCACGATGGCCACGATCCCGAGAAGGACGAGAAGCCCTTCACCGGTTGCGTACCACATTCCGCCCAGGATGGCGGCAGCGATCAACCGCTGACCGCGGGAGAGGGCGCAAAAGCCGCGGCCGCCGTCTAGTGGCCTGATCGGCAGGAGATTGAACAGGTTGATCCAGGCCCCTACCTGTGCAATCGCCGCCCACATCGCAGCATCGGTAGCGAGGAACGCCGCATACGCGGCGGCGGCGGCTCCGAGCCCCCAGAGTGGCCCGGCAAGGCCCACCCGTGCCTCCTCGGCGGGCGTGGCGAGGCGCTGTCGCGCGCGGATGAAGGCGCCGAGACCGGGGATGAACGTCGGCGCGGAGGCGCGGATTCCAAACCGCCGCAGCGCCGCGACGTGGCCCATCTCGTGAACGTAGATCGAACCCACCAGGCCGAGCGCAAAAGCCCACCCCCACGCCGCCCAGTAGACACCCACGGACAGCAGCATCGTGCTCAGGGTGCTCATCTTCGTCAACCCCATGAGCAGCAGCTTTCCCTTGGAGAGAGCAAGCACCAGCACGGCCTTGAGCTTCCACAGCACCAGCGCGCCCGCGCCCAGACTGGCGATGCCGATCCTGGCCGCGCCGCCGCCGGCTCCTGGCTTCCATCTGTCGCGATGCGCTTGCGGTTGCGGGACGGGCCCGGCGGCGGCTGGATGCTTGTCGATGAGGTCGCTGATCGTTACGACCCGCTCCGCGATTCTCCTTGCCTGCCCGCTTTCCGATGGCAGCAGCTCCAGTGCTTCCCGCCACAGCGCGAGCTCCGCCGCGAGGTCCCCCTTCGCCTGTTCCCGGCCAGCCCTGTCGGCGAGCTCCTGGAGCGCTTGACCATGGACCAGACGCTGACACGCCGGGCAGCTCAACAGGCGCGGCGCAAGCTCCGTCCCACACCCAGGACAGCTCGCCAAGGCGTTCTCGGCACTCCTAGGATTCGGCTGGGGCCGGTGCACTTGGCAAGACCTGATCTGTGAGCGCGATCCTGTACGGTCCCGAGAGCTCGACACCGAGCGGCTTGTTCAGTCGCCAGGCCTCGTACAGGCCAATGCCGATGATAATGAGCCCGATGATATTGTCAAAGCCGGCCAGGAATGGTGCGGCCATGGCGAGCCCCAGGAGTACTGCCAGGAAGAGCAGCATGGCGGGGACATCGCGGAGCGCCGCTGCAGTCTCCTCCGCCGCCTCGCCAGCCGTCTCGCCGCCCGGAGCCGCGGTAGCGGCGGCCTCCTCGGCGCTCTCCGCGGCGCGCGCGTCGCCCGTCGTCGAGACCTCGGCGGTTGTCGCGTCCTGGGTTGCGGTCTGCCGCAGTGCGCCGAGGATTGCCGGGACGTACGTGGTTACGATCGCCACGTATGTGAGCGCCATCGCCAGGCCCTGATAGGCCCAGCCGCCGCGGCGGCGGGCGCCGAAGCGCACCGCGCCGCCGACCATCAGGCCGATGACGATAGCAACGAGGCCGAGCTCGTACCCGGTGGCCGCGGCTACCGCGTAATACAGGATGGCACCGATCACCGCGGCCGGGAGTCCAAAAGCAACGGCGCGCAGAAAGCGTCCCGCCCGCGACCCTCGGTTCCACTCATCGTCAAACCGCTGCTTGCAGCTTGTACACCACACGGCCCCGCCCATTTCGAAATACTGTGACGTGACCGGTTTGGCGCAGGACCGGCACGGCATCTCGTTGGCGAGCCCCGCGGCGACCTCGGCGCGATCGAATTGTAACGCTCCGCCGCCGTCCGGCGTCTCGATGCTGTCCTTCTCGTCCATTGCTTTTCCCTCCCCTGGTCTCGGGCACAGGCCACGCTTCCGCCAGTGCTCCTAGCTCAATGGAAAAATCCTCGCAATGGCCGGGTGTGGCCTGAATCCACCGTCTCTTCAAGTGCAAGCTGCGCGGAAAGCGCATCACGAAGAGCTCCCACCTCCCGCCGCAACCGGGGGACGGGAGGGACGGAGGGGGCGTTGTCACGCTGACGTCGCCCGGGCGGTGGATTCAGGGTGGCGAAGCCGCGGGCAGCATGCTATGGTTGCGGCCAGAGGTCGAAAATGAAGGCGCAGGATTATCCGCGACCGGCCGTTGCGGTGGACCTGGTCATTTTCACCGTCCTCGACGCCGACCTCAAGTTGCTCATGGTGCGTAGACGCGAAGATCCGTTCTCCGGATGCTGGGCGTTGCCCGGCGGATTTGTTCGTGTCGGCGCGGCTGCCGATCAGGGCGAAGATCTGGACGAGGCAGCTCGGCGCGAGTTGACGGAGGAGACCGGTTTGCCGGCCCGATCGGTCTTTTTGGAGCAGTTTCACGCGTTTGGCAGGGCAGGCCGGGATCCCCGAATGCGCGTGATCTCGGTCGCATACTACGCGCTGGTCAGCCCCGAGCTGGCACCATTCGCGGTCGCCGGCGGGGACGTCGCCGCGGTGCGCTGGTTCTCGCTGTCAGAGCTGCCGGCGGCCGAGTTGGCATTCGATCACGCCGAGATCATCGCCGTGGCGGCAAGCCGGATCCGCCGCAGCCTGGACTCTACGAGTATCGCGCTCGAGCTCGTGCCAAGATCGTTTTCTATTGCCGAGCTGCGCGCAGTGCACGAAGCGATTGACGGTGTTACCCACGATCCGGCCAATTTTCGCCGGCGCTTCTTGCGCATGGTGGCGGATGGGCTCATTGAGGAGGCTCCGGGTCAGCGCGTGACCGGCAAGCGCCGGGCGAAGGTGTATCGGTTTCGCCGGCCGCGGACGTAGCGACCAGGCCGCGTCGCCGTGTTTCGGTGCCGTCAGCGCGACAGCCGGTACTCGGCCAGCGCGCCGAAGTGATCCGAGAGCCAAATACGCCCCTGGCCGTCGGAGCGCAGGGTGCGCTCCACCATGGCCAGCAGCGAGCGCGACAGCTCGGGTGGCGCGCTGGCTCCGTTGGCGCTTGAGAAGACGTAGTCGATGCGTGCCGTTGCCAGGCTCGTCTCGTTGGTCAGATCCGGCTGCTGGCAGCAGGTTGCGCTGCTGCCGGTGCCGGCGACCGCAAAGGTGTCGAGCCAACCGGCGGCCAGCAGGGTCGCATGTGTCGTGCTGCCGGGCACGGCGTTCATGTCGCCAAGCACGACGATGGGGTTGCCGGGCGCCTGGGCGGAGGCGCTGCGCACGTATTGGGCGAGCTCCGCCGCCTGTGCCTCCTGGACGGGTGCAGCCTGGCCGGCTTCTCCGGCGATTTCCAGGTGCGTGTTGAAGAGCTCGAAGGTCAATGCGTTCCGCGCTGCACGCACGTGCTGCACCCCTCGGACCAGCTCGTAGGGGCGCGGTCCTTCATCAGTCGGGATGTTGCCAATGGAGAGCAAAGTCCGGTAGCGCAGCGCACCTACTTCCGTGCCGGAAAAATCGGGATGAACGAGGATGACGTTCGCCTCCTCGAAGCGAAACGGCTGCTGGCTCTCGAAGAGGGTCAGGGTGCTCTCGAAGGTATTGTTGATCGCGACGAAGGCCTGGTAATCGGGCCCGCCGTGCAGGTCGATGGCGGCCAGGAGAGCGCCGAGATAGTTGATGAGCGGGGCATCGTCGGAGGGATCCGGCGTGCCCTTGGTCAGGATCAGCGATACGGCTTCCTGGAGTCCGACGACATCGGGCTCCAGGGCCGCGATTTCCGCGGCCGCGCCGTCGATTCGCGCTGCGGCATCGGTTTTCTGGAAATCGTCGAATGCCGCTTGCAGCGCCGCGGCTAGCTCCTCCTGGTTGCCGAAGTCAACCTCGCCCGCGAAGACGTCGCGGTCAAAGCCCATGTACATGTTAAAGGAAAGCGCCCGCCAGATGGTGGCATCGCGACCGCTGCCACCGTCACCTCCACCGCAGGCAGTGGCGGCGATCGCCGTCGCAGCGGCCAGAACCAGGGGCAGAGCGGCCTTATGGGCAAGGGACGTATAGAGCATCTTGTGACTCCCTTCGCTATACTTGAGACTCATGGATGAGCCGCTGATCTCTGCCGAGAAACTTGCCGCACACCTCGATGACCCAGATTGGGTCGTCGCGGACTGCCGCTTCGAGCTCGGTCGCCCCGATTGGGGCCGGGCGGCGTATGCGCAGGCGCACATCCCCGGAGCGGCGTATCTGCATCTCAATGAAGAGCTCTCGGGCGACCTCAGGCCGGGAACGGGGCGCCATCCATTGCCTGACGCCCAGGCGCTGGCGGCGCGGCTGCAGTCCGTGGGAATTGGTTCCGCAAGCAGAGTCATTGCCTATGATGACGCCGGCGGGGCGATTGCCGCCAGGCTGTGGTGGCTGCTGCGGTGGCTCGGCCACGCGCAGGCGTCTCTGCTCGACGGCGGCTGGGCAGCGTGGTGCGCTGCGGGAGGCCCGTGCGAGGTGGCGGTGCGCCCTCGTCCCGAGCGGCGCCTGAACGTACTGGTCCGCGACGCGCTGGTCGCGCAGGCCGGCGAGCTGCTGGACCGCGAGCGCCGGGCGCGTGTGGTGTTGGTGGATGCGCGGGCACCCGAGCGATTTCGCGGGGAGGTGGAGCCAATTGACCCGGTTGCGGGACACATTCCGGGCGCGCTGAACCGCTTTCACCAAGGAAATCTGGCCGCGCATGGGAGATTCCTCGGCAGTGGGGAGCTGCGGGCGCGGTTCGCCCCGCTCGTCCCCGCAGGTGGATCGAGCGCTGTCGTGCATTACTGCGGTTCCGGAGTGACAGCCTGTCACAACGTGCTCGCCATGGAGTACGCCGGGCTCGGGGGCACGCGCCTGTACGCCGGCTCGTGGAGCGAATGGATTCGGGATCCTGCGCGGCCGGTGGCGGTGGGTGGCGAGGACGCGGACTGCGGCTGACGCGAGGGGCGGGAGAGACGGAGGGGGCACCGTCGCGCCGGCGGTGAAGGGGTGGTGGAGCTAGGTGGTGACCTCTCCTTGACAACAACGGCTGGCGAAGATACGCTTCTGCGGGTTGTTTCCGGTGGCCGGAGGCGGTGCCGGGCTCGCTCTCAATCCTTTCCCGACGGTATATGTCAGCATCAGCTTGCGCGTCTAGCACGTTTCAGGGGGTCATTCTGGAGCTCTCGAGCTACTGGTCGGAGTACGGTTGCGTCCTGGCGCAGCCGTATGACATCGAGGTCGGGGCGGGCACTTTTAACCCGGCGACCTTTCTGCGGTGTCTCGGGCCGAAGCCGTGGAAGGTGGCGTACGTGGAGCCGTCGCGCCGTCCGAAGGATGGACGCTACGGCGAAAACCCCAACCGATTGCACCACTTCTATCAATTCCAGGTCATCGTCAAGCCGTCTCCCGACGACATATTGGAGCTGTACCTGGGCAGTCTTCGACGCCTCGGAGTCGACTTGCTCGCCCACGACGTGCGCCTGGTGGAGGACGACTGGGAGGGGCCGACGCTTGGCGCCTGGGGGCTCGGCTGGCAGGTCTGGCTGGACGGCACCGAGATCACGCAGCTCACCTATTTTCAGCAGGTCGGTGGGCTGGACCTCAGCCCCGTCTCCGCGGAGATCACGTATGGTCTGGAGCGGATCTGCATGTGCTTGCAGGAGAAGGACAGCATCTTTGACCTTGTTTGGGCACCGGGGGTGACATATGCGGACGTCCATCTGCAGGAAGAGGTCGAATGGAGCCGGTATTGCTTCGAGGAATCGGACCGCGAGACCTTGTTTCGGCACTTTGCGGACTGTGAGTCGGAGTGCCGGCGGCTGGTCTCCCGGGGGCTGGTGTTTCCGGCCTACGACTACTGTCTTCGCTGCTCGCATCTGTTCAATCTGCTCGATGCACGGGGCGCCATCAGTGTGACCGAGCGGGTTGGCTACATCGCACGGGTACGGGATCTCGCGAAGTCGGTGGCGAAAGCGTATCTGGCCGCCGCGGCCGAGGAGTGACGGGATGAGTGGCGACACGAGTCACTTGCTGTTTGAGGTGGGGACGGAGGAGCTCCCGAGTGGCTACATTGCGCCCGCGCTCGCGGCGCTCCGCGACGCCGTAGAGAGAGGGCTCAAGCGCGAGCGCCTGCAGTTCGATCGGATCGAGACGTTGACGACGCCCCGCCGGCTGGCGCTGGAGATTCCGGCGCTGGCGGCGCGCCAGGTGGACCGCGAGGAGGAAGTTCTCGGGCCGCCGGCGCAGGTGGCGTTCCGCGAGGGCGTGCCGACCCCGGCCGCCGAGGGTTTTGCCCGCAAGAATGGTGTCGGGGTTGAGACGCTAGAGCGGGTGCGCACGGATCGCGGCGAGTACGTGGGCTTTACCCGACGCGTGGAAGGCCAGAGCGCGGTCGCGCTGCTGCCCGCGATACTGCGTGATGCGGTGCTGTCGCTGACGTTTCCGAAGTCGATGCGATGGGGTGAGGGCGCGCTTCGCTTCGCACGGCCGCTGCGCTGGCTCGTGTGTCTGCTCGACGCGGAGATTGTCCCAGTGCGCATCGCTGACCTGCACGCGGGCCGGGAGACGTGGGGTCATCGGTTTTTCGCCTCCGGGCCGCTCTCACTCAGCTCGGCGGCGGTTTACCGAGAAGTGCTGCGGGCGGCGAATGTCGAACCGGATGCCGGTTTGCGGCGGCGGCTGTTGCGCGAGCAAGCGCAGGCGCACGCCGCGGCGGTGGGAGGAGCGCTGGTCACCGATGAGGAGCTGCTCGACATCGTTACGCACCAGCTCGAGCTCCCGCAGACGGTACTTGGTGCCTTTGATGAGTCCTTTCTGCAACTGCCGCGTGTGGTGTTGATTACCTGTTTGCGGGAGCACCAGCGCTACTTCTGCGTCGAGGCCCCGCCGGTTGACCACGGGGCCGGAGAGCTGATGGCGCGGTTTGTGGCGACGACGGGGATCCCGGACGGCGAGGATGGCAAGATTCGCCAGGGCAACGAGCGCGTGTTGCGCGCGCGGTTGGATGACGCCGCCTTTTTCTATCGTGAGGATCTGAAGCTGCCGTTGTCGGCGCGGGTGCCCGAGCTCGACAAGGTGCTGCACCTGGCCGAGATCGGCAGCATCGGCGACAAGACGCGGCGCATCGAAGCGCTCTGCGCATTGCTCTGCGGCCAACTCGAGGCCAGCGACGCGCTGTCGCCTGATGACGCCGCGGTGGCCGCCGCCGCCGCCCGCCTGTGCAAGGCGGATCTGGTGACCGCGATGGTCAATGAATTCGCTTCCTTGCAAGGTGTTATGGGCGGCTGCTACGCTCGCGCCTCGGGTGAAAGCCCCGCCGTAGCCGCAGCGATCGCGGAGCACTACGCTCCGAGGGCCGCCGACGACGCGGTGCCCAGGACGCTGCCGGGAGCGCTGGTGAGCTTCGCCGACAAGCTCGATAACATCGCCTGCGCCTTCGCCACCGGCAATGGGCCGAGCGCCTCGGCCGACCCGTATGCGGTGCGCCGGCAGGCCATTGCGCTGTGCCGGATCGCCTGGGCACACGCGCTGCATCTGGACCTGGCGGCGCTGGTTGCCGGTGCCCTGGAGCTCCTTGCCGGCGCAAAACGCTGCCCCGAGTCGGGATCCGAGGTCGTGGGCTTCATCCGCGGACGCCTCAATGGCCTGCTCGGCGCCGAAGCGCACCGCTACGATACGATCGCGGCCGTTCTTGCCATTCCCGACACGGATCTCCTCGACCTTCGCCGGCGCGTGGAGGCCCTGACCGCATTTCGCGCGGCGGCCGAGTTCGACCCGCTCTCCACCGCGTTCAAGCGCGTCAGCCGCATCTTGCCCAAGGGCTCTCCCGCCACTTCTCTGATGCTGAACCGCCTGTCGCAAGCCGAAGAAGTCGCATTGCACTGCGAAGTTGAGAGGGCGCGCCCGCAAGTGGCAGCATTGCTCGCCGCCCGGCAATTCGCTGCGGCGCTTGCAGTGCTCGCGTCGCTGAGGCCTGCCGTGGACGCGTTTTTTGACCACGTTACCGTGCTCGACGAAAACGCTGATCTGGCGGCGAACCGTTTGCGCTTACTCCTGGAGGTTCAGGAGCTTTTTCTCCATGTCGCGGACCTGCGTGAGATCGTGATCGACTGAATCGTTACACCCCTGTTGAAAGGAGCTGTGAAGATGGGGCCGACCAAATACGTGTATTTCTTTGGCGGAGGCGAGGCGGAAGGGCGCGGTGATCAGAAGGAGCTCCTCGGCGGCAAGGGGGCCGGACTGGCGGAAATGACGCGGCTGGGCATTCCCGTTCCTCCGGGTTTCACGATTTCGACGGAAGCGTGTCTTGAGTACTATGAGCGCGATCATGCCTGGGCGGAAGGTCTTGCCGAGCAGGTGATCGAGGGCGTGCGGCGGGTCGAGGCGCTCATGGACGCGAGCTTTGGCGACGAGGAGCGGCCGCTGCTTTTCTCGGTGCGCTCCGGTGCTCGCGCGTCCATGCCGGGAATGATGGACACGGTGCTCAATATCGGCCTCAACGATCGCACCGTGCAGGGCCTCGTCGCCAGAACCGGCAATCGCCGCTTTGCGTTCGACGCGTATCGGCGCCTGGTGACGATGTATGGCGACGTGGTGCTCGAGGTTCCCCACGATCACTTCGAGGCCGAGATCAATAGCTTGAAATCGCGGCGCAAGGTGCGCTCGGACACCGAGCTCAGTGACGAGGATCTGGAGCGTCTGGTGCGGATCTTCAAGCGCACCGTCGTGCAGGTGACCGGGCGGCCGTTCCCCGAGGATCCGCACGAGCAGCTCCGCAAGGCAGTCAATGCGGTTTTTGAATCCTGGCACAACAAACGCGCCATCGAGTATCGCCGGCTGCAGAGCCTCCCCGACAACTGGGGAACGGCCGTCAACGTCCAGGCGATGGTATTCGGTAATCTGGGGGAAACGTCGGGCAGCGGCGTGGCGTTTACCCGCAACCCCGCCACCGGGGACAATCACCTGTACGGGGAGTATCTTCCCAACGCCCAGGGTGAGGATGTGGTCGCGGGAACGCGCGATCCGATGTCCATCGATTCGCTGAACGACCGCCATCCCGCCCTCTACAAGCAGTTGCAGGAAATCCGCGGCAAGCTCGAGGGCCATTACCGCGACATGCAGGACGTCGAGTTTACCGTGCAGGACGGCAAGTTGTTCATGCTGCAGACGCGCTCGGGCAAACGCACCGGAGCGGCGGCCGTGCGCATCGCCATGGACATGGTTCGGGAGGGCAAGATCGACGTGGAGACGGCGCTATTGCGCGTGGATCCCAAGCAGCTCGAGCAGCTCCTGCACCCCATGATCGACCCGAAAGTGGTCTACCAGGCGGACGCGAAAGGCTTGCCCGCGTCGCCGGGAGCGGCCGTCGGGAAAGTCGTTTTCACGGCAGAGGACGCCAAGGAAATGGCGGAAAAGGGCGAAAAGGTCATTCTCGTGCGACCCGAGACCTCGCCGGAGGACATCGGCGGCATGCACGCGGCCGAAGGCATCTTGACCTGTCGCGGCGGGATGACCTCGCACGCGGCGGTGGTCGCGCGCGGCATGGGGAAGCCCTGTGTGGCCGGGGTCGCGAATGTGGTGGTGAACCTCGAGTCCGGCGAGCTTTCGGTCGGTGACCGGAAGATCTTGCGCGGGCAGGTGATCTCGCTCAATGGCACGACCGGCGAGATCGTGTTGCGCGAGCTCCCGCTCGTGGATCCCGAACAGGCCGGGGCATTTGGCCAGTTCATGGATTGGGCGGATGAACGCCGCAGGTTGCGGGTGCGCGCCAATGCTGACACACCCGAGGACGCGCGCCGCGCCCGCAAGCTCGGCGCCGAAGGGATTGGACTTTGCCGGACCGAGCACATGTTCTTTGGGGCTGACCGGCTTCCCCACATGCGCGCGGTTATTCTCGCGCGGACCGAAGCCGAGCGCCGTCGCGGCCTGGAACGTCTATTGCCGATGCAGCGCGAGGATTTCATCGACATCTTCCGGGCGATGGACGGGTTCCCGGTGACGATCCGGTTGCTTGATCCCCCCCTGCATGAGTTTCTCCCCAAGCAAGAGGAGCTGATCCACAAGATCGCTGAAGTGCAATTCGCGATCACGAAGGCGGCCAGCCTCAGCGAGATCGACAAGCTGGCGGGCGAGCTCAACTGCTGGCGCGATCTGCTGGCGCGCGTCGAGTCGCTGCACGAGCTCAATCCGATGCTGGGCCACCGGGGTTGCCGCCTCGGGATATCCTTCCCTGAGATTTACGATATGCAGGCCCGCGCGATTTTCGAAGCGGCGCGCAAGGTTGCCGACCGCGGCGTGGTGGTAATCCCCGAGATCATGATTCCCTTGGTCGGCGATGTGCGCGAGCTCGAGTTCGTGGAGAAGCGCGTGCGCGCGATTGCCGAGGCGGTGCTCGTCGACGATGCCATCGCGTTCAAGGTAGGCACGATGATCGAGGTGCCGCGGGCGGCGCTGACGGCTGACGAGATCGGCGCGGTGGCCGAGTTTTTCAGCTTCGGGACCAACGATCTGACGCAGATGACGTTTGGCTTCAGCCGTGACGACGCCGGGCCGTTTCTGGCGGCGTATGAGCAGCGCGGGGTGATGAAGTCCGATCCGTTCCAGAGCATAGACGAGCGCGGTGTCGGCCAGCTCATGAAGATGGCGATCAGCAAGGGACGCAGCGCGAAGCCCAATTTGAAGATCGGGATTTGCGGCGAGCACGGAGGCGATCCGCAGTCGGTCGCGTTTTGTCACCACGCGGGCACCGATTACGTGAGCTGCTCGCCGTTTCGTGTGCCGATTGCGCGCCTGGCGGCGGCGCAGGCAGTCATCCGCGAGCGGAAGTCCTGATCGCCGCGGCGATGGAGGGCGATTGGGACGCGCCGCCCGCGGTTCCTGGGCGCGTCCTGGCGCTCGACCTGGGAAGTGTCCGCGTCGGGGTCGCGGTCAGCGACCCGTCGCGGCGCATGGCGTTTCCCCGGGACGTGCTGAGGCGCCATCCCGAAGCGCAGCTCCTGGGGCGACTGGCGAGCATGGTGAGCGACGAGGACGTCGCTCTGGTCGTAGTCGGACTGCCCCTGCACCTCAGCGGCGCGGCGAGCTCGGGCTCGCGGGACGCCGAGAGCTTTGCGGGCCGCCTCCGGGAGCGGATAGCCGTGCCGGTCCAGATGTGTGACGAGCGGCTAACTACTGTCGATGCCGAGGCCTTGCTGCTCGAGGGGGATACGACGCGGCGGCGGCGCCGTGGAGTGCGTGACAAGGTTGCCGCGACGCTACTACTCGAGTCGTTTCTTCGCGAGAGCGAACAGGGCGGGTGAGGACCGGGCGGCGCCGCCGGCAACCGCCGCGGTCACCGTCGGGACGAGATCGGTGGTCGCGCCGAGCGCTGACAGAAGCTGGCGGTACCAGGCGACCGCCTGCGCCGTCCGTCCGGAGAGCCGGCTTGTGCCCCAGATCACGGTCAGCGTCCGCACGGTTTGCGCGGCGGTTTTCGTCCGTTGCGCGTCTTTGACCGCGTTGGCGCAGGGGCCAGCGGCATCGCAAAGGCACCACAGCCCCTCCAGGTCGATCACCTGTCCCGAGGGATTGAACATATACGCCTCGCCAGGGCGCGCGATGCGCACTTCCAGCGGCGGCAGGGCGCGATCGAGATCGATGAGGCTGATGGGCAGGCCGCTGTGCAGCGACACCGCGTTGCAAGTGTCGACGGCGGCGTTGATCGGCTGCAGCGAGCCATCGCCGGCGGCGCGCAGCAAGTACTCGCTCGCCGGTTTCCCGCGCCCGGTAGGCTTGTAGCCGCCGTGCCTGAGCAGGTCGCGAACGTGAGCGCGGACCGCATCGTCGCATGTCATTGGCGCGGCCGCATCCAGGTGCAGGAGTCGTTCAAGCCAGGGCGGCGCGGGAAGCGACGCCACCGGCTCCGGGAATCGCGTCAAGAAAACGCCCAGGTCGGACCATGGGTGGTCCTGAATAGTGAGCTCGGACACAGGCGGACAGCACGTCGGGGAATTCGGTTCGGTCACGTCGAACGCTCCTTTGTTGGTAGTGGGCGTCGGCCGAATGTTTTCTAAACCATGGCGAGCGCAATGCGCGTGGGCACTTGTAAGGGAGCATCACCCGACATTGAGTCGACCCCTAATAGTCTGGGTCGCCTGGCCGATGCAACGGGTGCAAACAGCGCGCCTGCCCGGCCTGGTTCGGGCGCGAGCGCGCAGCTACAATCGCTCCTGCATGGCAAGAACCCTTGACCCGCCGGGAGAACGAGCGTGGCCGTCGTAATCAGCAGGCGAATGACCGTGTCGCCGTCATTGGTGGATGTCCTCACCTACGATCACAACCACGAGGTTGACCCGCGCGATGTGGGGATGACGCTCGAGGGCGTCCGCGCCATCTGGCGGCACGTGGAGGCGATTTATCGGACGGGGCTGCACCCGGCGCTGACGTTCTGCCTGCGCCGTCACGGGCAGGTGGTGATGAGGCGATCGGTCGGCTACGCCTCCGGCGCACCGGGGCTCGCCGCAGCCGGGGAAGAGATCCGCATCGCCCGGCCGGATACGCCATTCTGCTTGTTCTCCACGTCGAAAACGATGACCGCGATGGTGATTCACTTGCTGGACGAGCGCGGCCTGCTTCACATCGACGACCCTGTCGTGGAGTACATCCCCGAGTTCGGCAAGTACGGAAAGGATGTCATGACGATTCGCCACGTGCTGACGCATCGCGCGGGGATCCCCTCGCTTGCCGTCGGGCACGCCAGTCTGGACATGCTCGCCGACTGGGACGCGGTGATCGCGCTGCTTTGCGAGGCGCGGCCGATGACCGTCCCCGGCCGGCAACTCGCCTACCACGCGATCACGGGTGGCTTCATCCTCGGGGAGATCGTGCGCCGCGTGGCCGGGAGCGATATTCGCGCGTTCTTTGCCGAGGCTGTCGGCAAGCCGCTTGGACTGGAAGTGATGAGTTACGGGCTCGTCCGCGAGCGGTGGCATGAGGTGGCCGTCAACTATCTGACGGGCATGCCGGCGCCGCCCCCGATAGGCTGGGTGGTGCAGCGCGCGCTCGGGATGGGGTTACGCCGCGTCATCGAGGTGTCCAACGACCCGCGCTGGTATTCGGGGATCGTGCCTTCGGCCAATGCCTTTGCCACTGCTGACGACGTCTCGCGCTTTTTCCAATTACTGATGCGCGGAGGAGAGCTCGACGGGGTACGCGTTTTTGCGCCGCGCACGATTCGGCGCGTCCTGAATGAGTCCTCCTACTTGGAGCTGGACGTCGTGCTCGGTATTCCCGCGCGTTACGGGCTCGGGGTCATGCTGGGCGGCAATTTCCTGAGCTTTTACGGACCGGACACGCCGAAGGCGTTCGGGCACTACGGCTTTACGTTGATCATCGGCTGGGCGGATCCGCAGCGCGACATCGCCGTGGGCTTTCTCGCGAGCGGCAAGTGCCTGATCGACACGCATCTCATTCGGCTCTTCGGACTGCTGCGGGAGATCTCGACGCAGTGCTCCAAAGTCCATTAGCCTTGACGGCCAACACGGCCGCGGGTACCCTTACCGGAATGCTGAAAATACTGAACAGAAAAGCACCCGGTACGTCAGGCGGGGTTGCCGACGGATTGTTGACCTACCTCCGCATGGGCAAGGAGGAGGCGGGGCTTGGCGAAGGATGGCACGAGCCCGAGCGCCATGACGGCACGTGGGGCTACCGCTGGATGAAGGGACACGCTCGCCTGCGTCTGCGCAACGACGGCTGGGAACAGCAGCGAGCGCTCCATGTCCTTGCCGGCCATCCGTTCGCGGCGGAGCGCTGGCCGGTGCTGCAGGTCTTCATCAACGGCGAGCTCATCGGGCTGAAGGGGGTTCGTCCGCACTACATGGGGCTGTCCTTTCCGCTGCCGCCGACTCCAGGCCCGGTCATCGACGTGCTGCTCCTGCTCGACAAGACCTTCGCCAGCCAGCTTACCGGGGACCCGCGCGAGCTCGGAGCGCAGATCCGGGAAGTCGGAATCTTGTCACCGTTGAGCCCATCGCACCCGGTGCTGCTCGAGGTCGAGACCACCAAGCTCTGTAACATCGTGCCGCCCTGTGTGCATTGCTTTCCGAAAGTGCTGGGCGAGGGCCCGGAGGCGGGGCAGCACATTCGTTCCGAGATCGTGGACAAGGTGTTGCCACTGTTCAAGGCCGCCGATACGGTCTCGTTGCATGGCGTCGGTGAGCCGTTGACAAATCCGCGAATTCGGGAGCTCGTCGAGGCCATCGACCACGACGACACGTACTTGTCGCTCTGTTCAAACGGGATCTTGCTGAATGAGCGGAACGCGCGATTTCTCGTCGAGCAACGGGTCAAGCAGATCAACATCTCTCTCGATGCCGCAACACCGGAGACGTACAAGAAGATACGGCGCGGCGATCTGACGAAGATCCTTGCGAACATCAAGCGGCTGGCAAGGATCAAGGAGGAGCTTGGTAGCCGGGAGCCGACTATTACGATATCGATGGTGCTGATGAGGGAAAATGCTTCCGAGGCGGTGCGATTCGTGGAGCTTGCCAAGGAGATTGGCGCGCAGACGGCGCGATTCAGTCGCCTCAACCCTATAGATCCATCCTATCCCGATGATTATACAGTCGAGCACAGCGGGTTCTCGTTTCACTACAAAGAGCAGATGTTGCCAGATAACAAACAGCACTATGACATCTGTCTGTCCGCCGCGCGACAGCGTGCAGCGGAGCTCGGAGTGTTTTTCTCCCTCTCGTACCAAGAGCTGACGTGATAAAGGATCAGGTGCTCTGTTTGCGCCCGTGGAAGGGAATCTACGTCACGCTAAATGGCGACGTGACGTTTTGTTGTTATCTGCCGCGGCCGGAGGCCGTGATCGGGAATCTCGCGCGCAGCACGATGGAGCAGGTGTGGAACAGCGAGAAGGCAGCTCGGATTCGCTTTGAGATGCTCACGAAGCGGCTGCCGGACGTGTGCGGTGGGTGCCCGCTGTACAACTATGCGAGCTCGGAAGAGCGCGAGCAGGTAAGCGGTGGTGCGGCGGACAAGGCCTCGGGGAAATAGCGCCCGCGCGCGGCGCCTGCTTGTCGGAGTGATGGCGGTGGGCTGCGGGCTCGTGGTGATGGCGCGCGTGCTGTTCCTGGCGACAGCGCCGGTGACGCCGCGCGGCGGGGCGGGGCGAGGGGCGGTGATTGCGGTCGCCAAGGGGGCGACCCTGGCGACGATCGCGGCGCTGCTGGAAGAGCGCAGGATCATTCGCAATCGGCATGCGTTCATCGCGCTGGCGCGGTATCGGGGGGTGGCAGGCAGGCTCCAGGCGGGAGAGTATGAGCTTTCAAGCGGCATGTCTCCCGAGGAAGTGCTGTCGTTCCTGATCGAGGGGCGAGTGAAGCTGCGCCGGGTTACGGTGCGGGAGGGTCTGACCTACTGGCAGACCGCGGATCGCCTGGAGGCGGTTGGTGTGGTGGACCGCCAAAGCTTCACCGCGAACTGCCGCGATGCGCGCGTGCTGGCGGCGCTTTCGATTCCCGCGGACAGTTGCGAGGGCTACCTGTTTCCGGAGACGTACCTGCTGCCGAACAGCATTTCCGCCGCGGAGGTGGTGCGGCTGATGGTGCGGAGGTTTTTCGAAGTTCTCCCCAGGCGCTTCGCCGCGCGGGCTCAGGCGCTCGGCCTGTCGGCGCACGAGGCGATTATCATGGCCTCGCTCATCGAGGCAGAAGCGAAATTCGCGACGGAACGTTCGCTCATCTCGTCGGTCTACCACAACCGCTTGCGCAAACGGATGTTGCTGCAATGCGACCCGACGGTCATCTACGCGATCGGCGAGTCGTTTGACGGGGACATTCGGCGCGCGGACCTGCAACTGGATTCGCCGTACAACACGTATCGGTATCCGGGACTACCGCCGGGCCCGATCGCCAATCCCGGGCGCGCGTCGCTGGAGGCAGCGGTGGCGCCCGCGGACTCACCGTATTACTACTTCGTAGCGCGGCGTGACGGCGGGCACCATTTTTCGCAGACGCTGAGCGAGCATGCTCTGGCCGTGCGCAAGTATCAGCTCGGGCGGTGACCGGGCGGCGAGGGGCGAGGTGGCACGCCGCTCCGCCGCCGCCCCGCACGCCTCACACCGTCGGCGGAACGGGCGCCGGCTGCGCGCTGCGCTCGTCCTCGCGGAACACGATCGCGTCGGTGCCGGCTTCATAGTCCGCGGTGATCGCCGTTCCGGGACCGAAGCGCCCGTCGAGGATGGCCGTGGCGAGCGGGTCCATCAACCGGCGCTGCATGACTCTCGCAAGCGGTCGGGCGCCGTAGACGGGATCGAAGCCTACCGCGGCGAGCTGCTCGACGGCGCGCTCGGTGAGCACCAGGGTAAGCCCGCGCGGCGCCAGCCTTGGGAGGAGCTGAGCGAGCTGGATGCGCACGATCTCCGCCATGCGTTCGCGGCCAAGTGACTCGAACAGCACGATTTCGTCGATGCGGTTGAGAAACTCGGGGCGGAAGTGCTGGCGGAGCCGCTCCATGATCTGAGCTCGTAGCGACGAGTCGCGGCGATGGAGCGAGCGCAGGTCGGCGCCGTTGCTGTGCAGAGCGGCCGGCGCTGTGCCCCCGCTGGCCTGTTCCACCGCGCGCTGCTCCAGCAGGTCGCTGCCCACGTTGGAGGTCATGATGAGAACGGCGTTGCGGAAATCCACGGTTCGTCCGTGTCCATCCGTGAGGCGACCGTCGTCAAGGACCTGAAGCAGCGCGCTCCACACTTCCGGATGCGCCTTCTCGATTTCGTCGAAGAGGACGACGCTGTAGGGGCGGCGGCGGACCGCCTCGGTGAGCTGGCCACCTTCATCGTAGCCGACATACCCTGGAGGCGCGCCGATGAGGCGTGACACGGTATGCCGCTCCATGTACTCGCTCATGTCGAGTCTGATCATGGCCTCGTCGCTCCCGAAGAGAAACGCAGCGAGCGCCTTGGAGAGCTCGGTCTTGCCGACGCCGGTCGGACCGAGAAACAGGAAAGAAGCGGTGGGCCGGCGCGGGTCCGCAAGCCCGGCGCGTGCCCTGCGGATGGCGGCGGCGACATTGCCAATCGCATGCTCTTGCCCGACGACGCGCTCACGCAGCCGCTCCTCTATATGCAAGAGCTTTTGGAGCTCGCTTTCGAGCATGCGGGTCACCGGAATCCCCGTCCAGCGGGCGACGACTGCGGCGATATCCTCTTCGTCGACCTCTTCCTTGAGCATGCAATGGCGCTCGTGGAGCTTGGTGAGCTCGTCTCGGCCTTTCCTGAGCTGTTCCTCGAGGCCCGGGATTTCGCCGTATCGAAGCTTGGCGACTTTCTCGAGGTCACCGGTGCGTTCGGCGCGCAGAGCTTCCGCCTTGGCTTCCTCCATGCGCTCCTTGGCGCGCTGGATCTGGCCGACGAGGCTCTTTTCCTGTTGCCAGTGGGTCATGAGGGCGCTGCGCTGCTCGTTGATGTCGGCAATTTGCCGCTCGACATCGCGCAGCATCTCGCGTGACGGGGCATCGCTTTCGCGGTTGAGCGCCTGCTTGTGGACCTCGAGCTGCAGCAGGCGTCGTTGCAAGTCGTCGATCTCGGCGGGGAGACTGTCGATCTCGATGCGCAGGCGGCTGGCGGCTTCGTCGATGAGATCGATGGCCTTGTCGGGGAGGAAGCGATCGGCGATGTAGCGGTGAGACAAAGTGGCGGCGGCGATGATGGCGGCATCTTTGATGCGCACGCCGTGGTGAACTTCGTAGCGATCCTTGAGACCGCGGAGGATGGCGAGGGTGTCCTCGACGGAGGGCTCGGTGACGAGGATGGGCTGGAAGCGGCGTTCGAGCGCGGCATCTTTCTCGACGTGTTTGCGGTATTCGTCGAGGGTGGTGGCGCCAATGCACCGCAGCTCGCCGCGGGCGAGTGCCGGCTTGAGCATGTTGGAGGCATCGAGCGCGCCCTCGGCGGCGCCGGCGCCGACGAGGGTGTGCATCTCATCGATGAAGATGATGATTTCGCCCTGGGCTTCGGTGACCTCGCGGAGGACTGCCTTGAGGCGGTCCTCGAATTCGCCGCGGTACTTGGCGCCGGCGATGAGAGTGCCGATGTCGAGTGCGAGGAGGCGCCGGTTCTTGAGGCCTTCCGGGACGTCTCCGGCGGCGATGCGGCCGGCGAGGCCTTCGGCGATGGCCGTCTTGCCGACGCCGGGCTCGCCGATCAGCACGGGATTGTTCTTGGTGCGGCGCGAGAGGACCTGCATGACGCGGCGGATCTCCTCGTCGCGGCCGATGACGGGATCGAGCTTGCCCTTGCGGGCGAGCTCGGTGAGGTCACGGCCAAAGCGCAGCAAGGCCTGGTATTTTTCCTCGGGGTTTTGGTCGACGACGCGCTGGGCGCCGCGGACATCGCGCAGGGCCGCGAGAATCCCCTCGGTGGTCGCGCCGGCGCGCTGGAGATAGCGGGACGCGGGAAAGTCGGCTTCGGCCATGGCGAGCAGGAGGTGCTCGCTGCTGATGAACTCGTCGCGGAGGGAGCCAGCCTGCTGCTCGGCGAGCTCGAAGAGGGACTGGGTGTGGTCGCCGAGGTAGACCTCGGTAGCTCCGGCGGTGATGTGGGGGAGGGCTTCAAGGTGTCGTTGGAGCTGGGCGGCGAGTTTCTCGGTGGTGGCGCCGAGGCGGGAGAGGATGGCGGGAACCACGCCTTGTGGCTGTTCGAGGAGCGCGGCGAGGAGATGTTCGGGTTCGACGTATTGGTGGGTGTGGCGGCGGGCGTTATCGGCAGCGGCCTGGATGGCTTCCTGGGCCTTGATGGTGAAACGATCCATGCGCATGGGAGGCTCCGGGTGGTGTTGATGGCGCGACCTATGTTTAGTCTGATCATGAGATAAATGTTTAGCCACTTGCTGTCAAGTTTCCGCAGCCGCGCTTCGGCTGCACCCTCCCGCCCCCGTGCGCGGCTGGCATTCCCCGCCCCCCCGCGGTAGTATCGGCAGCGCCTAGTTTCTAGCCGCCACCGTAGCCTGCGAGGTGTACCATGTATTTCTGGCGAGCTGTCGCCGCTCTGGTTGGTAACCGCGGTAGATCGCGTCCCCGCGGTCTTCGGCCGCTGATGTTCGTGCTGCCATTTCTCGCTGTCTCCGGCGGCTTGTCGCAAAGCGGTGCCGCCGCCGCGGACGCCTCCTTTTCCATGGAAACCCGCAGCGCCCTGGCGCTCGACGCCATCGTGCTCGCGCCCTCGCCGCTCTATGAGGTCCTGACTCGCAACGCCGACGCGATTCGCTCCGGTGCCACCGGTCTTCATGGCGGCGCCGCGGATATCACCGAGGAGGGCATCGTGTCTTTTCTCGCCAAGCGGCAGAAGGTGATCGAAACGCGGGTCCGCGAGCACGGGCTCAACTACCACAACGCCATCACGCAGTTTGGCAGTATTCTCGGCTACACGACCGCCTGGTTCGATCGCAAGATCGACGGTCCGGTCGATGTCGCCACCGTCGTTTACGACGGCTACCAGCCGATCGAGGACGTCGCCGCGGCGCTTGCGGAGCGCTTGCGGAGCGGCAACATTGCGCGCCATCCGCACGCCGCCTACAGTGTCATCGTCAACTTTGTTCTCGACTACTGGTGCACGATCCTGGCCGCTGTTCACGACCCCGGTCAGATCGCCTATGCGCCGGACGGTGCCTATCTCAAGCACGTCACCGACAAGGGCTTCGAGGCGAGCACGGCGCATCGCAAGGACCTCAACGCCAAGCTCCTGCATGCGGACACGGGGGAAGAGGAGTCGGTGGCGTTGAAGGGTTGGGTTCTGGATGGATGCACGTACTTTGCGGAGTCAATGGGCCGCCTGGAAGTTGCCGACGCGGCGTGCACCATCGAAAAGGGCCAGCAGGCGCGCCGGGTGGCCGCCGAGTTTCTCGCTGACGGCGTCGAGATCATCTTGCTGCCACAGGGGTATTACGGCACGACGTACGCGAGATTCCGCGTTGCCGGCGAGTTCCTGAGCCGGAAGCTCGTGCTCGTGGACCTGGCGACATGGCGCCGGTTTGACGAGACGCACTTCAGCAAGGGTTCGGCCGGCCGAGGCCTGTTCTACAGCTTTCAACTGGAGCCGCCCGCCGGGGACTTCCGCAAGATCGAGCAGGCTCGCCGGGGTGAGGCCAGCGCTCCGGTCATCAGCCCTCTCGGGCCGCCGATCGCGCTCACCACGTACTATACGGAACAGGGCGGCATGATCATCTGGACGCGCCCGCACAAGCGCTAGGACCCGTAACGAAACAACTGTGTCAAGCACCGAGGCCTTCGCAGCCGGCCGATTGCAACAGCTATTTCGTTACGGGTCTCTGGGCGCACGCGCGACGCAACTCGCCCGCGGTGCCGCTTGTGGCCCCGCGGGCCCTCTCAATCCGCGATCTCGAGCTCCTTCTCGGAGTACAGCTCCGTCCACGCACGAGGTACCACGTGCGACAGCCGCGTGTAGTCGAACAGCGCCTTGCCCTCTGTCGTCTCGTGCATCCGCAGGAGCTCGCGGGTGATGGCAGCGGCTTCGCCGGCCTCCACGGGCTGAAATAGCACGGTGAGCAGCACGGGCAGCGGGCGCGAGACGTGGATCTCGCGCATCATCCTCCATACTGCTGCCGAGCGGTCTTGCAGTACCTCCAGTACCCGGCTCGACATCAGCGCCGCGTCGGCTTGACCGTACATGACCCCCATGACCGCCGAGATCGAGGACGTCGTGGGAATGAGCTCACCGAGGTCGGACAGGCGGACCGCGTTGGCCAGAACCTCACCTTCGAAGCGATCGGCCCGCCTCCCCCACAGCTCGGGTGCGATCACTCTCTTGCCCCGAATCTGCGCAAGCTCCGTGATGGGGCTGTCTCGCCTGACCACGACACTGATGGTGTGCGTGACCTTGCCTTCATTGGTCACGGAGGCGCCGACCATCGCGAGGTTCCACCGTTTGCGTTTTTCCAGAGCCACCTCCGCATGAATCACGCCGGCAGTCGGATAGTGGTCGGTGCCCTTGGAGCTCTCGATGTACTTCTCGAGGTCCGCAAGGTGCAGAAATGCGAGCACCTTGGCGCGCGCCGAGAGGGCTGGTCCCATGACGGCGGTGAGATAGTTCTGGAACTTCCCGGCGATTTCGGCCAGGTCTCGACCCGCGGTGTCCGGGAAGTAGTAGACCGCGATCTGCTCGCGCAGACCCGCCATTTCCTGCCGGACCGCCGGCCGGGGCTCCAACGCTGCCGGCGGTGCCGCCGGGGCGACGGCAGGTATTCCCGTGGCGTCGAGCGCCATGATGCAACCCGCGGCGACGATCGCAGCCAGTCTTGAACGCATCGGAGCCCCTGGGAAGGCGGACCAGCCCATCTATTTGGGCGACGGCCGAATGTCGGGTGATGCTCCCTTACAAGTATCCACGCGCATTTGCGCTCGCCATGGTGTGGAGCACATTCGGCCGACGCCTCTGCTTGTCGCTTCAGCATGGTCTGGAGGCCGGGAAAAATCCAGCCCGCTCCGCGGGAGCGCAGGCGCCGGAATGAAAGAAGGCCTGGGATGGGGCCCAGGCCTTCAGCGTCACCCTGTCCAGGGGGGGGAAGAGGCTAGCAGGGTGACGTCATCTCACCTTTTCATGCTCGCTTCGCAGCTCGTCGAGCTGCTTTTGCAGCTCTTCCAGGCGGTCAGCGATTTCCTCACGAAGCTCGCCGCGCGTTTCCTCGATCTCCTGCCGGAGCTCCATGAGCTCCTCGCGCACCTCGTTGTCCAGAAGCAGCGGCTGGCCACCGCGAAGTTGCAGCTCGCGGAGATCACCGCGGAAGCCTTCCATGCCACGCGCTTGTTCCGGGAGCTTGACCGTCAGCGTCTGCCGTTTAGCCTTGCGCACGATCGCGATCTTGACGTCTTCACCGGCCTTGGCCTCGCGCACGGCTTCACCGAGCTCCTCGGCGTCGTCGATCGCCTTACCGCCAAGCTCGACGATGACGTCGCCGGGTTTCAGGCCAGCTTTCGACGCCGCCGAATCGTCCATCACGCGCGTTACCAACACGCCCTCGCCCGCGCTGACTCCGAAGTACTCGGCGAGCGAGCTCTCGTCGAGGTCGTGAAGCTCAACGCCCAGGCGCGGACGCCCGGCGATCCGCAGAATCTCCGCCATCGGTCCGTGCTCCTCGTGCCCCGAAAACGCATGCTTGTGCGGGCAATCCTTGCCGGCGCAGGGGGATCCTTCGCCCCGCAGCAGGGCGCGTGGCTCGCGGCTGTCCAGCGTCACGCTGATCTTCATTGGCTTTCCCTGCCGCTGCACCGTCAGCTCGACGAGCTTGCCAGGGTGCGATCCGATCGACTCGATGAAGTAGTCGATATCTTTCAGCTTTGCGCCATCGAGGGCCGTGATGACATCGCCACGTTTGAGACTTGCCTTGTCCGCCGGGCTGCCGCTGACGACGTCGGAGATCAGCGCGCCGGCGTCAGTGCCGAGCTTCAGGGCGTCTTGCAGCGCCGGGGTCACCTCTTGAAGGTACACCCCGAGCCATCCCCGTGCAGTGGTATTTTCCGCCGGGGAGGCTTTCGCTTCCTCGTTCCGCGCCTCGGCGGTAGGCGCCGCACCGCCCGACAGCTCGGCCGCTGCCGGCCTTGGAAGCACGTAAATCCCAGTGACTGCCGCGACTGCTGCCACCGACACCAGCGCAGCCAGGCGCCCTCGTAACGTAGCCATCTGTGGCCCTCCTAATCTGCTAATTCTTCAACGCTCATGAGCAAGAACGCATCGACGCTGGAAAAGGTTTCCGGGGATTGGGAGAGAGCGCGTGCCGTGATATTCTCCAAGGTCACTGTTCCTGGGATGCCATGCATGCAAGACGACGGAATTCGCTATGAGCATATTGCGAACGACCGCCGCGGGGAAGCTCTCCTGGCCGGACGGCTGGCGGTGCTGATCCTGACCGCGGGGGTCTTGCTGTCGTCTGGAGGAGGAAGCGAGAGGTTGGCTCGCGCTGAAGTGCTTCCCTATCAGGTTGCATTCGCCCGGCTTGCCCCCCGGGAGCAGCTCGTGATTCGGGAGCTGTGGGCGTCGCTTCCCGAGCTGTGCGACGGCCGCGGCCGTTCCCGCCAGTGGCCGGGGTCCGCCGAGCTGGCTGCGGATTTCCTCTCTCCATTCTCGCCCATGGCTGTCGCCGGCGGCCGGATCGTCTATGCCTGGCAGGAGGAGCTCGACGCGGCGCGGGGTTTCTATCTCGGCACTCCCGAGGACGTGACCTTGCCGGCGGTGTTATTGCAGGTCGAGGAGACGGAAGGGAGCTCGGATCCGGCTCACCTCCGGCTCATTGGGCTGGACAGCAGTCACCTGAAGCAGCCGGATGGACGCGTGATTCACTTCTCGCTGTGGATTGCGGGCGCCGGAGCGCGCCACGCCGGGGTTCCCTCGCGCCCCGAGATGTTGGGCTGGCGGCAGGTGGTGGCGCCGAGCGCGGAGAGTGCGATTTGACCGGCGGTCGGGTGTGCCGCGTGCCCGCGGCCGGATGGGGTGTGGCGGTGGCCTTGGGGTTTGTCCTGGCGCACGGCGAGCCCGGCCGACTGCGGGTCGGTGTGACCACGCCGAGCTACTACTCCTGGGTAGCGCGGCTGGCGGCGGATCTCCCCGTCGACATCGTTCCGGTGCTGCCACCGGGGGTGGACCTCCACAGCTATCAGCCCCGCGCCGAGGATCTTCGCCGGATCGCAGATCTGGACGTGCTCGTTGCCAACGGTCTCGGTCACGACGCCTTCATCGAGCCCATGCTGCGGGCCGCCAGCCGGGAATCGCTGCCGCGCGTCGACTTGCACAAGGGCGTGCCGCTCATCCCCTATCAGCGCGGGCAGAGTCATGCTCATGGCGGCGCTGCGCCAGGCGGCGACGGTGATACGGCGTCGCCCCCGGCCTACAACCCGCACACTTTTGTCTCCATCTCGGCGGCGATTCAGCAAATCTACAATCTCGAGGCAGCGCTCGCGGAGCTCCTGCCGCAGCACGCGGAGACCCTGCGGGCAAACGCCCGCGCCTACGTGCGCCGATTGCGGTCTCTGAAGGCCGCGGCCGCCGGACAGCTCAGCGCTCTGCAAAGTCCTCGCCTTGCCACGGTTCACGACGGCTACGCCTATTTGCTGCAGGAGCTCGGCCTTTCCGTCGAGCTTGTCATGCAGCCCAAGCACGGCATCGAGCCGTCGGCGCAGGAGCTCGCTGACGTCGTCGCGCTTCTCCGCTCCAGGCAGATTGCGCTGATTCTCAGCGAGGCCGACTTTCCCCAGCAATACGTCGCGCTCCTGACCGCGGAGACGGGAATACCGGCGTTTGGGGTGAGCCATCTCAGTATCGGAGAGTACGCGCCCCAGTACTTTGAAGACGCTACTGGGAAAAACCTCGCGATTCTCGTCGAGGCGGTCCGCACGGCGGCGAAAGGGCAGGAGGGTGCCGCGAAATGACCGTCGGGGCCGGCGTGGGGGCGGCCGCGCCGCCCTTGATCGAGGTGCGCGCCGTCACGGTGCGGCACGGCGCGGAATCCGTCATCGATCGCGTGAGCATCGATTTTGCGCGCGCGGAAATCCACGCCATCATTGGCCCGAATGGCGGCGGCAAGACGACGCTCTTGCGCGCGTTGCTGGGCCAGGTGCCGTTCACCGGGGAGATTCGGGCCGGCTGGCGCGCTTCCGGGCGTATCGGGTACGTGCCCCAACGTCTCCGGCTAGGTTCCGCGCTGCCGATCACGGTGGCGGAGTTTCTCTTTGTCGCGGCTCAACGCCGGCCGCTGTGGTCGCGCTGGCAGCGCCTACGGCCAGACCCCGAGGTCGCGCCGCTCTTGCGGCGTCTGCAGCTCGACCACCTGCTCGGACGGCGGTTGTTCGAGCTTTCCGGCGGCGAGCGCCAGCGCGTGGTGTTGCTCCAGGCGCTCGTGCCTCTGCCCGAGCTCCTGCTGCTTGACGGGCCCGCCGGAGGTATCGACCGCGTCGGTCTGGAGGCCGTTGAAAGCATGCTCCAGGAGCTGCCTGCTCAGGGCGTGACCGCGATTCTGGTAACGCATGATCTGGACCAGGTCATGCGCATTTCCCAGCGCGTTACCTGTTTGCATCATCAAGTTCGGTTTTCCGGTCCGCCCGCGGCGGTGCTGACCGATGACCGCGTGCTGTCGGCGTTTCGCCCGGCGGAGCTGGTGGCGTCACCCGTGGAGGCGCCGCGGTGACGGAATGGCTTCGCAGCGCGACCACGTCGCTGGCCAGCTCCGGGTGGCTGCCAGAGACGTTCGCCTACGCGTTCATGGTTCGCGCCATGATTGCTTGCCTGATTCTCGCGCCCTTGCTCGGCGTGCTGAGCCCGCTAGTGGTCACCCGTGGGCTGGCGTTTTTCAGCTCGGCAATCGGCCATTCGGCGCTCACCGGCCTGGCGTTGGCGATTCTCCTCGGCGAGTCGCTGGACGGAGCGGGGGCCGGCGTTCTCTGCTTCTGCTTGCTGGTGTCCGTGGCGATGACCTATGTTCGTCATCGCTCGGACCTCCCCAGTGACACGGTGATCGGCGTCTTCGTAGCGTTTACGCTCGGGCTGGGGATTTGCCTTCTCGTGGCCGTGACGCAGCGGTTCAACATCCATCAGGTGGAGGCCTTGTTGTTTGGCTCGGTCGTCACGGTCACCGAGTCCGATCTGCTCTTCTTGCTGGGCGTTGCGGTCATGACGGTGCTGGTCATCGGACCGATGTTCAACGGGCTCTTCCTGTCGAGTGTCGACCCGGAGCTCGCGGCGGCCCGGCGGATAAACGTAGCGCGGAACGACTATTTTTTCCTGATGATGTTGACAGCAGTGATCGTGGCGAGCGCCAAGGTGATTGGGGCGCTCATGGTGGAGGCGCTCGTCATCGTCCCCGCGGCGATCGCCAGAAACGTCGCCGGGAGTCTGCGGGCATACTGCGTCTGGAGCTGTGTGTTTGCGTGCGTGGGGACGCAGGGCGGGCTCCTGCTCGGAAGTTTCGTCCCGGTGCCGACCGGGGCAGCAATTGTGCTGGTGCTCGCGGGCCTGTTCGGTGTGACGTTCGTGGTGAGCATGGCGACCGCCGCGGCGGCGCGCGCGCGCGGGCGGGCTCGGGAAGCGGCGGGGAGGAAGTAGGTGGGGCGGTCATGGTGACGTGCAGGCGCTTGGGACTGATCGTTGCGCTTCTGGTGGTGTCCAGCGCGGCGCCCGGGTTGGCGCTGGCCGGGGCGCGCCGCGAGATCGTGCTCACGACGTTTCAGCCGCTCTACTCGATGGCCTGGAACGTCGCCCGGGATGCGCCGGGAGTCGAAGTCAGAAACCTCGCTCCCCGGGCGCTCGGCCCGCACGACTATGCGCCCTGGGAAGGCGCGGCGCGGGCGGAGTTTGCGCGGGCTGCCGGCGAGGCGGCGGCGATCCTGACGTTGCGGCGGGTGTCTCTGGCGCCGCGGTTCGACGAGCTGTATGGCCGGGCGCGTGAGTGGAACATCCGCATCGTGGAAATCGACCCGCTGCAAGCCTGGTCCACCGACCGCGCCGCGCTGGCGCTTGCCTGGCTTCCGGACAAAGGGCGGCAAGCGGGAGCCGACGCGGCCGGCGGCGCGCCCTGCGGGCGTGACCCGAACCCCCACGTGTGGCTTTCCCTGTCCCATGCGGCCGCGATGACGCGAAACATCGCCCGCGACCTGGCCGCGCTCGATCCGTCCGGCAGCAACCTGTATGCGCGCAACGCGGAGCGTTACGCGCGCCTCCTGCTGGCGCTCCGGGCCGAGATCGAGGCGAAGCTCGCCGAGGTCGACGTGCCGCGCTTGATCTCCCTGACGGATGCGTTCCCATATCTGACCGCGGACCTCGGGTTGGAGGTCGCGGCCTACGTGGACGCGGACGGCGCCGGCGTGGGCCGCATCGTGCGCGAGCTGGCGGCCGGGGTCGTGTTGGCTGAAGAGATGCCGGATGAGGCCGTCGCGGCGGCAATTCGCTCGGCAGGAGCGCGGCTGGCGGTGCTGCACACGCTCGAAGAAGGCTGGGGAAACGGGGACACCGTGACTCCCGAAGGCTTTGAGCTCGGCATGCGCAGTAATCTCGAGACGCTGCTCGGCGCGCTGCGCCCAGATCGCTAGCGCCGGCGACCGCGCCCCGGAGAAGTGCTGGCATCGCCGCGGCAACTCGTGTAAACTACGCGCGAAAGTGAGCGACAGACGGCGATGGCGGACATGACAAACCAATCCAGTGCGGTGATGCCTCCCTGGCCGCGTCACTTCGATCTGCGCGGCACTGATCGGCTACTCGTGGTGTTCAGTGACATCGAGATGGGGGCGGGCGGTCAGTTTGACGATTTCCCGCACAGCGACTTCCTCGGCGAGATCATCCTGAGCTACGACGAGCCGCCTTTCGACGAGATCGCAGTCGATATCGTCTTCAATGGGGACACTTTCGACCTGCTGAAAACCAGCTACCTCGGGCAACACCCGCATCACATCAATCGCGACGTGGCGCTCGGCAAGATGGCGGCGGTAGCGGCGGCGCACCCCCGTTTTTTTGAGAGTCTGCGACGCTTTCTCTCCTTTGGTGGGGCGCCGCGAAACGTCCACTTCGTGGCCGGTAATCACGATGCCGAGATTCTCTTTCCCTCGGTCCGCAAGCTGATCAGGACGCTTTGCGACGCGACGGACCAGATCACGTTTCCGGGATTCGAGCTGGAGATCGGCAAGGTTCACATCGAGCATGGCTCGCAACTCGACCCATTGTTCCGGATGGAAGTCGAGCACCCGTTCGTCGAGCACAACGGCGAGGAGCTATTGAACATCAGTTGGGCCACGGTCGCGCTGCTGGACGTGGCGATGCCCTTGCTCCCGCTGTTCTACTTCCACGACCGGCTGAAGCCAAAGAAAGTGGTGCTCGATCTCATCCCCGAGGCGCGCGAGGTGATCATCGGGGCGTTTTGGCGGTACTGGACGCGCGAGTACTGGCGTGCGTGGTTTCGCTCCTCGGATCCGATGATGAAGATCAGTTGGACGATGATCAAAGAGCTGGTGCGGCGATTCGGCTCCCAGGACCCCGAGGTTACGGTCGGCGAGCAGTTTCAGCGCGAGCTGCAGGACAGCGACAAGTTTGATCTGTACCTGCTCGGGCATCAGCACCAGGCCCGTTGGTGGAGTCACGGGTCGCGCAAGATTCTGCAGACGGGCTGCTTTCGCAACGAGTACATGGTGCTCAATGGGGGGCACACGCTGCGGCCGATTCCAAAAACGTACGCCGAGGCGTACTTGCGGGGGGACGAGGTTTACCGCTCGCACCTGGTCGAGCTGGATGGCCCCCAGCTTCCAACGGGGAGCATACCGGAATCGATCTTCGAGATTCAGCCGCGCCTCCGCGAAATCCTCGCCGTGAGCGAGGAGCGTGCCGCCGGAGCTGCGACACCGCCCGAAATCGAGCCCGAGACGGAGAGCGGCGGCAACAAGCTGGAGCGGAAGGAGGCGGGCGCCACGGCGGGCAAGTAGCTGCTCGCCCTCCGTTTGCCCGTGCACATCGTCGTCTCGCAGACCCCCCGTCACCAGTGTGGTCCCCGATACCCTGCGCCGCGACAGCCGAGGCGCGGCGTGCTCCCCACGGTAGGAGAATGGCATTGAGCAGGTCCGGCGGCGCGGCCGCAAAGAGCACTGGACAGCGGGTTACAAGCGCACGGATGCAACGGCTGCGGGGCGTCGTCGCCGCGGGTCTTCTCCTGGCGGCGACGCTGGCCATCGACGGCTGTGTCCAGGTCTATCCGCCCCCCGGTACTGCCGCCAATGCCACGGCTATCGCCGGCGAGGCCGAAGGCGGCGAAGCAGCAGCCGCCGCGACGCCCACGCCCCTGCCCGCGTGGGCCGATGCACTCAAGGACACCGAGGCGCACGAGGGGTTCCTCACGTTCCACCTGCGCAAGGACCGCGCCGTTCTGCTGGAGCTCTCTGAATCCAGGCTCGGCACGCCGATCGCGCTCACCATGTACATCAGCCGCGGCGTCGGCTGGGATCTCTTGACCGATGGCATGTCCCTCACCTTTGAAGCGCAGGTTCTGGTCTTCAAGCGGCTCGGGGACAAGGTCCATGTGATCCGCCAAAACACGCGATTCACCGCCGATCCCGAGTCGGAGGCCGAGCGCGAGATCGAGCAAGACGTGGGCAGCTCAACTGTAGCCGCGCTGCCCATCGCCAGCGAGGACGTCGAGGAAAAGAAGGTGTTGGTGGATGCCACGACGTTCTTCGTGTCGGACTATGCGGGAATCGGCTGGTCGCTCCGGGAAGCCTATGCGGAACAGGCACCTGGTCTCGACCTCGAACGTTCCGCCGTCGAGAAAATCCAGTCGTTTCCGAGCAACACGGAGCTGGACGTTTCCCTGACGTTCACGCCCGCGAACTTTGACGCCGTGGATGCTTCCTCGTTTTCCGATGCGAGGTCGATTCCGGTCGGTCTGCGCTACTCTCTGTTCGCGCTGCCCGACGAGCCGATGATGCCGCGCTTCGCTGACGATCGCGTCGGCACGTTCGTCGCGGCGCTCTTCGATTTCTCCCGCGATCAGGAGCCGACGCCGTTTGTCCGCTACGTCACGCGCTGGCGGTTGCGCAAAAAGAGCGACGCCGAGCCCGTGAGCGAGCCGGAGCAGCCCATCGTGTTTTACGTCGACGGCTCGGTTCCCCGCGCTTATCGACAATACGTTCGTGAGGGTGTGAAAGCGTGGGATCGAGCCTTCGAGGCGGCGGGCTTTCGCAATGCGATTGTGGTCAAGGAGGCACCGGTCGATGATCCCTCCTGGAGCCCCGAGGACATCCGCTACTCGACGATCCGGTGGACGACCTCCTACAATCTCGGCTACGCGATCGGGCCGTCGGAGATCGATCCGCGGACAGGGGAGATTCTCAACGCCGACATCGTGATCCCCTCATCGTTCGTGAGAGCGTTTGGCAGCGAGTATGCGCGCTTCAGTGGGAACGAGAAGGGGCGGGGCCGGGGCGGCGGGTTGGGAGCGCGGCCCCGGATGCGAGCGCGCGCCGGCTGGCGACCCGGGTGCGCGGCGGCGCTCGGCAAGGCACAGCAGATGGATCTCGGACGGCTATCGCTGCTGGCGAGCATGCCCTCGTTGGGGCCTCTGGTGATGCCGGAGGACTACCTGGGTGACGCGATCCGCGATCTCGTCATGCACGAGGTCGGGCACACGCTGGGACTGGCGCACAACTTTCGGGCTTCGGCTGGCGTCCCCGCGGCGCGGCTGGGAGACGTTGAGCACACCCGCCGATTCGGCGTGACGGGATCCGTCATGGAGTATGGCGCGGTCAACGTTGCTGCCGATGCTCGCGAGCAAGGCGACTATTGGAACACGACGCTCGGGCTCTACGACGTCTGGGCGATCCAGTACGCCTACGCGCCGATCTACGAGCAGAGCGCCACGGCGCCGCTCGCGCGCGTGGGCCGGCCGCTGACGTCGCCCCAGGAAGAGCTCCCCGTGTTGCAGGCGATTGCGGCGCGCGCGGCCGAACCGGAGCTCGCGTACGGGTCCGACGAAGATGTGGCCGAGACGCCGTACGACGTCGACCCGCTCACGGGGGTATGGGATCTCGGCGACGATCCTTTCGCCTTCGCCGAGAACCGCAGCGCGATCGCACGCCGAGTGCTCCCGGCGCTGGCTGACCGGCTGGTCGGTGATGGCGAGGAATGGCAGCTCTTGCGGCGCGGCTTTGCGGCGCTGCTGGCCGAGCGCGCCCGCTCGCTGCAGCCACTCGTCCGCATGCTCGGCGGCATTTACGTCAGCCGCGCCCACAAGTCCGATCCCGGCGGTCGGGTGCCCTTCGTCCCGCTGCCGGCCAAGGAGCAGCGGCGGGCGCTGCGAGTCCTGTCCGAGCAGGCGTTCGCCGCCGACGCCTTTGCTTTCGATCCGGCCCTGCTCAACAGGCTGGTGCCCTCTCGATGGGTTCATTGGGCCGCCGAGCAACCAGTCCTGCCGCTCGACTTTCCGCTGCTCACCCAGGTGCAGGAGATTCATCGCGCGCTGCTCGCGGACATCCTGGCGCCCCCACGGCTGCAGCGGGTGGTGGACAACGAGTTGCGCGTCACCGCGGGCGGCGACGCGTTTCGCCTGGACGAGCTGCTGGCGGCGTTGACGGCGGCGATCTGGACGGAGGTCGGCGGCGGCCAGTGGCCGCAAGCGATCTCGACGGTGAGGCGAAATGAGCAGCGAGCGTATCTCGACCGCCTGGTCGAAATCGTGCTTCCGGAACCTGATGTGGAGGAGCCGGAGCCGCCCGCCGTGGCGCCGTTCCCGCCTGTGGCAGCGTGGCCGGCAGACGCCGTCTCGCTGGCGCGCCTGGAGCTGGTGGAGCTCGGGCGGCGGGTCGATGGCGCGCTGGAGCGCGCGCCCGAGGGCGCGGACCGCGTCGTGGTGGCACACCTGCGGGACGCCCGGGAGCGGATTCGGCTGGCGCTGGAGGCGCGCCTGATGCTGTCGCACTAGGCGCGCGACTCGCGTCGCTCGGCCGCGTGCTATACTGCTCAGAAACTACCATACCCCATGCGATCGCCTCCTTCGCGCCACCTTCTTGCGCGGTTCTCGGCAGCCGATGGCCCCGCCCGCGACGCTGCACGGTGGCGCGACCTCGAAAGGAACTGGAAATGACGCGGATTCTGGTCGACGCCGATGGCTGCCCCGTCAAGGACGAGATATACCGTGTCGCCCGCCGGCACGGCTTACCTGTGGTGCTTGTCGCCAACGTCCGGATGCGCACCCCTCCGGACTCGAGCATTTCTCTGGTCGTGGTCGGCAAGGATCTGGACGCGGCCGACGACTGGATCGCCGGACACGCCACGGAGGCAGACGTCGTAGTTGCCGATGACGTCCCTCTTGCGGCGCGGTCCCTCAAGAAGGGCGCCGCGGTCGTCGGCCATCGCGGTCGCCTGTTCACCGATGCGAGCATTGGCGACGCCCTGGCGACCCGAGACCTTCTGCACCATCTGCGGGAAATTGGAGAGGTTGCTGGGGGCCCGCCGCCCGTTGTGCACCGAGACCGATCGAGGTTCCTTCAGCGACTCGAAGAGGCCGTTCGCGCCAAAAACCCAGGCGTTCGGTAGCCTCCGGCCCCAGATCTACTTGACATGGCTGGCGGAACGTTCGAGCTCAGCGGCCACAGGGATGGCCGAAGGCCAGCCCTGTGGTCCGCTGCAACGATGGGTCAGGCGGCCCGCCACCCGCACCTCGTAAGCCGCACAAGCTCGCCGAGAAGCACCACGCCAGCTACGCCGACAACTGGTGCTGTAAAGAGGCCCGGAAAGTATCCACCAACGCGCAGAGCGAGAACTGGGTGTGCAGCCGCGTTCAAGGCCAGGGCAAGCCCCAAAAACCACAGCGGAACGAGCGCCGCCACTACGCCAGCCCGAATGCCCAGCACGGATGCAGCCCAAAGCACGAGCCATGTGACATTGAACGCGACGAAGAACCGCGCACCCCAGGGTTCGAGCCCGAGGAGAGACGGAAAACGTTCGTAGAACCGCGTGCTCAGTTCTTCGATGAAATGCAGCAGCTGGGCCGCAATCGCTAGAGCAGCAACGAGCGAAGCACGAGCCACGATGCGGGGTTCGCGGGCGATACGAGGCCTGGCGACTGTGAGGCCGATGGAAAGCGCGAGCAGCATCGAGAGACCCAGCGTCCCAGTCAGGTAACTCTGGACCTCACCGCTCACGACTGTAGCCTACCTATCCAACGCCGACCGGGCCGCCTGACGGGCGCCGGGTCAGCGGCAGCGCGCAGCGCCGTCCGCTGGAACCGGTTGTTAGGCCGCGAATCGAACGCCCTCATCGCGCTCTCCGTTCTTTCGCCCGTTTAGCCCTGAGCATCTCGCCAGTGATGAGATAATGCTCAAGCTGTGAAAAGAGCTTCTGCAGCCTGGTCTTCAGACGGTTGCGCGCTGATCCCCCAACGAACCAATTCCCAACGTGCGTGACCGCGGTTGCAGTGCACCTGGCCTTGACACTACTTGTGCCGTCAGGGCGGTCAAAAAGCGATAGCTCCACCTTCATGACGACGTGGTTTGCGAATACGGCGGCTTCGAACAAGTAGTTCTCGGGTTCATGACGCGTCAGAACCCACGTTTCGTAGGTTGCCAAGTTGACAAACACACAGTCCTTCTCCGCATACCCCGAATCCGAGTAAAGAATTTCGCACTTCCAGTTCTCGATCCAGTCATATTCGCGCTTGGGGCAGAGGAGCGGGAATACCTTATCTGCTGATGCCGGCAACGCTTGTTCATGTTCGACTACGACCCGCTTAGCGCGGAACTGGCTACCGCGGAGCATCCAAGCGCGAATTGCCAGCAACAGCGAGGTCAGGGAATGCGCAATGCGCAGAGCACGCGTCCGAAGTAAGTTTGCCATCATGTTATGTTCTAACTCCCACGGTGGCCTAACGGGCGCCGGGTCAGCGGCGGCGCGCAGCGCCGTCCGCTGCATGCTGTTGTTAGACCGTGTCGAGCTTCGCCGGCTGAGATTCCTTCTGGCTCGGCGTTGCATCGACGCGCGCTGGCTCCGCGACCGCGATCAGCCAATTAGCCATGATACTGGATAGACTGTTGGACGGTGCAGTTGTCTCGACCACGGGCTGCGACGCCGCGGAGGAGGTGCCGTCCTTGAACGTGATATGACTCGAAGAGTTCTGCATATCAGGTCTCATGTCGCCATCCCTCAAATGATCGTGCGTCCGCTACCGCCTGCTGCATGACGCCTGGAGCAACCTGTATCTGCTGACGACTCAGCTTCCCCTCGGAAACGAAACGGTGACTGCCAGCAGCCGCACTCTCGATCAGTGCCCGAACGTGAGAATACTGCGCTAGAGGCTGACCCGCCAAGGGGGCCTCCGGGTTAAGCGGGGTTCCGAACTTCATCTCGTCAGCATAGCTACGGTGGAGGTCTCGAATGATAGCGTACAGCGCATCGGTCGGCCTCTCAACCCGGAGGCCGAGCTCGTCTCGCGCCTCCTGCCGGTAGATCGTGTAGTCGTGACTGCCGGACTCCGAGCAGAGGAAGTCCAACACCTTGTTGATACGATGCTCATCTGTGAGATGTCGCTTGATTAGCCGGCTACCCAACATCCTGATCTGCGTCCGGCTACGGTAGACTTCACCAAGAACGAGCGGATGTACGCGGTCGGACAGTGCACGCAGCACGCCAAGCCGAGCATCCTCCGACGACAACCCGGCCTCATTCTTTGCAAACGCGATGTAACCGTTGATCGCCTCAACGCTCACCGGCGCACGCTGCTGGGGTGGTGCTCCGGGAATCTCCGGGTTCAGAGGACCGTTGACGCTCGGGTCAATCGGACCGAGCGTCGCTTGCCTCGTCAGCATGATCGAATCCGCGCCAAGGCACATCAAGGTTCCTGCGCTGTGGGCCTTGGCCGGCACGACAATTTCGAGGCGCTCGGTGAACTGGGCGGATGAGGTTGACGAGGCTCCACGCAGCCAGCGTGCTCCCTCCTCTCGTGTGTAGGAAGAGCGAAACCGTCTTGACCGTACCGATTCCGTCGAGGTGCTGGGCGAAGAAATCGAGGACCTCCGGATGGACCTGAGTTTCGAGTCCCGGCCGATCACCGGTGACGTATAGCAGCGCGGTACATGACCGGGCGGTCTCCCACTTCTGGAGCAGATCCTTCCGTGTCGAGTAGTTCATAGTTCTCCTCGGTCTAACGGGGCGCCGGTTCAGCGGCGGCGCGTAGCGCCGTCCGCTGCACCCGGTTGTTGGGCGGCGTCCTTCTCAGCCTCGGCGATACCTCTGCCGAGGGCAGTCCACGCAGCTTTGCCTCGAATGTATCGCACGCGCTCCTCGGGTGTCATGTGCTCCATCTCTTGACTGAGCCTGTCGCGCAGCTCACGCATCAGCTTCACTGCGTCGAACGTCTTCGCCGTCATCTTTCCAAATCTCCAGGGGCGATCGGATCTCCAGCATCGGATAGCCTGCACGAAGATTGACCGCGTTGAATCCGTGGATGCGATCCAGGTTGACGATATGCCGGAAGTTCCAGCTCACCAGAACGTCGACCCTCGCCACTGTGGCGACGGCAATGTGCTGCGCGTCCGCGAGCATTCGCCGCGACACGACCGCTTGCTTGATGTACTGCTCCGCCAGTGCTTCAGACTCGGCGTCCTGATGGACCAGCTCCATGCACTCCCTCGGCAGGTTTTCGATGACCTTGCGAACCTCCGGCGGCGCGGAGGCAAGCTCAGCCAAGGTGGTGTCCGAGATCACGAGCACCGCGTCTCCTGCACGGCTGCGGTCGAACAGCCGGATCGAGGGCGTTCGAAACTCGTCATCGAGACAGCCGCCGATCACAGAGGTGTCGACGTAGACGCGGATTGCTCTCCCCGAACCAGACATACCAGCATCCTACCTCTCGGACCCTTGCAGGCAACCCACGAAGGTTCCCGGCCTTGCGTGGATCACTCGGCCGCCCAACGTATGCTTCACCTGGCGGCGCGCAGCGACGCTCAGGTGGAAGCACTGGTTCTGCCCCGGTCTTTCTCCTCACCTTCCAAAGTCGTGGGACCGCCAAGAATCCACCGGCTGATCCGCATGCGGATAGTCGCGAGGCGTCCTTCGCCTACCTGGCCGATAGTGCCTTGAAGTGCCTCGGGGGCGACGACAGCAAGACGAGTAACGCGAACGAGGCTCGTCGCTTTCAGCCCTGTGGCAGAGAAATCCGGGTCGCTGTCGCGGATGATAACATCGGTGCCCGCGACCTCTTGATGCAGTCGCGTGGAGACCATACAGATGAGCCAGTCATCGTATCGCCCAGGTAGCCGCCGGACTAAAACAGCCGGACGAAGCCCACGCCCCACCTGATCGGTCTGAGGAAATCGGAAGAGAACAATCTGACCTTCCAGAATCACCTGAATGATTCCTTGAGATCGGCTTCGGTGTAGGGAGTCTCTTCCCCCTCCATCCCGCGCATGGCCGAGGTGAGCGAAAAACCAGACCAGGCAAGTTCCTCCTCGCGCATGGCGCACTCGTCGCGCCGGGACTGGATAAACTCGACAAAATCAAGTACCTCTCTTTGCGCGGAGTCCGGCAGCGATTTCAACCGCCGGATGATCGCTTCGGTTGTCGTCATGGTAATCACCTCCACGGGATAACCTACCACACTAGTCTCGACATTTCAAAGGCAGAACGGGGCGCCGGGTCAGCGGCAGCGCTCGAAGGTAGTTCACTACCGCAGGGCGCTGTCCGCTGCACCCGGTGGTTCTGCCGCGCGAATCAGCGCGGCGGAACCACCGGGCGATGCCTGGCGCCCCGTTCTTCCGACGCGCAGCGTCGGAAGAACGACGCAAATGAGCGGCGGCGTCAGTCGTCCGCTCGATTTGCTTGTTAGGTGCGCTCAATCGCAATATCATGATGCCGGTTGCCCTTCAGGAGGACTTATGGCCACGGAAACTTTGCGTAGGCTTCGTTCGGAGGCGCTGACGCTGCCCGAGGCAGAGCGCGCTGAGTTGGCGCACGAACTCGTCAAGAGCCTGGATGCTCCCGCCGACGCCGACGCCGCTGATGCATGGGATAAGGAAATTCTGCGCCGGCTTGCAGAGATTGATTCCGGTACCGCGAAATTTATCGATCGAGACGAATTCCGGCGACGGATGAAGGCACGGCTTGGCGACCGGTAGTGCGCCGGATACGAATCCTTCAAGAAGCCGCTGAAGAAGCGATCGAAGCGGCGGCTTGGTATGAGCGTGAGCGTGCCGGCCTTGGTGTGGAATTCTCGCAAGCCGTCGATGCTGCCATCGACCTTCTCGAAAAGGAGATCGTCCCCCTCACAAATATGCCCGGTGCAGCGGGTTCGCGCGGGGCCAAAAGACTCGTTCTGAAACGCTTCCCGTACGACATCGTTGTGTGGGAGCTTCCCGAAGAAGTTGTCGTTATCGCTGTAGCTCATCACTCTCGACGTCCAGGGTATTGGCGTGGTCGTTTGCGCACCTAACGGGGCGCCGGGTCAGCGGCAGCACCCGGAGGTAGTTTACTACCGTAGGGCGCTGTCCGCTGCACCCGGTTGTTCTGCCGCGCGGATCAGCGCGGCGGAACAGCCGGGCCTTGCCCGGCGCCCCGTTCTTCCGACGCGTAGCGTCGGAAGAACGTTTGACATGAGCGGCGGCTGAAAGCGGGCGAAGCCCGCTGGAAGACGTCCGCTCGATGGAAGGGTTGGGCGTCATTGCGCCAGGCAGTAACCGTACCAGTACGCGGTAAAGCGCACGTGTTCATCGGATGTCTTGGACTCAGACGAAGGCTGCAGGTGAGCTTCATCCAACGCTGACAAGTCGGCCTCCTTCTGGAGTTCGACGACGTAGCGGCGGAAACCTACCATCCCGCCCATGCGGTTCCTTCCGTTAACCTCGCCGCACCAAAATAGCGGCTTGTTGCTCGAAGAATGTTCGTTGCGAAATGAGGCTGATTCAGGGTCAAACATGAGTTGCCTCACCGCTGCTCGTTGCCGCCCGGCAGGAGAGAGGAGTTCTTCCTTGGCGCGCCGCTCTGTCTCTGTGACAAGCATGGCCGCTCTGCGCTCGGAAATTGCCTGCCAAACGGCCAGTGCTGCGAGTGTTCCGAGGAATGCCGCCGCCGCAGCCGCGCCGACAAGCTTGGCGTATGTTGCCCACGAGATGCTCTTCTTCGAAACTTGCCGTTGTTCAGATTGGCCCATGCACACACTCCTGCGCTTCCGATGACGCCCAACGTCCCGGTTCAGCGGCGGGCGGCTTCTTTGCCGTGCGCGTCGTTACCGGCTGCCGCTTGCGTGCCTTCTTCGTCCCAGGCGGTTTCGCATTCTGCTTGAGGTCTGCCTCGGTCAGCACCTCGCACCACGCGTTTGCCTGTTGCTGCTGAGCATCCGCGAGCCATTGCGGAGGTGATGGCGGATAGGGTCGCAGCTCTCGCTCGCCGAACGCGAACCAGACGACGGCGCGATCGCCCACATAATGCCGGAGCAGATCTTCGCGAACGTACAGAACGTCTCCATCGAGTCCGTCGACACCGCTGAGCGTGATCGTGGCCGAGGTTCCGTCGGGGATGAAGTGGTGGAAGACCTGCGGGGCGCTGCGGAGACCGAACCGAGTAGAGAAGGGTTGGGATGGCACCAGCGCGCTCCCAGCACGGTTCATTTCGCTGTGGTAGCTCTCCCATGCGTAGTCGTGCGCGAGCACCTCGACCTCCACGTCGCCACCGTCGATGCGAACGTTCTCGCAGTACGCATGTTCCGCGAGCGCCATGAAGGCGAAGTTTGGGTGCCAGGGAATCTCGCCAGCGAAGACGTAGTGGTCGCTCGGAACGTCACGAGTCCCCCACGGCCGCGTCCCGCTTCTGAGAGCGGACGCCAGTTGCGGTGCGCTCTCCTTGTCCGTCACCAAGGCAGAGATGAAGGCCCACACCTCACGTCCGAGGACCCGGTCCTCAGCCTTGACGAAGCCGTGGACGGCGACCCACGGACCACGGTGGTCACCGATCGTGTCCCGGCGAAGGAGACTGCGCGGTACCGACGTGGTGCCCTCTCGTACCCAGCTCTCGTGGCTCTCCATGGTCGGCGACAGCCATACCTCGGGAACCGAGGCCTCCCCATCGGTGGGCGGTTTCTCCGGGAATGACGGATCGATGTCGACGTCGGAGAACGGGCGACTCTCGCGTGGGAACAGCCCCCGCTCCTCGAGTAGTCCGGCGTACGTGAAGAAGCCGATCCAGCCGTACTTCTTACCGTAGCGCTCTGCATGAGGCCGATTCCCACGGCCGCCGTACCGATACGCGTCCTCCACGATCCTGCTGTCCAGCGCTTCGAAGGTCGCTGTTCGCCATCCGAGCGCCCACACAACTCCTCGCACGTGGGCCACGGCCGCTTGATGGCCCGCATGGTTCATGTCGTAGTTGCCACGGTCGTCGAACAGCCTCCCCAGCGTGTAGTTCTCGAAGTCCATGTTGAGCGTCCGCCCTGCCTCGTCGGCTCCTACATCGCCGTTGGCGAGGGGCTGGACCGGGGCAGGCGTGGCAAACGACCACGTGTCTCGCAAAGTGTCGGGGAGTGAGGACGCATAGAACTTCGCCGAGAACGCGACGATGCCCCGTACGTAGAGCCGCGCGAGGTAATGGTGCGTCGGAGCGGTTGCCGACGCCCCCACGAGCACTGCTGCAAGCTGCTCGAGAAACGGGTTCAGGTAGGTTGCGAAGTCCGCGTCTGCATCCTGGTGGCTCATCACGACGCCGTACGACGCTGCGAGCATGCGCTCACCCACGTAGACGTCATTCACGGCCAGCGAGTCGATGGTCAATTCGAAGAGCCCTTCGGGATCGACGCGTCCGAACCAATAGAGCGCGCGCGTCGCTTGGTCCCGCAACCGCCGGACCGTGCTCGTGAGCGTCCAGATCACCCAGCGGGCACGCAGCCGATCACCCGCGCGCGTTTGCCCCGGCCGCCAGCGCCGCTCGAGGTGCTCGAGGTCGCGGAGTACTTCGTCTTGGTTCCTTCGAAGCCACTCCGTCCACCGGAGGTCGCGATCCGCAACCCCCATCGTTCGCAACGCTTGGTCCAGCGCCTCAGCGTTCAGCGGATGGCCTAGCGTGCCTCGTACGTCCCAGAGACGATCGAGAAGCCCGGCGTGTCCTTCGCGCACAAGTTCAAGCAACGCGTCGACAGTCGCCGCGTCGAGGAAAGCTGGTTCGAGACGGGCTGCCGACCGCAGAGCCCCACCACGCAGCGGCTCGTCAACCAACTGCCAGAGCTGCTTCGAGTGAAATCGTCGAGGGAGCTGCCCAACCGACGACGACACGACGTCGTCGGCGAGTGGATGGCGGACGTTGTAGTCGCCAGCCAGCAAGGTCGTTGTGGAAGGCTCTCGGATCCACGTCTCGAAGCCGAGCTGCCCATGCTTCGCGAGCAGCGCGGTGGCAATTAAGTGTCCACCGAGCTGGTCGTACACGGGTACGTACGCACCGTTCCCGTTCGAAGGCATGCGGAGCAGGACCCCCTCATGCTCCAGCGCACGGACGAGGCTCTGGTCCCACGGGCGCTGCGCGTCACCGAGGACTTGCCGCAGCTCGTCGATGTCGATGGATCGAGCTCGCGAGTCCCACAGCTTGTTGGCGATGGTCGCCAGCGCCGTGCGCACGTCCTGCGCGAAGTACCGGTGCGTTCGAGGTGCTAGCTCGGCGACCCGATCGCCTACTTGCTCCAGGTAGCGGTCGAAAAGTGCAGTCAGAGACCCCGGCATCGCGTCGACGCCGACGACCTTGTGCCGCGTCGGATTCGTGACCTCGCAGAAGAGCCGCAGGGTCAGCGGGTGTCGTAGGAATCCCGGCAACGAGGCATCGGTTGCATCGATCTTCCAGTAGCGGAAGTGCTCACGAATTGCATCGACGGCGTCGGCCCCATAGCCGTTGATCTCGACGCGACGCGTTCCATCTGGAAGCGCGTCGCCCACAAATTCGGGCCGCAACGTGCAGACCAGCAGCACGTACGGATAGCTTGCGAGCGAGGCCTCCAACGAGGCGAGCAAGGGCTTCCATGCCCGTGGATCTTCCGACTCGTTGAGCCCGTCGATGACCACGGGCAACCGGTGGCGAGCGCGCTGCCCGGCGGCATCTACCGCTGCGAGCAGGGCTTCCATACTCGGAACAGGCTGAGCCGCGACCAACACTCGGCGGGCCAAGTCGTCGAGGGTGTGGTTCGCGTGTAGGTCGCGGCCATGCAGCAGCACGCCGTGCGGACGCAAAGCAGCTCCTGCCGTGAGCTGCGCCGCGAGGTGCGTCTTCCCACAGCCTGCGGGCGCTAGAACCGCGACGACGCGGGACGAAAACGCGATCTCGACATCGCCGAGCAAGCGCACGGTGTCGTGGCATCCGGCGACGGCGTTCGTCGCGTACAGACCCGCCCGGTGATTTCCAGAACGCAGTCGCCGAGGGGCCGTGGCCACGTCGTGAGGGAGAACGCGTAGCTGTGAGATGAGTTCGTCGCGAAGGCGGTCGAGATCGCCGCTGCGGATGCCTTCAGCGACCCGGTCAAGGGCGTCCGCAGACTGCCTTGAAATTGTGACCACCCCCGTCAGCAGCGGCGCAAGCGGTCCAGGTACTGGCGGGGCTGCCTCCACGGCCTGAGCATGCTCGCGGAGCTCCTTTGACAGCACGTGGAGCACATCCCACGATTCAGACTCGCCGAGCATGCGACGCAGGTCACGTTCGACTTCGCCGACGTGGTGAACGTCAGGCTGCCACCTCGCGCGAATCGGAGCGACGGCCTGTTCATGCCGCTCCCGCAGGATGTCCGGCGTCAGCACCAGCTCGCCGAAGTAAGTGCTGCGCAAAACGGCCGCCTGGCCCGCGAGATAGATGTCGACTTCGTCAGCAGTCCAGAGGTGGAGTGTCATTTTGGATGACAGCTCTTTGAACCACTGTTGGTCCTCTTTGGTCAGCGTGCGACGGGTCCACAACACCCAGTCTGTGAGGCCTGCAACGTGAGCCTCCGCCTTGCCGATCCCGTCTTCAATATCACTCCTTCTCGTCGCTCCGAGCGCGCCACTTGGTGGAAGGTCGTACCACTTGCATTGCCAGCCCCACCAACGGCCAGGATCTCCAAGCGCGTCGCAGTGATGATCGAGCTTGAGATGGAACTCGACGCCCGGCTGGTTCGCGAGGGCACGAAAGACGCCGTAGCTGCCGAAGTTGCGGCGCACGATGCCCCTGCAGAGCAGCTCGAAGTTCTTCTCGGCGCCCCGTGGCAATCTCGTGAAGGCGTCCCAGTTCAGCGCTGGCATGGCGGCTCCGCGTTCAACGCCCTCTCCCGTATTCGGTGTCGGGGTAGTCGTGAGCCGAGTAGACCTCGATACGCGCACCGCGATCGAACATCACCTTGAGGAAGGCCGAGATGTCGATCTCCTCGGTCGTGAGGATGATCCTACTGGCCTCTACCTTCACGCTGACCTCGTAGAGGAATTGCTCAAGTTCTCGTGGCCCAATCGACGCGACGTTCAGCTTCCCCAATAGGTCGAGCATCGCATTGCCGTACCTTTCCGAAGGGCTGCCGAGGACGAGCGCTCCCTTGTCTTGGTCTTCCACGACCTGCTTCGTCAGCGCGTCGATGATCTCCTTGGCCTTCGTCGCTTCGGTGGCGTCCTTGAAATGGCCGATCATCACCAGGTTCGCGGAGTGCTCTGAGCCATGCTGGTACCAGATCCTCATACGTCGCTCTCCGCGAGTTCGTGGGCGAGTTGATGGAGTGCCTTGAGCACGCCGCCCTCGCCGAGCGGCACGCCGGTCTCGTGGTACGAGGAAGGTTTGAGCACGCCCATCGCGTCGATGTGCGCGTAAGCACGAAGCCCGCGCTCTTCGACCAGCGGATCGCAGATCGGGAAACCGTCGGCGCTCGCCTCGTTGATGCAGAGCTTCAGTGGGTCCCTGTACGATTCGACCCAGCGGCGAAGGCCCTGCAAGGTGCGCGGGGCGACTGCCGGGACGCCTCGCACCGGCATCTGCGGGAGCAGCAACAGCTCGCAGGCCCCAGCATCCGCAGCAACGACGGCGGCCTCATCGAGGTCGGGCAGCGTGCGCTCGTTGATCACGACGTTGACGCCGAAGCGGGAGATGGATCGGACGTGCTTCAGGCGAGCGAGCAGCTCGGGGAAGGAGCGCCGGCGGATTGACTCGTAGGTTGCACCGACACCATCCATGCTCACGCGGACGAAGTGGACGCTGCCTCGAAGGCCCTCGGCGAGAACGCCATCGATGTGGTGGCCGTGGGTCGTGAACGACACGGAGAGCCTGGTCTCGCGCGCCGCGTGCTGACAGAGCCTCACGAAATCTGGGTAGAGCGTGGGTTCACCGCCTCCGAAGCCGACGCCGAGAGCGCCATGGGAATCGAACTCCGCCAACCAACGCGTAACGACGTCGAACCGAAGCTCGTCGCGGGACTTCGGGGCGTAGCAGTGAGCGCACGCCAGATCGCAGCGGTTCGTGAGCGCGATGGATACCTGCCGCGGCGCGCGCGAATGGAGCGAGGCAGGAACAGGGATCTCCTCGATGAGGACATGCAAGCCGGTGGTGCGGTTGAATACGTGGAGCCCCGCTGGACCGCCGCGCAACTTCCAATGGTCAGCCTGATAGTTGTCCGTCGAGGCTTTCACTACCGTACGACTCCCCTGTTACTTCGTACAGCTTCCAAAGATCACGTTTCGTCGCTTCATAGATCACGCCACAAATGGTGACGCCATGACCTCCGTGCCGCTAACGCTGGCCATCACCGGCGGGAATGGAGCGTAGCGGAATTCCCGTCCGTGTGCATGGCCTTGTTGGAAGGCAGTTCTTTTTGACGATTCATACGTGCCAGTCTAATAGTGCGCCTGTCTTCTTGTTGAATATCAAGACCAAACAAACCTCTGCCAAATTCTGTTCGTCCTCAAACTTGTGTTTGTATGGAATTCGGACATTAATCTCGACTCCTATACTCCCCACTTTATCTTCATACCCCATTGTGGATTGAGCATCTGACCAGCCATCAAATCCAGACTGTCCATTATGGGCATATTCAATTCTATCTGATATAGCTTCCCAAAAGTCCGGCCAAGAGAGAGAACGTTCCCATTGAAACTCACCAAGTTAATCCTTCTGTGAGAGTTGAATCACTCCTTGCTTGGGGGTCGTTTCAAACGGATATGGATAGTCTATCGAAACCTCAAGCCTATATGTGAATCGATCGGAATAGTCTTCTTCAAATATCTCTTTCATAGTTCCTTCCAACGGGGCGCCGGGCCTTGCCCGGCGCCCCGTTCTTCCGACGCGCAGCGTCGGAAGAACGCCTCACATCACCGGCAGCAAAAAGCAGAGCGAGTAACGAGCGGCGCTTTTTGCTGTCCGAGTGCATGTGATTGTTATGCAAACTTGCTTCATTTTCGTTTAAGCTCTACCACTAATCTAAGCACCTCTTTAGGAGGCTTTCCTAGAGATTCTTTAAGCCAGGGGATATGCTCACTCCATGTAAAATCATCTTCATGACCAGGATGAGCAGATGCGTTTCTTAAATCCACAAACGAAGGACTTTCTTCATTATAAGGATGCTTGTCTTCAAGAAATTGAGATAGTTCTTGAACTTTCAGTGCGTAATTTTTGCAAAACGGTTCAGCTTTTTCGTTTATTGTGACAAATAAATCTGTACATTGATTCATAATGTCATCCGACCAGAATTTTGAGACAAAAACCAATTGCCCTAAAGTAGGCGGATGGACTGGTGGTTCGGAACACGATTTTAATGTGCCGAAGGTGATTTCTCTTGTCTTTATTCGCTTCAATACGTTTTTTGACGCATCCGATGGTATGCTGAAAACGGCTTGTTGAATTAGTTCGATCCATTTCGTAAACAAAATGTCAGCAGTTTCTCTCTCTAGAACTTTGCACAAAGAAAAGACAACTTGACTCCATCCTCTCAATACTCCCTTTTTCAACATTATTTCAGTAACAAAGGCATCTACTAATTCTCGGCGAGATGATTCATCTATTTTTCGCCACACATCTAGTGAAAGGTAGTCTACCCAAAATCTTTCCCCGGCGAGCCTGATATTTTCTAGTGTTTCAGTAATTGACTCGGAACCTATCGTAGAATACTCAGCTATAATTTCCGTAACTTGTTCTTTTCGTTTCTTGAGTTCTTCAGTAACACGGATCGCTTCTTCTTGTCTTTCAGATTCATTTAAAAATTCAACAATCAAATTTGCGCCATTCCAAAGTGCATCGTCATTGTGCGCTGTTGTTTGTGCCTCCATATAATGAATTAAAAAGAAATCAATACCTCGTGAATCATATATTTCACAGGCAATTTGTCTTCGCTCTGGCGTAAGGCGCATTTCATAAAGTGGAATTCGGCCTCGTTCATCGTTTGGGCCACGGCAAAGGTCATGCGGCGTGCCAATAGGCGCATGAACGTGCCCGCGCCGGTCGGGCGGGAACTTCGAGGCCGTCCAGCAGCCAGTCAAAGAGGTCGCGGGGCCTCGACCCAAAAAATCTCTCGGCAGCAGTGGTTCCGTCCGAACGGCGGAGGAAGTAGTTGTGGATCGTGGTCAGCAC
>JACPHN010000210.1 GCA_016188575.1 Candidatus Schekmanbacteria bacterium
CCTCCGGCCGGAAGTTGTCCTCGTGGAGGACAAGCAGATCCCCCAGCAGATTCGCGTGACGGGCTTCGACCTGGCAAAGCAACTTACCTCGGACACCACTTTTTCCCTCACCACCGTGGCCGATGATCGCCTGGTTTATGCTGCCCCCGAGGTCGTGACTTCGTTCAGCAGCGCGGAGCCCGCGTCCGACCAGTTCAGCCTCGGAGCGATTCTTGCCTTACTGCTGACGGGAAAACCGCTCTTTGACAGCACCCGGCAGCTCATGGCCGCCCGCCGACTGATGCGGCGGGTGCGGGACATGTCCCAGCGGATTCCACTGAGCCTGGATGAAGCCGTCACGCGGATGGTCGAGCTGCGACCGACGGCCCGATATCCGACCCTCGGAGAAGCCATCTCTGTCGTCCGCATGGCACGCGAACCGGAGGTGAGGACGCTTCCGGGAATTGTGGTCGATCGACGGACGCCCATTGATGCCGACAATCTTCAGCCAGGCGCCCGGGTGGGCACTGACTATGAGATCGCCTCGAGGCTTGGGCAGGGCGGCATGTCGGTTGTCTATGCCGCCAAGCACCTGGTCAGCGGCAGGACGCGAGCCTTGAAGATCGCTCGAGCCGCCGATGCGGCGGAGGAGGCTCTGCGGGGCGAATATCAAGTTCTGTCCACCCTGGATCATACCAACATCGTGCGGGTGATAGACCTGTCGAAGATGGTGGAGGGGCGCCTCACGCTCGTGATGGAGCGGGTGGGCGGCGAAACCCTGCGACAGTGGCTGACCGGCGCGGCCGCCGGGGCAGGACGAAAGCTCGATCCGGCGTCGCAGCGTCGCCTGGCGGAAGACCTGCTGGCCGGTCTCGAGTACCTCGAGCAGCAGTCCGTCACCCACAAGGATCTCAAGCCCGACAATCTCCTGGTGAATGACGGTCGCCTGACCATCATCGACTTCAGCCTGGCGGCCATGGCTGAGGATGCGCCCTACGGCGGCACCGCGCTGTACCGGGATCCCACCAGCGCACGGTGGACCCATGGCACCGACCGCTACGCTGCTGCGCTGTGTCTGTTCGAGCTGTATGCCGGTCGGCACGCCTTCGAGGGGCGGGTGCCGGAACCCGGCCAGGCGCCGTCCGTTCGGGAAGAGGACATCGAGCCTTCGGGACTCGCGGCATTTTTCCGTAAGGCGCTCGATCCAGTCTTGGAGAAGCGCTTCCCGTCCGCCCGCGCCATGCGAGAGGCATTGCTGGTAGCGCTGGGAGAGGATCACCCGCAGCCGGTACCCGTGACGACACCGCCCCAACTGGACGGCACGACGCCACTGAGGCTCTCGGGTCTCTCCGGACGCGCCCTGAATGCCCTCGTTCGGAGCCAGGTACATACGGTGGGGGATCTCCTGGCGAGCACTCCGGCGAGCATTCGCGCCATCCACGCCATTGGGACGAAAACGGCCAACGATGTCATCGCCTTTCGGGAGGTGCTGATCAATCAGGGGCTGGCGCCGACGACGTCCTCGACGCTCGTCGAGCCACCCCTGGTCCCCGAGCTGCGCGACAATGCTGAGCCGGTGCAGAAGCTGCCGCTGAGTGAGGCGCTCCGGTCCGCGCTGGCCCAGGCCAGGTTGCCCACTGTCGGAGCAGTGGCATCCCTGACCCGTGAGGAAATGCTCAAGCTGCCGGGGATTGGGCGGAAAAAGCTGGCCGAAGCAGTCGAAGCCCTGCACCGGTTCCGCGCGCACAGCCCAGGCGCTGATGACGGTCCGCACACGCTTGACCGCCTGTGGGAGATGGCTTCACGCCCCCTCAGTGACGGCCAGCGGATCGCGATCGAGCGGACCGTGGGGCTCATGGGCGATCCGGAACCGCAGGGAGATATTGGGGAGGATCTGGGGAGAAGCCAGTCTCAGATCAGTTGCGACGTCTCCAAGGGAATGGAGCGGCTCGACCTTTCGGTTCTGGCGGAGGCAATCGAGGCCCTCGAGATTGTGCTCGGCGGCTTTGGCGACATCGTGCGGCTTGGCGAGCTCGGTCAGCGCTTCGAATCGGAGTGGCCGGCAGGGGTCATTACCGGGGTCGGCATCGCGCGTCTGCTGATACGCGTGTCTTCGGGACGAGCCAGCCTGCTCGAAGTGGACGGCGCGGAGCAGCCATTGGTCGCCCAGCCGCTCTTTGACCGGGAGACCCTCAAGGCGTTCGCGGCGGAGGTGGTCAGGGTGGCCGGACAGTGGCCTCCGGTGGAGCCGGATTCGGCCCGGCGGACCCTGGCGGGGCTGCTGCCCCACTACCGCGGCGATCCGCTTGCGCTCGGTGTCCACCTCTGCGATGACGTCCAGATCGCCGAGACCGGGCACCTGTTCATCGGGCCGCTCGAGCCAAGGCAGAGCCTCGGGTTCGTGCTCGACCAGGCGCGGGATCCGCTGCCCCTGGACGAGCTGGAGCGTCGTGTCCGCCGGGTGTTTGGACCCAATACCTCGTTTCCGGAACCGGATCACCTGCTGCTTCTCCTCCGCGAGCTCGACTGCCGGGTTCAGGGGCAGGTCGTGCTGCCGGGGCGTACCGGCTCGATCCTGGCCACCCCCGCGCTTCCGTCTGACGAGGTTCCCAAGCCGCACGGCGCGGATCGCAGCCCCGAGGAGGTGGTGCGCGACATGCTGAGGGATTCGGCGCGGTCGCGGGGCTTTCGAATGCTGGTCACGCCTCCGGAGCGGCATCCCGAGATCGGGCGTTCGGTGGCCGCGGTGCTCGGCGCCACCTGGGTGTCGTTCGAGGATGAATTCTTCACCGAGCATGGCGCCATTCTGCCCTCGCTCGAGCGTGCCGAGCGCTTCGTCGCGCAGCGGGATGCCCTGACCGAAGCCGCCGAGACCACGCTCTTTCGACTGCTCGAGGAGCACGGTCGGCCCGGCCAGGTCATGGTCCTGGGGGACACGGCGCTCCTCGGGCTGTGCGAGGCGCTGGATCTCCCGCGCCGTTTTTACGACGAGACCCTCTCGGGAAGCCGGGGGTTCTGGGTTCTGGTCGTTCCGGGCGTTATTCATAACCGTCAGCCGCGCTTCAATGAGGATCATGCCATCTGGCACCTCGAGGGCGCGACGCTGCCTTTACTCAACCCGTTGCCGGCCTGATGCAAGATGAAACCAACCGACCGCGCCCGACTCACCACCGCCCTCCGCGAGCAGGTCGCCCGGATCGCCGCCGACCTGCGGCCGAAGATGCGCGGCCAGGCCCCAGGCAGCAGCTCGATCCGGGAAAAAGCGCGGCAGGTCTACGCCGACGAGCACGTGGCTGAGGACTTCGATGTCTGGACGGACCTCTTGTCGCGTCGGGCCGCCGTCCTGTGGGTGCTCAAGTCGGTGTATGTGCGGGTGCTCGAGGACCGGGGCCTGCTTTCCCCTGGACGCCTGCTCGACGCGGAGGCCCAGCAGCTCTTCGAGCGACTGGCCCCCAACCTCGGCGAGACCGCCTTCCTGCGATGGATCTACCGTGACCTCGCCAGCAAGAACGGCGGCCTGCCGGAGTTGTTCAGCGTGCAGCCGGCGGAGATCGCGGCGCCTTCCGATGAACTGTCTCGAGCCCTGATTGCGTTCTGGCGGCACAAGGATGCGGACACCAGCGCTCAGTGGAGCTTCGCGGAGGAGCGCTTCGAGGGCGAGCTGATGGGCGACCTGTACCAGGAGCTCGACCCGGTGGTGAAAGGTGAAAGGTGAAAGACCGGTTCGCCCTCTGCCAGACGCCCGACTTCGTGCGCGCCTTCATCCTCGATCGGACCCTCACTCCGGCCATTGAGACCTTTGGAGCCGATAAGGTGCGGCTCCTCGATCCGGCCTGTGGCTCCGGCCATTTTCTGATCGATGGGCTGAAACGCCTGGTGGCGGCCACCGCCGAGCTGCATCAAGACTGGTCGCAAAGGCAGGTGGTCTTGCACACCATTGATCGGGTGGTAGGCATCGACCTCAATGACTACGCCTGCGCCTTGGCGCGCACCCGACTGGTGATGACGGCGGCGGAGCTGGCGGGGGTGAGCACCCTGGCGGGAGCCGCTCAGTTCCATCCCCAGGTCTATTGGGCGGATGGGCTCGAGCAGGTGGAGCGCGATGAGGCGAAGCGACCGGTGCAGGGCGACCTCTTCATGAAGGTCGAGGAGAAGCTTCGGGCGGTGCTGACCCGGTCGGATGTACGGGCGGCGCTCAAGAAAGTCTTTGCGACGAAGTTTCACGCGGTGGTGGCGAATCCGCCGTACATCACAGAAAAGGATTCGGCGCGCAAGGATTACCATCGAGAGAAGCTGGGTAAGGGGCCACGGTATGTGTCTGCTTATCGGGAGTATTCGCTAGCTTCACCGTTTACCGAGCGTTGTTTCCAACTTGCTGAAAAGTCTGGCTACGTCGGTATCATTACCAGCAACAACTTTATGAAGCGGGAGTTCGGGAAGCCGCTTATTGAGAAGGTGTTGGCCGGGTTGGACCTGACGCTGGTGGTGGATACGTCTCAGGCATACATCCCGTTTCATGGAACGCCGACGGTGTTGATTTTTGGGAGGAATCGGGAGGCGACGGCTAATCAGGTCCGCGCCGTCATGGGCAAACGCGGCGAAAGCGGCACCCCAGACGACCCCGCCAAAGGCCGCGTCTGGTCCAGTATCGTGCAAGGGTGGAACACAGTCGGATTCGAGAATGAGTACGTGAGTGTTGCGGATCTTCCGCGTGAAACACTCGGCAAGCATCCGTGGAGTCTGGGTGGAGGTGGCGCAGCCGAGCTGAAGGAACTGCTTCAAGGGCGGGCCAGCCAAGCGTTGGGAGCGCTTGTCGAGATTGGAACAGGTGCCGTAACTCGGGAGGATGGCGTTTATCTGATTGGAAGGGCACCTGCGCTCCGCCTCGGCATTCGAGAGGAACAGATTCGCCCGCTGGTCGAAGGGGACGTTGTTCGTGATTGGGCAATAAGTAATCCAACAGATGCAATATGGCCTTATGACCCTGTAAGCCTTGCAGCGGCATCTGGGGAAGCTGGTAAAGCAGTGATGAGAGCTCTTTGGCCGTGGCGATGTCGGCTCGCGGGCCGAGTAGCGTATGGAAAGTCGCAATTAGAGCATGGCCTTGACTGGTTCGAGTATTCCATGTTCTTTCCTAACCGCTTCCGCACCCCCCTCTCCATAGCCTTCGCCTTCGTGGCGACCCACAACCACTTCGTACTCGATAGGGGCGGGAAGGTCTTCAACCGTAGCGCACCGGTTATCAAGCTGCCGGCTGGATCGACGGAGGAGGATCACCTCGCGCTGCTGGGGCTGCTGAATTCGTCGACGCTGGGATTCTGGATGCGTCAGATTTTTCATGTAAAGGGAGGAGAGAGCACGGGAAAGAAGCTACAATCCGAGGTATGGTCACGTCGATTGGAGTTTGACTCCACAAAGATGGGATCCGCGCCTGTGGTCTTGTCTCAACGTGAACGCATGATTGAGCTTGCCCTGCGTCTCGATTCCCTTTCTCAGCAGCATGGCGCTCTCGCGCCTGCATGCGTGCTCGACGCTCAATGGGATGAGGGTTCCCTCGAGGCGACGCTCAAGGATGCAGACAGGCGGCGGCGCGCCATTCACAACGCGATGATTGCCTTCCAGGAGGAATTGGACTGGACCGTATATTCTGCGTTCGGCCTCGCTTCTCAGGATGAGTTAGTACCTGTCGATGAGATAGAACCTATTGCCTCCGAGCATCGTCCATTTGCAATCCGATTGGCGCTTGCCGCCCAGAGCGGGAACGCAACCAGATACTGGTTTGAGGCAATGGGGGTCTCGGCCACTATTCAGGTGCCGACGACCTACACGCAAATTGTGCGAAACCGGTTCGAGCGAAGACTTGCACTTATCGAGGCCGATCCCAGTCTTGGCCTGCTCGAGTCTCCCGAGTACAAGCGGAAGTGGGAGCCGTCTTCGTGGCTCGATGACGTGAGCGCCGCAGCATTTGAGTGGCTTGCGGCTCGGGTTGAGGCCTTCCTCCGCGGGAAGGGCAGACCGCTGACTCAGTCTCACCTCATTGGGGCCATTCAGGACGATGCCCGCCTGCTCGAGGTCGCTGGCATCTACCAGCAGCGGCAAGACGTTGATCTCGGCGGACTAATCGCGGAGATCATCGCGGCGTTCTCAGTTCCTGAGCAGCGTTTTCATCTCTACACGGAATCGGGCCTCACCAAGCGCGCCGCCTGGGAAGAAACCTGGGCGCTCCAGCGCCGTGAAGATGCAGGTGAACAGGTCGGCGAAATCCCGGTGCCGCCCGAATACAGCCAGGGCAGCAGGGGCAAGTCGACCGATTTCCTTCGCAACGAATACTGGCAGCTCCGTGGCAAGCTGGACGTCCCCAAAGAACGCTTCATCGCCTTCACCGAAGTGCCGGGTCGCTCCGGGGCCGAGACCCTCTACGGGTGGGCCGGCTGGACCCCGCTCCAGCGCCTAAAGGCCATTCTGGCCATCGACGAAGATCTCGAGGACAGCGGCGTCCCCCTTGCGGATCGCGTGGGCCTCCTGGACAGCGCCTGGCGGTTGTTGCCGGATGTTGCGCGGGAAGACGCGGCTGCGGCCATCCGACTCAAAGCTGAGCTGCAGGCCCTGGTCGGTCCGGAGGGGCCGAGCCGGGAGCAGATCGAAGACTGGCGCAAGCGCTTTCCGCCACCGAACACCCGGGCGGCCAGGGCGAAGCGGGCTGCGGCAATCCGGGATGAGGACGAGAACGAGGAAGGTGAGGCGTCATGACCACCCCCAAACTCAATCGCATACGCGTCGCCGGATTTCGCTCCTTGCGCGATGTGTCCCTGGAGCTGACCCCCGTCACGGTCCTGATTGGCCCCAACGGCGCCGGAAAATCGAACCTGCTATGGGCGCTCGAGATGGTCCGAATGCTCGCATTCGAGTCGCTGCAGCTCTTTGTCGGCGAGCGCGGAGGTGCCACGTACCTCCTGCACTACGGCCCCCAGCAAACCGCGGCCATCGATCTGGAGCTCGAGCTCACGTCCGACGGCGGCGAAAATGCTTACGCGGCACGACTTGGCTATGGCGCGAACGAAAGCCTGATTTTTCTCACGGAAAAGACGGGATTCCGCAGCGGACCCGAGGACGCGTGGCGCTGGTCTGAAATGGGGGCCGGTCACCAGGAATCCAAGCTGGGATCCTGTGCCGAATCCGACAAGACCGCCAAAACCGTGCAGTGGCTCCTGCGGCAGATCAACTTCTACCACTTTCACGACACGTCTCGACGTTCTCCGTTGCGCACGAGAGATTTTGCCGACACCAGCGGAGACCAGCTCCGATCGGATGGCAGCAACCTCGCGACCTTCCTCGAGGGGCTGCGAAGCTCGGAGGTCAGCGCCGACAAAGCCGCCTGGCGGCGTATCGAGGGGAGCATCCGGCGGGTGGCACCCTTCATCTCGGCGCTCACCCCCAAAAGAGACCGCCTTGGCACGGGCCTCGAGTGGGTAGACGATCGGGGCGTGTCGTTCGGTCCCGCGCATCTGTCCGATGGGACGTTGAGGGCGCTTGCCCTGATTGCGGCCCTGGGCCAGCCCGAGGGGGGCATGCCGATCGTGTCGTGTATCGACGAACCGGAGCTGGGACTGCATCCCGCTGCATTGGAGATCCTCTGCGGACTGATTTCCAGCGTCTCGACCCGGCGCCAGGTGATCGTGTCCACTCAGTCTCCCGTGGTGCTCGATCACTTCGAGCCCGAGCAGGTGGTGGTGGCCGAGCGGCACGACAGCGCAACCCACCTCAAGCGGCTCAGCTCCGAGCGGCTCGCGAGCTGGCTTGAGGATTACGCGCTCTCCGAGGTCTACGAAAAGAACGTCATCGGGGGGCGACCATGATCCGGCTCTATGTGGTCGTTGAGGGACAGACGGAGGGGCTGCGTGCGACCTGCCCCCGCTTCGATACCTGGATCGGGAAACTGGAGGCGCCTCTTCCCCGCGGGCAGCTCGCTGCCGGGTCGCTAGCTGTCCCAGATCGCTTGCTGGAGGGCCATCGGACGCTTATTATGGATCAGCGGTATTTTATGTCGTAATCGCGGCTCTCCTTCATCGGCTCGTATCAAGGTCAGTATTCTCATAGGATTGAATGGACGGAAGACCCATGAGGATTTATCTCGACAACTGCTGCTACAATAGACCCTTTGACGATCAGAGCCAGATCCGGATCCGCCTCGAGGCGGAGGCAAAGCTTTATGTTCAGGATTCGGTACGCAGAGGTGACCTGGAGCTGGTGTGGTCGTACATTCTCGATTTTGAGAATGAGGCCAATCCATTTGAGGAACGAAGAAGTACTATAATGGAATGGCGCCAGATCGCGAAGATGGATGTGGAGGAGTCTGGTCATGTTCTGCAAACTGCTCGTGTTCTCCAAAAATCCGGCTTACGTGCTAAGGACGCGTTGCATGTATCGTGCGCGATTGCCGCAGGCTGTCAATATTTCATCACCACGTACGATATCATCATAAAGCGTCTTCAAGGCAACGAGGAGATCACAGGCATCGATCCGATAGGATTTGTTAAGGATACAAGCCAATGATGACGGATACAGAAATCAGGCACATGGGATTGCGGGCGCTCGTCGATGCGCTTGGAACTGTAGAAGCAGAGCGGTTCGTGAGTCTTATCCAGAGAGAACCGTTTGATTACACCGCGTGGCAACGGCAGCTATGGGACGAGCGCAGCGTTGATGAAATCAGTGCTGCGGCAATGCGGCGGCGTAGTGGCCCTCGCCCCAAAATTGCGCAATAAGCTCACCCTCGAAAGAGGCTTCACTTTTCGGCGTCGGCCGAATGTCCGGTTTCGTCCTTTACACTTCTTCACGCCGCAGGTTCGGCGCGGAGGGGCGCGATTCATCGCGCCCCATTGCCGGGCTGGGGATCATCGGGCCGAGAATGATCCGCCCGGATTACCGGCCACGACGACCGGGCGCGATAAATCGCGCCCCTGCGTGGCGGCCTCAGGTGTAAAGCACATTCGGCCGACGCCCACTTTTCCGGGACGAGGACGAGAACGAGGAGAGTGAGGAGTCATGACCAGAACCATAGCTCCCCTGCATTCGGTGAGAATTCAGAACTTCAGAGGCATCCGCGATCTCACCCTGAAGCTTCATCCCCGGGTCACCGTTCTATTCGGGATAAATGCCTCTGGAAAGACGTCTATTCTGGACGCGATCTTCAACGCTGGCGAAAAACGACCGGGGTGTGCCGGCGAAAAGTAGGCCAGACGGGGCGTGGCAGTTGGGTGGGTATGGCCGGGAGCAAGTAGGCCTGTGGTGGCTTGATCCGTGAACCGACGGCCGGGGATATCGGTCA
>JACPHN010000211.1 GCA_016188575.1 Candidatus Schekmanbacteria bacterium
TCCATGATGGCAAATGCCGTGCGCTCGTCGCAGCCGACCTGGTACATGAATGACGTTTCATCCGCCTGGCCGAAAGTCATTGTTCCGAGGCAGAGGCTGGAGACTTCGAGGCCCGTGCGGCCGAGTCGACGATAGCTCATGGTGTTTCTCCTCGCGCGCGATCAGAGCAGAATGCGGGCGTCCACGACCGTGGCGCCGGAGCCGACCGGACCGACGATCAGTGGGTTGATGTCCAGCTCGGTCACCTCCGGTAGCTCGATGGCGAGCTGTGACAGGCGCTGCAGACACGTCGCGATGGCAGCGCGGTCCGCGGGCGGCGCGCCGCGCACACCTGCAAGCAGGTTGGCGGCACGGATGCCCGCCACCATACGTTCCGCGCCGTAGCGGCGCACGGGCGCCAGGCGAAAAGTGACGTCGCGCAGCGTTTCCACCCAGATGCCGCCAAGGCCAAACATCAAGATCGGTCCAAAGTGAGGATCTCTGCGCAGTCCGATAATCGTCTCGATTCCACCGCCGACCTGCCGCTGCACGAAGGCGCCGACCAGAGCGGCATGCGGCGCCGCGGCGCGCACGTCGCTCAGCAGTTGCTTCCAGGCCAGGCGCATCCCTTCATCGTCCGCGATTCCCAGCCGCACACCGCCGACGTCCACCTTGTGCACGATGTCGGGGGACACAATCTTGGCCACGACGGGGTAACCGACCTCCCGGGCCGCCCGCACAGCGTCTTCTTCCGAGCACGCCAGAATGCCGGGGGCGAGCGGCAGTCCATAGGCGGCTACGACGGCGTGCGCTTCCGGCTCGGGAAGGAATCGGCGCCCCGCGGCGCGGGCGGCGGCGATTACGGTCATCGCTTTTTCCCGATCGACGTCGGCGAAAACGGCAACCTCCGTGCGCGGCCGATGCCGCCACGCGGCGTAGCGGGCAAGCGCCGCGAATGCCCTCGACGCGTCCTCGGGAAACGGATACCGGGCGATCGCATGCTGGTCGAGCACGTCCAGGGAGTCTCCGACGTCGTCGAGCGCCATGAAGCAGGCGAAGCAGGGGATCCGCCGCGGCGCCGCCCCAACTTCACCGGCAACTGCGACCGCGATGCGCTCCAGGCTCGTCAACATTTGAGGCGTCGTGATCACGATCAGGCCATCGACGGCCTCGTCCCGCAGAACGCAATGCAGCGCCGCTCGGTACCGGTCCGCGTCGGCGTCGCCGACGAGGTCGACGGGATTGCGCACGCTGGCCGTGGGGGGCAACACGGCGCGCAGCCTTGTCCGGGTCTCCGCCCCGAGCGTCGCGAGATCCAGCCCACGCCGAATCGCCGCGTCCGTCGCCATGATCCCCGGCCCACCCGCGTTGGTAACGATGGCGACGCGATTTCCGTGCGGCAGCGGCTGAGTCGCGAAGGCGACGGCATACTCGAATAGCTCCTTGATCGAATCCACTCGGAGCACGCCACACTGCTCGAAGATGGACTGATACGCCTCATCGGATCGCGCCAGCGCGCCGGTATGCGAGGCCGCGGCCTCGGCCCCCGCGCGCGTCCGGCCCGACTTGATCGCGAGTATCGGCTTCTTTTCCGCGATCGTCCGCGCCAGCTCCACGAAGGTGCGGGGGTCCTCGAGGTCCTCGAGGTACAGCAGGATCACGTCGGTGTCGGGGTCTTCAGCGAGGGCGTCGAGCAGGTGGTTTTCGTTGACCAGCGCCTTGTTCCCGATGGAGATGAACTTGGAGAGGCCGATGTTCTCCGCGTGTGCGTGCTCGAGCGCGGCGGCGCCCACCGCGCCGCTCTGACTGATGAACGCGATGCGGCCCGGTCGCGCCGGAATGCGGGCGAAAGTCGCGTTGAGCGAAACCTCCGCGCTGGTGTTGATCACGCCCAGGCAGTTGGGGCCAATGACCGAAATCTGCCACTCCTTCGCCAGCTCGCGGACTTTTCGCTCGCGCTCCGCGCCCTCGGCGCCGATCTCCTTGAATCCGGCGCTGATGATGATTGCCCCGCTGACTTCCTTGCGACCGCAAGCTTCCAGCACGGGAGCCACCTGGTCGGCCGGCACGATGATTACGGCCACGTCCACCTCGTCGGGCACGTGGGCGATCGTGCGATACGCGCGCACTCCCATGATGCTCCGCGACTGTGGATTTACCGGGTAGACGATACCGCGATAGCCGCCGAGGAGAATGTTCGCAAAAATGGCGCGGCCGAGCGAGTCGGTCCGATTCGAGGCGCCAATGACAGCAACCGAACGGGGGGAAAGCACCCGCGACAGATCAGAGCGTGGGGAGATGGTCATGGCGGCCCTTCTTAGTGCGGAACGGGGTGGGCGGCAAGCGGCGCGGATTGCGCATCGTGAAGACCCCCCACCGCACCTCTCACCGCGGGCGGGGGGCGGGACGGAGAGGGCCACCCGCCGCGGCGCGCAGGTCCGCGGGCAAGGGCATGCGCGCGATGCCGTGATCGTGCAGGCTCGCCAGGTACAGGAAGTCGCCGTGCTCGACCGCGTTGGTGATGGGTGCATAGGCGCTCGACGTCGCGGCGTGCAGGCTGGTCACGGTGCGTCCGTCCAGGTCCAATTTCAGCGCGAGCCCGTAGTGATCCGGTTCGGGAGTAAGAGCCGCGGGCAGGCGAAGCAACACCTTGCGCAGGGCGGGATGTGGTAGAAGCGCGTCCAGAGTGGCGTTGCGGCGGGTGAATAACGCCACCCAAAAGCCGTCGCGACCGTTGAACGAGACGCCGTCCGGAAAGCCCGGGAGGTTATCGGCAAACACTTCCAGCTCGCCGGCGCGGGCTCCTTTCAGCCAGCGACGCAGCAGGCGGTAGCGGGTCGTCTCGGCAACCAGCACAAAGGTATCGCCGGGACCGAGCGCGACACCGTTCGCAAAGTACAGCGAACGTTCCACGACGCGCAGGACTCGATCGCGAGGGTCGTACGACAGCAGTCTGCCGTTTGCTCGGCTTTCGAGAATGTCGAGCTCGTACTCCTTTTGGTGGTACTTGAAGGACGCGTCGGAAAAGTAGACGGTGCCGTCCCGGGCGATGTCCAGGTCATCCGTAAATCCGAATTTCTGGCCGTCGGCCGCGGTGGCCAGCACAGTCAGCTCGCCGGTGTCCGGGAGAATGCGCAAGAGACCGCGGTAGGCGTCGGCTACCAGGAGAGCACCCGTCGGGTCCAGGGCGAGTCCGAGGGGACGTCCGCCCGTCCGCGCGATCGTGCGCTCGCCCCCTTCGCCGCCGCCGCCTCGGGCGCGGGAGTCAACGCGGACGATGCGGCCGTCGGCGGTGCCCGCGAACAGGTCGCCCGCCGCGGTAACCGCGACGTCCTCGGACCCCGGGCACCGCGCCTCGCACAGGCGCGCGAGACCCGCAAACCCGCGGTGCGGCGCGAGCGCGCCGGTCCATGATGGCGCCGGGGGCGGTGACCAGGCCACCGGGTCGATCGGCACGGGCCAGAATGCGACGTAGCTTCCAGCAGCGGCGATGGCAACAGCAATGGCGATCAGCGGATAACGGCGGTGCGGGCTTCTCACGTCGACTTTCCTGGTGTCTGGGAACGCGGTGCCGGCGGATGCCTGTCGGTCCGCCGGAAGATGAGGCTATCGGCTAGCCGCGCGCCTGTCATGGAATCAAGTCTCCCGCGGAGGCAGGCGATGGGAGTGCTCGGCTGTCGCCCAAAGATCTGAGATGGCGGTCGTAGCTTTGGAGAATGGGGATATCGCCACCGGCGCCAGCTCCGAAGTCGTGAAGCCGCCGGGCCGCCGGAAGCACGCGATGCTCGAGCGAGCCGACGGCCGCGTTGTACGCATCCGCGGCGGATTCCAGGCCTTTTCGCAGCGCCGTGAAGTGCTCCGTGAGCGCGCGGACACGTTCGTGGAGCTCTTTTCCGAGGAGGCAGATGGCGCTCGCGTTTTCCTGCGTGCGCTCCTGGCGCCATGCGTACGCCACCGCGCGCAGCAAGGCGATGAGCGTCGTCGGCGTTGCGATGAGGACGTGGTCGTTGACTCCAAGCTCGATCAGGCCCGGGTCCTGCTCGAGGGCGGCGGCGAAGAAGCTCTCTCCCGGCAGGAACATGACGACGAACTCCGGGGTATGGCGGAGGGAACGCCAGTAGGCCTTGCTGCCAAGCGCGTGCAGATGGGTGCGAAGCTGGCGCGCGTGGTCGGCGAGCCGGCCCGCGCGGACGGCGTCGTCCCGCGTCTCGTGCGCTTCCAGGTAGGCTTGCAGGGGCGCCTTTGCATCCACAACCACGCAGCGCTCACCCGGCAGACGCACGACAAGGTCCGGGCGAATCGTCCGGTCGGCGGTGGTGATCGTCGGTTGGGTGACGAAGTCGCAGTGCTCGACCAGACCCGCGAGCTCGACGACGCGGCGCAGTTGCATTTCTCCCCAGCGACCGCGGATCTGCGGGGTGCGCAACGCCGCCGCCAGGTTCGATGTTTCCGCCCGCAGTCGCTCCTGGGTTTCACCTACCTGCCGCAGCTCCTGGATGAGCCCGCCGTAGGCCTCCCGGCGGGTCTGCTCGACCGCGGCAATCTTGGCGTCGACTTTTTGGGGCGTCGCGCGCAGCGGGGCCATCAGGCCGTCCAGGGATCGGCGGCGCATTTCGAGCTCGGCGGTCGCGGCGAGCTGCTGCTTGTCCAGGACCGCGCGCGCGAGGTCGAGGAAAGTCCCGGCGTGTTGCTGAAGCGCGTCGGAGGCCAGCGACTTGAACGTGTCGGTGAGCCGGGCGCGCGCCTCCTGGAGGAGCACGAGTTTTTCCGCGGCCGCGTTGCGCTCGGCAGTGAGCTCGGCGGTGCTTTTCGCGACCGCTGCTCGGAGCTCTCCGGTTTCCGCATGTAGCGCTTCGAGCTGCTCGGCCCGCGTGCGGACCAGGGCCTCAAGCTCGGGGAGTTGGCGACAGCGCTCGAGTGCCGCGGCGCGCGCCTCGCACTCGGAGCGAAGGCGATCCGACAGCGCCGTCACCGCGGCCTCTAGCGTGCTGATCCGGGCGGTGCGTTCACTGATTCGCTCGGCGGACCGCATGCGCTCTTCTTCCGCGCCGCGCGACGCCGCCTCTGCCTGGCTGGTCAGGGTGTCAATCGACTGGAGTAGCTTTCGCATTCGCGACTGCACGCCAAACCGAATCAGGGCTGCGGACAGCAGTACGCCGAGACTGAAGACCGCAAGGGCGGTCCAGGGATCGGCGCCAATGGCTTGGGCGAGACGTTCGAGCAAGGCGGTGCGGTTCCGACAGGAGGGATGAGTAGGCCTACGCCAGGCGCGATGCACTGGGGGCCATCGGGCGGGGATTGTACCGGCCCGCGGCCAGGCGGGCAATCGCCGGCCGCGGCACCGGGCATGGGTAGTCCACCGCCGCTGCCACCGCTGGCTGCGCGTAAAGCGCATCATGAAGACCCCCCATCGCACCTTCCCCCGCACGCGGGGGGACGCACGGGAGCGGGGCGCGGTCGCCTCGACTTCGCGGCGGATCCAGGTTACCATAGCGAAGGTCCGCGCTGGTTGGCGGAATCTCGAGTGGGGATCTCTCGTGGAAACTGATCTGCGCGAAGTCATCGCGGGGCGTTTCGAGGTACGCGAGCTGCTCGAGCGCGACGGGCTTGGAACCTGCTACCGCGCGTTCGATCGGGAGCGCATGGCCGAGGTTCGCTTGCGCCGCCTCCATCCCCACCTCGCGCTCGACGCGGTGCTGCGGCGACGGTTCTTGCGCGAGCTTGCGATCCTGGCGCGCCTGCGTCATCCCGGTGTGCTGGCCGGCTACGAGGCGTTTGCAGCCGGGGCCGATGTTGGATATGCGACGGAGCTTGCCAGGGGGCCATCCCTTGCGAGCCTCATCGCACGGGGCACAGTTTCCACCGCTTCGGCCCTCGCCTGCATTCGCAACCTCCTCGACGTTCTCGACCACGTCCACGGCGAAGGGGTTGTTCATCGCGATCTTGCTCCCCGCCACGTCTACCTCGATGCGGAACAAGCTCGGGTCAGCGGTTTTGCGTCCGCACGCGTTGCGGACCTGGCAACGGTTACGCTTGGCAGCCAGGTCGTGGGATCGCCGCTCTATCTGGCACCCGAGCTATTTCACGGTGCCGCCGCGTCAGCCGCCAGCGACCTGTTCGCCGCGGGCGCCATCCTCTTTGAGCTGGTTGCGCGGCGCCCGCTGCGGGCTGAAGCGGCGATCGCCGCGCCGGCGGTCGTCGAGCCGCTCGATGTCGAGCGCTGGTGCGCGCGGCTCGGCTGGAGTGACCCGACGGTGATCGAACGTTCCATCGCAGTGTTGCTCGCGGGGCTCCTGCACCCCGAGCCCACGAGACGGTTTCAGAGCGGTGCCGAGGCGATCGCGGCAGTGAGCGAAGAAAGCGCCGAGATTGCGCAGGGCGGCGCGTCGCCTTCTTGCCCCGCCTGCGATGAACCGACGATCGAACCAGACGGCCTCTGCATCGCTTGCGGCACGTCGGTCGCCGCTATCAAGCGTTGGGGACGTGGCCCTTATGCAGTCATCATGCACCCTTCGCGCCGTCCGAAGGGGCGGCGGCGCCGTGGCGGCCGAGCCGATTTCTCCGCCTTCGACCCGCGCCGGCGCAGTGTCGCCGTCGCGTTGCTCGAGCTCCTTTACGGCCCGCTGCCGCCGGGCGAGGCGAGGCGATTGCGCGGCCGCCTGGTCGTCGCGCGGCGCGTCGATCGGCAAACGGCCGAGCGCCTGCGCGCGCTCCTGGCCTGCCGCGGTTTCCATGCCGCCATCAGGTGGCACGGTGCCGCGGGCGATCTCGCGCTCCGCTTCGTTCTGCGCATGATTCGGGCTGTTCCAAGGCCGCTCGCCGCCCTCGGCTTGACGATCGGATTCACCGTCCCCGTGCTCGCCGCGATTGCCATGAGCCTGCTCCTCGCGCGCTTCGCACTGACGGGCATACCGCCAAGGAGCGGGCCCACGACGTTCCTGTCCCTGCTGGCCGGGATCTTCCTGGTGCCAACCCTGTTCTTTCGCTCCCTGCTGTTCACACGCGCCGTCAAAGATGACGCCCGCAGCGGCGAAGCCTTTCCGCAATCCGACAATCCCATTCTGGGGCTACCGGCGAAAAGCACCGTGGATCGCTATCGCCGCATCGCCGATTCCGATCTCCGCGGCACCGCGCGCCGGCTGCTCGGGGCCACGCGTGCCGTAGAAGCAGCCTTGCTCGTGGCTCCGGACAGTCCGCCCCGGCAGGCTGCTCGCGCACGGTTGAATGAGCTTCTGCAGGCGCTTTCGGAGCTGGCGCTCGAGCAGCTCGCAGCGCTGCCGGCGGTGGTGTCGGAACGTCAGGCCGAGCTGTTGCTTGAAGCCCAGGGCCTGGAGGTGCGACTCGCGGTCGCCCCCGACTCCGAACGTTCCGACCTCGAGCAAAGCCGTGTGGAGATTGACCGCGCGCTCGATCGCCTCAACGAGGCCGCTCAGGCGCGCGTCAGCGTCGTTGCCCGCGTGGAGCGGTGCACCCTGGCGCTGCGGCGAACCAGAGCGACTCTCCACCAACAGGAACATCGCGTCCTTGCCGCGCGCCTCGATCTGCTCCTCGGCGAGCTTGCGGCGCCCGCGATGGGCAGCGCGCCGCAGCCTCATTCCCCAACCGCGACAGCGAGCTCGTGGACGTGAACGACACCCGCATCGACGCGATCGCCGCCGGCCGCTTCGAGCTCGGCGATCTTCTCGGCGCCGGAGCCACAGGAACCGTATACCGCGGGTTCGATCGCCAGACCGGCAACGATGTCGCCATCAAGCTGCTCCATCCCCACCTCGAAGCCGCCGAATCCCGGCACCGCCTACAGCGCGAAATCGCGCTCGTCGAAACGGTGCTCCACCCGAACATTGTGCGGCTCTACGAAGTGGTGTCCTTCCCGCCATCTATCGGTCTCGTGATGGAGCTTCTCGCCGGGGGAAGTCTCCGGCAGGCGCTGCAGCGCGGACCGTTGCCGTCCTTGCAACAATCGGTCGGTTGGCTCCGCGACATCGCCGCCGCGCTGGCGGCCGCGCATGGTCGTGTGCTCCTCCATCGCGACGTCAAGCCGCAAAACGTGCTTCTGACCGCGGATCACGCTGCGGCCAAGCTCGCCGACTTCGGCCTTGCCTTCAGTCTCGGCGAAGCGGCCGCGGGCGCGGAATCGACGCGCATCCACGCCGGCGAGCACGCGTTGCGCGGCACTCCTCTATACATGGCGCCCGAGGTCTTTCGCGGTGACTTCTACGATCCGCGTTCAGACTTGTATTCTCTTGGCGTTGTCGCCTACGAGATGCTGACCGGCCGCCCACCCTTTCTGGCCGGCGGGGCCGTGGAAATCCAGTACCGCCACAGGACGCAGGCCGCTCAGGCACCCAGCGCGCTGCGGGCCGACCTGCCGAAACGGCTCGACGAGCTGGTGCTCGCGTGCCTCGAAAAACGGCCCGAGGATCGCGTCCAGACGGCGCAGGAGCTGGGGGAGGAGCTGGCCGCGATCGAGGCGATTGGCTGCTCGCCGGCGGCGCCTCGCGGAGTCGGCTTGCCGGGACGCCGGCGGGTTTCGGGGATCCGCGGCCGGCCGTGCCCGTCGTGTGGAGAGAGCATCCCGCCGCAGTTATCGGCCTGCCCCTGGTGCACCTCCCGCCCGTTCGCGAGCCTCGGTCGAGGACGCTATTGTGTGGTGTTGGAGCCGCCGATACCCGCCTCAGGATTGCGAACGGTGCTCGAAGGAATCGCCGGCGACCTCCCGGGGCTCTACCCGCTGCCGGTGAACGAGGCGATCCTCGAGGCTGTTGCCGTGGCGACGGGTCAGGCGGACCTGGACCGGGAAGAGGGACTCAGGCGCCTGCACCTGCTTCCGTGCCTGCTCGTGGCGCGCCTGGACCGCGAAGACGCGGCGCACCTGGTCGCGCGGATCAGCGCCGTGGGCGGTCGCGCGAGAATCAGACGCTACTTCAGGTATCTCGCATGGGGAGCGGCACTGCCCGGAATTCGGCACATCCGGGAAGCCGCTGCGCTGGGGCCGGCGGGAGTGGGCATTGGCGGCCTCAGCCTTGCCGCCGTGGCGATTGGCAAGGCAGGGTGGCGGCTCGCGATCGAGGGGTTGAGGCCCGAAGTCCTTACTGACCTCATCATCTGGTGCAAATTCGTGCCCGTTTTTGCAATGCTGCTCCTCTACGGAGTCTATCGCGCCGAGCTCCGGCTGCGGCGTCCGCTTGCGATCCTCGTGGATGGGGCCGGATCCCGGATCCGTGCAGCGCGGATGCCGCCCCCGCAGGCAGTGCTGCAGGCGGCCCGCTGCGTGTTGCCCACGCTCGAAGATCGCGGCATCCGCCGCATTACCGTCAGCGCCATGGCGATCGCCGCGCGCCTCAGGGAGCGCGCCCAGTCGGAGACCTGGGCGGCGATGGTCGACCGCGTTCTGGTTGGCGCGCTGGGTCTCGCCCTCGCCGCCCAGCAGGCCCGTGAGGAGCACCACCTTGCCGGTGGCGCGCAAGCGGAACGTGGCTTGCGCGCGTTTAGCCGGCTCGTGGGGTTGCGCGCGCGGCTCGATCGACTGCTCGCGCTTGTCGAGCTTGGGGGCATGGACCAGAACCTTGCCGCGGGCGACCTCGACCGGCTCCTGCGCGAGGTCGAGCTCGAGGCCGAGCTCGTTGCGGAGGTTCGGGCCGCGGAGTCACCAGGCGAAAGCCCCCCAGAGATTGGCGCGGCGGCGCACGAATGACCGCGCTGCCTGAATCCACCCCCTGTTTGGCGGCAAGCTGCCCGGAAAGTGCATCACAAAGCCTCCCCACCTCGCCGCCGGGACCGGGAGGGCGCTGTCGTGTCGACGTCAAACCGGTGGTGGATTCAGGGCCGCACGCAAGCGGCTGCGTTTCCCATATGCCTACGCCGGCGGGTGGGGAAGGCCACAGGGAGGTCCTGGCCCAGCTCGGACTTGCGCCCTTGCTCTGAATTCGATAAGATTTCGTTCGCGATTCGTGGCTCCCGCGTCCACTGAAATGACGAAGGCGTGAAGGAAGTCTACCTCGACAACAATGCGTCGGCACCGCCGCTCGAAGAGGTTTGTGTGGCGGTCCACACGGCTATGCGCGAGGGATTCGGCAACCCATCTTCCGCGCACGGGCGGGGGCGTGAGGCGCGGCGCGAGCTCGAGCTGGCCCGTGAGCGGGTTGCGGCGTTCCTGGGTGCAGAGACTCACCAGATCGTGTTCACATCGGGTGGCACCGAGGGCAATGCCACCGTCATGGGCGGGATGCTGCGGGGTGGCGTTGCCGGTCGGCTGGTGACCACGGTCGTGGAGCACGCTTCGATTCTGCGCCCCGCGGAGGCGCTGGCACGGACGGGTGTGGACGTGAGCTTCGTGCCGGTCGATGGCGACGGGCTGGTCGATTGCGACCAGGTCGAAGAAACCATCGGCGATTCACGAGCGTGTGTTTACACACACACACACACACACACCGCTCCTTTCTGTCCAGTGGGTCTGCGGTGAGACCGGCGTAGTCCAACCCCTCGCGCGTCTCGCCGCGATCGCGCACCGCAGCGGTGCCTCGCTGCATGTCGATGCCGCACAGGCAGTTGGCCGCCTGCCGATCGACCTGGCCGCGTTCCCGGGCATCGACTTCCTGACCTTCTCCGGGCACAAGCTCCACGGCCCGCTCGGCACCGGCGTCCTGTATGCGCGCGAGCCGCGCTCACTGACACCGTTGCTGCTCGGTGGCGAACAGGAGCGCGGTGTCCGGTCCGGCACCGAGAACTTGCCCGGCATCGTCGGTCTGGCGCTGGCCTGCGAGCTGCGCCGGCGCGGTCTCCCCGAGGCCATCGCCCGCATGCGGCACCTCCGCGACCGGTTCGAGGCGCGGGTCATTGGCGAGGTCGTGGGCGCCGCCGTGAACGGGGCAGGTGCGCCCCGCGTCGGCAACACGAGCAACCTGCGATTTCTCGGCCTGGACGGGCAGGCGCTACTCGCGCAGCTCGACCGCAGGGGAATTGCGTGCTCGCAAGGTTCTGCTTGCTCGAGCCGCCGGCCTCAGCCCTCGCACGTGCTGCGGGCGATGGGGCTATCCGAGGACGAAGCCTTCTCGAGCCTGCGCTTTTCGTTCTCTGTGCTCAACACCAACGAGGACGTCGAGCGGGCGGCGTGCGCCATAAAGGACGCAACCGCGCAGCTTCGGGCACTTCCGTCGCTCTTAGAGGCGCTGTGACGATGCGGTTTGCCGGTCATGAAACCTTTCCGATCCGCACCGGCTGGCTGAGCAAGGGGCTTCGACTCCTGGGACGGGCGGGCGGCGGGGCGTTCGACCGGCCCGACCTCGCCGACGAGCTGGGAGTCGGGAGGAACATGGCAAAATCCATTCGCTTCTGGCTCGACGTGCTCGGCCTCGCCGGTCGCCGCGGGAAAGGCGACCCGCTCGAGCCAACGCCCCTCGGAAAGCTGGTGTGCGACCGCGACCCCTATTTCCAGCACACGGCCACCTGGTGGGTGCTGCACGTCAACCTGGTCACCCACCGGGACGTGGCGGTGGCGTGGAGATGGTTCTTCAACGACTTCGCGCCCGAGCGATTCGATCGGCTGACTTGCTCAGAGGAGCTCGTCGCGGCACTGGAGCGCCAGGGCCAGCGCCTTCCCAGCCGCGAGACCGTCGCGCGAGAGGTGGCCTGCCTGCTGCAGAGCTACGCGACGCCCGTGCCAGCCGAACAGGAGGATCCGGAAGACGCCGCGGATTGCCCCCTTCGGCAACTCGGCCTGCTGTCGTGCCACCGGGACACCGGAGCCTACGATCGGCGGTTCGCGGCTCGGTGGGTTCCTCCAGAGCTGCTCGGTTACGTGCTGGCCCGCCGGTCCGGCGCCGGCCATGGCGGGACCGTGGAGCTTCCTTTCGCGGACTCCCTGGTCGCGGCCGAAGGGCCCGGGCGCGTTCTGGGACTCAACGCCGAGGGGCTGGCGGCGCTTGTCTCCCGGGCGGCGGAGGCGCTGGGTCCCGAGCAGGTGCGCTTCTTCCTGCTTGGCGGCGAGCGGATGATCGCTGTCGCCAATCGGTCGCCGGGGGCCTGGCTGGCGAGCTACTACGACCGCGTGGGAGTCTGAGGTGGCGATCGGCACCGAGTTGCTGCGCTCCATCAACCTGCTCGCGGATCTTCGCGAACCGGCCCCCCTGGCGCGCTACCAACCGACGACCAAGGGCCTCAGGGTGGTGCAGGCAGTCCTGGAAGGGCGCCCCAGCCAGGCGACGCTGGTCATCGCTGCCTACGGGAGCGGCAAATCTCTGGCGGCCGGGGTGGGTGGGCTACTCGTGGAGAGCTCCCACCAACACTCCAATCTGGTGTGGCCGCTGCTCCACCGCATTGAAGGCGTCGACGCGCCACTGGCGGAGCGCGCCCGCGAGCGCCTGCGGTCGCACCGCGGGGGACTGGTTCTGGTGCTCCACGGCCATGTGCCGAACGTGGCGGCGGAGATGTGGAAGCACGCGGAAAGCGAGCGTCATCTCCTCGAAAGCGGAGGTCCAGAGACGATGACTTCAGGTCTGGATTCTCGCTTCCGCGGGAATGGTGGCCGGAGCGGGAATCACGGAGGCGGTGGGAATGGCGACAACCGTGAGCTTCGCGAAGTGCTCGGCGCGCTGGTCGACAAGGCGAAGCGCGCCGGCGCGGACCGGATCGCCGTGATCTGGGACGAATTCGGCCGCCACCTCGAGGGCCTGGTCGCCGACGGCCGCACGGCCGACCTGATGGCCGTTCAAGACCTCGCCGAATGGGCCGCTCGCCAGTCGGCTCCCGCCGCGACCGTGACCCTGCTGCTGCACCAAAACCTCCTGAGCTACGCCAGTCGCCTGAATCAAGCCGCGCGCCACGGGTGGCGGAAAATCGAAGGACGATTCGCCACGCTGCGCTTCGTCGAGGACAGCCGGGAGCTCTACGAGCTCATCGCCAGAGTCGTCGCCGCGGCGCGCCCTCAAGCGGCTCCGGCGTCGACGTCAGCACTTCTTGGCACGGCCGCCGCGCGGGCGTTGGAGCTCGGCTGGTATCGCGACCACGCCGACCCCGACTCACTCGCGAGCTTGCTCGCCGAGGCGTGGCCGTTGTCGCCAGCGGCACTGTACGCGCTACCACTGCTTTCGGCGCGAGTAGCCCAGAACGAGCGGACCACGTTTTCCTTCCTCGACCAGGCGGACCTCTCGCAGCCCGTCGGCCTCGAGCAGCTCTACGCCTATTTCAGCGAGGCCATGCGCGTCGACACCGGTCTCGGCGGCACCCACCGCCGCTGGCTCGAAGCCGAGAGCGCACGCTCGCGCGCCGCGGACCTGGTTGAGCGCACCATCCTGGCGACCGCCTGTCTGCTGCAGCTCGGCACAGGCGGGGAGCGGCGGCGGCTGCCACGCGCCGTGCTCGCCTACGCCGCATCCGCGGGCACCGGGCTCGCGGAGCCCGACGCCGAGGCGGGCATCGATCGGCTGCTCGGCCGCAAGCTGCTCCTGCATCGCCTCCGCAGCGACGACATCTCGATCTGGCACGGGGCGGACATCGACATTCGGAGCCGGCTCGACGAGGAAAAGGGGCGGCTGCAGGCCGACTTCCGCCTCCTGCCGTTTCTCGCGAAGGAGTGCCCCCCGCCGTTCTGCCGTCCCCTCGCCCACAACCTGGAACGCGGCATCGGCCGCTACTTTGGAGGCCGCTACGTGCTGGCCAGCGACCTGCTGGCGCGCGGTGCCCGCCACCCTGCGCTCGCCCTGGCTCCGGGGGACGATGGCCGGCTCGTGTTCGCGATTGCCGAGACCCAGCAGCTCCGCGAAGCGGTGAGGGACTGCGCCGCGGGGTCCCTGACTGACGACCCTGGTATTGTACTGGTCGTTCCCGATCGTCCGCTCGAGGTTACCGAGGCTGCCCTGGAGCTGGCGGCGCTCGTCCAATTGCAAGGTAACGAGGAGCTGGTGGGGGCCGACCCGCTCGTGCTGCCAGAGCTGAAGGAGCTGACCGCCGTGGCCCGCGCCCACCTCCATCGTGTCCTGGCACAGCTCACGGACCCGGCGCGTCCGAGCGCGACGTTCTTCGCTCGCCAGCAAGCACATCGCATCGACGAAGCACACCCCGTCTCCTCGCTCCTGACCGCGCTCGCCGAAGCGCGTTTTCCGCATACCCCCCGTCTCGAAAGCGAGCTCGTCGTCCGCCATCGACTGACCCGCCCGATCGTCAACGCTCGCAAGAAGCTGATACTCGCGATCCTGGAGCGTACGGGATGGGCGAGCCTCGGGCTTGCGGGCATGACGACCCCAGACGCGTCCATTGCTCGCGCCGTGCTCGAGCGCCCCGGCCTTTACCGGGAGCGCGCGGGCCGCTGGTCGTGGGCGGTCCCGGAGGAAATCGCCGACGAAGGCTTGCGGCGCGTCTGGACGCGGCTACAGTCCTTCTTCGCACTGCCGGCGAGCGCGCCGAAACCCGTGGCCGCGCTGATCGACGAGCTCCTGTCGCCACCCTACGGGCTGCGCCGCGGGGTCCTGCCCATCTTGTTTGCCGCGGCACTTCGCGCGTTCGGGCGCGCACTCGCGATTCGGGCCAATGGAGCCTATCTTCCCGACATCCTCGCCTCCGACGTCGAGGAAATCTGCAAGGACCCGGCGCGGTTCACGGTCGAGGTGCTGCCCCTCACCGCGGATCTGAAAGCCTACCTCGAGGGCATCGTGGTCGAGCTTGGCGGTGGCGACGGCGCGGCGGTCGGCGACCAGGAGCTGGTGCGCGACGCCTTCGACGCCATCAATGCGTGGAAGGCGCAACTACCGGCGGCCGCGCTCGCGGCGGAACACGTTGGTCCCAGGACTCGCGCCATGCAGCGGGCACTTCGGGGCTACCGCGACCCCGTGGAGCTGCTGTTCTGCCTGTTGCCCGCCGCTTCGGGCGCCCGGCGACCGAGCGCCGACGCCCTGGCCGGATTCCGCGAGGCGCGGCGCTCGCTCGAGAACGTGGTCGATGGCTATGCGGCCGAGGCGATCCAGGTCATCGGGGGCACGCTCAGGGTTGGTGCCAAGCCCGCAGACGACATCCTGCAGCGCGCCAGGGCCTGGGCCGATTGCTTTCGAGATGGCACCGTCGCCGCGGAAAAACTGGACCTGCCGAGCAGAAGTCTCCTCGCCGCCGCGCGCCAGGCCACCAGCAGTCGTCACACGGAGGTGTCGTTCGCACGTGCAGTCAGCACCCTGCTGCTGGGACGCGGATTCGAGAAGTGGGATGACCGCACCGCCGAACAGCTCGGTCAGGCGCTGCGAGCTCACGTCGACCGCATCGAGAGCGCCGCGATCGAGAATGATCGCGTTCCACCGAGCCTCGCGCCGATCCTGGAGGGACGGATCGAGAAGCTCGTGCTCCAGCTTCGCAATGCCATCGGCGCGGCAGCGACCGACCGCCTGTTGGAGCGGCTCAAGCACCAGGAAACGGCGCCGTGACCTCGATCCCCACCACCGAGCAAGCCGTCCGCGATGGCGGCGCACGCCACATCTTGCCGCTCTCGGGGGGCAAGGACTCGACCGCGCTCGCCGTCTACATGCTTCGCCGTTTCCCCGACACCCGGTTCGAATTGGTGTTCAGCGACACCGGCGCGGAGCTCCCGGAAACCTATCAGTATCTCGCGCGGTTCGAGGCGATCCTTGGTGTGCCGATTATCAGGGTCACGGCCCTGGACCTGCTCGGCGTGCGCGCCAAAGCCGGGAGAACGCCATTCGATGTGGTGCTGCACGAGCACTACGGCGGCTTCCTGCCCAGCCCGCAGGCGCGCTGGTGCACGCGCATGCTGAAGATCAAGCCGTTTGAGCGCTACGTCGGCGCCGACCCGGCGTACTCCTACCTCGGCATCCGCGCCGACGAACGGCGCAGCGGTTATCTCCCCGGCAGAAAACCGGTACTGATCTCCGATCGCCCCAACATCCTGCCGGTGTACCCGTTCAAGGACGCGCGGATCGGGCTCGCCGAGGTCAAGGCGTTGCTCGAGGAGAGCGGCCTCGGGCTCCCTCCCTATTACGAATGGCGCACGAGGTCGGGGTGTTATTTCTGCTTCTATCAGCAAATCGGTGAATGGCAGGGACTGAAGGAGCACCACCCCGAGCTGTTCGAGCGGGCGAAGGCCTACGAGAAGGCCGAAAACGGGCGCACCTACACCTGGGTGGATGGGCGCTCCCTGACCGACGTCGAGAAGCTCGCGCGCCGCCACGAGATCCCGTCGGCCGAGGATCTCGACGGCTGTGCCATCTGTCACCTGTGACGGAACGAAAGGAGGATAGCGAGGAATGGCGCACACGAACCTCCCGGTCGACTTCCTCCGGCACTATGGCCCGATCGCCGTCACGGACAACCAGCACGACGAACGGATCGCCGACGCCGTCGCGCGAGACGGTGTCGAACCCATCATCGTGCCGCCGGCGAGGCCGGAGACGCGGACACCGACTTGCGATCCGAATGCGGCGGCCCGTCCCGGGTTTGGAGTACCGGTGGACCTGCGATACGAGGACGGCCCGTTCGAGCACCAAGGCAGGGCCGTTTCGGCATGGTGTAACGCGGGCTATCGCGGCGTGCTGGAAATGGCCACCGGCTCCGGCAAGACCATCACCGCGATGATCGCGGCGCACCGGCTTTACCAGACGCGCAAGCCGCTGCTGATCGTCGTCACCGCGCCCCATGTGCCGCTGATCCAGCAGTGGCACGAGGAAATGGCCGCGTTTGGGTTGGAGCCGATCAATCTGGCGGGTGCTGGCACCCCCGAAGAGCGCTTGCGCGTGCTCCAGCGTTTGCAGCGGCGGCTGAGAACCGGACTCTCCGATGTAGAGGCCATCGTGCTCAGTCATGACATGCTGTGCACGCCGCAGTTCCTGGACGCCGTCGAAGGCTTAGCTTGCTCCCGCCTGCTGATTGCGGACGAAGCGCACAATCTGGGCCGCCCATCATTCATTGGGGCGCCGCCGGAATGCGTCGAGCATCGGCTCGGCCTCTCCGCTACTCCGACCCGCCAGTACGACTCCGAGGGCACGGACGCCTTGTTCGCCTTTTTCGGGCCCGTGGTTTTTCGGTTCGGGCTCGAGGAGGCGATTGGCCGGTGCCTGGTGGGATACCACTACCATGTCCATCCGGTAAGCCTCACCGCAGGCGAATTGGATGAGTGGTTCGAGAACGGCCTGGCCGTCGCCGGCCTGCCGAGAGTGGTCGAGATGCTGAAGACGGGAGATGCAGAGCCAATCTGGAACCTCTCGGATGCCATCGATGAGATGCTGCAGAAACCCGTGTCGGGCGAGCAGGCGGGCGAATGGCGCGAGAGCGCCCGGAAATGAAAGCAAGGTTCGGCGAGGTCGAGCACTAAAGAAGGAACAGCGAGGAATGCCGCACACGAACCCCCTGGTCGACTTCCTCCGGCACTACGGTCCGATCGCCGTCAAGGACAACCAGTACGACGAGCGGATCGGTGACGCCGTCGCGCAATACGGTGTCGAACCCATCATCGTGCCGTCGGCGAGGCTGGAGACGCTGCTGCGCAACTTCCGCGACCCGTGTCCGAAAAACGTGATCCTGACGGGAACCGCGGGCGATGGCAAGACCTTTTGCTGCCGTCAGGTCTTCGAGCAGCTCGGCGGCAACAGCGCGGATTGGGCACGGGGAGACAAGACCATTTCGGTTGTCTTGCCGGCAAGGGCCGCCGAGCTCGTCATCATCAAGGATCTCAGCGGGCTCACGGATGCCGACAAGCAGGTGCATATTCCGGAAGTCGCACGGGCGTTCCGGGGAGAACAGAGCTCCCGCTGCTATCTCATTGCCGCCAATGACGGACAACTGCTGGCCACATGGCGACGGGGCCCCGATCAACCGCTCTTCCGCGAGATCGAGTCCATGCTGGTCGACGAGCGCGAGGAGCACGGCTCGCTGAGCCTGCGCATGTACAACTTGAGTCGCGGGGACGACGCCGGCCTTTTCGAGGCGCTGGTGGAAAAAATCATTTCGCATCCCGACTGGCGCCGCTGTGACGCTTGCCCGGCAGCGACCGGCGATGATCGCCAACCGAGCTGCCCCATCCTGGTCAATCGCCAGCGCCTCGACACCGGTGGCCCCTGGCAGCTCCGATCGCGGCTGCGAGAGCTGATCGAGCTGGTCGCCGCAAACGACCAGCATCTCCCCATTCGACAGCTTCTCCTGCTTGTGGTCAACGTGCTTCTGGGCGATGCCACGCTTCCGAATCCCGTGCTCAATTGCAATCGCGCGCGGCGGCGGGCCGCCGAGTCACGGTACGAAGCCACCAACCCGTACGGGAACGTGTTCGGCGGCAACCTGAACGAACGCGAGCGCGCTCAGCATCTCGTGTTTGCCGTGCTGCTGGACCTGGGCGTTGGGCGAGAGACCGAAAGCGAGGTGGACGACCTGCTCGTCTTCGGCGAGTACGAGGCCCCGGAGCGGTTCCGCCGACTGGTAAAGGAAGATGAGCGCTTCGGTGATGCCACCTACGCGCGGGAGCGCGAACGGTATCTCAACGGCGAGCGCCGCCAGGTGAGCGGGTTTTTGCGCGCCCTCGAGGCGCAGCGCCGCCGGCTGTTCTTCGAGGCCTCCGACGGGCCGCAGGATCAGGACCGCGTCAACCGCTGGCGCCTCACGGCGTTCAGGCATGCCGGGGAGTATCTGCAATTTCGGAAGTCGCTCCGCGGACCTGCCGGTGGTGGCGAGCGGTGGAGTGGGCTGCTAACCCGTGGCCTCAATCGGACATTCTCGGGCATGATGATCGATACGACTTCGGAGCTGTACCTGGCGGCCGCCGGTGGTGATGGCCGCGGCAGAGTAGCTCGGTTTCTCGCCCGGGAGGAGGTTCCGGTCGGCAGGCCGGACCGCCGGCCGTTCCTGCTCGTCGAGTGGCGCGAAGGCCGCCCGCACCCGCAACTCACCGTGCTGGATGACCCGCGTGCACGGCGGATCATCGCGGAGATCGAGCTTCGACTAACCCATTTCGAGTATCTCATGCGCGTCGCGTCGGGGAGCCTCCCCGCGAGCTTTTCCAGGCAGTGTTACGAGGATCTCCAGGGATTCAAGCTCCGCCTCGTCGAGGCGCTCGAGCGGCTCGACGAGGAGCTTGGCCTGAAGACCGGCCGGGATGAAAGCTGCGTCGAGCTCCTCGCCCTCGAGATCAATCCCTCGGGCAGCGTAGAAAAACCGAAAGTCATCATTCGAGTGCCACGCGATGACCAGTGAGCCCCGGCTGCCGAACGACCATGTGGACCTGCAGGGTGCGAATATCCGGCTCTGGGCCGAAGAGGCCATTTGGGGCCATCGCTTCTACGACAACCAGACCCCCTGGCTTCTGGTGCTCGAGCTCCATCAACCCTGATCTGACCGATCCCTCGTAGTCCGACCCGGCATCCTGCGGCGGCATGTACCACGTTCTTTTGGCTACGATCCGCGTTGCGGATGTCGTAACCAAGGAGGATGCCGTGGGACGTGAACGAGGAAGACA
>JACPHN010000212.1 GCA_016188575.1 Candidatus Schekmanbacteria bacterium
CCTCCGGCCGGAAGTTGTCCTCGTGGAGGACAAGCAGATCCCCCAGCAGATTCGCGTGACGGGCTTCGACCTGGCAAAGCAACTTACCTCGGACACCACTTTTTCCCTCACCACCGTGGCCGATGATCGCCTGGTTTATGCCGCCCCTGAGGTCGTCACCTCGTTCAGCAGCGCGGAGCCGGCGTCCGACCAGTTCAGCCTCGGAGCGATTCTTGCCCTGCTGCTGACGGGAAAACCGCTCTTTGATAGCACCCGGCAGCTTATGGCCGCCCGTCGACTGATGCGGCGGGTGCGGGATATGGCCCAGCGGATTCCGCTGAGCTTGGATGAAGCCGTCACGCGGATGGTCGAGCTGCGGCCGACGGACCGATACCCGACCCTCGGAGAAGCCATTTCCATCGTCCGCGTGGCACGCGAACCGGAGGTGAGGACGCTTCCGGGGATTGTGGTCGATCGACGGCCGCCCATTGATGCCGACAACCTGCAGCCCGGCGCCCGGGTGGGGACGGATTACGAGATCGCATCGAGGCTTGGGCAGGGCGGCATGTCGGTGGTCTATGCCGCCAAGCACCTGGTCAGCGGCAGGACGCGAGCCTTGAAGATCGCTCGCGCCGCCGATGCGGCGGAAGAGGCTCTGCGGGGCGAGTATCAGGTTCTGTCCACCCTGGATCATACCAATATCGTGCGGGTGATTGACCTGTCGAAAATGGTCGAGGGACGCCTCACGCTCGTGATGGAGCGGGTGGGCGGCGAAACCCTGCGGCAGTGGCTGACCGGCGCGGTCGCCGGGACCGGGCGAAAGCTTGATCCGGCCTCGCAGCGTCGCCTGGCGGAAGACCTGCTGGCCGGTCTCGAGTACCTCGAGCAGCAGTCCGTCACCCACAAGGATCTCAAGCCCGACAATCTCCTGGTGAATGACGGTCGCCTGACCATCATCGACTTCAGCCTGGCAGCCATGGCGGAGGATGCGCCTTACGGCGGCACCGCGTTGTACCGCGATCCCACCAGCGCACGGTGGACCCCTGGCACCGACCGCTATGCCGCGGCGCTGTGTCTGTTCGAGCTGTATGCCGGTCGGCACGCCTTCGAGGGGCGGGTGCCGGAACCCGGTCAGGCGCCGTCCATTCGGGAAGAGGATATCGAGCCTTCGGGGCTCGCGGCATTTTTCCGTAAGGCGCTCGATCCGGTCTTGGAGAAGCGCTTTCCGTCCGCCCGTGCCATGCGAGATGCGTTGCTGGTAGCGCTGGGAGAGGATCATCCGCAGCCAGTGGCCGTGACGACACCGCCCCAACTGGACGGCACGACGCCCCTGAGGCTCTCGGGTCTCTCCGGACGCGCCCTGAATGCCCTCGTTCGGAGCCAGGTTCATACGGTGGGGGACCTCCTGGCGAGCACTCCGGCGAGCATTCGCGCCATCCACGCCATTGGGACGAAAACGGCCAACGATGTCATCGCCTTTCGGGAGGTGCTGATCGGTCAGGGGCTGGCGCCGGCGACGTCCTCGACGCTCGTCGAGCCATCCCTGGTCCCCGAGCTGTGCGACAATCCCGAGCCCGTGCAGAAGCTGCCGCTGAGTGAGGCGCTCCGGTCCGCGCTGGCCCAGGCCGGGTTGCCCACCGTCGGAGCAGTGGCCTCCCTGACTCGTGAGGAAATGCTCAAGCTGCCGGGGATTGGGCGGAAAAAGCTGGCCGAAGCAGTCGAAGCCCTGCACCAGTTCCGCGCGCACAGCCCAGGCGCTGATGACGGTCCGCACACGCTTGACCGCCTGTGGGAGATGGCTTCACGCCCCCTCAGTGATGGCCAGCGGATCGCGATCGAGCGGACCGTGGGGCTTACGGGCGATCCGGAACCCCAGGGAGATATCGGGCAGGATCTGGGGAGAAGCCAGCCTCAGATCAGTTGCGACGTCTCCAAGGGAATGGAGCGGCTCGACCTATCAATTCTGGCGGAGGCAATCGAGGCCCTCGCGGTCGTGCTTGACGGCTTTGGCGGCATCGTGCGACTTGGCGAGCTCGGTCAGCGCTTCGAATCGGAGTGGCCGGCAGGGATCATTACCGGGGTCGGCATCGCGCGTCTGCTGATACGCGTGTCTTCGGGACGAGCGCACCTGCTCGAGGTGGACGGCGCGGAGCAGCCTTTGGTCGCCCAGCCGCTCTTTGACCGGGAGACCCTCAAGGCGTTCGCGGCGGAGGTGGTCAGGGTGGCCGGACAGTGGCCTCCGGTGGAGCCCGACTCTGCCCGACGGACCCTGGCTCGGCTACTGCCCCACTACAGCGGCGATCCGCTGGCGCTCGGCGTTCGTCTCTGCGATGACGTCCAGATCGCCGAGACCGGGCACCTGTTCATCGGGCCGCTAGAGCCAAGGCAGAGCCTCGGGTTCGTGCTCGACCGGACGCGGGACCCGCTGACTCTGGCCGAGCTGGAGCGTCGTGTCCGCCGGGTCTTTGGACCCAATGCGTCATTTCCGGAACCGGATCACCTGCTGCTCCTTCTCCGCGAGCTCGACTGTCGGGTTCAGGGGGAGAGGGTGATGCCGGGTCGTACCGGCTCGATCCTCGCCACCCCCGCGCTTCCGTCTGACGAGGTTCCCAAGCCGCACGGCGCGGATCGCAGTCCCGAGGAGGTGGTGCGCGACATGCTGCGGGATTCCGCGCGGTCGCGGGGCTACCGCATGCTGGTGACGCCCCCGGAGCGGCACGCCGAGATCGGGCGTTCCGTGGCCGCGGTGCTCGGCGCCACCTGGGTGTCGTTCGAGGATGAATTCTTCACGGAGCACGGTGCCAACCTGCCCTCGCTCGAGCGTGCCGAGCGCTTCGTCGCGCAGCGGGATGCCCTGACCGAAGCCGCCGAGACCACGCTCTTTCGACTGCTCGAGGAGCACGGTCGGCCCGGCCAGGTCATGGTCCTGGGGGACACCGCGCTGCTCGGACTGTGTGAAGCACTGGATCTCCCGCGCCGTTTCTACGACGAGACTCTCTCGGGAAGCCGGGGGTTCTGGGTCATGGTCGTTCCGGGCGTCATCCACAACCGTCAGCCGCGCTTCAATGAGGATCATGCCATCTGGCACCTCGAGGGCGCGACGCTGCCCTTATTGAACCTGTTACCTGCGTAGCCCGGACTGATAGCAGCGGACGAAACTGAAAGGACTGGTCGTGAGCAAAACACCGGCTCCGACGCCTCAGGAGGCGCGCGAGGAGTACTTTGAAAGCACCCCAACTGGCGTTGAGGTAGAAGACGATTCACCGCCTTCCGCCAATGATCCGGAGCCCTGGGACCCAGAAAAGATCCGGGTGCATACCAAGCATTTTTCGCTACGGCAGCTTGTGGACATGATCGCGGATGAGGATGTCGACCTGGCGCCAGACTTTCAACGGCTGTATGTTTGGAAGGACTGGCAGCGATCAGCACTGATAGAATCTTTACTTCTTGGGATACCGCTTCCGTCATTCTATCTGAACGAGAATTCAGATGGGAAGATGCAGGTAGTGGATGGCGTGCAGCGTTTGACCACTATATTTATGTTCGTCAATACCAAGAGTTTCAAACTGAAGGAGCTCACATACCTCAAGGCAATCGAAAACTGCGGCTTCGATGATCTTGATCCTATGTACCGTCGCCGACTTCAGACTTCACAGTTTGTGGCGCACGTCATTGACCCCCAGACTCCCTACAGGGTGAAGTTTGAGATCTTTCGCCGCATCAACACAGGTGGCACTCCATTGAGCGCGCAGGAAATCCGACACTGCATGAGCCTGAAGCGCTCTCGTGACTTTCTAAAGGAGCTGGCCGCGGACAAAAGTTTCCTGGACGCCACCGGCCAGGCCCTCAAAAACCATCCCCGTCTTGCCGATCGGGAGATCGTGCTGCGCTTTCTCGCCTTTTCTATTTATTCAGTCGATGACTATGCGGACATCAAAGGATTTGATGATTTTCTAGGTAAGGCCACAGAATATCTGGATCGAAATGCGACCGATGAACAGCTTACAGAGCTAAGAGATCGATTCCAAAAGGGAATGCGACTCGCGTATGAGGTATTCGGCGAGCACGCGTTTCGCAAGTGGCCGCAGGGTCCGTCGGAGCGACGGAACCCCATCAATAGAGCATTGGTTGAGACTTGGGGAACGGTGCTGGCTTCCTGTGACGAGGCGCTCGTTCTCGAACGCGTAGACACGCTCGTTGAACGAGCTCGGGAGCTAATGACCGCTGATTTTGATCCGACTTTTATCAGCGCGATTGTGGGCAGCACCAGCGACATCGCACGGGTTCGCTACCGGTTTAGCAAAGTCAATGAGCTGGCGCGGGAGGTCTTGGAGTGATTCGGCATCTACGGCTTGAGCGCTTCAAGCGTTTCATGGATCTTCAACTCAACTGCGCTGAGCTTACGGTGCTCACCGGCACCAATGGTGCGGGAAAGACCTCCATCATCCATGCCCTCTTGCTTGTACGTCAGGCGGCCCTCGATCCCGAGAAAACCAGCATCGAGCTGAACGGCGTCTATTCCCTTCAGCTTGGTGGAGCCCTTGATGTGATTCACCGTCAGTCCAGCGATACTGCAGAGATCTGGATGAAGGAGGATGCTCAGGAGATGCATTGGATCTTCCGAGCTCCTGAAGACGATCGTGCGTTGAGCCTTGCCGTTGATCAGCCTCCCCGGGAATGCAGCGGCGCCCTGGCGGATCCTTCGCAAAAACGATTCACCTACCTCTCGGCGGACAGATTTGGTCCAAGGGATGTTCTGGGCGCCAGCTCCGTGGACAGCAACCACCTTGGTGTTGGCGTGCATGGCGAATTTGTTGCGCAGGCGTTGGTTGCTTCCGATTTGCATCGCGTCAGCGCCGGTCGGTGCATTCAGCCGTCTGAAGGTGCTCTCATCCAAAAGCTGCTTCACCAGACTGAGGCCTGGATGAGCGACATCGTTCGGCCCATTCAGATGGAGCCCGAGTGGTTCCCGGGAACCTCTGTCACACGGCTCAGATTCAAGACCCCCGGTGTCAGCACAGACTGGATGCGGGCGCCCAATATGGGGTTCGGAATCTCCTACGCTCTGCCCATCGTGGTCGCTGCGCTCAGAGCTCCAGTCGGAGGTCTGCTCATCATCGAGAACCCGGAAGCACATCTCCATCCTGCAGGTCAGTCCGCAATTGGGGCGTTTCTGGCGGTCATGGCCACAGATGGGGTCCAGGTCATCTTGGAGACCCACAGCGATCATCTGCTGAATGGTATTCGGAAGGCCGTTGCGACCGGGCGCGCTGGGCTCACTCCCGAGCAAGTGGCCATCCACTTTTTCCGTGGTGAAGCGGAGCTTGGAGAGGCCGTCGAGTCGATGCGGCTCGAGCAGACAGGCCAGCTTTCATCCTGGCCAAAGGGCTTCTTCGATCAGTCGCAACGTGACCTGGCTGAACTGGCACGCGCTCATCGGAGGAAATCATGACTGAGCGATTTGTGCTTGATGAGGCAAGTTGGCATTTTGCGCCCTCAGATTCGGCTACATTCTCCCTGGCCTTGGAGACCTTACTTGAACGGCTCGATGTTGCATCATTACGAGGTGAGCCCGTCGGCCGACACAGTGACTTTTACGAAACTCAAATTCGCGATGGACCAGCGCTGTATGCCGCGTTGTTTGACGCCGAATGCGAAGTCACGCTTGGCCGCGATCTTGCGGAACGTCTCCGGCTGGCATTAGACCATGCCCGTGAGGTTAAAGACGAGGAATTGTCCGAGCTTGATGCGACCATCGCGGGAACCACCCATCTCGCTCCCGGCGTGACCTGGGCGCATGCGCGCAACATCGCCGGTCATGCCGTTGCCATACTGCCGTTTCCAGTGGAATGCGGATTTTCAGGTAGACTGCAGGTTCGTATTAATGATGTTCCGCGTGAGCTCCACTTCGTGACCACCGAGAAACAGCACCGAGCTTTCTTCCGGGATGCCATTGAAGTGGAAGACATGGCTCACGAGGCGCTCCAGTCTGTGGCCCCTTCCGCGTTTCCCGACCTGGATTGGGTCGAAGGCGTCTGGCAGGATCTGAGGCGATACAAAAATTGCTTCTTTGGTGAGCATCGCAAGAAGACAGTCTTGCATCTGTCCGTCTTGGACGATGAAGGATCTCGCCTATTTCACACGCATCCCGGCGGCCAGGGAGTGGATGCCGAGCTCGCAGCGCAAGGTGTGGACGCTTCTCCAGAAAACAGCAAAGCTCGAGGCCACAAACCCAGCATAGATGATCGGACAAGGTCGTATCTTGGACAGAAACATGTATTCTGGTGGCACACAAAGATTCGATGGAATGAAGGTCGTATTCACTTTTTGCATGTGCCCAAGAAGGCAGGTAGTGAACGGCCGGTACACGGCCACATCGTGGTAGGCATCTTCAAAGACCATTGCGTGCTTCCAGGCTAGAGGGACCGTCAAACCAACCGACCGCGCCCGACTCACTACCGCCCTCCGCGAGCACGTCGCCCGGATCGCCGCTGACCTGCGTCCGAAGATGCGCGGTTTGGCCCCAGGCAGCAGCTTGATCCGCGACCAGGCGCGGCGGGTCCACGCCGACGAGCACGTGGCCGAGGACTTCGATGTCTGGACGGACCTCCTGTCGCGTCGGGCCGCCGTCTTGTGGGTGCTCAAATCGGTGTATGCGCGGGTGCTCGAGGACCGGGGCCTGCTTTCCCCCGGCCGCCTGCTCGACGCGGAAGCTCAGCAGCTCTTTGAGCGACTCGCCCCAAACCTCGGCGAGACGGCCTTCCTGCGCTGGATCTACCGGGACCTCGCGAGCAAAAACGGCGGCCTGCCGGAGTTGTTCAGCGCCCAGCCGGCAGAGATCGCGGCGCCTTCCGATGACCTGTCTCGAGCCCTGATCGCGTTCTGGCGGCACCAGGACGCCGATACCGGTGCTCAGTGGAGCTTCTCGGAGGAGCGCTTCGAGGGCGAGCTGATGGGCGACCTGTACCAGGAGCTGGATCCGGTGGTGAAAGACCGGTTCGCCCTGTGCCAGACGCCTGACTTTGTGCGCGCCTTCATCCTCGATCGGACCCTCACCCCGGCCATTGAGACCTTTGGAGCCGATAAGGTGCGGCTTCTTGACCCGGCCTGTGGCTCCGGCCATTTTCTGATCGACGGGCTGAAACGCCTGGTGGCAGCCACCGCCGAGCTGCATCAAGACTGGTCGCGAAGCCAGGTCGCTCTGCACGCCCTCAATCGGGTCGTGGGCATCGACCTCAACGACTACGCCTGTGCCCTGGCCCGCACCCGACTGGTGATGACGGCAGCGGAGCTGGCGGGGGTGAGCACTCTGGCGGGGGCCGCTCAGTTCCATCCCCACGTCTACTGGGCGGATGGGCTCGAGCAGGTGGAACGCGAGGAGGCGAAGCGATCGGTGCAGGGCGATCTTTTCGTGAAGGTCGAGGAGAAGCCTCGGGCGGTGCTGACCCGGTCGGATGTGAGGGCGGCGCTCAAGAAGGTCTTTGCGACAAGGTTTCACGCGGTGGTGGCGAATCCGCCGTACATCACGGAAAAGGACTCGGCGCGAAAGGCTTCGCCGCTGGCGAAAATCAGGCCATCTGTGCCGGCCAGAAGTCGACCAGGGTGCGAATCCGAAATTTCAACTGGGTCGCGGTTTCACGGGAGCATCAGGCAATCAAGAGCGACGGGAAAGGGCCTTGGCAACGGTC
>JACPHN010000213.1 GCA_016188575.1 Candidatus Schekmanbacteria bacterium
GTTGCTTCCCACCCCGCCTCGCGGCGACGCAGTCACATTTGGTTACGGGCCGGAGAGCGCATGCCCGAAGAGGACTTCCACCTCTCCGACCACGTACGCTCGCAGGCGCACGGTGCGCGGGCCTCCGGCCCGCATCTTTGGGTCGGATGACAGTGCGGACCAGAGGTCCGCGCACCCAGGCAAGGCAGCTCCGAACGTACAGCTTGTAAACCAGGAAACCCGGCATTCGGCCGACGCCCAACATTCGGCCGACGCCGGTTTTTAGATACTCTGTGCGTCCCTACCTCCCCGCCGCGCCGCCGACGGCCGCAGCGTGATCCGTACGACGGTCCGCGAGCGGGCGTCGACAGCGAGCTCCAGCGCGCCCGCCGCTGAGGTACTTAGCGGCGCCAAGCGCTCCCCGGCAAGCTCCGCGCAGGAATCGGCGGCGACCTCGACATGCTCCACGAACGGCTCGTAGTGGACGCCCGGGACGAGGCCGCTGGCGTGCACGCGCAGCCGGCCCAGAGCCTCGCCGAAGTCGTGAGATACCAGCACGACCAGCTCGCCCTGCGGCTTGCGCGCGGCCAGCGTGCCTACCGGACCCTCCGCTCTGCCGCCTGCGGAGCGCACGATCTCGCCGTCCGTGAGCTCACCGACCATCTTCATCACGTGGTAGATCGCCCGCGGGCAGGTGCGAGTGGCGGCGATGAAGGGACGGGCCGGATCCTCGGGATACACCGCGCCGTTCTCCATGATGGCGCCGAACTGCGAGAAGGTGCCGCCGCATTGGTTTGGGTCGTACCCCGGCGCCCAGTCGCTCACCCAGCCGCCCCAAAGATAGAAATGGCTCCGCGCGATCATGTCCCGCCCCGCGGTGGCGAAGACGATGATCTGGCTCAGCGTGTTTGCCGCCAGCCGGTGGTGGGTATCGAGCTGAAACGCCGGCCGCTCCACGGCGTCGATGAGGGAATCGTCGAAGTCGTTGCTCGCGTACGCGCCGTAGTAGGCCTGGATGTGCGCGCGGAAGCTCTCCGCCGACAACCCGTTGGCAGCGAGGATATGGCGCAGGTCGGTGACCCAGGACAGCGCGCCGCTCGGGCCGCCCCAGCTCCTGAGCCCACGGCCTTCGAAGTTATAGTACTGGAAATGCCCACCATCGAGCGGCGGATCGAAGGGTTTGCGCAGCCGGGCCACTTCCTGATACACCACATCGTCCGCCGCTCCCTGCGTCGCGCCTCTGACGGCGTGCATCCAGGCGGTGTCGGGCTTGAGGTTGCCGAAGCCCACAACGGCCGCGTCGGGCATGACGGCCTTGATCGCGCGAAAGCTGGTGGTAAACATCTCGGCCGAATCCGCCGCCAGCCCGAGATAGTCCTCCCAGGCGCGGTCCTTGCCGCGGAAGAAGGTGGCCTCCTCCTCGCCGGCGCCGAAGGTGAGCACCCAGCCCGCCGGATGGAGGTCGCGCAGCACCGTTGCCGCCACCGTCATCACCTGCGCCCACTCGCCGAGGTCGCGAGGCGACATGTTCGGAGATTCCGGCGAGTCTGGGGCGATGGAGAAAGCGCGCGGCATGACGCTGATGTTGAAGGTGAGCCGATCGTGGGACACCGTACGTATCCTCCATCCAGCGCAGATACCACTTGAACGCCGCCGGGTCGAGATAGTAGCGGCCGCGCGATGGTGTTGGCATTGAGCGTCAGACTCTCGGTGCGCAGCACCTCGATCAGAGCTTACATCGCGGCACGCTGGTCAAGAATCTCGCCCATGGTTGCTTCGTGCCTGGCCATCGCTTCCTCGTGCCTGGTCCGAATTTCGGCAGTCTCGGCCTCGTGCCTGCTCCGAATCTCCGCCATCACGGCCTCGTGCCTGGTCTGAATCTCGGCCATGAGCGCCGCGTAGCGTTGGTCGGCTTGCCTCTCACTGGCCTCCATGCGGAGCAGAATGGTCCTGATCTCGTCCACGCTCATTGCATTCTTCATGCATCTGCCGGACCCCGCTGGCAACAGCGGACCGCCGCCGCGGGTTGGGCGGCTATTGGCGCCGAACGCGTGCGCGGCGTCATGGGACACCGTGGTCACGAGCGTGCGCCGCAACCTGGCGGTAGCAGGGAGCGATAAACCGCGCCCGCACGAGCGCGCACGACTTCGCTGCGACGCCGTTCGCCGCACTGTCGCGTACCCTGTGGCGCCGTCTTGTAGCGTCTTCTCAGGCGAGCTGGCACCCAGTCGCCAAGAAGGCTAGCAGGTGGGTCATTCGCTGAGCGGTCAGGTGGAGGCAGGGAAGCTCCACCCTCAAGAGACCGAGATGCGAAGCTTCGTCGTAAGATCTCCGTAACCGACATCGACCTGGCAAGCGCCGGGTCCCAGGGGAACGACCCGGGACCCGTCGAGCTGAATCACGCCTGGTGGGCTCCAGCGGCCCAGTGCGATGTCGGCGGCGGACACCTCCCGATAGAGACGCCTATCCGCTGACACCGTGAACCACCGACCCGCCGTGTCCAGATCCACCGGTTCATGGGTCGCCAGTGCGAGCTCGGTTTGCACGGTACTGCCGAGGCCGATGCCGAACACCCCAGGGAGCGCTGCGGCCGGCGATGTACAGAGCGGTAGCGACGCACTTCGGGTTCCGAGCTCCACGGGGCGACCAACGATCTTCCTACCCCGCAACCAGCTTTTCCACAGGCGACCCGTCGTGCGCAGAAGGGAGAGAAAGCTCTGGGTCTCCAGGACCTCCTTGGGCGAACGATCCCAGTCGAAGCAAAAGACGTTTTCGCACAGGTCAACGCGCGCGCCTTCACTGGCGCGCTGTAGCGAGTAGAACTTGTAGTACGACTCGTCCCCTGCGTCAGGACCGTTGCCTGCGGGGTTCATCGTTACGCCGAATCGCTTCAGGCGTGCATCGTGCCCGAACACGGCGGAAATGGCGCGATCCACAAAAATGTCAGCCTCCCAGTTTGCGCTTCGAAGGTGGAGATCGTGAAACGCCATGGCCCGTATCGCCCCTGATATCTTGTGCAACGCTATCAGATCATTGACAACACCGTTATAGTCATGAGCAGCGTCATGAATAATAAGTATCGACCTTTGCCTGAGTCCATCACAAAAGGAATCGATAAAAGCGGAAAGGGGTCCATGGAAGAATGAAGTAGAAGCGGCTCCTCTGATCTGCGGACCGGAACGGTAGTCCATACGCGGTCATGAGGTCCGGTGCCCGGGGCGGCAGAAGACAAGAAAGCGCTTCTGTTTTCAAGTCTTGAATCCCGCCTCGCACTGGTGTATTGCGGGTCCTCGCCGCACGACCCGCTTGGCCGATCGCAGTCGTTGGTCGTCTCTGCCCGCATCTGGCTGCAAGAGCATGGATGCGCTCTGCAGGAATCGCAATTTTTGTATCTTGCGCTACTTCCCCCGGCGGTTTCGCGCTCCCGGGAGCGCGCGCCGCGATCCCCGGGCCGCGCCGCCCGCGACCGCCATGGCGGCGGCAATGAGCGTGGCGCTGCCCGTGGAAACCTGGGCGCCGGATGCCGACTTGCTGGCCTCAGCCGTGTTTCCGTACGCGCCGAGGTTGGCCCGCCCTCCGTTTGGCGAGGGTTCGGCGCCGTACGGGGTCGCGGGGTCGGCCGCGTCGATGCCCGGACTGTGCTCGCTGTCCACGACAAACTCGGCGAGCTCCGGGTCCCAGCGACCGCCCGTCGACCGCAGGTGAAAGTCTCCGCCGGCGGCATCAGCGAAAAACGGGTCAACGCTCAGGTTGCCCGTTCCCGCAAGCGGTTCCGAGGCGAGCGTGTACTGCGCGGTGAGTGTAGAGGAGTCGGCCGTCACGAAGATATCGTCACCACCGTTCCACAGGATGGAGTCCTGAACATCCACCGACGAGCCGCCCTCGACGTAGACTCCGTTGCCCACTCCCCCTTCGGCGCCCGCATTCATGGCGACGGTGCAGCTTCGAATGTGAGCCGTCGAGCCCCCTTCCGCGCCGCCGTCGACGTAGATCCCGGCACCGCCCCTGGACGGCTCCGTGGTGCTGTTTCCGTACACGAGCAGATGTGCGAGCGTCGCCGTGGCGCCCTCATCGACGAAGACACCCCCGCCGGCGCCCGGAGACTGGTTTCCGGTGACCACATCGCCCGACATTGCCGCCGTCCCCAGCACCAGGATCCCACCTCCCCAGCCGTAGCCGACGTCCTCACCTACGCGGTTGCCGCGAATCACGTTCGCCGCGGTGGTGACGTTGCCCCAGAGGTAGACTCCGCCGCCGTGGTCGGCATAGCTGACATTGTCTTCGACCGTGTTGCGGGTGATCGTCAGCATGGTTTCGCCACCGCCGGCAATGCCGGCGCCACGACCACCGCGGTTGTTGCGCACCACGTTGCCGTCGAGCGTCGCGTCGATCGCATCCGCGAAGATGCCGGCGCCGCGCAAGTCACCGTTGCCCGCCGCCCCGTTGTTCTCGATGACGTTGTTGGAAATGGTCACTCCGGACAGATGCGGCCAGCTCACCTCGGTGTCGATTTCGACCCCGCGCAGCCCGCCCGAGATGGTCAGGCCATCGACCGTGCTGCCTGATGCGCCCGTATTGATCAGCTCCACCGCCACCACGGCCGCGGACGCGGCCTGTATCGACGACACGTAGACTCGTGGGTCGCGCGTGTCGAAGTCGCCGGATTCACCGCTCTGGTAGCCCTGCTGAGTACCTCCGGCATAGCCCCCGAGAAGCGCGATCGACTTGTCTGAAATCTGCACATTCTCCGCGTACACTCCCGCGGCAACGCGAATCGTCGCCGCGGCCGGCGCCGCGTCGATGGCCTGCTGAATGGTGGGAAACGGCGAGCGCGGCGAGCCGTCCGCTACTCCGACAGTGTTGTCGTCATCGACGCAAAGCGGGCTCGCCTCCCGTTCGAAGGCGCCGATGTCGATCGTCCCGTCGAGCGGGCGGGCCTGCTCCTGCCCCGCTGGCACGGCTGCGTGGACCGGCGGGTGCGCGGCCGGCGGAAAGAGCGGATTCGGGAAGGCATATCCCGGCGGGTCTTCGGGCGCGGCTGACGCGGCGTTGAGCAACGGGCTCCCGGCGGCGGGGCGGAGATCACCGGCGTCCAGATCGACGAGCCCGGCGTCGGCCGCGGCACGCGTGTCCGTCCACTGGCTCGGCACGGCGAGCGCTCCGACCGGCACCCAGTTGCGCTGCCCGGCAATGACCTCGGCGCCCGTCGCCCACACCGCCTCCACACTGCGTGCCACTGTCAGCGGCTGCCCCGCCGGGCGCACAAACACGTTATTGTGCATCTGGACGCTCTCCAATCCATCAAAGAGGCGAAACACGGCGGACTGCCCCGCAACGATCGTGTTGTTGACGAACCGATACCGCCCGTTGGTCTGTCCGGTTCCGTCTCCGCCGGCGCGGATCACGTAGAAGTCGTTTCGCTTGACCAGGACGTTGCCGACCACGTCGGAATCTTCACGCGCCAGCTCGGGATTGCCGCCGTCGCCCCCGTCCGGCCCGATCAGCTCCAGCTCGTGGTAGAATGCTCCTGCGATCCAGTTGTAGAAGATCTCGTTGCGCTCGGCGCGCGACTTGACATTGTTGCCCCCGAGGCCGTCGTGGACATAACACTGGCGCATGCGGAACACGCTGCCCGGGTGATTGACCTCGTCCGTCGCCATGTAGATCTGGTGCCGGTTGTCACCCGAGCCGCTGTTGTAGACCTCGCTATGCTCCAGTGTCAGCGACCCGGACCCCTCGTCGGCGCCGAGAATTCCGTGTGCCGGGCAGTCGTGGACGACGAGGTCGCGCAACGTCAGGTCGTCAGCCTGGTGAAACACGCAGCGAAAGCTGCCCGCGGTAATCTCGAACCCATCGAGCACGTAGTGATCGGCACCGGACGTGTACGGCCAGGGCGACGCAAAGGTAATGGTGTTGGTGCCGCCCGAAATCACGGGGCGCTGTCCACCGGCGCGGATGCCGCGGATGGTGATGGGCGCTTCAGCGGTTCCTGGACGACTGAGCACGAGGTCGCCGGGGTAGACGGCGCCGCCGTCGACCTCGACCACGTCGCCGGGAAGCAACTGGTCGGCGACGTTCTGCACGGTTGTGAGTGGGCGAGCGGGACCTATCTGATAGGTGGCCGCGGTGGCGGCGCTCGCGCTGAGCGCCACGGCAAGTCCCAGGCGGGGGCTGAAGATGCGGCGGAGAAGCACGGCAATCCTCCCGGGCAGTCAGGCACGGCGTCAGCGCCCGGCACGGGCACGGCCGTGCGCGAAAAAAGCCCTTACCGCTACTCATAGCGCGATCAGCGGCGGCGCGCAAATGTGGGGCCCCGCGGTTGGCCCGCCTGTTCGCTCGGAGGCGGCCCCCCCACCACACGGCGCCCCGCAGGTGGGGGGGGTGAACAGGTACGACGGAGAAGACCCGCCCCCCGCCTGCGGTGTGGCAGGAGGGGGCCATGATCCCATCTGCGTATCCAGCTACAGTGGACGGCGCGCGAGCAGCCGCGTGGCCGCGTAGACGCGGAGCTCAAGCCCGCCCGCCGCATCCTTCGGCCCAATCTCGAGATCAGCGGCCAGCATGCAGCCGGGTAGGAGCGACGTCGCCGCGCACGCGAGCTGGCGCTCCGACCGCGCGGCCACCAGGCCATCGCTTCCCAGTGCCTCGAAGCCGGCGCCGAACGGCAGTTGCCCCGCCAGGCGGCTCCGGCCCGCGAGCTCCGCCACAGAAGAGGCGGAGCCAGCCGCGTTGATCGCCTGCCGCCGCACGAGCCTGCCCTGCCGCCACAGCTCCACCGTGAAGTCGCCGCGCATCTCTCCCGAACCGAGGTTCTGGACGATCACCGTAAGGTTTTTCGCCTTCGCCCGCGGGCGGCCACCGCCGGCGGCGGGTTCCGCGTCTGTCTCGCCAGCGCCAGTAACCATGACGTGCAGGTCGGGCACGCCTCGCCCCGCCGGAACGGCCGCGGCTGCCCGCTGCGGCGGCGTGCTCGTAAACCACATCTCGTTCTTGATGTGGAACGAGCCCCCACCATTGGTCTGATAATGGCATTCCGGCGGCCAGTAGTCGCAATCCCACTCAATGAAATCGCGCTCCCCGACGATGACGCCGAGCTCGATGAATTTCCCGCAGTTTCCGCCGTTGTCTACCGTCTTCGAGATGACGTCCGGGATCGCATCCCCTGAGTACCAGCTCCAGCCCGTGCAGCGCTCGTAGCGCCTGATCTCGGCGAGATACGGCGTGGAGAGAGCGTCGTAGCTAGACAGATCGATCTTGTAGCGGGTCGCGTACTTGCCGCTCGTGACGTTGTAGCGGAAATACCGCGCCGACCACTTGCTCACGTCCAGCGTCTTCTGGTGATATTCATACGTGTGGCTGCCGCTCGGCCAGTCGAGCCCGCCGCGGTAGCAGTTGCAGCTCGGGTCGAAGCCATTGAATGCCGGGCGCGGCCAGCTCTGGAAAATGTTGCCTCGCTCGTAGTCTGAATAGGCGTTGGCGTCGTAGGGGATATTGTCTTTCCGACTTTCGAGGTGCACGACGGGACTCGAATAGTTGGTGTTGGAGGCGATGCCCGTCAGGTAATTCGCGATCGTGAAGTAGATGAAGAGCGCCTTGGAATCGATACCATCGGGAGATGGAAAGCGCGGATCGCCTACGTACGAACCGGATGGTGGATTCTGCAGGTAGTCGTCCCAGTTCTCGTACATGTTCTTGGTGACCCTGGTCACCAACGTATCCAGAGCGTACCGCGACTGGTCGGCGCAAAACGTGCAGTAGTCCATGTCGAGCTCGTCATACCGCTCCTTCCAGAAATCCCGCATGAAACCGATGCCGATGGCACCCTCCTTGGATGGATAGCGGTGGACGTAGAGCTGGTCCATCAGAAACCGGAAGAAGATCGCGGTGTCGTAGGAGTATCCCTGGCTGTCGAGGTCGTACAGCAGGGTCCGGTTGCTTGCCCCGAGAAAGTCGCTGGCTTGCCGGGCAAGGTCGAAGTAGTCGTGCTGGCCTGCCGGCACGCGATCCCAGACGGCGTCCGCGGCCGCTTCCGCGGTGCCTTCGAGAGCGACGGAGTCGAGCGAGCCATCGTTTCTGAGCTCGACCAGGTCGGAGAGCCACTCCACGTACCGGTATTCCATCTGGTGAAAGAGCTCGTGGGCGGCGAGCTGCGCGAGGCGAATCTTGCCCGACAGGCTGGCGACATCGATATCCCGCTGAATGACCACGTTATATGGTACCGGGTCATCGTACATGCCGAACGTGAAATACGGGATCAGATCTGCAGCGTCATCGATGTAGGGTGGCATGGAGAAGGAGCGCGATACGTTCATGACGCCGACGGTGATGCGTGTATCGATCGGAACCCCCTCGTGGTCGTCGCCGCCCTTGTCGAACGCCCACTGGCGATAGTATTTGTCCCAGGCGTACTCGAGGAAGATCCCGAGGAGCTCGACGTAATCGGGCGCGCTGTTGGCGGAGGAGACGGAGCGGCTGGTGCCGTCGGACATCTTGACGGTAAAGCTGTTGTTGCCGCGCCCATATTGCAGGGCGTCGTCGCCGCTGGTCTGGTAGGTGATGGCGAACTTGGGCGTGGAATAGGTGTAGGTGGAGCTGGCCGCGGGCGCGACCGCGGCAGTGGGCCGGGGTCCGGGGCGGCGGGCGGCGAGGAGGGCGCGGACGGCGTCGAGGTTGTGGTCGTCGATGTGCATGAGCGCCTCCATCCCCAGGCGCAGGGCTTGCGGCGTACCGCACGCCCCGCTGTCGGCCGCGAATAGCGCGTCGTGGAGCTCGCCGAGGCGCTCCGGGTCGACCTCCGCACCGCCGGGGTCGCCGGGCAGAAAGGCGCGGCGCAGGCGCGCGCCCTCGGCGCCCAAGTGCTCGGCGAGACCGGGAGCGGCGCCGCCGCTGGCGGGGCGGGCGGCCGAGGCGGCGACAGGGGCGGCAAGCAGCAGGAGGAAAGCGGCGTAGGCATAGGCCGAGGCAGACGCCGGGCCACGGCGGTGGCGGCGAGGCGAACGGCGGAGCGACGTGACGAGCATGGGATGATCCTTTCTGAACGGCGTCGAGAAGTAGTCAGAAAGGGCCATGCAGGGGGAATGCCAAACTGGGCGAGGGGCGGGGATGGGCGGTGTGGGGCTCGGCGGCGTGGCGCGGGCGCGCGCGACGACACGTGCCGTCATCCCGTCGTTAGCCGGTCCGAAACCGCGCCATGCAGACGGAATCGCCGCGGAACCAAGCGCAGCAAGGTCGCGGTCGGCGCCCTCCGCCGCAGGCGGGGGAAGTTTCCCGAACCCCGGCCTGAAGGCTGCATCCTTGTTGGTGACGCCGCAACGCCATCAGGCCGCCTTACACCGGCCGAATCTTGATCTCCGTGAACGCCTCCCGAGCAAACACCAGCTTGCTCTCCCGGATCCGCGTCACCGTCTCCTGCCATTGCTGCATCGCCTGCTCGAGCTGCCACTCCAACATTTGCGCCGGGATGATGCCCTCGCTCTGGTGCCGCCGAATCTCCACCAGGGCGTCGCGCAGCGTGTCGTTCAGCCTCCCGATCGCCGACTCGATGGCGTGCTGCTTTTGGCTTTCCGCCTGCGCCCGGACCTCCGCCACAAACGTCTCGGCTTCCGTCATGATGTTGTCGACCATGGCGTTGCTCAGGACCTGATGCGAGCGCAACACGCGCTGCACCTCCTGGCGAAAGAGCCGCAACCGCGCTCGCGTCTTTTCCCGACGTAGGACCCAGGAGTCCGGCTCGACCACGCCGCCAACCTTCCAGTCGCTGAGCTGCTGGAGCTGCTCGGCAAGCTGCTCATCCCGTTCTATCCGTCCCGAGGTCAGCAGCTCCATGCCCCGCGGCTCGTCGCTCTTTTCGTTCATAGCTCTGTGTCAGCTCCTTCCTATCCGTATCCGCACCACCCGCCTGCACGCTCAGCTCCGCAGCACACAGCTCAAGCGGATCATGGTGCGAGCGTAGCGATCCAGGCGCTCGCGAACCGCCCGCCGCTCCTCCCGCGTGAGCTCCGTCAGCTCGTCGATGCCGGCCAGGCGCGCCTGCACGTGCGCGAGCAAGCGGCGTGAGGCGGCGCTCCGGGCCGCGAACATCCGCACCTCTTCGTCCAGGATTTCCTGTAGAATTCGCTCTTCCAGTGCCGACAGCTCCCGTTGGAGAATCATGTCGCCCAGGGCCTCGGCGCGCACCGCCGCCTCCTTGGCGCGCAGCCGCCGCCGTAGCCGCGCGGCTGCCTGCCGTACCAGCCGGTTGTCTTGCCAGAGTCGCGCGGCAGCGCCGAGCCGTCCGAGCGCCGCGGCGAGCAGCCCGATCGCCAGGCCACTGGTGACCAGCGAGCTCAGCCGCAGATCCAGGCGGCCATAAAGCGCCAGCGCGCCCACCATGACGATCAACGGCGCGTAGGCCCCCACAGCGGTCCAGCGCGCCCGCACCTCGGCGCCGCAGCGCTGCATGATGGCCGCCGCGGAGGGGATCGCGCCGCCCTCTTCGGGCAGGTCCGTCGCCGCCAGCCACGCGCGGCACAGCGCCACCGAGGCGAACGGCGCGGTGGCCAGGCCACTGACCAGCACGAGGTACCAGGGGATGACCGGCAGGATCGGCGGCGTGAGGACCGTGATCAGCTCCGCCGGCAGTACCAGCAGGCTCGCGGCGACCCGCCAGCCCGCGCTAGCCAACCCGGCCACCAGCGCGTGCACGGGAACTCCCAGGCTGAGGCCAAGAACCAGCGTCGCACTCATCCCCGCCGTGAACGCCGGCAGCGCACGACCCGGGCGGGCCACACCGCGAGAGCGCAAGGCAGTGCCTTTCCCCGAATACCCTGCCCACTCGCCGTCGCCGCGACAATTCCCCCCTCCGTACCGCCCCCCGCTTGTGGATGGAGGTGAGGTGGGCGGCCTTCGTGAGGTACGTTCCGCGGCCGCCGTGGCCGAGTAGGTAGTGGCCGGACGCATCGATTCGCTGCTGGATCCAGTGAGCACTTCGCGCCCTCCAGGGACAGTGCGGCAACGCCAGCCTTGGCCTTGCGAGGACCCTACTGTACACTGGTGTGCCGCGCGTTTCAGTTCCTCTCCGGTCCGGCCGTCGCGCGCGGCCTGCTGCGCGACGGTACAGAAAGCCTTATGTCGGGACTCGTCATGATTCTCATGCTTGCCGCGGGTGGCGCTGCTCCGCTTCAGGCTGCGGGTTGGATCGAGCTCGCGCCGGGAATCGACTGGCGCGAGCTCACTCCTACCGGCACGCCCGCCGCCGGCGACGCTGCGATCGTGGCCATTCGCGTGGACCCGGCGGCCTGGGAGCTGTTGCTGCTCTATCCAGACCAGCACAAGGACGCGCCCGCGCGCACCGCGCGCCAGTGGGCCGACGCTCACGGCCTGGCCATCGCGACCAATGCCGGCATGTTCGCCACCGACTACCGCACGCACGTGGGTTACATGGAGTCGCGCGGTCACGTCGTCAGCCAGCGCTTCAACAGCTACCAGTCGGTCGCCGTCTTTGACCCGTCGCGCGCTGGCCGCGTCCCGCCTTTTCGCATCGTCGATCTCGATGTTCTCGGCACGACGCTGGAATCCTTACGGCGAGACTATTCATCGATCCTGCAAAACCTCCGCTTGATCAAGCGGCCGGGCATCAACAAGTGGAACCAGCAGGACAGGGCATGGAGCGAGGCCGCTCTCGCGGAAGATGCACAGGGCCGCATTCTCTTCCTATTCTCGCGGGCGGTGCTGGCCATGAGCGATTTCAATCGCGAAATCCTGTCCGCGGGGATCGGTGTCGTTGCGGCTCAGCACCTTGAAGGAGGTGCCGAGTCCCAGCTATTTGTGCGGCTCGGCGACTTCGTCATGGAGCTCTCCGGGAGCTACGAAACGCCGTTTGGACCGGGCGACGACAGCCCGCCAGCCTGGCCGATCCCCAACGTCCTCGGCATCAGACGCCGCGGTGCGGCGGCTCCGGGCCGGTAGCGCTCTCCTCCCCACTGCGCGGCGCGCTGAATCCGCCGCCTGCCCGATGCGGTGCACGCGTGAGGGGTCTTTTTTGCCGAGCTCCGTCACCCCTCCCTCCGCTCACTCGGGATTGACCCGAAAAACCGTGTAGAAGCCACCCTCTCCGGCGGCGCATCGCCGCGCCATCTCGGGGATCTCATCGAAGTCGTGGACGGGCGCGTCGACCAGCGGCAGCCACCCATCCCGCTCGGCGTAGGCAACGGCGGCCTCGCCCTGAGCGTAGCGCGCGTAGTGCGTGTGGATATGCTGGTGGCGCTCGATGCAGGCCACGGAGCGCAGGTGCGACACGGCCATTCCTTCCCGCCACCCCGCCGTCGCGAGCACGCCTTCACGGGCGAGCGCTTTGATCGTCGCGCGCACCACCGGCGTGCCGATGTAGTCGATGAAAATGTTCACTCCTGCGCTCCCGGTAAGCTCGTCGACCTCACGTAAGAAGCGCGCCTCAGCGGCGGCGTATGCCCGGCGCTTCTCGGGCTGAGTCACGAAGCTGCTCTCGTCGAAACTCAGGTCAAGAAACGGCCGCCGGTTCACCGGGGTGATGCCGGATTGGCGGATCAGCTCCAGGCGCTGTTCGCTGCTCGAGATCTGGAAGGTCCGACAACCCTGCCGGCGCGCGAGATCGAGCTCCGCGAGCGTCGTGCCGCCGCCCCACCCAAATACGATCGGCACCGGCAGCTCCGCGGCGGCGACTTGAAGGCGAAAGGTCCCGTAGGCCAGTTCCCAGTTGGCCCACGCGGTGATGGAGCTGCCCGAAAACGCCGCCCACCGCGGCAGCTCGTGGCGGGTGCCGTGTGGTAGCGCGAGCAGCTCGTGCGCGCGGACGACCATGCGCGTGGCGAGACATCCCATGGTACCGGGAGCATCGTACGCCAGGGCCTTTTCCATGTAGCCGAAACGGTCGACTTCCGACGCCGCAAACAGCATGGCGAGCTGTCCCGGGCGGAACCCGGTCAGCGCCTGCCCGACCTCGAGGACGCGCACCACGGCGGCATTTCCGAGCACGACTCGCGCCTCGCGCCGCAGCTTGCAGATGTCGACGGGATCGCGCTGCAGCGCATGGGTCATGTTTCCGCCCCAGCACCCGTAGAGCGGTTCGACCAGGGCCTCGTGAGGCGCAATGTCGCGAAGGGTCAGAGTATCTCGCTCGAGAGTTGCCGCCTCGTCTGTTTCTCCGGGCCGGCGCGGGTAAAGAAACCAGGCAGTGGCGCTATGGGGCATGAGCCTACTCCGTCTGCGCGAGCTCAGGGTGAGATCTTCAGCTCTTCGGCGACGCGCCCGGCGATCGCCGCGACCGTGGGATTTTCGAGCGCCAGCGTGTTCGGCAGCTCAACCCCGAACGCGGCGCCCAGAGAGGCCGCGAGGTCGACGGCCAAGAGCGAATCGAGACCGAGAGCATCGAGGTATTGCTCACGGGGGATCGCGAATCCTTCCTGGAAGCCCAGCAGGTCGCGCAGCACCGCTTCGATCGTCGCGGTGATCGAGGCCAGGGAATGCGCCGGCAGCGTGGTGCCCGGGCGGGCGCCCAACGGAATCCGGCGAATGTGCAGGCCGTGCGCTTCCGCGAGAAGATTCCCGGCGTCGTCCATGACGCTCAGCTCGACCTCGATCGCCTCCGGACTCGGCTCGCTGATCGTCGCATGGCACCACGCCGCCGTCCATGCCGGGCGGTGAAGCACAAAGCGATCGACTCCCGCGATGAGCATGCGCGCTGGGGCACCGCCGGAGAGCGCCGCTGCCGCCGTCTGAAAGCACGCATCGAGCAACGCGGGATGCACCACGAATGGATCTGGCGGGAGTCCGGCCGGAAGCTGGACGTAAGCGAGCGCCTCATGGCGGCCGGCGGCAAGCTCCGTGACCGCGTGAAAGGCCGGGCCGAGCGCGATTCCGTGAGCCTGAAGCAGCTCGTAATGGGCGTCCACCGGGACGGCCGTGCGGCATCGGCGGCGCACCTCGTCTAGCTCGGCCGGCCGCGCCGAGACTCCAGGTTCTGGTCCGCTCAGAGTCGCGGTCGCGTGCCTCATCCAGCCCGCCGACAGCGTGGCACGCGCATGGAATCGCGCGGTGCAGCCCGAGCCTGCGGCAGGGTCCCGGCGCACGGCGACCTGCACAGAAGCGGGTGAGCTCGGCGACAGGACCAGCGGCTGGTCGATGGTCAGTTTCGCGACCGTGGTGGCCGGCGGATCGAGGTGCTTGCCCACGGACAGCAGCGCTTCGACGAATGCTGCCGCGGGAAACACCACCTCTGTGCCGACGCGATGGTCGGCCAGAAACGGTTGCGCATGCAAAGAGACTTCGCCGTGGGCGACGCTCAGGCCCTCGCAGTCCGCAACCGGGATCAGCTCGGCGAGGAGAGGACGGTGCGGTGTGGCGGACCGCACCGCGGGCACGACGGTTTGCGACAAGTCAATCCAGAGGGGTTCCCGCTGCCAGGGGTACGGCGGCAGAGAGACCACTCTTGCTGCGCCCTCCGCGAATAGCGCCGACCAGCGGGGGTTGGCGCCGAGCTCATAGAGGTGGCCGAGCGCCCGGCGGAGCGCCGTGGGAGCGTCGACGTCCGGGCTCGCGAGGGGGTCCACGAACGGGCACGAGACTGGCTCGTAGGCTGGCGACGTGGTGGCGCTCGGCAGCAAGTGGAGCACGACCTCGTGGCCGCGGGGCTCTGCCGCGGGCGCACCGGCCGCCAGCGCTATCGCCGTCATGCCAGCGGGGACCCCGGCGACTCTGCCGCCCTCCCTGCCTCCCCCCGCCTGCGGGGGAAGGTCAAACGCCGCGCCTCCCCCCGCCTGCGGGGGGAGGCAAGGTGGGGGGTCCTGAGCGAGCACGAGCCGGGCCGACTCCGCCAGCGAGGCCTCACCGGCGACAAGGCGAGCCGCGGCGGCGCCCTGCCCGTCCGCCGTGACGACCGCCGGCTCGACGCCCCACGACCGCCACAGCGCCGCAAGCGCGACTTCTGTCGCCCAGGATACGCGCGGGTCCGAGGTCGCCGCCTCTCGCAACCGAACGGCGCCGCCCCAGACCTCCGCCAGCGCGGCCTCGCACCGCTCAAAGGTCGCGCGAAACGCCGCTTCGCTCGCCAGCAGGCCGTCGAGATGAGAGCGTCGCGGGCTGCTCCCGGAACAGTGAAACGCGATTCGCGGCGCCGAGGTCATGCCGCGCGCGAGCTCGGCCGGCTCGGTGTCACTACCGGCCGCCAACAGCGCGACCAGATGCTCGCGCGACCGGGTGGCGAAGGCGCGGCGGAACGCGTGGTGAGCGCGGCGAACGCAGGCCGTGTAGGCGATGTCTGCGAGGCTCGCCTCAGCCAGCGGCCCGCGCCCGTCTCGCAGCGCCCGCTCCAGCGCGCGCGATGAATCCGCCAGCGCCGCAGCGGTGCGCGCGGAAAGCGGAACGACGAAGGGGCGTTCGTCCAGAATCGCGGGTGGCACCGGGGCCGACTCCTGATGGCAAGCGTCCGCAATGACGACGTGCGCATTGGTGCCGCTGATTCCGAAGGAGCTGATTCCGGCGACGCGCGGCGCCGAGCGCGCCGGAGGCTCCCATGCTCGTGGCGAAGTCGCGATTTCCAGGCGCGTTCCCTGCAAGTGAATCCGCGGATTGAGCTGCTGGAAGTTGATCTGCGGCGGGATTCGCGCAAATCGCACGGCGAGGATGGCCTTGATCAGACCGGCAATGCCGGCGGCGCCTTCGAGGTGCCCGATGTTGGCCTTGACCGAGGACACCGCGCAGCGCTCCGCGTCCTTGCTTGCTGCCCCGAAGACCTCGCATAGTGTCTCCATTTCGATTGGGTCTCCGAGCGGTGTCGCGGTACCATGCGCTTCGATGAGCCCCACCTCAGGTGCGGCGATGCCACCGTCCGCAAGCGCCCGATTGATCACTGCGCGCTGCGCCAGCCCGTTCGGTGCCGTCAGGCCGGCGCTGCGGCCGTCGTGATTTATCGCCGTGCCGCGAATTACCGCCCAGACCCGATCCGCGTCGCGCACCGCGTCTTCAAGGCGCTTGAGGACCACGACGCCGACGCCCTCGCCGCGGACGTATCCATTCGCCTGCCCATCGAACGTCCGGCACCTCCCGTCCGATGACAATGCCCGCATTCGCGACAGGCGCACGAAGCCTTCCGGCGAGAGCATGGCGTTCGTTCCGGCGACGAGCGCCGCATCGCACTCGCGCGCGCGCAACGCCCGCACGCCCAAATGCACCGCGACAAGCGACGACGAGCAGGCGGTGTCCACAGTCAGACAGGGCCCCTCGAGTCCGAAGACGTACGACACGCGCCCGGCCAGAATGCTGGCGAGTCCGCCCGTCAGCGTGTGCGCATCAGCGACGATGCCGCGGAGCGTCTGAATTTCCTCATAGTCGTGGCTGCACGCGCCGACATAGACCCCGGTGCGACTTCCCTTCAGGGTGCCCGGCACGATGCCGGCATCCTCGAGCGCCTCCCACGAGACCTCGAGAAGGATGCGCTGCTGGGGATCCATGCGCGCGGCCTCGTGGGGCGAAATCTCGAAAAACTGGGCATCGAAGCCCGCGATCTCATCAAGAAAGGCGGCGTGGCGCGTGCAGCTCTTTCCGGGCGCGGCAGGATCCGGGTCGTGATAGTCCGCGATGTTCCAGCGAGTTGGCGGGACTTCCGTTACGGCGTCGTAGCCGTCGAGCAGCCGCTGCCAAAAAGCGAACGGATCATTTGCTCCTCCCGGAAATCGGCACGACATCCCAACGACGGCGATGGGTGCCGGTGATCCGAGCAAGGCGCGACAGAGGAGCTCCCGTTCGGCGGACGACAGCTCCGCCACCAGATCGTTTACCACGTGCAGCATGTCACTCATCTTCAACCACCATTCGGCCTGTCGTCGCGTTCCCTGTCCCGTTCGCTGGTTGCGTGCTTCACGGCCCGCAAGAGGCGCGCGATCCTTCCCGCATCCTCACCACCGGCCGGCCGCGGTTCCGGGGCGGACGGCGCGACGGGGCTCGCCGCCGATCCCAGAAGAGGCGCTGAAACTCGCTCGGCGAGAAAGTCTGCAAGCGCCGCCACGGTGGGGTATCGCCAGATCAAGGTCACGCCGAGGTTGATGCCCAGGGTCGCCTCCAGGCGATTTCTGAGCTCCATGGCCATCAACGAGTCCAATCCTCGCTGTTGCAACGGGACGTCCTCCGCGAGGCGTGTCGGGTCACATCGGAGGACGCGCCCGATCTGCTCGCGAACGTGGTCGCGCAGCGCGTCCCTTCGCTGCTCGGGGGGGAGCTCGGACCACGCCACAGTGAGCACGCCCGATCTCAGTGCCGGTGCGGCGGCCACGTCATCGGGGAGCTCCGAGAGGAACGGCGCGCGGGAGACCGCCAGGTGGCATTCGCGATACCGGCGCGCTACCAGGCGGAGCACTGAGCCTTGTACCGCGCCGTCATCGAGAATGAGCGCAAAAGCCCTGGCGCAGTCGTCCGGCGCCATACTCTCGATGCCCTGCGCGGCCAGGCGGCGGCCGCGCCGATCGTCCGCGGCGGCAAGGCCCACATCGCTCCACGCTCCCCAGTTGATCGAAACCGCGGGCAGCCCATTGGCCGACCGATGGTGGGCGAGACCGTCCAGAAACGCATTTGCGGCGGTATATCCGCCCTGACCCGGTGAGCCGAGCACGGCCCCCGCCGAGCTGCACAGCGCGAACAGCTCCAGGCCCATTTCTCGGGTCAGCTCATGGAGGTTCCAGGCACCCGTGACCTTGGGCCTCATGACCGCGCGCACCTGCTCCGCGGTGAGATTGAGGATTACGCCGTCGTCGAGCACCCCGGCGGCGTGAATGACGCCCCCGAGCGGCGTCAGCAGCTCGGTAGCGATCCGCGCCAGCGCCGCCGCCGCGTCCGCGCGCACCGCGACGTCGCCGCGCACCACCAGCACGTTGGCGCCGCGCGCCCGCAGCGCCGCGACGCGCGCGGCGGCGGCCGCAGTCGGGGCGCTCCGCCCCATGAGCGCCAGCGACCGCGCGCCCGCCGCGAACAGCCACTCCGCGAGCCGCAGGCCGACACCCCCAAGGCCGCCGGTAATCAGGTACGCTCGATCCGCCCGCACGCGGGGCCGCGTCACGGCCCGGCCAATCACCACGGCCTGCGCCGCCGACGTTTCGATGACGAGCTTGCCGAGGTGCTCACCCCGCGCCATCTCATGAAAGGCGACGGCCGCTTCGGCGAGGGCGACGGCGCGATGCCGGACCGGTCGATAGCTGCCGCGTTCAAGCTCGCCCATGACCTCGAGAAGCAGCTCGCGCACCTTGCTCGGTCGCGAGCACATCATGGCGCGCAGATCCACGAGCGCCATGGTGAGCTGGTGCGAAAACGGCGTCAGGTCGAGGCGGCGGCCTTCGAGGTAGTCGCGCTTGCCGATCTCGACAAAACGCCCGTAGTCCCGCAGCAGTCCCAGACTGGCCGCAAGCTGCTCACCGGACAAACTGTTGAGCACGACGTCGACGCCTTCTCCGCCGGTCGCGGCGCGCACCGCGTCGACAAAGGACAGGTCGCGCGAGCTGAAGACGTGTTGGACACCGAGTGTCCGCAGCAGGCCGTGCTTCGCCTCGCTGCTTGCGGTCGCGAAGATCTCCGCGCCGAGCCGCTGTGCCACCTGCACCGCCGCCAGGCCGACACCGCCTGCGGCCGCGTGGATGAGCACGCGTTCGCCGGGCGCCAGCCGCCCAACCTCGCGAAGCGCGTAGTGTGCGGTCAGAAACGCGAGCGGGATCGTGGCGGCCTCGACAGCGCTCATACCCGCCGGCCGCGGGACCACCAGCTCCGCGCGCGCCATCGCGTGCGTCGCGAAGCAGCGTGACGCGAGTGCAATCACCTCGTCGCCGACACCGATACCCGTGACCCCGGAGCCGATCGCCGTGAGGCGGCCGGCACACTCCCGGCCCAGTGGCGGGCCCCACCCGTCGGTCGCGGGATCTGGAAGCGCTCCCAGCGCGAGCAGCACGTCCAGAAAATTGATCCCCGCGGCATGGACCTCGATCTCCACCTCCCCGACGCCCGGTCGCCGGCGGTGATGAGCGCGAAACGCGAGCTGGTCCAGCGCCCCCGGGAACGGGGAAAGCAGGGCGAACGAGCGCAACCGCGCCGGACTATAGGATTCGTCCATGGATTCGCCCAGCCTCGGGGGGCGGGCATCTTGCTCGCCTCCGGCCGAAGGAGTCCAGGATGGCCGCTCCCCAATAGTGAGTCGACGAGTTTCCGCCGGATGGTCCGACCCACACGGAACCAACCGCGCGACAAACCGGCGCGGTCCGTCGCCGTCTCCGGCTCGGAGCCCAATTTGATCCTCGCCGTCGCTCGCGGCGATTTCTGCGGCGAGCGGGGCGAGCTCGCCCGGTGGTTCGCTCGGGTCGAGATCCACCAGCGCACAGCGAAGCTGGGGATGTTCGTGCATCAGGGTGCGCGCGAACCCCCAGATGCAGGCCTGCTCCGGAATCACGTCCTCACCCTGGCCCAGGACCGGCTGTCCCCCGCGCGTCTGCAGAATCAGGCGCGGCGGCTCCCGATACCCGGCGCGCAGGATGGCCCGCACGAGCTCGACCAGGAGCATCGTGTCGCCGGCGCAGCGGTCGAGCGGCGTGCCGGCGCCTGGCGCTCCCGAGCTCGCGGCCGCGGCTGGGTATTCCCCGAGCCAGACGACGACTGCCAACGGCGCCCCGCAGTCCGCCTCCGCCCGCGACAGCGCGGCGCTCCAGTCAACAGCCTCGCTACCGCTGTCAACAACCTGGCAGCAGACGCGGCCGCTGCCCGCGGCGCGCACGGCACGCGCGAGCGCATCGAGTGTGTCCCCGCGCCGGCCGCAGAGCAAGCTGGCCTGGAGCGCTGTATCCACCGTCTGGCTCCCTCCGTCCCCCTGCAGCCACGGCCCCTCCGTCCCTTCCCCCGCTTGCGCAGGGAGGTGAGGTGGGATTCCTCCCCCCGCTAGCGGGGGGAGGTCAGGTGGGGGGTCTTCGTGATGCGCATTGCGCGCAGCTTGCAGTCGATCAGGTGATGGGCTCAGGTCCCTCCTACCGCGTGCGACGGGAGGTGAGGTGGTTGGTCTTTGTATGGTGGATTCAGGAGGCGGTGTCGCGGGGACGCCGCGGTCGCCTCGCGGCCGCGGCCGCCACACGACCGCGTAGCGCTCCGGCTCGGTCGGCGCGACCTCGTCGATCCTCGTCCGGCGCAGTGTGAGCGCGTCCACTTCTGCCACGACTTCCCCATCCGGACGGAGGATGCGAAGCCGCGCCGACACCTCCGTCGAGGACTGGCCGCCCTCCTCGCCGCGCCGGGCGTGGCACAGCAGCCTGCCGCGGGCGGGCCGGAACACGCGTGCTCCGGCGAGGCGGACAGGCAACACCGCGGTTCCCGACAGCACGCCAGGCAAGGTTGCGACCGCCTGCAGACACGCGTCGAGCACCGCCGGATGGACAACAAATGGGCCGGCCCCATCGTGGCGCTCACCGTCAACCTCGACGAGACTCTCATGCTCGTTGGCCGCGACCTGTGCAAGCGTGCGAAACGCGGGGCCATAGCCGATCCCACATCGTGCCATCGCTTCATAGTGCGCGTCGGGCGATAGCGTAGGGCCGCAGCGACGGCGCGCTTCCGCGAGACCGGCGGGATCATAAGCAGGCGGCGCGGCCGGCGTCGTCTCCCCCCAGCGCAGGCGGCCGTGAGCGTGGAGCAGCCACCGCGCCGAGCCTGAATCTTGTTCCGGCTCGCCCGCAATTCGGCTGAAAATCCGAAATCTCGCGCGCCCCTGGCCGATAAGCTGCAACGCTGTCTGCACCTCCTGCGCGCCGTCGCCGGCAAGGTCGAGCAGGCGTGTGAGCTCGATCCGCTCGAGCTCGACGGCCTCTGCACCGCCAAGCTCGCGCGCCGCGGACAGCGCCATGTCCACATAAGCGGAAGCAGGCAGGACGACGCTGCTGCCGACGCGATGGTCGGCGAGAAACGGCGCGCGGGCAATCGAGATGTCGGCGCGCCACACGACGGTGTCGGGTTCGCAGGCGATCTCGAGCCGTTTTCCGAGCAGCGGATGGGAGGCGCTGTCCTCGCTTGGGCGACTCCCCGCAATACGACGCGAAAGCGCCACGAGGGCATGCGTGGCGACCCAGTGAGACTCCCGCTGCCAGGGGTAGGTCGGCAGTGGCGGAGGCGGCTCCGCGGGTGCGCTGACCCAGCTTGGTGCGTGACCGGCGACATAGAGCCCGGCAAGAGTCCGACGGAGCGCGAGCACCGGATCTTCGTCGCGCCGCACCGTCGCGAGTGCTCGCCCGGCCTTGCCGCGCTGCGCCAACGTGTCCTCCACGGCCGCGACCAGGATGGGGTGTGGGCTGATTTCGACGAACACGGTGTCTCTTTCCTCATCCGCCAGCGCTGCGACGCCCGCCGCGAAACGCACCGGATCGCGCAGGTTGCGCGCCCAGTACGCTCCGTCCAGCTCGTGGCCGCCTACCGGCGTGCCGGAAACGGTCGAAAACATCGTCCGCGCGGCGGGCTTCGGCGACAGCACCGCCAGGGCGCGCACGAGCGGCGGCAGGAGGTCGTCGACCTCGGAGCAGTGGGAAGCGACGTCCACCTTTATGGCACGGGAAAAAACGCCTTGATGCTCCATCTCGGCGAGCAATACTTCGAGAGCCGCGGCATCGCCCGACACCACGGTCGCGCGCGGACCATTTAGTGCCGCGATTTCGAGCCGGCCGGCAAAGGGTTTTATCGCAGCGCGCGCCGCATCTTCGCTGAGCTCGAGCAAGCCCATGGCACCGCGCCCACTCTTGCCGCGCATCAACTGGCTGCGCCGCGCGATGACGGTCGCGGCATCGCCGAGCGCCAGCGCGCCGGCCACGTGCGCTGCCGCGACTTCGCCCATGCTGTGCCCGATTACCGCGTCGGGTTCCACTCCCCAACTGCGAAAGAGCGCCGCGAGCGCGACTTCGAAAGCCCAGATCACCGGCTGAACGACGTCGATCTCGCTCAGACGCGCGGAGGTTTCGTCCGCCGTGAGCTGTGCCGATAGCGACCAGCTTACGTGCCCGGACAACGCGCGCTCGCACTCGGCAATCGCCGCGCGAAAGACCGGCTCGGCTTCCAAGAGCCGCCTGCCCATGCCAGGCCACTGGCCGCCCTGGCCCGGAAACACGAACGCGATGCGCGGCCTCCCGTGCACGGCCCGGGCCGCTTTCCACTCCTCGTCCGCGACGCGCGCGAGGCCATCGACGAGCTCCGCGCGACTGCGCGCGACCAGGGCGGCGCGCACGGGATGGTGGCCGCGGCGCACCGCCGCCGCTCGGGCGATGGCGCCCACGGGCCAGTTCGCAAGCGCGCCGCGGTCCGCCTCCAATGCCGCGCGGTATGCTCCCGCCAGCGCCCCGAGGGCCTCGGGGCAACGCGTCGATAGCGGCAGCACCACTGCTTCCTCGGGAGCCGCCGCGGGTAGCGGTTCACGTTTATCAGGCGGCGGAGCTTCCTCGACCACGACGTGAACGTTCGTGCCACTGATCCCGAAGGAGCTGATTCCCGCTCGCCGTGGCTGGTCGCCGCGCGGCCACGGTACCGGTTCGACCGGGATGGCCAGTGCGGAGCCGTCGAGGCGAATCCGCGGGTTGAGTGCCTGCAGGTGCAGGTGGCGGGGAATGAGCTCCGCGTTCAAGGCGAGCAGCACTTTTATCAGGCCGGCCACCCCGGCGGCCGCTTCCAGGTGCCCGATATTGGTCTTGACCGATCCCAGAAAACACGTGCTGCCATCACCGCGAGCGCGGAAGACACTGGCGAGCGCATCGGTCTCGATGGGGTCACCGAGCGACGTCCCGGTTCCGTGCGCCTCGACGTAGCTGATGTCCTCGGCCCTCACGCGCGCGCGTTCCAGCGCTTCGCGCAGCAAGCGCTCCTGTGACAGGACGTTTGGGGCGGTGAGCCCGGTCGAATGTCCGTCCTGATTGACCGCCGAACCTTTCAACACCGCCCAGACGCGGTCGCCCGCCTTCCGGGCGTCGCTGAGCCGCTTCAGGGCGACCACGCCGCACCCCTCGCCGCGGACAAAGCCGTCGGCGCGGGCGTCGAAAGTCTTGCACCGCCCGTCAGACGCCAATCCCTGGGTAAGCGCTTCCAGGTGCATCGTCAGCGGCGATAGCATCACGTGCGCACCACCGGCCAGCGCCAGGCCGCATTCGCCGGCAAGCAGGCTCCGGCAGGCGAGGTGCACGGCGACCAGGGATCCCGAGCACGCCGTATCCACGCACAAGCATGGCCCCTGCAGGTCGAGCGCGTACGACAGGCGTCCGGCCGCCGTACTGTGCAGGTTGCCGGTGGCGGAGTAGGCGTCGAGCGCCTCGTCGGGCTGAACCTTCACCAAATCCTGGTAGTCGAGGTTGGACAACGCCATGAAGACGCCTGTATTACTGCCTCGCAGCCGGTCCGCCGCCTGTCCGGCGTGCTCGAGCGCCTCCCACGCCACTTCGAGAATGAGGCGCTGCTGCGGGTCAAGGCTTGCCGCTTCGCGCGGCGAAATCCCGAAAAAGCCGGCGTCAAAGGCGGAGAGGTCGGCGTCGAGCAGCCCCGCCCAGCGGCTACCCCGCAGGCCGGGCGGCAGCGCCGGAGCCGGCCACCGGCTCTCCGGGATCTCCACCACCGCGTCCCTTCCCGTCGCGAGCAGCGCCCAGAACGCGGCCGGGTCATTGGCGCCGCCCGGAAAGCGACATCCCAGACCGACTACGGCGACGGGTTCGTGCGCCGTGGTCTCGAGCTCCGCCACGCGCGCGCGCAGGCGCTTCACTTCCAGCGCTGCTTTCTCGAGCAGCAAGCGGACGTCCGGTGCCGTCACCGCGTGTTCCTCTCGTCGGAGGTGGCGCCGAGCTCGGCCGCCAGGAGCGCCGCCAGATCCGCGTCGGACAGGCCCCGCAGCTCCCGCGCCGCGGCGTCGTCGGCCTCCGCGTTGGCGTCTCGCCCCGATTGCTGCGGCTCCAGCAGCGTCATCAGGTGTTCCGCCAGCGCCGACAGCCGCGGATAGGTCCACGCCAGGCTCGCCGGCAAGCGAACCCCAAAGCCCGCCTCCAGGCGGTTGCGCAGCTCCAACCCGATCAGCGAGTCCAGGCCCAGGTCTACCAGGTTCGCCGTGCGGCGGATCATGCTTTTTTCGATCCGCATCAGGCTCGCGACTTCGGTCTGCAGGACGGTCTCGACGGTGGCGATGCGATCCCCCGGCGCCGCCGCGTTCACCAGCGCGAGCAGGCGACGGCGATCCGCGGGGGCACCGGCCACCGCCGTTGCTTCGGTCGCGAGGATTTCGGCAAAGAAGGCCGTCGTCGCCACCCCGGGATAGTATTCCACCCACTGCCGCGCAGCGAACGCGGCAACGGAGATCTGGGCGGGAGCGGGTGCGCCGAGGATGTCGCCGAGATGGTCGCAGGCCTGTTCCGCGGTAATCGCGCCCATGCCGCGGGCGGCGAGCCGAGCGCCGCGGTCCGCTCGCGCGGCGGCCAGACCGACGTCGGAAATGGCGCCCCAGTTGATGCTCGCGCCGGCCAGGCCCGCCTGGCACCGGTAGTGCGCAAGCGCGTCCAGGAAGGCGTTTGCCGCCGCGTAGTTGCTCTGGCCCGGTGACCCGATCGTCGCGGCTACTGACGAGCACAGCACGAACAGGTCGAGCTCGCGATCCCGCGTTGCCGCATGGAGGTTCCAGGCACCGCGCACTTTCGACGCCATCACCGCGCGCAGCCGGTCGCGGTCTTGCTGCTCGATGAGGGCGTCGTCCAACGTGCCGGCCGCATGAAATACGCCTCGCAGCGGTGCCGGCGAGGCCCTTACGGCGCGCTCCACCTGGTCCGGGTCGGCGACGTCGCAGGCGAGCACCGTAACCCCGGCACCCAGCGCCCGGATCGCGGCCACCGCCTCCGCTTGCGCCGGCATTGACGCGCCCCGGCGCCCGATCAGGACAAGCTCCCGCGCTCCGCGCTCCACCAGCCAGCGAGCGAGCTTGAGGCCCAGCCCGCCGAGCCCACCGCTGATGAGATAGCTTCCATCGCTGCGGATTGTCATCGGCGCGCCAGCGAATGCGCCGCCGGGATAGCCGCGCACCAGTCGCGCGACGAATCGCTGCCCATCGCGCAGCGCGACGTGCCTCTCCGGCCCGCCCGCAGCAATCTCGGCCGCCACCAGCCGCGCTTCGTCAGGCGACACTGCCCCGTCGCCAGGAGCGAGGTCGACGCAGGTGCACGAGAGCTCCGGATGCTCATAATGGAGCGTCTGCGCGATTCCCCAAAGCGGCGCAGCGAGCAACCGAACGGCCGCGTCACCGTTCCCGACAACCTGGGCCGCGCGCGTCACCACGACGAGCCGCGGAACATCTCGGACGGGAAGCGCCGACAGCGTCCGCGCGAGCTCCATCAGCACCTCGCAGCTCAGCAATACGGCATCTTCCACAGCCTCGACCGGCGTCTGAACGTCGACGTGCCCGTGCAGAGCGGTCAAATCAACGACACCGCGCAACGGCGGTTCGCCGGACGCCAAGGCGAGATTGCCCACGCGCGCCCCCAGAGGTTCTGCAAGCGTATCCGGAATGATCGTCTCAACCGCGCAGCCGTGCGCTGTCAGATGTTGCGCCAGAGGATGCGCTGCGTCTTCCACAGGGGCGACCAGAAGCCAGCGACCTGAAAGCTCGCCGTCTTTCGCAGGAAGCGGGGCGGGCCGCCAGCGGACGTGCAGCCACTGGCGCCCGGCGGCGCCCACGGACTCCCGCCCGCCTGACATGCGCACCAACCGCAGTCCCGAGACGGCCATCATGGTATTTCCGTCGTCGTCGAGGAGCCGCACGTCTGCCACCCAGCCGGATGCCGCGCCGTCCGCCTCCGCCGCCGCTGCCGCCCGCAGCACCGCGTGGGTCCAGCAGGCACTTGCCGGCAGCTCGTAGACCGCAACCGCGCCGATGTGAGCGGGCACCAGCGCCTCGCCTCCGCCGCCCCGCAGGACGGCAGGTGCGGCCGCCGCGTGCAGCGCCGCGTCGAGGAGCGCGGGATGAACGGAAAAACCCGTTTCCGAGCACATTCTCGGGAGCTGAGCTCGCGCCAGCACCTCGTTTGGCCCGACCCACAGACGCTCGATACCTTGAAAGGCAGGGCCATACTGCAGGCCGCGTGACGCCAGTGCCGCGTAGTAATCCGGCCCCGCCAGCGGTGCACCTGTCTGGAGATCCGCGATCGCTACGCGCGGCAGCGAGGGTGCGCCGGAGACGGGCCGCCGCGCTCGCGCGCGCACGTGCTCGGTCCACGCCGCTTCGGCCACGCCTTCCCCGCCATCCCGGCCGAAGAGCCGAACGGTGGCCTCCAAGCCACCATCCCTGCCTCTCCCCGCACGCGGTGGGAGGTTGTAGGTATCGGCCGCCCCTCCTCCCGCACGCGGGGGGAGCTGAGGTGGAGGGACCTCGCGATGCACCTCCCACGCGACTTGAAGCACTCGGGGCTCGTCAGAGTCAAGGCGCAGCGGCAGCGGGAACGCGACGTCCTCGAGGATGACGGCGGCGCCTGGGTCGAGCTGCCTGGCGGCGGAGATGATCAGCTCCAGGCTGAGAGCTGCCGGAACGATTACGTCGCCGGCCACACGGTGGTCCGCGAGCCAGGGGTGGGGAGGGATCGCGAGCTCGCATTCCCAGGTGCGTAGATTTGGGCACGCGGGGCTATAGTGCGCTCCGGACAGCAGCGGGTGGTTGCGCGGACCCCGCCGTCGCGCGGCTGGCGCCGCAGCCAGGGCGCTTTCGTCCAGCCAGTAGCGTTGCTTTTGCCACGCGTACGGCGGGAGATCCACGACGCGACCGCCTCCCGGAAACAGGGCACGAAAATCCAGCGACACGCCCCGGGAAAAGAGCGCCGCCGCGGCCAGCAACAGCGCAGCACGCTCGTCTTCGCCGCGCCGCAGTGAACCGATGACTGTCCCCTCGATCCGCGCTTCGCTCAGGCCGTCGGCGATCGCCGCCGTCAGGACTGGGTGTGGGCTCATCTCGACGAATACCGTGTGGCCGCTTTCTGCCAGGGAGCGCACCGCGCCGGCGAAGCGCACAGGTCGGCGCAGGTTGTCCGCCCAGTAGCCCGCGTGGAGCTCTTCGCCCGGCTGCCATTGCAGCGATACCGTGGAGAACATCGGCACACTTCCGCCGCGCGGCGCGAGGCCGGCCAGCGCCTCGCACAACAGCGGGCGGAGCGGTTCCATTTGCGGGCTGTGCGAGGCATAGTCCACGTTGACCCAGCGACAGAATACACCCTGGTCCTGCAAGGTCGCGAGTGCGCGCTCGAGCGGCGCGCGCACTCCGGACAGCACGCACGAGCGCGGTCCGTTGCTGACTCCGACGGCAACCTCGCTCTCCAACTCCGCTACCGCTGCCTGCGCTTCGTCCCAGGAAAGCTCCACGACCGCCATCGCGCCGTTACCGCTGGCGTGCTGACGCGCAATCCGACTGCGCAACGTGATCACTCGCGCGGCGTCCTCGAGGCTGAGAGCACCCGCAACGCACGCCGCGGCGATTTCGCCCATGCTGTGGCCGACCACGGCGTCCGGCCGCACGCCCCACGAGCGCCACAGCTCCGCCAGCGCCACTTCCATGGCCCAGAGCACCGGCTGCACCACGTCGTTCTCTGCCAGACGCGAGCGGGCCTCGTCCGCCCCCAGCTCCTCGCGGAGCGACCAGTCCACGAATGCGCTCAGCGCCTGCTCGCAGGCCTCGATGCCACGGCGAAAGACAGGCTCACCAAGGAGCAATCCGCGGCCCATCCCGACCCACTGAGATCCCTGACCCGGAAAAACAAAGGCGATCCTGGGTGGATCGGCGAGAAGCTCGCCCCGCCGCATCGAGGGGTAGTCCGTATCCGCGGCGAGCGCATCCAGGCCGGCGGCCAACGACTCTCGGGTTGCTCCGACGACGCCCGCTCGATGCTCGAGAGCGGTTCGGCGCAACGCCGCCGTGTAGCAGAGATCTTCCAGCGGGACATCGGCCCGCTCGGGCTGGCGGATCCAGGTCGCCATCTGTCGCGCGTTGTCCCGTAGCGCTCCCGGCGTTCGCCCCGACAAGGGCAAGAGCACGGAATCCGGGTGCGGGAGAGGTCGCTCGGCGCCGCGCACGAACAGGGCGCTGCGCGCCTGCAGCAGCGGCACGCGCTCATCGCCCGAGCGGCGCATCGTGGCCAGCGCGGTGCCCTCGATGCCCGCTTTGGCCATTGCCTGCTGCAGCGAATACGAGATCACCGGGTGGGGTCCGATCTCGACAAACAACCGATACCCATCCGCGAGCAGTGCCTGGACGGCCTGGTGGAAGCGAACCGGTTGCCCCAGGTTGCGCACGAAGTACTGCCCGTCAATCGCGGCGGCGCTCACCCGCCCGCCGGTAACCGTGGAATAGTAGGCGGCCGCACCCCCACCGGGCGCACACCAACGAACGCTCCGCAACGAGGCTGCGAGATCGTTCAGGTACGGAGTCACGAGCGGGCTGTGACCGGCGACATTGGTGCGAATCGGAGCGTGGTCGACGCCGCGGATACGCAAGCTCTCCAGGATAGCCGACACCGCCTCGCGCTCGCCGCTCAGGACTGTGGACCGGCTGTCGTTGATCGCCGCCACCACTACTTGCCCCGAATAGCGCTGCAGCTCGGCCGCAAGCTCATCGGGGGCAAGCTGGACGACCGCCATGGCGCCGCGTCCGGCATTCGGCCTTTGCACGCGAGCGTAGTGGTGCATGACGGATGCGGCGGTAGGCAGGTCGAGGATTCCGGCGATGTGGGCGGCCGCGGGCTCGCCAGCGCTGTGGCCGATCACGGCGTCAGGCTCGAAACCCCAACTCCGCAGCAGCGCCGCAATCGCGACCTGGATCGTGAAGAGCAGCGGCTGGACATACACGACATCGTCCAGGCGGGTGTCGTCAGCGTCAGGCGCGGTCAGCGCCTCCAGCACGGACCACCCCAGGAGCGGCCGGAACGCTTCGTCGCAGCGCGCCAATGCGACGCGGAATGCCGGTTCCGTCGCCGCCAGCAGCCGGCCCATCCCCCGCCACTGGCAGCCGAGCGGGGAGCACACAAAGACGACTGGCAGGCAGGCACTTATGCTCCCCTCCTGACCGCCCTCCGCTTGCGGTGGGTGGTGAGGTGGGAGGTCCTCGGCGCAGATTCCGTAGCTCGTCCCCTCCGGGGTTTCGCCCTGCGCGAAGGCGCGAAGGAGGCTCTCGGTCTCGTGCGCGGAGCGGGACACGAAGGCGAGCCGGTGTGGCCCATGCGCGCCGCCTTCGCCGCGTACACCGACCAGCCCGCCACCGGCCTCGCTGGCGACGCAGGCCGCGGCCGCACGCTCGCGCAGCTCGGCCGCGCTCGCCGCCGCCAGACCGACCCACCGGGGATCGGGCGGCGCTCCCTCCAACACCACGTGGGCGTTGGTTCCTCCCCAACCGAAAGCGCTAACCCCGGCGATGGCCGGCTCAGCGGCAACACCCGGCCATGGTTCGCATCGAGTGGGGATGCAGACCCCGAGCTCCGCAAACGGGATGTGGGGATTGGGTTGCCGGAAGTGCAGACTGGCCGGAACCGCGCGGTGCCGCATCGCCAGAATGGTCTTGATGAGGCCGGCGACGCCGGCGGCGCCTTCGGTGTGGTTGATGTTGGTCTTGACCGAGCCGAGCCACAACGGCCGGCCGTCTTCGCGATCCCGGCAGACGACCTCGCCGAGCGCCTTGACCTCGATAGGATCGCCCAGAAACGTGCCGGTGCCGTGCGCCTCGACGTAGTCGACGGCGCTGCCGGGAATCCCGGCGCGGCGATACGCGAGGCGCAGGACCGCCTCCTGCGCCGCCGGATTCGGCGCGATAAGCCCCTGGCTCTGCCCATCGTTGTTTACCGCGCTGCCGCGAATCACGCACAGGACGCGGTCTCCGTCGTGGCGCGCCCGCGACAGCGCCTTGAGCACCACGACGCCGCCCCCCTCCCCGCGCCCGAACCCGTTGCCGCCGGCGTCAAACGCCTTGCACCGTCCATCCGGCGACAGGCCGCCGAACTTGGTGCAGAACACCATGGATTCCGGTGCCAGCAAGACATTCACGCCCCCGACGACCGCGAGGTCGGCGTCGCCATACCAGAGCGACTGACAGCCGTGATGCAGCGCCACCAGCGCCGAGGAGCAGGCCGTATCGATAACGGCGCTGGGGCCGCGCAGGCCGAACACATAGGATACCCGGTTCGCGATCAGGTTATTGGAGATTCCCGTGGCGCGATGGGCGCTCATCGTCTGCACGGCTGCATGCGTGATGTCCGCCCAGTCGTGCCACATCGACCCGAGAAATACCGCCGTGCGACTGCCGCGATAGCTCGCCGCCGGGATCCCCGCGTCTTCCAACGCTTCCCACACCAGTTCCAGGGCCAGACGCTGCTGCGGATCCATCTCTTGCGCCTCGCGGGGCGAGATGCCGAAGAAGAGTGGGTCAAACAGCTCCACGCCCGCGATGAAGGCCGCCCGTCGAGTGTTCGTGCGCCCCGGCGCCTCCGGATTCGGACTGTAGTAGGCGTCGACGTCCCACCGCTCGGGCGGTACCTCGCCGGTGGCGTCGATTCCTTGCCGCAACAGCCGCCAGAACGCCGCCACGTCCTCGCTTGCCGGGAAGCGGCAGGCCATGCCGATGATCGCAACCGGCTCGCCGGTGGCGCGAGGGGAGTCGCAAGCAGCGGCGGGCGCCACCGCCGCCGTTTCCGCTGGCGTGGCGAGAAAATGCGCCAGAGCGCGAATCGTCGGGTATTCCCACAGCACGGTCGGCGACAGTGGGCGGTCCAACAGCCCGGACATTTCGCGCACCAAACCGACGAGCTGGAGCGATGAGAAACCATACCGGGAAAGCTGCTCGCCGTCGTCGATTTGGGTCGGTGCGACGCCGGCGACGCGGGCGACGGCCTGTCTTAGCCAGCTCTTGAGCTCGTTGGGCCGGTTGGCATCGGGGAGTGCGGCCGGGTGCTGAGGCATTTCGCAGGTAGCGGGTTAGGTTTCGTCCGAGAAAGCAGCGAAGACGGGCAGGAAGCGGCCGCGAATGCGAGGTGATCGCCGGCCGGCTCGCGAAGAAACCGAAGTATAGCACTGACCGCCGGATGAGTCACATCCCGCTCGTGGCTCGCAGATCGCATTAATGATAGCCTTTCGACCCGACTGCGCGCGCCAGCGGGCTCCGTGCAGCGTCTCCCGCGGTCAGGCAGTCGATGACTCGCCTGAAGTCGTATCGGGGCTGCCAACCCAGGTCACGCCGCGCCCGTTCATTCACGTACACCCGGTCTATGCCCGGAAACATCTTCCAGCCGCGACGGGCGTACTCTTCGACGTACTCGGGTACCCACCGCGCAGTCACCTTGGGCGCGTTTTGGCGCAGGTCGGCCAGGTCGTCGCGCTGGAATGGCGTCGTCGCGCTGATAATGTAGCGACCGAAGCCGATCGACGGCGCCTTCTCGAGGGCGAGAACGTGAGCGTCCACGACATCGAAGAGGTCGACCCGTCGATACAGCAGCTCATTCGCCTTGACGTTACCGTCGTCGTAAGCTGCGCGCACGACCGGGTCGTCATCTTCCTCCGGAAAGAACCGCGACGTCCGCAAGATGACGCAAGCGAGCCGATGGCGGCCGCAATAGAGCTCGCATAGATCCTCGGCCGCCGTCTTGGTGACACCGTAGATATTCTTGGGGACGGGCCGCACGTCCTCGGTGATCCATACGGCCGGGGCCTCCGGAGGCGGCGCCAACGCGAGCCCAAACGCGCTGGTCGTGCTCGTGAAAACAAAGGACGAGACGCCGGCCGAGGCCGACTCCTCGAGCAGGTTGAGCGTGCCGGTAACGTTGGTATCGAGAAAATCCTGCTTGGTGTGGGTCAAGACGTGCGGCTTGTGCAACGTTGCCGCGTGAATGACCGCGTCCACGCCATGCATACATCGCCGGACGAAGTCCCGATCAGCAATCGTTCCCACGCGTGCGGTATAGGGCGACGCCAGGCGGTCCAGGCCGATGGCTTCGTGGCTCGTGCCCTGCAAGGTGCGCATCAGAGCCTCGCCGAGATGCCCGCTGCTTCCCGTAACCAGGACTTTCATGAGCTCGTCTCCCTTCATGTGCTGGCGCGCAGCGCCAGAATCGTGATGTCATCCTCTGCAACGGCTCGGTGTTGCCGGACGTCGTCGATGAGCGCGGCGACGAGCAGTGCGGCAGAAGGGTTTCCGTGCCGGCTCACCTGAAGCTCGAGGCGCTGCGGCCCGTACGCTTCGCCCGCGGAATTGCGAGCGTCCAGCACGCCGTCGCTGCAAAGAATGAGATGGTCTCCAGGTTGCAGCCGATAGCTGGCGGCCTCGTACTGAACGCCATCGCCGCGGCCCAGCGGCGGCCCGCTCACGCGTAGGAACGACGTGCGACCGCTCCGTCTGGACCGGCACAAGGCGAACGGCTGACCCGCGTTGGCGATGCGCAGCTCACCTGAGCCGCTGTCGACGACGCCGACGAGCATGGTCATCGAGCGCTCTCCGCGGCCGCCTCGACGTCGGCGAGCTCGGTTCGCGGGGCGCGCTCGCGCGGGCTCACGGCGCCGCTACCCGCCGCCACACCGGCGTCCCACGCCGCGAGCACCACGCGAAACTCCGAACCCCGCCCGACCGCACTCTCCACCTCGATCCGGCCTCCGTGCAAGACCACGATTTCCCTTGCCAGGGCCAACCCCAACCCGGTCCCCGACTGTTCCCGCCGATACTGCGAACCCGAGCCCTCGCCGCGGCTTCTTGCGGGCGCGCGGCGAAACGGCGAGAAAAGCAGTGGCAGCTCCTCCGCCGGAATGCCTACCCCCGTGTCACGAATGCAGATCCGGGCTTCACCGCCACCACGCTCCAGCCGCACGAGAATCTGGCCACCTCGGGGCGTGAACTTTAGCGCGTTGCCGAGGAGATTGAGCAGTACCTGCTCCATTCGCTGCAGGTCTACCTCGACGACCAACGAGCGCGCGGCGGCCTCCTCGAGCCCCTCGATGCCTACCGTGACCCCCTTGGTCTGCGCCGCGGCGACGACTTCCGGGAGCACACCGTGGACCAGGTCGATAGCTGCGATTGGGGTAAGCGAGAGCTCGACTCGCCTCGCCTCGATCCGCGCAAAGTCGAGCAGCAGGTCGACCTGCCGCAGTAACCGACGGCCGTTGCGCGCGACGAGGTCCAACGACTGATGAAACGTCGCGGGTAGCGCGTCGTCGTCGCGAACCTGCCCGAGCGGGCCGAGCAGGCGCATCCCACCCCACGGGCCTGACTTGCTGGCCCGCTGCCAGGGCTCGCTCCAGACCCTGAGGCAGACGACCAGCGGATCAGCCTGCCGTACCACTGCTACCGGCACCGGGAAGATCTGCTGGCGGTCCCACTTGGGCACAGCGGCTGGGGGAAAGGCACCGCCGCCACCCAGCCTGGTGCCGTTGACATAGAGCTCGTAGGCATCTCCGACCATTCCGGGGACGAGCCCAAGCCCCTCGCGCCAGCAGCGCTCACACTCGGCAGGGTGCGGTAGGCGAACGCGACGGCGATACCAGCCCCACTTTCCCTGCGCGGCGACGCCAGGCGCCGCCTCATTTGGCCAGGCTCCGGGAACCCGAAGCGAAATCCAGTGCGAGTCGTCGAAGCTCGGCGAAGCCCAGGTGGGGTCGTCGCCCACTCGAAAGGCCCAGGTTCCATCCAGGGAGACGAGTGGCGGCGCGGAGTCCGCTGCGCCGTAGACGGAATAAGTATCACAGCCGGAGGCCAGCATCAGCGTCGCGCAAAGCAGGCCCGACAAGCGCCCGTGGGCGGAGGGCTGGTGTGGGAGAAGAAACACGTACCTGTTCACCTCCTCCCCGCTTGCGGGGGGGACGGGGATGGAGATCAGGAATGGCGCAGCTATCCTTCGTCCGGATCGCGAAAGATCGCCCTGCGGTTGAGCTGCATGGTTTCGTCTCCGGAGACTTGCGGCTCCGGTTTGGTGGCGGCAGCGGGCGCTGCTACGGCCGGCTTGACGCCCTTCCTGATGACCCAACGCCAGATGCGGCGAAAGTCCGACCCGATCCCGTAAAGGCAGGGCAACAGCAACAGCGTGACCGGCGTGGCGAACAACAGCCCGTAGCCGATCGCCAGCGCCATCGGGGCCATGAGCGGGTCGGCACCACCGATGCCGTAGGCGAGCGGCAGGACGCCGGCCACGGTAGTGATTGTGGTCAGGATGACCGCTCGCAGCCGGTCGGCGCTGCCACGGGACACCAGGTCCAGTGGGTTTGCGTAGGGCTCCCGTTCGCGCAGCATGTTGATGTAGTCGACGAGCACGAGCGCGTCGTTGACGACGACACCCGCCAGACCGACGACGCCCAGCATCGCCACGAAGCCCAGCGGCTCATGATGCAGCGCGAACGTGGCGATGACCGCGACCAGCCCGAAGGGAATGCTCACCAACACCATGAAGGGTTGCATCAGTGACCCAAAGAGCAGCGCCAGCATGAAATAGATTCCGATCAGAGCATAGGCGAACGTCACGGCCAGGTTGCGGACCGATTTTTCGGTTTCCTGTGCTTCACCCCCGGCGATCAGCCGCGCGCCCGGGTAATCGCGATCCAGGTCGAAGTGGCTCGAGACGGCATTCATCGCCTCTACCGGCGTGGTCTTGTTCTTGTCGACGTCCGCTTCGACCGTGATCGAGCGCTCGCGGTCGTAATGGCGAAACGCGTGCGCTCCCGGCGTGGTGTCCAGCGTCGCCACCGTTTCCAGTGGGATCAACCGCCCTTGGCGGTTCGGAATCAACAGCTTACGCAGGTGGCGCGTGCTTTTCCGCGCATCTTCCCTCAGCGTGACTCGGAAGGTCACGTCCTCGTCGCCGTAGCGGATGCTCGTCACCACCTGGCCGTCGTAGGCGACCCGGACGTTCTGCGCAATCTCCGCGACGGTCAGCCCGAGCTCGGCGACCTTGTCATAGTTCAACTTGATCCCGATCTGGTCCTTGCCGTGCCGGTCGTCGCGCACCACGTCCAGGACCCCATTCAATGTCCCGAGATACGCGACGACATCGTCGGCGAGGCGCTTGCGGAGCGCGTCGTCCGACGCCACGACGCGTACCTCCACGGGCCGGCCGAGGGGGGGGCCACCTGCCGCAATCTCGTATGCGATTTTCACGAAGCCTTCGAGCTGGCCTGTCGCCGCCCGCACGTCCGCCACGATCTCGTCCGCGGTGCGTTGGCGCGACGAATAGGGCGTGAGCGTCACCACGACGGTGGCGTAGTTGCCCCCGTCCGCCGGATATTCCACGCCGAGCCGACCCACGCGGGTAACAAAGGAATCCAGCTCTTCCTTGGGTAATTTCTCCAAGATCTGCTCGATGCCCTTGACCTTCTCCTCGGTCGCCTCCAGCGAGCTGCCGCTCGGAAGCTCGGCCGTGATGCGAAACTCCTCGGCGTTCCCCGTGGGAAAGAGCTCGAAATCCATGCGGTTCTTCGCGTACCAGAGCGCGCCCACGAACACGGCGGCGGCGCCCACCACAATGAGATAACGGAAGATCAGCAGGAAGCGCAGAACGCGTGCCCAGGCCCGCTCCACGTACGAAAACCAACCCAGCTTCTGGCCACTGTCACTCTTTTTGGGCTGCCGCCGCCGGAGACCGGGAATGAGATGTGCCGGCAACAGCGCCAGTGATTCGATGAGCGAGCACGCCAGAGACAGACTGATGACCAGTGGAATAACGAAAATGAACTTGCCCATCGCGCCGGTCATGAAGAACATCGGCGCGAAGGCCGCCAACGTCGTCGTCACCGTCGTCAGCACGGGCAGGAACACCTCCGTGGTGCCCCGCACCGCCGATGCCAGCGGCGCTAGCCCCATCTCGCGATATCGGTAGATGTTCTCGGAGACGACAATCGCATCGTCGACAACGATCCCGATTACGATCACGAAGCCCGCGAGCGACAGGGCGTCGAGGTCGTACCCGAGTATCGAGAGGATCCACAGCACGCTCATCAGCGTGAAGGGGATCCCCTGCGCGACCCAGAAGGCGGTGCGGATATCCAGAAAGAGCGCGAGGATCACCACGACCAGGATCAAGCCCATGATGCCGTTGGACACGACCACGTCGAACCGGTAGCGGACAAAGCGGGAATAGTCGGCGGTCGAGACCAGCTTGAGCCCCTTGGGCAGGATCTCCTCTTCCGCTTTCATCAACGCGTGGATGGCGTCGACAGTCTCGAGAATGTCGGTTCCTTCGCTTTTCATCACCTGAAATGAAATCCCGCGCTGCCCGTTGATGCGCGCGAGCATGGTGGCGTCCTCGAAGTCGTTCCTGGCCACGGCAAGGTCGCGGACGCGGATCTTCGGGCCGTCGAAGGATGCCCTGACGATCACGTCCTTGACCTCCATGGGGTCGCGGAACTGCGCCAGGGTGACGACGTTCTTCTCACTGGTGTAGGATTCGAAGGTGCCGGCGCTGGCCCGGATGTTGCGACCCTGAATCGCCGCCATGACCTCCGCAATAGAGACCTGCTTGTTCTCGAGCTCGCCGGGAGAAAGCTCCACGCGCACTTCCCGGGCGCGATAGCCGTAGCGCTCGAGCTGCGCGACGCCGGGGATCGCGCGCAGTTTCTTCTCGAAGCGCCTGGCGGCCTCGCGAAGCTGCGGATACGGCACGTCGCCGACGACGCCCACCTCCAGAATCGGCAAAACGGAGGTCTTCACCTCGATGATACGGGGCGCGTCGCTGACCTCCGGGGGCAGATCCGTGACCCGCGATACGGCCTCGCGGATCTCGGCAATCACCTCGTCGATGTCGCTGGCGTCCTCGTTGATGCGGATGCGCACCGTCGAGATGTTTTCAAGCGAGGTGGAGGTGACCTGCTTCAGATTGGTGATCCCCGCAAGCTCCTTCTCGATGCGATCCGTGACGTTGATCTCCACGTCCTCGGGCGCGGCTCCCGGATATCTGGTGATGATGAGGAGCTCTCCGAGCTCGACATTCGGGAACAGGGTGCGCTTGAGATTGAATGCAGCGCCGGTGCCGAGCACAAACACCATGATCATGGCGAGGCTGGCCAGCAGGTGGCGCGACCCGAAGAACTGGATGAGGGATTTCACGCTCTTTCCTACTCCAGAGTGAAGAGCTGGTCGGAAAGCTCGCGATAGCGGAGGTAGAGTTGCTGGTAACTCGCCATGAGCTCCGCGTAGCGCAGCTCGGTGGCGTACTCGCCGTCTCGGCTCTGAATGACGAACGCCAGGCTGTTGCGTCCTTGCTGGTACATCTTCAGCTCTTCTACGGTCTTGCTGCGCGCCGTCGCGAGCTGCGCGGTGGTGAGCTCGAGCACTTCCTGGTAGCGGCGCAGTTGGATCGCTACGTCCGCGAGCTCGGCGCGCAACCGCGACTGGGCGTCGGCGAGCTCGTCCTGGATTTGCGCCAGAGCGATCTCGGCGGCGCGCACCTTCGCCTTGGCCGTGCGCCGACCCAACGGGTAGCGCAGGCTGATGGCGGCGTACAGATTCGGCTGATCCATCCCCCACGAGTCGACATAGTTCCGATCGCCGTCACCGATTCCGGCGCCCACGGCCACATCCAGGTCGGCGAGCAGCTCGTTACGCAGCGCCTTCAAGCGGTGCGTGAGCTGATCACCGGTCGTGCGGATGAAGGCGAGCGTCCGCGACTTCTCGAGGATCGAGTCGATCGCGGCGTCGCCGCTGTCCACCGCGTGCCGTTCGTACAGGTCGAAGGCCGGCGAGCGCTCCCTGAGCTCGGGCCAGATGGTTGCGGCCGCCAGGCGTTCGCGCACGGCGTTGGCGGCGAGGTCAGCCTGGACCACAAGCTGCCGCGCCTGTTGCACCCAGTCCTCGCCGCGCAAGACGTCGACTTCATCCGCCAGAAACGCTGCCCGGCGCTTCTTCACCAGCTCGAGCGACTCGCGGGCGACGTCCACGCGCGTGGCCATGATCCGCTGCTGCTCCTCGATCTGCTTCCACTGCACGAACAAGGCGCCGATGTAGGCGAGAAACGCCTCCTCGGTCTCCACCGACTGGAGTTGCCGCGCCTTGATCTGGAAGTCCTGCTGCTCAAACTCGAGCCTGTCGAGGACACCTTTGGCGTTCTTCAGCAGCGGCTGGATGAAGGCCACCGAAAGGGTTCGCGAAAAGAAATCCGCAGGCCCGACCAGCGAGACGGTCTGCACATCGCCGGAAGGGGTGGGGAGGCGAATTTCCGTCGCGCCCCCAAACTCCTGGCGCTGGTACTGCGTCGAGTATGAGGCGCTCACGCGGGCGCCGCTACTCCAGTACAGCCGACCGACGCTGGCGCCGAGGTCATAGCCATAGACGCGGTCGGGGGCAAATGGGGAGGCCGAGAGGGGTTCGGCGTAGGAAAGCCGGGGGCCGATGGCCACCTGCCAGTCCTGAGCTCCGGCGTAGGCGTCCTTTTGCGCCGCGAGCACCTCGACACTGCGCGCTTCCTTGGAGAATAGCGGGTGCGTGCTGCGCACGTGGTCAAAAAGGTCGGTCATGGTCAGCGTCGCCGCCGACGCTGTCGCCCCGGTCACCAGCACGATAGCCACAACGGTCAACCGCACAAGACGCATCAATCGCCTCCAGATGGAGTATCCTCCGTGAGCACCGAACAACACCTCCGCCAGCGCCGCGAGTCGCAGCGGTGTCCACCGCGGTCTCGGGCCGGCCGGCAGCTCGAATCATACCAGTCCATCAGCACGCCTTCAACTGCTCGCCACAGGCTGATCGGCACTGCACGCGGTCGCTGACGCTGATCAGCCGTGGAAATGCCCGTGGCCAGACTGTCTCATCGTCTTGCAATATTTGCCGATCACAACGCGTGCCGCCATATTTGTCCGTATTGCGAAATTGCTCGCCAATTTTTCGCAGAACCTTCCGGGTGCGGGAATCGGGTTGTGCAAATTGTGGGCTTCTCGGCGGCCGTGGAGCTGGCCATGATCTTGCATCGAGTGCCGGTGGGATGGCGGAAACAAGCGCCAAGTCGAACCGGAGGAGAGTGGGCATGTCAGGTACACGAATCAGTCTTCTACTCGCGATTGCACTAGTCGTTGTCGTTGGCGCCTCACCCGCAAGCGCCGACTGGTCAAGCGTCGGTTGCGCGAATATCAGCTCCCACCATTGGACCAACGCGGACGAGGGCGACATGATCGTCAACCGCACCAACGGCATCATCCTCGATACCGTCGACGCCCTCGGCGAGTACTGGAGCCACGCCTCGATCGCGGGACCAAAAACCTGGGATTCCAACAACAGCCGCTGGTTCCAATACATCGTTCACAACACTGCGGCAACACCACCGGCCGACGGCGCAAAAATTAATGCAAGCTATCTCAAGTATGGTTGGCCAGGTGCCGCGAGAATTACGGCCGACGAGTGGTACACCTTCCTGCACTGGGGCGACTACGACAAGGATGATGTCGCCCAGACCGTGACCACGTATAACTTGAAGCACACAACCCTGACATCCTCCAACGAGACTCTGTATCGCGCGGACATGCAGGATACCTGGGACTGGATCAGCACCGACACGGGAACAGAACCCGACCTGGACGACACCGCGTCGAAGGACCGGTTCGGCGGCAGCGACGTCTTCGAGCAGATCGGCTACTACCTCGGCACCGGCAGCGAGAACAAGTGGGACTACCGCTTCCGGCGATACAAGGCAGGCGGCAACCAGGGGACAGGCGCCACGCCGGCACGAGAAGGAGCCGTGTGCTCGACGACGATTGCGTACGCGAGTTATCGGGCAACGGGCGACACCCAGGACGACTATAGCTATACGGATGCTACCGCTCTGCACAACGCGGCGCAGTCGCTCGTCGACGGCGTGAAAGACGATTGCAACGCGGGGCGGAAGTGGTACTGGGCCTTTGACATCAACGCCTGCACCGAGGCCGCGCATCAGGTCTTCAACTGCTTCATCTACGGTTCCTATGGCGCGAACACCGATTGCGACGACCAGAGCGGCGGCCCGCTCGACGACTTCCTCGACGATTCGAACGTGAGCGCGACCTCCCTGTCTCCCGACCGCATGGTCGACTCCGACGGCAACACCAGCGGCTCGACAACCTATTACAATAGCGGCGATCGCGGCTACTGGGTATACTCCATTCACCCGCTGGAAGACCTCCAGTGGTACGGCGACGGAAACACGAGGAACGACTGCTGGTACTAGGTCGTCCTGGCCCCCTCCTCGCTCCATCCCAAGCCGGCAGCGCGGCAATCGCCGCCGGTGGCAACTCCAGCGTGTGCGGCCCAAAGTGGCCGCACACGTGCTTTCAGGCCAAGCGGAGAACATCCTGAATGCCGATGTCCTACCAGGAGCGCGCCCGAAAATCGGACCGCATCCTCAAGCGCGGAGTGGTATTCGGGCTGGCCCTTTTGACGATCGGCTTCGTGGTCATGATCGCCCTGCTGGCGCGAAAAACGCACTCCGGGCCAGCACTCTGGGTCGAGCTTTCCGTGTCGCCGCGCCAGCTCAGCAGAGACGGCATCGCGACCGCGCGCGCGCGAGTAACCAAGCTGGGCGGTGACGCCGCGACGGCTGCGGGATATCAGTACACGTGGAGCGCATCCTATGGAACCGTGCTCGGAAGCGGTCCAATCGTGTCCTGGCAGCCCGACGGCAAGACCGGCACGGCCGACATCTCGGTTGCAGTGACCGGACCTCCAGACCTGCGCGGAGCTGCCAGCGCATCAGTCTCAGTGCGCGCCGACTCTGCTCTGGAAGCAAACCGCTCACCCTCCGAAGGCTGGCAGCAGGACTACTGGCACGCCGTGCGCAGAGCGAAGGAAAAGGCCGCCTTGCCGGGCCTGAAGCCCATCATCGATCACGTCTCCGTCGAAAAAAAGGAAGTGTGCGAAGGCGAGGAAAACCTCATCACCGTGGGCGCTCATACCGAAGGGCACCGCGAGGACGCGTTCCTGCACTACGTGATCGGTGGCAAGTCGGGTCGCAGCCTGCCCTATCGACCTGTTTTGCATCACGGAAAGTTTCGACCGCCCGGCATCAGCGTCTTTGGGCGCGGGGGTCAGGTTACGCACATTCCGATGCCGGAATTTGTCGTGAAGCCGTGCAGACCCCAATGGCCGGTCCAGGTGACCTTCTGGCCGGTCACCAATACCGCGCTGACCTACAGGTTTCAGGCCAAGGTCTTGCTCATCGGAGATGACGCGGCGCCGTTTGCGCCCGTCAGCTTCGCATGGGATTTCGGGGATGGCATCACCCAGACGACCGCGGCTCCCATTGCCGACCATGATTACGCCGGTGCGCCACAGGATACGCTCTACACCAGTTACCTGGTGCAGGTCACCATCACCGGCGATCGCGGAGAAATCGCCAAGGGACGCGTGGCGTTCGACGTCAGAAACCACGCCTTCTACGAGATGGTGCGACTGGGTCGTATCTATTTCTTGCGCGATCTCGAGCCCAGAGTGGCAATGCCCGGACCGGACGGTGTGGTTCGGCAAGGCGTCCGGATGTGGCACACCCACGATGAGTCCGTCTACCTTACCCACATCGAGCGGACGACGCACGCCGGTCAACCACAAAACAAGATCGATATCCTCGACGTTCGCTCCATCGTCGGAACGCATGTCGTTCAGCCCGGCGAAAAGGTCAGCTTCGAGCTCATCCTCGATCCGCAGCGGGACCCCGGCGTCGTGCTGGCGGACTACCGCATCTTCGGCAGCACCTTGAACGGGGTGCCGGCATTCGCGAAGATCTCGGTGGGCAACCCGCTCGCCCGGCCGGTCGACGAGAGTATCGGCACGCCAGAGGACGTGCCCAACTGGGAGCCTGGAGACGTCCATGAGATGCCCGAGGGCCCACCGGGTGGCCAATCGGGGGCGCCGGACTCGCGACCCCTACCGCGCGACGACGCAAGCGACTGACGGCGCGCCGCGCCCCCTCTCTCCCCCCGCTTGCCCGGGGCGACCGGGTGGGGGGAGACTGGCAGTGGAAGCGGCGGTGGATCCTGGTTCGCAGCAGCGGCTTCCAACTCTTCTCGCGAACCGCCGCGATCGCACCGCGAAACTCGGGCCAGCGCGGTCTGCATGTCCGTGCGGCGACCATTTCTGGCGATAGCGGCGGCAGCTCGGGGTGCTCATGCGTCCGGTCGCCCAGTAATTCCACGGGGCACTCTTCATCCGCGCAGTTGTCGACTCGAGGGCGGTCCCCCTGGCGAGGAGACGACTGTACCGCCTCGCGACGGGGGCATTCGCAACGGCGGCAAGGGACGAGGCGCGCCCTGAGCTGCGCTCGGCAGTCCGAAAGCAGCGCGCGGACGGACGGCCGCATCAGGGCGTAGGGCAATCTCGTCAGGCAAACCCTTATGACCTGCGCGCCCAGATGGAGGCGGATGGCATCACGCCGAAGACCGAGGAATGTGGGACTGCCAATGGCGTACCCCAGTACTGCTACCCGGCACAGGGAATCGGAGTCCGGGTCTACGACGAGCTCGGTAGCGGCGCCGCAAGGGTTACCGCCACGGCGCGCCCGGCGAGCCTGGCCGGCAGCGGCGACGATGCGGAAAGCCTCCTCTCCCAGCGTCCAGCGGCGGCCCGACCGATGGCCTGGAGCAATTCCCATTGGCGACCGCTGACGCCGCAAGAGATTGGCGAGAGCGACAGCCCCTGGGCCGAGCTGTATCGCCAGGCCAACGGCATTCCGGCGTTGCCTCAGGCTCATTGAAAGAAAGGCGAGGTGGCGAGATGCGGACCGCGGTTTCAATGATCCACGACATCGCGAATCAACCTGGTCGGGTCGTCCTCCTGACGGTGCTGGTAGGGCTGCTCACCGGCTGCTCCTCGAGCCCTGTCCAGGCGAATGCGGTGTGGGCGAAGAGCGGCGGAAGTCTGGGGGACGACAA
>JACPHN010000208.1 GCA_016188575.1 Candidatus Schekmanbacteria bacterium
CCTCGGAACGCCCGAGGAGTGGCGGGCCAACGGCGCGCCGGAGCTGCTCCGCGCCTTCCCGGCGCCGCGCGACGCGGTCGACCACATCATGGAGAGCTTCCCGATCGTCAAGCGCAAGGACGAGCAGGCCCACGGCGAGTATCGAACGAAGCGCGTGATCCTCGAAATCTACGACGCCCTGCGGCGCGCGAGCGAGACCGGCGTGGCCTATCAGACGCCGCTCGACCCGCCGCCGGCGGATCCGCGGGTGGCGCATGCCGCCGCGGGACGGAAAAAACCGGCTCACGCAAAGGAACGGGAATGAGCTACCGGTGCCAACCGGGAGACCCGGCGTGACGATGTACCTGAGCTTTCAGCAGGAGGAATTCAGTCGGGCGTACGTCCATGCGGTCGCCACGGTCGCCGGCTTCAAGATCTATCCCCCGGCGTTCCCAGACGATGATAGCATCGACTTGAGCATCGGCACGCGCGGGCTACTCGGTAAGATCCGATCGCCGCGGGTTGATGTGCAACTAAAATGCTGGCGGGGGACCGTGGACGGCGAGGTTCTCTCGTATGAGCTCCCGATCAAGAATTATGGCGAGCTACGCCATCAGGTGCCGAGAATCCTCCCACGTAAACACACCTCCCGCGTCTGAGCAAAACAACCCCCCCGACGATACGCATTATGTCGAGCCATCGTGGCAAATGCGCTACGCTATTATTCGGCTGATCCTGGTGTGGCCAGTGCTGCCGGAATCAACGTGACCTGGTAACCCAGCTCTTTCAGCGTCCTCAGCGCGCCTTTGAGGTGTCTTCCCTCCGGTGCGGGGTGATCGTACCGGTGCTCCTCATATTGGCCCCTGTCGAGCAGCACGTGGTGCATGATCACCGAAATCTTGTGTGCGACGGCAATAGGCGCCCTCTTACCCCCGATGCGAGCCTGCAGACGGCTTGTCCATCGAGACAACACTGTTGTCGGCGACCCGGCGCAAGCAAACGGTTACGAAAGCCTTGTGCACATCGATTCCGGCGCAGATTGGGTGTACGACCTGCATGGGCGTTGCCTCCAAGCTCGCATTGGGGTAAGAAGAGAAGCGAGGCGACGAGTCCCGGCGGTGAGCTCTGGTTCTTCCCACTCGTGTGTATGAACGACTCGGCGGGGCGCCCAGGACGGGAAGACCAATTTATTGACGGGCTTCGATGCCCAAAAACGTCCTCGATTCGTCGCCAGCTTCTCATGATACGTAATGTTGTACACCAACCGCTCTACCGGACAAGCGTTTTCATGCGGCGGGGCGTCTGCCCAGCAGTCATGGATGATTTATTGGTCGTCTCGATGGAAGGCGAGCTCGTGCGCGAAGGGAGGGCATACGTGCTGCGAAGCCCACGCGGCTTCAGCGCGGAAAGTGACGAATGAGCAGGTCGGCCCTGATCCCGTTGCCGGCTCCCGGCTCGCTGGCGAGCAGGAAGGTTTCTGCTCACGAAACGTAACTGTCCACGTGGCCCCGGCTCGCGGGGGAGAGGTGAACCGCGACCACGAGACGGCAGGAATCGGCGCCGGCACGATGTCGCACGGGAAGCCGCATGTTTCGAGACGTGCTGCTATCGACTTTATCCACTATATTGCATGGCCGCGCCACCTGGATTGGTGCTCGAGCACCGCCCGGATTCCTGCAACTTGGCGGAATCGCCGCGGAAGTCGCGCCAGTGTCGAGGCCATACCGCCCGCGCGCCTTTTCTCGCCAAACTTCCGGACAGGAGCTGCTCATGCCGGTGACCAACCCATACTCGTTCTGGAGCGACGATCTCGTCATTCTTCATCTTTCCGACCTGCACGCCGGCTCGCCGGATGCGTGGTGGTGCCGGCCGGCCGGGCCGTATGGCCGGGAGATCCGCTACGAACCGGCCACGCATGAGGCGATCATCGAGGCGCTGATGTCGCTGACCCCTCCAGTAGATCGTCTGGATGCCATCGTGGTCAGCGGTGACTTCGCCAACCGGGCCGAGCCGCAGGAATTCGAGGCCGCCGAGGAGTTGCTGCGCGGCCTCCGCGACGCTGCCGAACGTTGCTTTTGCACGAAGCCGCTGCTTGTCCTCGTCCCTGGCAACCACGACGTCTCCTGGGCGGCGGACAGGGCGGCGGCAAGCGCGAACCGTTCACCGAGCGAGCGCGACGAGGCCAAACTGGTGGCATACCGCGCCTTTGCCGAGAGAGTGGGTGCTCAGGTGGACGGCGCCAGGAAAAACTGGGCGCGAGTCCCCCCGCGGAAAGAAAACAAGCGCCCTGTCTGGATCGTGGGCCTGAGCTCATGCGTGCGCGAAGGCCATGAGCCACATCAACACTACGGCTACGTCGGCTACAACCAGCTCGCGGAGGTCTTCGCTCGCCGCGACCCGACAGTCTCCCCGTGGGATCTCCAGCTCGCCGTGTTCCATCATGCCATTTCGCTGAACGCGCCGACCCTGCCACTGCCGCCCTCGGGCGATCCCGGCGCCCTGAGCGCCGCCGAGAACGCAATCGTCAGACAGTATTCCAACCTGCTGCAGGGCGCGGAGGCGACGCTTCGGTTTCTCGGGAGCCACGGGATCCGGGCGGTGCTCCATGGCCACCAGCACTACGACGCGCCGATTCACGCCTCCATCGTTTCCGAGGATCCGTCGAATCCCTGGGAGGTGGGCGGCATCACCATGCTCGGCGCCGGATCCGCCGGGCTGGAGGCGCAATCGGAAGGCCAGATCGGTCCCACGGCGTTTCAGGTCCTGAGGTTTTACAGCGTTTTCACCGATTGGCAGGTGATCACGCATCGCGTCGTCCTGAAGACGCAGGGAAGGTTTTCACCGCTGCTCGAGTTTGCTCACGACCGCACGCCGCGTTGCGCGCCCCTGCTCTCGATGCGAAGCCACGCCCATTATCGGGATCTGCTGATGATGGCGCTATCGCAGGGAGCACAGAAGCGGCCGCCCATTCCAGAAATCGACGCGTTTCCCCTGGTGCGCATCGACCACTGGCCGCGGCTCTGCATGGACCCGTCTGGGTTGCACCGGCCGGTGGTCGCGCCCTCGGCAGCCATCGCCTACTGGTGTGCCCAGTCGCCGTACAACGCGGTCAAGACGTATGGAGTGCTGCACGCGAAGAAGGCGGCGGATGCGCGGATCGAGCTGAACCTGAACCAGATCCGCATGGTGGAGGCGCTGTCGACCTGGCTCTTCTCCAGTGCCGAGAGGAAGGACGCCGCGCTGCGGGCGCAAGGACTGGATGGACTGTTCGCGACGATCAATCGCGAGGACGCCGGCGCGCTCCGTCTGGGCATGAACTTCGCGGGCCTGGTTCGCGACCAGAATGGAGAGATCTGGTTGATCGTGCATCGACGATCGGCCGACGTGGCGTGGGAGCGCGGGACGATCTTCCTCACCTTCGGCGGAGGCGTTCGCGAGTCGCATCTGTCCACCGAAGAGATCCACGAGCAGGTGCCACGCGCCGAACCGCCGTTCGCAACGGCGACCCGGCGGGAGCTGTTCTGCGAGACGGGAATGACCATCCCCGGTGAGGTGTTTCCGGTCGCGCTGTATCTCGACATTGTCAGCTCCTCACTCAACGTGGTGTCCACGGGCTGGTTGCGCAATGAGGAGGTGAAGCGATGGGATTTCGAAGACGATTTCGCGGCGAGCCTGGTGCGCCCCGACGGTGGGAAGAGCATCAGGGCCGCGCGCATCGAGCTGGCCACCGCGGGACGGGACAGATGGGAGAGCATGTCCAAGGGATGGTTCGCGGTCGGCGGCGGTCAGACCACCAGTGCTGGAGGGGACCCGGCGGTCGCGTTGAACCATCTGGCGAAGCGGATTCTCGAGGCGGCCGTCGAGGACCGCTGGCCCTGGCTGGTCAGGATGATCCTGAAGGGGGCGTGCACGCCCCTGGTTTGATGAGGCGAGAAGCGGAGGTTGGCAACATGAGCGGAGAGGCGAAAATGACGATCGAGATCCTGGTTGAGATTCCCCGGTTCCCACCGAAAACGCCGAAGAAGGAGACCATTACGGTAACGGTAGACTCGGAGAGGCTGGGTCTACGGATCGCGGAGTACGCGAGAGCCAACCCGGGGGACATCTTGTGCCTGGGAGGTGGATTTTCCGTTCCCGTCCGCATGGCACAAGTCAAGGACGATAATGGGCTTGGCAAGGTTTCCTTAGGAGAGTCGCAAATCAGTGACAACGATGGCAACGTCCGCTGTTCTATCGGGCCATACATTGCGCGGGCCGCAGTTCCCTGGCCCAAGGAGGACAAGACGGAAGGTGCCGGCAGCAGCACCGGCAATGGCAGTGCCGCGCAATCATCGCCAGGGGCAGCGGACACTGCCCGGGCGGCGGCGAAGGCAATCGAATGAACCCGCGCGTGTTGGAATCAGGCGGAGCCCTGCTCATCTTGGTGGGCGGAAGTGTCCCGGCCAGTGTGACGGCGGAGAGCCTTATCAATACGCTCGATCAAGTCGAGCGCTTCTTGGAGAAACCCAAACCGCCGTTCATCGCCAAGGTCTACTGTCCCAGCCCTGATTTTTGCCAGCGACGAAGGGGAAAATAGGGGGAGTACCCTAACTGTGCCATCGGCCCGTGTCGGGAGCCCGTCATCGTTCCCCAGCCTGACTCTGACGACTACAAGAGCACGGACAGCACCTCGGGGCAAGAAAACGGAAATTGACCGTAAGAGACGCTGGAGCGCCGCGGGGGCAGATCCTTGGCTGGCGCCGGTGGCGTCTCGTCATGTGGTCGCGGGGTAGGCCGCGACGACGGCCGCGCAATGGCTCTCCAAGCTACCCGCTGGATAGCTGATCGGGACGAGTCTGCCACCATGCGGCCGGACCTTTCGTGCCACAAGAAGGTCAACCGACAAGCGAGCGAGGGCCAAGCTGCGAGAACAGCGATGGACTACCGGTCTTGCTCGGCGCGGCGCATCGTCCCCGGCGGCTCCCGCGAAACCCGTAACCAAGTTGGCCTCCCATGATCCTCGTTTTGGCGTCGGCCGAATGTCGGGTTTCCTCGTTTACAAGCTGGGCGTTCGGAGCTGCCTTGCCTGGGTGCGCGGACCTCTGGTCCGCACTGTCATCCGGGCCAAAGATGCGGGCCGGAGGCCCGCGCACCGTGCGCCTGCGAGCGTACGTGGTCGGAGAGGTGGAAGTCCTCTTCGGGCATGCGCTCTCCGGCCCGTAACCAAATGTGACTGCGTCGCCGCGAGGCGGGGTGGGAAGCAAC
>JACPHN010000014.1:0-10313 GCA_016188575.1 Candidatus Schekmanbacteria bacterium
TGCTGCGCCATCTGGCGCTTGCCACGCTCGACCTCCACACCCGCCAGAGGCGAGCGCAGCTTCTGCGCGAGGTAGGTCCACTCCGCCGGCATGCTCTCGCCTTCGAGCTCGAGCGCCTCGCGCCAGTACCGTGCCGCGTCCTCGACCGCCCCCGTGGCGAGTGCCACTTCACCTTGCGAAGCCAACGCCGACAGGGTCCGCAGCGAGCTGGATAACCGCCAGGCAGCTTGCTGGGCAGGGTCCTCCCCTGGAGAGGATGCCGCCGTACCCAGCAATGTCGATAGTCGCTCCTGAGCGGCGTCAGGGCCGCCCAGGTGGTACTCCTCCCATACGGCCGACAGCACCGGATCTTCCTCGGGCGGTTCCGGCGAGGCCTCACGCGGACGAACGCCTGGTTGGCTCGCCTGCTCGCGGGACTCCGCCGGGACGCCGGTACCTGGCGCCGACTGGCCGCAGTGAACGTCTCGATCGTCCGTCGACGTCGCCGTGGAGTGCCCGAAAGCACGAACCGGAGCGACGGGAGAGACAGTTTGCACGGGTGATGCCACCTGGACGCTCGGGGTCGGCCGCAAAGCCAAGAATCCGATCAAGCCAGCGGTCGAGGCAACTCCCGTGGCGACCGCCATCGCGACCCACGCCCACTTGACTCGCGCCGGCAGCACCTTCGGGCGCGGCCGACGCCCGAGCGCCATGGCCGCGTCCGCGGCGACTCTGACCTCGAGAACCACGTCCCCGAAAGCCAGGCGATCCCCGGATGCGAGCGGGGCGCGGTCAACCGGAGTGCCGTTCAGCCTCGTGCCGTTCGAGCTGCCGAGATCCAGCACCTCGAAACGCAACGGTGTTCGGATGATCACGGCGTGGTTGCGTGACACGGAGTCGTGGCGCAAGATCACGTCGAGCCCCTCCTCCCGCCCCACCTGGATGCGATCCTGATCGAAGTGGAGCTCCTGGCCGCAGCCCGGGCCCTCGATCATGACCAGCATGAGCGCAGGTCCGCCGACACCGGGCTGCGTTTCGTCGAGCTCGTCGCGTTCTGACCCTTCCGCCGCCGCCGGCACGGGCCCCACCACAGCAGTTGCTCGGGGCAGCGCACTTTGCGTGGCCTCTACGGATGCCGCCGGCGTCCCGCTGGCCGACTCCCGTGCGAGGGGGCTTTTGCGACCCAGCCGCGTCCAGCCGGACTGATCCTCGTCATCGTCCGGCGCATCGCCGCTGGTCGCCGCACATCGAAAGAGCAGCGTGAAACCGCCGATCTGTATCTTCGCGCCGTGGCGAAGCACGGCTCGGTGGATCTTCTTGCCATCGAGCAGCGTCCCGTTGGACGAGCCGACATCCTCGAGGACAAATGTAGCACCTTCTCCGCTGACCCTGGCGTGGAAACGTGAGACCTCGATGTGGTCCAGCACGACCTCGTTCGCCTTGTCCCGGCCGAGCCTCACGCTGGAGCCCGCAAGGCAATGCTCCCAGGAGCCTCCGCTCCTGTCCATGATGACCAGCCGCGCGTCGTCGGCCGGTGCCGCGGACAGACGCTCGTCGATTCCCGATGACTCACCGTTCGGAGCACCGCGTTTTTCGGAGGACATTGCCATCGCGAAGCCACCACCTCATTACCCGATCGAGCCATGCTCGGACGGCCTTCCATTATAACTGTTGCGTCGTGTTCGAGGCCAGCTCGTCGTGCGCCACCGCACCGCCGAAAAAGCCGTGAGCTTGTGACTAGAATCGGCCGATCCCTAACCGCTGCAGGTGGCGATGCAGGGTTTTGGGGGTCCAGCCGAGCCGCCGGGACATCTCGCTCTTGTTTCCGCGGCAAAGAACGAGGAGCTCGCGCAGGATGACGGCCAGGAGCTCGTCGCGCAGGGATGCGGGATCGGCGCGGACGGCGAGCTCGGCCTCGATCGCCCGGCCGGCTCGATGATGCCAGAGGCTCCGGGACAGACCCGGGTGACCCAGCCGGGAGAGATGCTCGCTGAAGGTGTCCGCGTGCATCCCGAGAAACCGGGACGCCGACTGCATCGATCCCCCGCCCAGGGCGAGCGCCGAGCGCAGGAGCACCGCCTCCACGATGTCCTGCGGCGCCGTCTGTCCCTCTGCCACCCACGAGTCCCAGAACCATTCCGCGAGTGCTTGTCGGAGCTCACCCGTTGCCGGAGGCGGTGCAGTAGAGCTGGTCTCGAGCGCGGAGGACATACCGCGTGCCTGGCGCTTCGCCGCCGCGGAGACCCGGGGTTCGGCGCTTCGCCGCGACGGCCCGCCGCCTGCCAGGTGGAGATCCTCGGCGCTCACCTCAGGGCCCCGGGACATCACGGCGACCCGCCGGAGGCAGTTTTGCAGCTCGCGGACGTTGCCGGGCCAGTGGTGGCTCGACAGGAGCGCATTGGCTCCCGCACTGAGCACGAGCTCTTCCCGACCGAGGTGGCTGCAGTAGAGCCGAAGGAAGTGGGTGGCCAGCAGCAGCACGTCGTCGCCGCGTTCTCTCAGCGGGGGCAAGGCCAGCTCGATGACTCGCAGTCGGTAATAGAGGTCCTGCCGGAAGAGGTCCTCCACTACCAGCGCCTCCAAGTCTCGATGCGTCGCCGCGATGAGGCGGAAGTCGAGCGAAACGTCCTGGGAGGAGCCCAGCCGCCTGAGCATCGCCTCCTGGAGCACCCGAAGCAGCTTGGGCTGAAGCTCGCGCGGCAGATCGCCGACTTCGTCGAGGAAGATCGTCCCGCCCTGGGCCTGCTCGAAGCGACCGATCCGCCGCGACTCGGCCCCTGTGAAAGCGCCTCTCTCATGCCCGAAAAGCTCGCTCTCGAGCAGCGCCTGCGGGACGGCCCCGCAGTCGACCACGACGAAGAGCCCTGACCGCTCGCTCAACCGGTGGATGAGGCGCGCCGTCTCCTCCTTGCCGGTGCCGGTCTCACCGCGGATCAGCACGGGTGCATCCGCCGGGGCCACGCGCCGGATCCGCTCCAGCAGCGCCTGCATGCTCGGGTGCTCCCCGATCAAGCCCGTCTGGGCGTGCAGCAACAAGCGAAGCTCCCGGGCTTCTTCCCGCAGGCGCCTCTCCCGCTCGGCCTGCGCGCGACGCGCCCGTTCGAGGGTGCGGGCTTGCCCGAGCGCCTGTCCGATCAGCCGCGAGAGATCCCCGAGAAACGCGACCTGTTCACCCGCGGCCTCCAGAACCCCCTCCTCGCTGTGGAAGTGGAACACCCCGAATGTCTCCGTCGCGTCGGTCAACGCCACCGCGAGAGCATCCGGTCCGCCAGCGGCAAGGTGGAGCTCGGGTTCCTCGCGGCGGCTCGCCCGCTCGACGAGCGCGAGCGCTCCTTCGGAAGGCGGAGGGTCCCGCCGGCCGGCTCGGTCGATCGCGACGTGCTCGACCCACTGTCCCGACTGAGGATCTCGACCCCAAAAGGAGGCGCGGTCCGCTCGTAGCAGGGGAATCGCGCTCTCGAGCGTGCGCAGCACGAGCTCGTCGAGATCGCCTGCGCGCGAGAGCGCCTCGAAGAGCCGCCAGATGGTCAGGATGCGACGGAAGCTGGCACCGCCGACTGGCCCGAGGTGCGAGAGCGCGCGTTGCGAAGGCTTCCGGGGCAGCTCGGGGCTCCACTCCACGACGGGCCGCCCGCTTGATCGCGACTCGCCGAGCGCGGTTTCCGCGGCATCGAGGAGCCCCGACACCTCCCCTCCGGATTGCTCGAGCGCCTGCGCACACGCCAGCCCGATGCTCAGGCCGAGCTCGACCTCCCCCTCGCGGAAATCCTTGGAGGAGACGCCTACGAGCTGCGAGACGAACCCGTGAGGCCCTTGCCCACAGTCGTCTGGCATCAACACCGCGGTGACCACACCGCCGTAGTCCCCGGCAAGCGATCCCGGCGGCAAGGCCGCGATGATCGTGCCGGTCGCCCGCTCGAGCGCGGCGTCTCCTTGCCGGAACCCGTATCGCTGATTCACCTCCTCGATCCCCTCGATCGCCACCAGCAGCAGGCACGGGCGCGATCCCGACCGGGGAAGCCGGGCGAGCTCATCGACGACGGAGCGGAAGGCGCTTCGCGTCAGGCGTCCTCCGGGTTGGAGCACGGAGGCGGAGCATTCCTTCCGAAGCAGCAGAATCTGGCCGGCGATGTCGGCAAGGTGGCACAGATCGATCAGATCGCGCTCGGTGAGAGGCGGCTCATTCAAGGGTGTCTCCGCGATCAGGGCAGCTACGGAGATGCGAGGCGAGTCGGCTGCGAGCGGCTGCAACATGGTTGGCCGTCCGCGAACCGGGACGAGAGCGACCGAGGACAGGCCCAGGGTCCGCAAGTCGCTGGCGGGATCGAGCTGCGGGGGCGGCTCCGGTTGCTCCAGGCTCAGGAGGAAGAAGGGGTCCGCGGTGGTGGACACGCGCGAAACGAGGTTCGCCAGGACATGAGGAGCCTGTCGGACCAGACGGCTCTCGCCGGCCCGAAGCGAAGGCAGGTCGAGATCACCGGCGCCGAGGCAGACCAGCGAGGCGCAGCCGGGGAGAAGATGGCGCGCTGCCTCCAGCAGGTAGCGGAGGCCCTCGTCGCGGTCGACGGGGCTGGAGCGCAACAGGTCCACAAGGGCGCGGAGAACGGCGGTGAGCATCGGGCGGTGAGTCCTTTGCGGAGAGCGCGCTCCATGCGGCCCCCGGGAAGCGCGGCCACGGGCTCGGGGGCGCGAGAAACTGTACGGCGGCCGCACCGGCTGCGCAAGGAGCTTGGCGCGAGGCGATCCAGCAGACCGGGCGCGAGGCAGCGGGGAGCGCGAGTGGATGAAAGGAAGACAGGTTACGCGGGCGTCCAGATATCGACCCGATTGGCGGAATTTTTACGCTATTTTCGGAGAGATTACCAACGCGGGGGGAGAGATGCCGGCCGCGGGGATGCAGGGGCTCGATTGGTCGGCCGCCAGGCCGCGTGTGACCGCCAACGGCTCTCGACCGGCGCGGTGGCATGCGCCATGCAACGCGGGTTTCGGGCGGCGAGGTTGTGGCCTTGCGGCAAGAGCGAGTTTTCAGTCCCACACCACAGGAGTGGATCGATGAAGGAAAGAACTGTCTGCCCCACTGAAGGTGGCCTCCCGACGCGCGTCGCTTGCGTGTGCTGCATTGCCGCACTGGTTCTCACCGGCACGCTGTTGGCACCGGTCGCCGAGTCCGCCGTATCGACGACCGTTCTTGTCACCAAAGCGGATGGCTCGCCCGCTGCATACGCATGGGTAGCGGTACACAACGAAAGCACGCGGAAGAGTCTCGGGTTCGGTCAAGCGGGGGCGGACGGGAAGTTCGTGGTATCCAGCAGTGGCTCGTCCGGGGTCAACTTCCGGGTGATTGCTCGGATGGGGAGCACCGCCAGCACCAGGTATTGGGGAACCGGCAAGGGAACCACCGGCGCGACGGTCACGGTGAGCACCACAGCCGCCGAATCCACGCTCCCTCGCGTCTCGGAGGCGAGCGCCTGCCCGGACGCCTGGATCGAAGTCGTCAACTCCGCGGGTGCGCCGGTTTCCGGCGCCGCCGTCGTGGCGCTGGCGCTGGAGGGGAATCCCACGGGCGCGGCCGTGTTTTCACCCGCTGCCCAGGGATCGACGAACAACAAGGGAGCGTACAGCGCATTCTCGGGCGTTCCCGATGGCAGCCAGCTCAACGAATACGTGGTCGCGATCTGGGCCGCTGGTTACGACAGCGTGGCCCTGGTGCCTCTGGACGGCGGCGTCCCTTCTTGCGCAGGCCCGGGCAACAGGATTATCACGATGAACTGAGATTCCAGCTTCCGTCGCCACGCCGTCACTGTTGGGTAAGATCAAGGAGTCTACCGAGCTGGAAATCCGGATGCTGCAAGAAGCCAGAGGTCCGCAGGGCGGGGTTGTGCCTGACGAGGCGTGCAACGGTGGCAGTCCCCCAGTCGATCCACTCCTCATTGCTCCATGAGAGCTGAGGATGCTCGCGAGCCTCGCGAGCTGCCTTCCCGGACCTGCCAGTATCCCGCCCAGATGACAGCTCGGCAAGCAAGACCGCGACCAGCGGCCAATCCCAACAGGGGGTCATGGAAGTCATCTTCGCACTGACCAGCAGCCGTTTCATTGAGTCGACGTGTTGCGAGGCGCGCTCGTGCTGTCCCACGTCGAGACTGGCACGAGCAAGCCGGGCGCGTATGGCGTAGCCGTGCTGCTCCTCATCTTCCGGCCTGATCGCTGCTTGTGCCCTGCGACAGGCTTCTGCGACCGCGCGGGAGTCGAACCGCGCGGCCGCGATGTGAGCCGCCTCCGCCAGGATCTCAGGAACCGGAGCGCAGGAATTGCTGCGCTCTGCTGCCTGCAGCGCCTCGGCAAGAAAGATCTCCGCCTCGTCGAGGCGACCGAGCAGGCGTACGGCCTGGCATTTCAGGTAAGTCAGGTTGGCGATGAGATCTGCATCAGACAGCTTCACAGCGAGCGCCGCTCCCCGCTCGGCAGCGGCCAAGGCTGATTCCGGCTCGTGGGTCGTGCAGTGGTAGAAAGCCAATCTATAGAGCGCGTGCACCTCGATTCTTCGCTGGCCGATGGTACGCGCGCGCTGGAGCGCTTCAAGCGTGCAGCCGAAGGCGTTCTCGAGCTCGCCCCGGTAGAAGAACGACCAACCGAGATTGAGGAGACCGACTGTCAGAAGTGCTCGATTACCCGAAGCGCGGTGGTGGGCGATCAGCTCCTGAAGCATCGGAATGGCCCGCGCGACTTCGTTGAGGCCCGTGAGCACGTCGGTGAGGTTCTGGGCAATGTCGATCCGGAGGTTTGGGTCCTCTGCTCCGGTGGCGAGCGCCGTGGCGCGCTCGAAAAGCGCCGCTGCATCTTTCGGGTGACCCTGGTGGGCACGGCATGCTCCCTGCTGCTGGACCGCCCGCGCTTGGAGCGTCACATCGCCCACGTGCACGGCCAGGACTTCGGCTTCGCGAGCCATGGCCTCACCCTTTAAAGGCATGCCACGCTGCCAGGCAAGGTGCGCCCTCTCCACGAGCGCCTGCGCCCGCCGCCGATTGTCACCCAGTCGCGCCGCGATTGTCTCGACCGCGTCGAGCTCCATCGCCACGCCGCCAAAGTCCGCGATCAATCGAAGCATCTCAGCCCGTCGAAAATGCAGCTCGAACAACTGCCGCTGCACATCCTCAGCACCGGCCTCATCCCACAGCGCGATCGCCCGCCCATAGAGCCGCTCCGCCTCCACCGTCGCGTAACGCTCCCTCGCCTGATCGGCGGCCTCGTGAAACGCCTGTCGCGCCCGCTCGATCTCACCGGCCTGCTCCCAATGGTCTCCCAGCTCGGCCAGGCGCTCCTGGCGATCATCCGCAAAGACCGTCTCGATCCCTTCGGCCGCCGCCCGGTGCAGCTCGCGCCGGCGCCCGCTGTCGATTCCCTCGTAGGTGACTTCGCGGAGCTTGTCGTGCGCAAACCGCAGACAGCCCGCCGCGCCATCTTCCAGCACCTGACGCCGCACGAGCTCATCCGCGGCCGCCAGCAACGCTTCCTCTTCCAGTCCGGTCACCTGCCACACGAGCAGCAGCGGCGCCTCTCGCCCCAGCACCGCCGCCGCCCTCACGAACGCCCTCGCGGCATCCGAGAGACCGTCCAGCCGCCGCCCCACGACGTCCCGCAGCGACTGCGGCAGCGGCAGCGCCTCATAGACCGCCCCGCTCGCCTCGCCCTCCCCGCCCGCGGCGCGCACGAGCCAGTGTCCGCCATCGTCCCGGAAAAGGACCCCCTCGTCGACGGCCAGGCGGAGATACTCGGCCACGAAGAACGGATTGCCCTCGCTGTGCCGCGCGAGGTACCGGCTGAAGAGCTCGGGGGCGGTGGCCATCGCCATCATGTCTCCCACGATCGCCGCCACGGCACCATCGTCGAGCCGGCCAAGCTCGACGCGCCGGCTCTCCGCCGCACCGAGCAGCTCGTGCAGGCGGTTCCCCACCTCTTCGCTGCGATACGTCCCCACCACCAGCAGCCCCACCTGTTCGAGGTGCCCGCTCTGCAGCAGGAATTCCAGGAAACCGAGCAGCAGCTCGTCTGCCCACTGCAGGTCGTCGAGAATGAGCAGCACGGGGTAGGCTTGCTCCTCGCACAGCGCCGCGAAGGTCGCGACGAGGCTCGAGAACAGGCGCAACCGCGCCGCCGGTGCGGGCAACGCCGCCGGCGCCGCATGGTCTCGTAGCCCGGGTAGCTCGGCCAACGCGGGCTCATACATCGCGAGCACCTGGCCCCGGTCGCCGAACAGGCGCTCGGTCACCTCGCGGCCCTGCGCCCGGCATCGGTCGGCGATGGCCTGCAGCGGTGCGCGGAGCCCCTCGAGCGCGCGTCCTCCGCTCGCCAGACACTCCCCCGCGAGCACCAGCGCCCCCAGCTCCGTGGCGCTGCGCCCGAGCTCCATGGCCAGACGGGTCTTGCCGACTCCGCTCTCGCCGCCCACGAACACCACCGACCCGGAGCCGTTGCACGCCTTGTCGACTTCTTTCAGGAGCACCCCCAGTGGGCCTTGCCGTCCGGCAAAGCCGGATCGATAGAGGTACGGCTGCGCGCGCGGCGGCGCCGCCTCCGCGGCGGGCCACCCCTCGGCTCCCATCTGTCCCAGCGCCGTCTCGACGTCGTCGGCGTGTCCGAGGCGCTGTTTCGGGTGCTTCGCGAGCAAGGATAACAGCAGGCGATCCAGCTCCTCGGGCAGCCCCGCCACCCACTTCGACGGCGGTTCCGGGGGCTCTCGCAGGTGCTTCTGCAGGATCTCCCGGACCTCGGGTCCCGCAAAGGGCGTCCGCCCCGTCAGCAGCTCGTAGAGAATGCAACCCAGGCTATAGAGATCCGCCCGGGCATCGACGAGCTCCCCGCGAATCTGCTCGGGGGCCATGTAGGCGACCGTCCCCGCCGCCCCTGCCTCCACTGACAGGACCTCCCGGCTGCGATCGCCGCCAAAGTGCGTCGCCAGGCCGAAGTCGACGAGCACCGGACAGCCGTTGCTCTGGACGAGCACATTGTCGGGCTTGAGGTCCCGGTGAACAATTCCCTGTCCATGGAGATAGGCCAGGGGGACACACAGCCGCCTCATCAGGGTGAGGATGCCCGGGAGCCGCGCCGACGCGTCGCGCGAGATTCCCGCTGCCACGGCCGCGCGAGGCCGCGGTGCGCCTGCCGCCGCCCCGCCATCGACCGCCGCGAGTCCGGCCGTGGCCAGCGGGTCGAGCCGTGAAGCGGTTTCGCCGGCGGGCGATTCCACGGCAGCGGTGGAGAGCATGAGCCCCGCGGTCGCTTCCGAGTCGACCTCCAATCCGCTCGGGCCGGTCGGCTCCAGCGGCGAGGTGTCCATCGACCTCTCGCCCGAAGCCCCTCCGCCGGTTCGCGGCTCTTCGGCCGCCGGTACCACTCCGAAGCGCCTCAGGGTCACCCCCTCGAGGAGCGCCATCGCATACCAGGGCAATCCGCCATCGACCCCGTGGGCCACCACCCGGACGACCCCAGGATGGCGAATTCGCGAGAGCGCCTGGATCTCTCTGCGGATGCTCGAGAGCAGGTCGGCATCCGGGACCAGCACGGTCTTGACCGCCACTCGCTGCCCGGTTTCGACGTGCACCGCCCGATAGACGATCCCCATCCCTCCGCGCCCGATCGGCTCGAGATTCGCGAACGGACCAATCCTGGCCGGGGCTTCAACGAGCTGCTCGTGCACAGCATGCGGCTCCCTTTCCGCGGCTCTGGCGCGGAGCTCGCGATCGCCGTCCCGGGCGGGGCACTCGCCCGCTGAGGCGAGCGCTCCCCGCGCACTCCCAGCCAGCCAGCTCGGCGGGCAGGTCCTGGTGCCGGAAGGCAGGTTCTCGCATTAGCTTTGTCCGGGTGGGCGCCGCTGGCACTCTCGGCTCGCGGCGGCGATTTCCTCGGCTTCGCACCGTCTGCTCCCGAAGGCACCGAAGAGCTTACTCATCCAATCGTCCTTCACATCCGGTTTCTCCGTTCACCAAACGTACTCCCGAAGCCGACCCGCGAGCAATCCCTTCAGAGCTAGCGATGCAGCGCCGGCCGAGGCGGCGCGCCTCCCTGTCGCCATTGGGTGACGGGACGGGCCGACAGGTGCTCAGCCGTCCGGAAACAGCCTTCGTTTCAGGTCCTCGATCATCCTATCCTTTTCGCCGAGTGCCTTGTCTTTCTCTTCGAGCGCCTTGTCCCTCGCCTCGAGCGCCCTGCCTTGCTCCTCGAGCGCCCTGTCCTTCTCCCGAATCGTCTGGTCGCGATCGGCGATCTTCCGCTCCTTCGCCTCGAGCTCCTCCAGGATGTCGTCCTCCACGTCCATCGTCATCCGCAGCTTCGGCTCG
>JACPHN010000014.1:10324-53347 GCA_016188575.1 Candidatus Schekmanbacteria bacterium
CTGGCCTGGACGATGTAGCAGTCGTGGGTCAGGCTCTCGACGAATTCCTCCCGGCAGTCCAGAATCCTGCCCGCGATCAGGTCCTGCACCTGGCGATTCACCTTCACCAGCTGCCTGCGCCTGGCGCGCCACGCGCGCGAGCTCAGCGAGGGTCTGAAGCGTGTCGCCCCGGCGAAGATGAAGCTCGAAAAGCTCTCGCTGAGCCTCTTCGCCACCGGTGTCTGCCCACGCCGCGATCGCCCGCCCGTAGAGCCGCTCCGCCTCCACCGTCGCGGAGCGCGCGCTCGCTCGGTCCGCCGCGTCGCGGAACGTCTGGCGCGCCTGCTCGATCTCACCGGCCTTCTCCCAATGCTCTCCTGGCTCGGCCAGGCGCTACTGGCGGTCATCGGCAGAGACCGTCACGATCCCTTCGGCCGCGGCCCGGTGCAGCTCGCGCCGGCGCCCGCCGTCGATTCCCTCGAAGGTGACCTCGCGGAGCTTGTCGTGCGCAAACTGCAGGCCGCCCCCGCCTCCACTGACAGGACCTCCCGGCTGCGATCGCCTCCGAGCTGGGTCGCCAGGCCGAAGTCGACGCGCACATTGTCGGGCTTGAGGTCCCGGTGAACGATCCTCCATCCATGGAGACAGGCCAGAAGGATGCACAGCCGCCTCATCAGGGGAGCATGCCCGGGAGCCCCGCCGGCGCGTCGCGCGAGGTTCTCGCTACCACGGCGGCGCGAGGCCGCGGTGCTCCTGCAACCGCCGCGCCATCGATCGCCGCGAGCCCGGCCGTGGCCACCACCGGGTCGAGCCCTGAAGCGGTTTCGCCAGCAACCGCCTCCATGGCAGCGGTGGACGGCACGAGCCCCGCCGTCGCTTCCGACTCGACCTCCTATCCGATCGAGCCGGTTGGCTCCAGCGGCGAGGTCTCCACCGACCTCTCGGCCGAAGCCCCTCCGCTGGTTCGCGGCTTCACGGCCGCCGGTACCACTCCGAAGCGCCTCAGGGTCACGCCCTCGAGGAGCTCCGTCGCACACCAGGGCAAGCCGCCATCGACCCCGTGGGCCACCACCCGGACGACCCCAGGATGGCGAATTCGCGAGAGCGCATCGAGCCGCGACCAGTCGGCAAACCCGCCCCGTAGAGCTGCGATCCGACGTGGTGATCCTCCTTGAGCGCGCCGCCCTCGCCCGGGACCAGGTCTCCCCCGCTCCGGATCCCGTCACCCGCCACTCGTGAACGGATTGAGCAGCGGGACGCCACACCCGTCGAAGTGCCGGACGTTTCGGGTCACCAGAATGCGCCCGGCACGGAGCGCCGAAGCCGCGATCAGCAGGTCGGCCTGAGCGACTGTGTGCCCGTGCCGGTCGCTCTGCGCCCGCAGCATGCCGCAGAGCTCCGCCACGGATTGATCGACCGGCAAGACCGCCAGCGGGATCGCGAGCAGCTTCTCCAACCAGGCCTGCAGGCGTCCCGCCTTCTCCGCCGTTGCCCGGTGCACTCCATAAACGAGCTCCTCGAGGGTGATCGCACTGACCACGATCTCCTGCTGCCGCGTGATCCAGTCGAAGGCTCCGGGATCGGGTCTGCGCTTCACGGTCTCCGAGAGCACATTGGTATCGATGAGGTATCTCAGAGCGCGTCCTCCTCCTGGAATGGAGAGGAGCGGACTTCTCGCGGGGGCAGCTCGAGCTCCGCTCCGCCTTCCTCCTGAATCTCTTTACAGGTGCGAAGAAACTCGGCGATGCGCGTATTCTGGGCGGCGACAGCTTCGTGCGCCTGAAGTCTGCGGTATGCGGACATGTCCAGGATGATGGCCATTTCCTTGCCTCGGTTTTCGATGATTTGGGGCTGTACCCGGGCGCGGTCGAGCACTTCTGAGAAGCGGGCCTTGGCTTCGCTGACACTCCAGCGCGCATCTCTATTTTCCATGTAAGCACCTCCATCATAGTCATCATGGTCTCATCAACCGCGAGGCCGCAACGGCCCGCGCCAAACCCGAACGCGCCGCTCGCCGCCGCGCGTTGAAGGCGCCACGCCGACTTGAATCCACCGCCTGTCCGCCTGCGAGCTGCGCGGAAAGCGCATTGCGAAGACCCCCACCTCACCTCCTCCCGCTCGCGGAGGGAGGGACAGAGGGGCGCTGTCGGTTCGACGCCGAACGAGCGGTGGATTCAGGAGGGCAAGGACACCCTGCGCTGCTGCTCGGTTAGCCGGGGAGTCCTGGCTAGCGCGGGTCCGAGTCAGCATTGGTCGAAGAAATCGGCGGAGGAGGCAGGGCGGTCGCCGTCACCGGTGAGCTCAGCTCATCGGCGCTGGCGGCGATTCCTGCGACAGGTTGAAGCTCGGTGAGCAGCACGGGGATTTCCATCCGTCTGTTCGGCGTCACGGCGGACTGATCCGCATCGCGCCCGCCTTCCCGAGCGAGCCCGCGTCTTGGCGCTCGGGAGGTAAAGGCGGGCAGGAAGCCAAGGTACCGACTGGCTGCGGTTTCCTATTCGTTCGAGATCCCACAGTCGGTGGCGGCGGCACCGTCGACCTCGGATACCTCCAGTAGCTCGGTGCCGATGCCGCTGAGGTAGTCGAAATAGCCCTCCGAGAACCACGCCACGCCGACGCCGCCAAGTGGGAACTCCTGGCCGACCGGAACGAAGTCGGAGGTCAGGCCTGCTGCTGTCCACTCGAAGTGGACTCCCTGTTCCTCGAGTTGGGCGGTGATCGCGTCCTCGATCTCCATGGAGCTCATCGTTCCGTCCGCGACCACATAGGCCCATTCCCCCGAGGTCAGCATGACGAAGAATTCCATCCCTTCGGGAGGCACGCCCCCGTTGGGCGCCGCGCCGACCACCCAGCGGATCACGCGCCAAAACCAGTGCTCGCCGTTGCCGCCCGATTCGTCGGTCGTGAGGCCGCCGCCCTCGCCCGTGCCGTCCGCGCTGATCGTCGCCGTGGCGCCGCCACCCCCCTGTTTGAGGATGTCGACGCGAGCTCCCGTGGCCGTGGCCTCGAAGAGCCCCTCCACCGTGCAGGCACTGGCGTTGAAGGCGCTCGCGATGGCTGCGGCTTTCTGCGCCGGAGTGGCGTTTGCGGGAATCGTCGCGCTCCAACTGCACTTTCTGCACGTATTGCTGTCGGTGATCTGTATGGTCACCGTGCCTCTACGAACGGGGGCAGTAACATCGATATAGACATGGACCGCTGCTGACACAGACTGCGCTCCGGCCAGCATAATTAACACAGGCAGCATCAGTAGAGCGGCTCTTTGGGTATGAAAAACGGTGAAAAAGAAACTGACTTGCATAATAACTGCCCTTTCTATGTCCTGATTCGCATTCGCGTCGGACGATTGCGGACCAATTCGGACCGGCTGACGAATGGATGATCGAATGGCAATCATGATTGCAAGTCAGGGGCCAGGAGTGGTCGAGGCGACGAAGCGCCCGAGCGCGGTCCTCCCGCGCACGACGATCCTCGCGAGCCACGCCGATTTGCTGAAGAAGGCGCAGCTTTTCTGGCTCCGGCGCAACAATTGTTGTACGTCGCACGAGGGCGAGGGCGCCGACAGGAGACCCGCGGATCACCCGAGATGGTCGAGTCTTCAGCGGCTCATCGCGCCGGCCCTCGCGGCAAGCGAACGAGACCCGCTCGATAGTTCCTCCAACCGGCTCCGCGATCGGCGTAGCTGCTGACCCAGACCGCGTCCCGGGCCAGGGCGATCCCGCTCACGATGGGGCCCGGCAAGCCGTCTTCCTGGCGGTAGAGGCGTGCGGTGAGGGTCCTCCGGTCGAGCCGTACCAGCCCGTGCTGCTGCCCCACCCAGACGGTGTCCCCGTCCACGACGACGCGGGCGCCGCCGACGGCATGTCCCTCGCGGCTGCGCTTGATCTGACGCCACTTGCCGCTCGTCAAGTCGAGGACGCTGAGACCCGCGTTCTCATGCCAGTGGGCGACCCATAGCTCCTGGCCGTCCGCGGCGATCGACGCGCAGTAGGACAGCGCCAGGCCATCCTGGGGCGTGTAGCTCCGCCAGGCGCCCGTGCGAAGATCGAGGCGCGACACGCCTCCGCCGGTGTAATCGTCGGCTTCCTTCAGATGCTCGCCGTACATCGAGAACCAGGCCGTGTTTCCGGCGACTGCGACCTCGCTCACGGACTGGTGCAGGAGCCCGCGCGGTTCCGGCTGGTATGCGGTCGCTGCGCCGGTGGCCAGGTCATGGGACTCGACACCCCGGCTGGTTGCGAGCCACAGGCGGCGGCCGTCCCAGTGGAAGTCCCAGCCGCTGCTGATATGCAACGGCATCCACGACTCGGCCACGGGGTCGAAGAGGAAGCTCCCGACGCCCATGATCGAGCCGGGTCCGGTGATTTTCGAAAGCCCGACTGCGACCTGGTCACCGGCGACGGCGATCTCGCCGGCATGAGCGCCCGGAATTCCGCTCGCCGCGCCGTAGAGGCGCCACTCGCCACCCGCGAGGTCGTGGCGGAGGAGCCCGCGTTCGGTCGCGGCCCAAACGGTGCCTTCGCTCACGTCCAGGTCGAGCGGGCGAGCCGCGGCGAGTGGCGGCTCGAAGTGAAACGCGAGCAAGTCCGAGCGCTGTTCCTGGCGCACGAGGGGGCGAACGTCCAACGGAATGGCGGCTGGGAGCACCGGCTCCGGCCCGGGGGTCGCGCGCGGGCTTGGAACCTCCGCGAGGCCCGCAGCCGCGGCGATCTCCGCGGGCGTGCGCGGCGCCGCGAAGATGGCGAGCTCGTCGATCGCGACCGGCGGTCCACCGCCCTCGGCGGGACCGAGACGGAGCTCCCCGAGGCGATCGGCAAGCGGGACGCCGTACTGTGCGCTCTCGTCGCTCACCCGCGTTCCGTCGATGTAGACCTGAATTCGGGCGGCGTCATGGACGACTGCGAGGTGGTACCAGCGGCCCGCTGCGAGCGGACCGATGATCGGCCGGAGGCTCGTCTGAGCGTGACCTGCGGCCCCACGGAAGTGATGGAAGAGGAACGCGGCATCGCCTCCGCGAATGTCGAAGGTGAGCGCCTCCGTCTCGAGCACCCTCACGATCGGGCGCGCCGGGAGCGCGGCGGAGCGGCGAAACCAGAGCTGGAAGGTGAAGGTGGAGAGCGGGATCTCGCGGGTTTCCGGGAACGCGATCGGGCCATAAAGCTCGACTGCTTGCTCCGTGCGGCCCTCGACAAACCGGACGGTCGCATCCATCGGAGAAAATCGCGTTGGAATCACGCCTGCGCCCTCGAGCAGGCCGTTGGACGAGAGTGCGACGACCGGCTCGCCACTCGGGCCCGCTGCCACCGCGGGCTCGGCCGGCGCCTGGACCGGCGCCTGGACCGGCGCCTGTTCCCGCACGTCCCAGAGCAACACGGTGATGTCGGCGCTCCCGGAAGCGAGCTGGCCGCCATCCGGCGAGAAGGCGAGCGCGTGGATGGGGGCGCCATGACCGGGCAGGACGGCTGGACGCTCTCCCGGCAGCATCGCCTGGACCGCGATATCGTGTGCATCGGGGTCGACGGCCGCCACTCGCTTTCCGTCGGGCGAAAACGCAAAACGGCTTCCCTTTAGCGTCACTCCCTTGGCGGCGCTTCGCCCGAGCGGGTCGAAGAACGTCACGAAGCGCTGTGACGGCATCCCCATCAGCAGCCCGTCCGGGGAGAACACGATGGAACGGACCGGACCGTTGTTTCGTATCTGCCGCCTCACCACACCGGTGGTCCGGTCCCAGAGTCGGACGACCCCGAAACGGTTGCCGCCAGCGACCAGCTTACCGTCGGGCGAGAAGGCAACGGCGGTGGGCGATTCGCCTTCCGGGTCGGCAATGCGCCCGAGCAGTTCCCCGGTCGCAGGGTCCAGCAACGCGACCCCGCCATGATCCGCGACGGCGACCGCATCGCCTTGCGGCGAAACGGCCACCGAACGGGCGCCCAGAGGAGCGTTGGGTCGGAGCGGGGTCTCCCGAATCTCCCAACCCGAGGCGAGGTCCCAGAGGTGGAGCTTCGCGTCGCCGATGGAGACCGCTCGCCCACCCGGGATCGCCACGACGTCGCGGACTTCCACGTCGCGCCGCTGGACAGACACGGATTGGCCCGTGCGGAGGTCCCAGCGCCGGGTCGCGCCGTCGCGGCCGCCGGACACGAGGTAGCAGCCGTCTGCCGAGAAGGCGATGGCCGTGACCTCGCGCGTGTGTCCGCCTGCGGGGATCCGCTCCTGTCCCGACTCGACATCCCAGATCCGGACCGCGCGGTCTGGTCCGGCGGTGGCGAGCGACCGGCCGTCGGGCGAGAAGGCGAGGGCCTCGCTACCGCCGGACGACTCGCCGAGGTCGGCGAGTCGCTGGCCAGACGCGATGTCGAGGCGTGCGGCGGCCGCGGGCAGCGTGGAGCCGGCGGCGAGCATCCGGCCGTCCGGAGAAAAGGCGACGGCTCGGATGGGGTTCCCCAGGCGAAGCCTGCCGACCTCCTTCCGGTTCTCCATGTCCCAGACGATGGCGTCGCCGCCGCTCGCGCTCGCGAGCAGGCGGCCGTCGGGAGAGTAGGCGAGGGCATAGGTGGGCCTGCCGGCCTGCTCCGGGACAAGCCGGAAGGTGGATTCCCCGGAGGTCGGATCGAGGAGCTGGATCGCGCCGTCGTTCGCGCCCGCGGCGAGTGAACGGCCGTCCGGAGCGAACCGCAGCGCGGTCGGCCGGCCGCCGGTGACCGCGAGCGAGCGGACGAGATAGGCTTCCTCGGGGTCCCAGAGGTCAACCCCGGACTCCGAGACCACGGCGAGCCGACGACCATCGGCCGAAAGGTCGAAGGCGCCGCGGGTAAAGTCGTGCGCGCGGGGGGCTCGGAGTCCCTGGATCCGGAGGAGCGCCCGATCGCCGGTTCCATCGCTGGGCCAGGCCCGGATCGCGTCGTCGGTTCCGCCCCCGAGCACCCACCGGCCGTCCGGCGAGAATCCGACGGCCATGACCGGAGCACCGTGGTCGAAGCTTCGGACCTCCCGTCCGGTTGCCGCCTCCCACAGGCGGACCCGATGGTCGTCTCCGGCCGACGCGAGTAGCCGCCCGTCGGGAGAAAAGGCGACGCCGTGGACCCCGGCGAGATGGCGGAGCCGCGTCGATCCCAGGCGCAGGATCGCACCTGGCGGCAGCGGATCGCCGAGATGATCGAGCTTGCCCGCCGCGCGCCCCTTCCCCACCTCACGCGGCCCGGAGACCGCCAGGAACCCGGGCGCCGTAATCCCCGCGGGCCGCTCGCGCGGCGAAAGAAGCAGCGCCCGGGCGGAGATCGCGGCCAGCCCCACCGCTGCAGCCGCCAGCCCCACGAAGCTCCGAGACCGCCTGGGGCGCCTGGCCCGGTGGCGCTCCAGATCACGAATCAGCCGTTTCGCGCTCCCATACCGGCGCCGGACGTCCGGCTCGATCATCCGCTCGAGCATCCGGGCGAATCGGCGGGAAACGCTCGCGTGCGGCCGAAAGTCGATCCGCATCGCGTCTTTTTCGAGATCGATCGGGTGCCTCCGGGTGAGCAGGAACGCGAGCGTCGCCCCGAGGGAGTAGATGTCCGACGCCGGTACCGCTCGCCCCGCGAATTGTTCGAATGGCATGTAGCCGTAGGTCCCGACGATCGTCGATCCGCCCTTCGAGCGCCACTCGTCCCGAAGGACCGCCTCCTTTGCGCCCCCGAAATCGACCAGGTAAACCCCGCCATCTCCCGCGAGCAGCACGTTGGACGGCTTCAGGTCCCGGTGGATGAGCGGCGGCGAAAACCCGTGGAGGTAGGCGAGGACCTGGGCGAGCGCCAGCGCGATCCCCACGACTTCCTCCTGGTCGAAGAACCGCCCCGCGTCGACGAGCTCCGCCAGGTTTTGCCCATCGACCCATTCCTGGACGAGATGAACGCGATAGTCGCTGCCCTGTTCTTCGGAGACAAAGTCCACGAACCGGGGAATGCGCGGATGGCTGAGGTTGGCGAGCGTGCGCGCCTCGCGCTCGACCATCTCCAGCGTCTTGAAGGAATCGATCGTCCGGATCGAGATCGTCTTGACCACGCAGCGCCGCCCGGCGCCGAGGTCGGTCGCGAGGAAGGTTTCGCCGAAGCCCCCGCGGCCCAGCGGTCGCTCGATCCGGTACCGTCCCGCGATGGGCTCGGACACTTCCGACATGATGTTGCTGCCTCTATTCGGTCCGGCTTGCGACCGCTCCGACCCCCGCGATCGGAACCCGGTACAACGGTATCGCGAGCAATGGCGCTCAGCAAGGTCCCGACCCATGAGCCGCCGCGCAACCTTCAATCAGCGCGAACCGGCCGAGGCGCTGCGCCGGAACCCCGACTACGTTTTCGCGCTGCTCAATCGCGCGTATCTCTACCAGCAGACCGGCGAGCTCGGGCGCGCCCGTGCCGACGCGGCACGCGCCGTCGAGGTGGCCGAAGCTATCGGCGACATGATGCTCGAACAGGCCCGCACGGTGTTGGCGAGCTTGACCCAGGGCGAGCGGGACTTGTAGCCAGAGTAACCCTCGGTCTATCTGGCCTGTAGGCCAAAGGCGGCTGCCGGCGTACCGGCGGACAGGGCAGTGCTCTTGCCCAACACGCGCGAGAAGGACTGCGGGCGCATCATCCCGCGGACCTGTTCCACATCGTGCGGGAACTGGCCAATGGGGTAAGCGTGGTGCCTGGGCAGCGCGCACAGCAGGTGGCCAAGAAGCTCTCCGGAGCGCGGAGGCGACAAAGCGAGCGACCTCAGGTTCGGTTAGCCGTTGCGCGAAACGCGCCTTGGAATACCAGCCCCCGGCTCGACGATACTGGCGGCCTGCCGGCAGTGCAGAGCCGGCGACGGATCGGCGGCAGCGTCCTCACCTTGCTTCCTCCTCGGCGCGGCGCGAGCTCGGCGGCAAAGTTCGTTCGCCTTCCGATCTGGTTTGCCCGGATCCGGGCGCGGACGATCGCCTCGCGATGACGCGCCCCACGGCTTCGATCTGCAGCGACCTTGCGCGCAAATCTTTGTGTCACACTCATCTTTGTGCACCGCTGCTGGCGCCCACTCCTTCCCCATCGCATCTCCTGGGTCCCGCCCGCCCCCTCCGCCTGCGCAATCTCCCCACCCTGGATGGCGGCGTCTTCAGGTTCTCCGCGTGGCATCTCGGTTGCATCCATGACCATCGACCATCCAATCGCTCTCCAAGGAGACATGCCATGAGCCTCGCGAAACCCAAAGTCACCCGCCACACGACGACCTCCGTTCACGCCGATCAGGCGGCGCCAACCCCGGCGACTCTGATCGTGGCGCTCTGCCTCCTGGCCGCATTCGCCAGCCTCGGCACCGCGGCTGTCGCTCTCGCCGCCTCGCCGCCCAAGCCCGGCTCCTGTCATCTCGGTCAGCTCGATGAGGACGGCTGCGCGATCGTTCCTCTACGTTCCGGGCCGCTTGCCGGAGCCGTGGATGGATTCATGACCGATGGCGAGTACCAATATCCGGTGGCCCTTCCCATCGCCTATCCCGAGCATACCAAGCAGAAGCCAGAGGCAGTACGCATCACCGCCGCGAAGATCGATGCCGCCGCGGGTTCCAAATACGTGCTCAGAGTCTTCCTGCAGGACTTGCTCGTGGAAACCCCTGACCCGATGAAAATGGCTCCGCCCCCGATCGCCGTCTACCTCGATCTCGATCGTTTCTCGAGCGCGACGCCCCTGGCAGCGGGGGATCGCGGCTTCCTGCTCTCCGCGCCCAAGACCACTCAGCAGGGGTCGGCTACCGCCCTGGTCCCAGACACCGCAGGAAGTGCCTGGATCGAGCTGACCACAGCCAAGAGCGATTGGGCCGGTGCCACCGTGCTAAAGAGCACCCTGGACCTTGGCAACGGCGCGAAGGCCTATGTCGTGGACGGGGAGATCGAGCTGTCCATCCCCGCTGGGCTGGCGCCGCTCGCGCAAGGATACGCGGGCATCGGCCTGGCCGTAGCGATCGCGTACGACTGGAAGTCCGGCAAGTACGCCCACGCCACCTTCCCGGAAGCCATGCTTCAGGCGGCGAGCGACGCGCTGGGCGCGGACACGAAGACCGCTTCCGTTTCCGACCGCCTGAGCTACTACACCCTCTTGCTCGGAGAACCGAAGGGAAAGCCGGTCAGCTTCATGAGCTGGAATATCCATCGCTTTACTCCGGCGATGCACTTCTTCGACAGTAGCGACCATTTCGACGACTACCTCGTCTCAGACTACGATGTCGCCACGGCGCTGTTCGACCTCGATGTGGTGGGGATTCAGGAAGGCTTCGATGGCAAGAGCGTCAAGGCGATCGCCAAGGAAGCGAACAAGATGCGCGCCGCGCGGGGACTGGCTCCGTACCAGGTGATCGGACCGGTAGAGTGGAAGGGCGTGTGGAGCAGCAGCGCATCGTTCTGGGGTTATCTCGTCGACAACCAGCAAGTCGGGGGGGACGATCAGGGGGGGGTGTGGATCTTGAGCTGCGGAAAGTTGGTCGAGACTGACCAGACCGTGTTCGAGAGTTGCAGCGGCTTCGATTGCCTCAAGCCCAAAGGAGTGCTCCATGCCCGGCTGAACCTGGAAGCCTGCGGAAAGTGCGAAAACGGCCGGTGCCCGGAGCCGGAGTCCGACTTTGCCGCCATCGACGTGTTCAACACCCATCTCAATGCCTCGGAAATGGTCTGCGGATCGCCGAGCCTGATGACGCAGCTCATGGAGCAGATCAGTGACGCGGCGGCGGCGGCATGGCAGAGATACGCAGCATCTTGCTTGAGCGGCGCGAGCGGCGGCCAGTTCGGGTGGGGGGCCGGGAGCTTGCCAGAGCCTTGCGAAGAGGCGAATCCATCCGCCATCGCCAAGCTCGAGGAGCTGGCGGGCAAGACGGTCGAAGAGATGATCGAAGAGATGGAAGGACTCTGCGCCATGAGCACGGCCAAGGTGCAAACGCGGCAGCTCGAGCAAATGGCCGCCTTCATCGCATCGCACACCCAAAAGGACCGTCCCGCGGTCGTCATGGGGGATTTCAACATCGACGGCAAGGCGCTGGGGCTACTGGACAACGACGGTACGCTCCAGCCCGATCCCGACAAGTTGTATGCGAAAGCTCTGCTCCATGCGGCGAATTCCGGGCAATCCCTCGCTTCCCTGCCCGCCGGAGCGATCCCGAGCTGCAAGGTGACGCCATGGACTGGCCAGTTCGACTGGCAGATCGAGGAGTGCGACGTCGCGCGCGAGGTCGTGCAGGAGTCGGACTGGCTCGCCGGAGGGCCGGGCACCTATATCGGGCAAGACAACGCCAGTGCCAATGACCGGTTCGACTACATCTTCGTCCGGCCGCCCTACCCCTCGTCGAGCCCGAAATGGAAGGGCGGAGATCCGGGCGTCGACTACCTGATCAAGAAGCGCGACGGTGCGCCCGTCTGGCAGACGGTGCCGCAGGTCGCGGGCAAGCCGGGAGCGCCCACGTCCGATGAGGGACAGCCTTTGGACCGCCTGTCCGATCACTTGCCGGTGGTCGCGCACGTGGAGCTCTTCCCGCTGCAGGTGTTGCCCGCCTTTCATATCGAGTGGCCTCACTCCTTCGATTATCACGTCGCCTCGTACGATGCGTCGGGAGTCGAGGACTGCTGGCTCGACATGTGTGGTCCTGTGGACCCCTACGCCAAGCTCAACTTGAAGGTCTCGGCCGATGGCTTCCCGACCTTCGAGAAGAAGACGACCACTAGCGAATGTACATCGAAGCCGTCCGCAGCTTTTGAAGCTGCCGCGTGCATGAAGGACTGGAAGCGGTCCAGCTCGGAGTCGGGCGCCAGCGGGAAGCTCGGGTATGCGCACGTGGCCGCGAAGCTGTACGAGGATGACGACCCGAGTGGCGATGACGCTCTGATCGGCGGCTGGTACCGCTGGGCATTCGACTTCGGCGTCGGCAAATTCCTCCATGGGTGGGACGGCAAGACCCTCGAGAGCCTGAAAAAGGCGACTTTGGGCGATATCAGCACCTGCTCCTCCGGGCATCCGAACCTGTGCGGCACGGTGCGCCTCGAGGAGGTTACCACCGGCCTGCCGGTAGCGGAGTGGTGGGCCATCGACTGACGGGTTACGGGTTCGGTCCGCCCTCCCCGCGCGGGTGCGGGGAGGGCCTGTGGCCGGAATCCGGCAGGTTTTGTTCCCCATGCTCGGATCGTTGCGAACGGACAAGTCTCGGTCGGGCCCGCGCAGGTCATGAAAAGCTTGGTCTGGCGCGACATCCACGATCGCGAGCCGTTCTCGGAGGCGACGCTGTCCATCGGGGGGGCAGCCGTGGGCAGCGGATTACTGCCGTGGTGAAGGCGGGCACTCGCGGCCTCGACGGGAGCTCGGTGAACATGGCGGTATCCCATATTGCAGAGCCTATCGAGCCCACGACCGCGAGGTGGGAGATTTCTGAGCCGTGCTCCTGCTGCGGATGACTGGCGGTGTTCGAGGCGCCGCCGTGCCCGGAAGCCACACGGCCCAGGTCAGGTTGGCGGTTCTCGCACTAGCGGGTCAGGTGATGAGCTGCTGCTGGTTCGTGAGCTTTCGGCAGGGGTGCGCACGGAATAGCGGCGTGGTGGAGCAGAGCGACCACGACGACACAAGACCGCTATTTTGCCCGGATCGCCCGCCCCATCTGCGAGATGGCGCTTTGGCCGTGACGCCGGGGGCCGGCCCAAACGGTGCCTTCGCTCACGTCCAGATCGAGCGGGCGAGCCGCGGCGAGTGGCGGCTCGAAGTGAAACGCGAGCAAGTCCGAGCGTTGTTCCTGGCGCACGAGCGGGCGCACGTCGAACGGAATGGCGGCTGGGAGCACCGGCTCCGGCCCGGGGGTCGCGCGCGGGCTTGGAACCTCCTCGAGGCCCGCAGCCGCGGCGATCTCCGCGGGCGTGCGCGGCGCAAGAAGCAGCGCCCCGGCGGAGATCGCGGCCAGCCCCACCGCTGCGGCCGCCAGCCCCACGAAGCTCCGAGACCGCCTGGAGCGCCTGGCCCGGTAGCGCTCCAGATCACGGATCAGCCGTTTCGCGCTCCCATACCGGCGCCGGACGTCCGGCTCGAGCATCCGGGCGAGCATCCGGGCGAATCGGCGGGAAACGTTCGCGTGCGGCCGAAAGTCGATCCGCATCGCGTCTTTTTCGAGATCGATCGGGTGCCTCCGGGTGAGCAGGAACGCGAGCGTCGCCCGGCGCCGAGGTCGGTCGCGAGGAAGGTTTCGCCGAAGCCCCCGCGACCCAGCGGTCGCTCGATCCGGTACCGTCCCGCGAGGGGCTCGGACACTTCCGACCTGATGTTGCTGCCTCTTTTCGGTCCGGCTTGCGACCGCTCCGACCCCCGCGATCGGAACCCGGTACAACGGTATCGCGAGCAATGGCGCTCGGCAAGGTCCCGACCCATGAGCCGCGGCGCAACCTTCAATCAGCTCGGATCGAAAAATCCCTTGCAACACCGCGGAACTGGTGGAGAATTGGGAACGCGAGTGGGCCACGCTGGCTCCAGATACGGGGTTGCCGAGTCAGGTAGCCTGGGCCGCGACCCACCATATGGGGAGGAAATTCATGCCCGCTCGTCGGTACGTCTTGTCGGTCCGGCTCATCTCGCTTCTCATCGGAGTAGCCATCTCGGGTGCGGCGATGGCCAGCGGCGCGCGCGGGCTGGAGCCCGGGCGTGACTATGTCCCGGGCCAGTTGCTCGTGCGATTCCGGTCCGACCTGCAGGCCGATCAGCGGGACGCCGCCCGCGTGCGAGGGGGGGCACGACGAGTGCGAACGCTCAGGCTCCCCGGCTGGGAGCTACTCGCGCTCCCCGACGGCCAACCCGTCGAGGTGGCCGTGAAGACGTTCCGCGATTTTCGCGAAGTCCTCCATGCCGAGCCGAACTACCTCCGCCAGCTCGCCTCGACGACACCTGACGATCCGAACATGGGCTTGCTTTGGGGCCTCCATAACTACGGCCAGGAGGTGTCCGGTACCTCGGGCACCGCGGACGCCGACGTGGACGCCCCGGAGGCTTGGGATATCTCTACCGGCTCGACCGACGTCGTTGTCGCTGTGGTCGATACGGGTGTGGCCTACGACCATCCAGACTTCACGGGCAACCTGTGGACCAATCCGGGCGAATCCGGCGGCGGCAAGGAGACCAATGGCCAGGACGACGACGGCAACGGGCTCGTCGACGATTGGCGCGGCTGGGACTTCGTCGGGATCAATAGTGGAGACCCGGCCTCGCAGGACAACGATCCCCGCGACGTCAATGGACACGGCTCCCACGTGGCCGGCACCATCGGCGCCCGCGGCGACGACGGCTATGGGGTGGCGGGCATCAATTGGCGAGTTTCGATCATGCCGCTGCGGGTATGCGGCGTCGATACGACCACCGGTTCCGATTCCTGCTCATCCGCTGCCATCACCGACGCGCTCGTCTATGCGGCCGAGCAGGGCGCCAACGTGGTGAACGGCAGCTTCGGCGGACCGAGCCTCACGCAGGCCGAATGGGAAGCCATTGCTGCCGCCAAGGACACGCTCTTCGTCTTTAGCGCGGCCAACGACTCCAGCGATAACGATACCGCGCCGGTGTATCCGTGTGGGTATGATTCGGATAACGTGATCTGCGTCGCGGCAACCGACGCGAACGATGCGCTGGCCATGTTTTCCAACTGGGGGGCCACGAGCGTGGATCTGGGGGCACCCGGAGTTAACATTTTGAGCGCGAAACTCGCATACGGTGCCGCTGTCCTCACCGAGAGCTTTTCGGACCCGGCTGCCTTCGCGGTGAATTGGGAAACCGATGGAACCAACAACACGTGGACCGCTCAGAGCTACTTGTTGGAGGACCATGACTACTGGGTTGACGGCGCCCAGTATGCCAACGACACCGACTCATGGGCCGCACTGACTCAACCCATCGACCTGTCCGGGCAAGTAGGGTGCCTCGCCTCCTTTGATACAAATTGGGACCTGGAACCAGATGACGATTTTCTCTACGTCGAGGTCAGCAGCGACGACTCGTGGTCGTCCCCCAAGTTTGTCAGGGCGTTAACGGGCCAGTCGCCCGGATTTCCGGATTCCCAGAACGTGAGCGTGGACCTTTCCTCGATCGACGGACAGCCGACCGCCTACCTGGCCTTTCGGATGACAACGGATGCCGACGACCCGCGGCTGGGAGTGGACATCGATAACCTCGGCGTACGCTGCCAAAGCACCGCCTACGGCGATGCGCACTTCGTGTTCCTTGGAGGGACCTCGATGGCTTCCCCCCACGTGGCGGGAGGGGCGGCGCTGGCCTGGGCCGCGCACGGTCCTCTGGTCTGGTCCCCGTCAGTCGGCCTAGAAGATGACGGGCTGGGTTTTTCCGTCGCCGCTGCGGGCGATGTAAACGGCGACGGCCATGGAGACGTGGTAATCGGGGTTCCCGGATTCGATGGCGGCGAGACCAACGAAGGTCAGGCCCGCGTCTACGACGGATCGGGAAACGGGCTCTCCGCGACCCCCTCCTGGTCAGCAGAAGGTGGACTCGCCGCCGCCAACTTTGGGCATTCCGTGGCGGGCGCCGGAGACGTCAACGGAGACGGATACGGCGACGTGATCGTGGGGGCGCCATTCTACAACGACGGCTTCGGGGTCTTGGGCCGGGTCTATGTTTTCCACGGCTCCGCGACCGGCCTCGCCGCCAGCCCCGCCTGGTGGCTCGAGGGTAACCAACCGGGAGCGGCATTCGGTAGCTCCGTGGCTGGCGCTGGAGACGTCAACGGAGATGGATACGGCGACGTGATCGTGGGCGCCGGCGCCTACGATGAGGATTTCGCGGACGAGGGCCGCGTCCATGTCTACCTCGGGTCGGCGACCGGTCTGTCCGTCGTGCCCGCCTGGGTAGCCTACGGTGGACAGTCCGGCGCCGGGTTCGGGTTCGCGGTCGCCGGGGCGGGAGATGTCAATGGTGACGGCTACTCGGATGTGGTCATCGCAGCCCGCTACCACGATGGCGATGACACCGATGAGGGGCGAGCCTACCTGTTCCATGGCGCCGCTGGCGGTCTCTCCCTGACCCCCGGGTGGACGGCGGATGGCGGTCAGACCGGCGCCGATTTCGGATATTCCGTGGCCGGCGCGGGAGACGTCAACGGGGATGGCTTTGCCGACGTGGCCATCGGCTCCCCGGGCTTTAGCGGTCAGTGGAGCCCGGAGATGGGCAAGGGCCGCGTCTACGTCTATCACGGTGCCGCAGCGGGTCTCGCCTCCGATCCCGCCTGGTTCACCGAGGGCGATCAAATGCTGCCCCTATTCGGTGGTTCCGTTTCCGGGGCGGGCGACGTAAATGGGGACGGCTACGCCGACCTCGTCGTCGGTGCGCCGCAGTACGACAACGAGCATGAAGACGAGGGGAGAGCGCTGGTCTTCCTCGGTTCAGCTTCCGGCATGTCGGACCAGGCGGCGTGGAAAACCGAGAGTGACCAAGATGGCGCCAAGCTCGGCTACTCCGTCGCCTCCGCGGGAGACGTCAATTCAGATGGATTCGCTGACCTGATTGTTGGTGCCCCAGCGTACGATGGTGGCCAGACGGACGAGGGCATGGCCTGGATGCACCTCGGAGGGTCGACAGGCGTCGCGGTCCCGAGTTGGATTGGCAGGCTAAAAAACGCGGTGCTGGCCACCGTGGACCCGATCTCCAGCCTGTCTGGCATCACCGTCACGGGAGGACGGCTGAACCTGCGGAACCTTCTTGCCTCCTTCTCCACCAACGCCAAGCTCGGCTCGTTGAAGGTCAGTGCCGGGACCATCAAACCCGCATTCGACGATGATATCCTCGGCTATTCTGTCGATGTAGGGTCCGAGATATCGTCTCTTTCGCTCATCGCACGGGTCGTGGACCCCGCCGCCACCCTGACTGTCAACGGCACCGTATATGCGAGTGGCGCTCCGGCATCGGTCGATCTGAACGTGGGGGCCAACGCCATCAGCATCGTGGTGACGGCGGGAGACGGCAAGACCGTGAAGACCTACGCGCTGCTGGTCAACCGCGCGGCCTCGTCCGCGGTGCCGAGCGGGAGCCGGGCCAGCGCCGTCGCCCTGTTCTTGGCGTTCGGCGCGGTGCTTGCCCTCAGTGCCGGCCGGCGCCAGGCGCTCGACAAACCAGTGTGGGGGTTGGGCCTCTCGTCGCCGACTGGTGCGGTCGCGGCGACGTCGATCAGGCGGAGGATTCAGGTCTTCCCGGTGCGGCGGGGACGACTTCGTGTTATGATGCAGTGAGCCAATTTGGCGCCGCGTCAAGCTGTCGCAGAGCGAGCTGGCGCGCATTCCTGCGCCTCGCCGCTCGCTGGTTCCACGCCGGTGCTGGCGACCGCCCGCCGCGCCAGCCTGACCGCCACAGGGCCGGAGAGCTCCACTGTGCCGAGTGAAGAAACATCTGATATTTTCACCCTTAGCAGCGACTTCGAAACCGCCTCCGTCGAAGAAATCCTCCGCTGGGCGTGGCGGCAATTCGGACCGAAGATCGCGGCTACATCATCATTTCAGACGCAAAGCGTGCCGCTGCTACACATCATGGCCAAGACTGTCCCCGACATGCCCGTCTTCTTTCTCGACACGGGTTTCCACTTTCCCGAAACCTTACAGTACCGCGACCTCCTGATCGCCGAATTCGGCCTCAACGTCCAGGTGCTGACGTCGGAAGATGGACACGAAGGATTTCTCCACCGCCACGGTGATCTCTACCGGACCGATCCCGATCGCTGTTGCCACCTCAACAAGGTGGAGCCGCTGAACCGCGCCATGGCCTCGCTGCGCGCCTGGGTCAGCGGCATTCGACGCGATCAGACGGCGCACCGCGAAAATGCGCATATCGTCTCGCGCGAGCGGTCGGGACTCTACAAGGTCAACCCCATGGCGACCTGGACCCGGCGCGACGTGTGGAAGTACATCGCTGATCACCACCTCCCCGAGCATCCCCTGCTAGCCTCCGGCTATACCAGCGTGGGGTGCGAGCCGTGCACGCGCCCCGTGCTTGCCGGCGAGGACGAACGGTCAGGCCGCTGGGCCGGACAACAGAAGACGGAGTGTGGGCTGCACACCGCGTCGATAGGTGCTGTGGATCCCAATACCAATCAGGAGACTCGACATGACTGACCGGAGCAGCAAGAAACGCATCCTGGTAACCGGAGGCTGCGGGTACCTGGGATCCCTTCTCATTCGCGAGCTCGCGCGACTGGCGTCCGGCGAGAGGTTGAGCATTCGCGTGCTCGACAACATGGAGTTCGGCAGCTATCGAGCGCTCATGGACCTGCCCGACAGCGCCGACTACGAGTTCTTCGAGGGGGACATCCTGGATCCCGCGGCCGTGCGCCTGGCGCTCCGCGGTGTCGAATCCGTGATCCACCTGGCCTCGCTCGTGGGGACCCCGATGGGATTCGAGAATCCGACCTGGACCGAGCAAATCAACCACTGGGGAACTGCCCGCCTCGTGGAGCTTTGTCTGGTCTCGGGGGTGCATCGCTTCATCTACGTCAGCACCTACGCGGTGTACGGTCCCGGCGGCCCGTTTGACGAGGATGCTGCCTGTCGCCCGGTCGGACCCTACGCCCTCTCCATTCGCCACGCCGAGGAGAGCATTCTCGCGGCGAGCCCTCGCGGACTGCAGCCCACGATTCTGCGCATGGGCACGCTGTTCGGAAGCGCTCCCGCGGTGCGCTTTCAGAGCGTCGCGAATCGCCTCGCATTCCTGGCCGGGACGGGCCGCCCGCTCACGGTCTTTGGGCAGGGCGAACAGAAGCGGCCCGTGATTCACGTGCGCGACGCCTGCGCGGCGCTCGTCCACGTCCTGAGCAACGACAACGTCACGCGCAACCGCATCTTCAACGTCGCGGCCGCCAATGCCTCCGTCATCGACCTGGTCGATGCCATTCGACAGTCGAATCCCGACGTGCAGGTGCGCTTCACCGAGCAAGACGTCCTGACCCATCTCAGCTTCGAAGTCGATGGCACGATGTTCCGCAATGTCGGTCGCGGGTGGGAGCCTGCCTACAGCATCTCGGCGGGAATGCGAGAGCTCCTGGACCACTTCCGCGGCTTTCCGAGCACCTCACTGCTGAGCCCAATAATTGCGGACATCGTCTGATGGCGGCCGGCGGAACTGACACGGTGAATCCATGAAGAAAAAACTGATCACCTCGGCACTGCCTTACGTCAACAACATTCCTCACCTGGGCAACATCATCGGGTGTGTGCTGTCGGCTGACGTCTATGCGCGCTTCTGTCGGCTGCGCGGATATGAGACCCTGTTCATTTGCGGAACCGACGAATACGGTACGGCGACCGAGAACCGCGCCCGCGAGGAAGGTGTCTCCCCAAAAGAAATCTGCGACAAATATCACGCCATCCACAAGGCGATCTACGAAGCTTTCGCGATCTCCTTCGACGTTTTCGGCAGAACTTCCGCTCCCAAGCAGACGGAGATCGCGCAGCAGATCTTTCACGACCTGGACCGCGCCGGCCTCATCACGGAAGCGTCCTCACAGCGCGTTTTTTGCGAGCGCGACGGCATCTTTCTCGCCGACCGTTACGTCGAGGGCAAATGCCCCTTCTGCCAGTACGAAGACGCGCGCGGCGACCAGTGCGAGCGGTGTGGCAAGCTCCTCGATCCCGAAGCGCTGCTCGAGCCGCGCTGCAAGATCTGCGGCACGCGACCTGTGCTGCGCGAGACGAGTCATCTGTACCTCGACCTCGGCAAGCTCGAGGCGCCGCTCAAGAGCTGGTTCGAGCAGGCGGCGGTGGCCGGGTCCTGGACGCACAACGCGGTCACCACGACCGCGGGCTGGTTCGAGCGGGGGTTGTCGCCGCGCCCAATTACGCGTGACCTCACCTGGGGCGTCTCGGTTCCCAAGGCCGGCTACGAGCACAAGGTTTTCTACGTGTGGTACGACGCGCCGATCGGATACATCTCGATCACCGCAGCGGCACGAGACGATTGGATGTCCTGGTGGCAAAGCCCGGAGGACACCGAGCTCTACCAGTTCATGGGCAAGGACAACATTCCCTTCCACACGGTCATGTTTCCGGGATGTCTGATCGGCACTGGAAAACCGTGGACGCTGCTTCACCACATCGACGTTACCGAATACCTGAACTACGAAAACACCAAGTTTTCGAAGTCGCGCAACATCGGCGTCTTCGGCGAAGACGTGCTGGAGACGGGGATTCCCATCGACCTGTGGCGGTACTATTTGCTCGCGAACCGCCCCGAGCGGCAGGACGCGGCGTTCTTGTGGAGCGACTTCATCGAGAAGACCAATGCCGAGCTCATTGACAACATCGGCAACCTCGTCAACCGGACCCTGGTCTACCTCAACCGCCAGTTCGCAGGAGAAATCCGGGACTTGCCCTGGTCCGCGGAACAGGAACGGTTCGTGACCGAGGCCATTGCCGGGATCGCGGCCGTGACCGCCGCTATGGAGGCCGTAGAGATCCGCTCCGCCTTGCGCGCCATCCTCGCCCTCGGCAATGCCGGCAATCGCTTCTTCCAGTCGCAGGAGCCGTGGGCGGTAATCAAGCGCGACCGCGACAGCGCGCATGCCACCGTCTCGGTGCTGGCCTATTTGCTGCGCGCGTTGTCTATCATCCTGTATCCATTCATGCCGGACACGAGCGAGCGCATCTGGAAGATGCTCGCCATCGCGCCTCCCCGCTGGGCCTACGCGCCGTCGTTTACGGGCCTTGACGGCCACCGCATCGGCGCCGCCGAGATCCTCTTCTCCAAGCTCGATCCGGAGCTCGCTGACGGCCTCCGCGAGCGCTTTTCAGGTGCTCGGCGCGTGGGGCCGGCGCCCCATCTGCGGGTTGGGCAAGTCGTGGCCCTTGAACGGCATCCGAACGCGGACAAGCTGTACGTGGCGAAAGTCAGCCTCGGGAACGAGGAGCGGACGGTGGTCGCCGGTCTGGTCGGCGCGGTGCCGGAGTCGGAGCTGCGCGGGCGAAAGGTGCTGATCGTCGCCAACTTGAAGCCGGCCAAGCTGCGCGGCGTGTCGTCGCAGGGCATGATTCTGGCGGCGGAGGCGGGCGGGGTCATCGACCTTTTCGCTCTCGGTGACGCGCCCGTAGGCGCCGCGGTCGACCTGGGGCTCGCCCCCGCCGAGGAGATCGATATCGCCCAGTTTCAGGAAGCGGCGCTCGCGGTGGAAAACGGCGTGCTGGTGCGGCGCCGGCGGCCGTGCCGCCTCGACGGGAATGCGGTTCGCACCACCGGCGTCGAGCATGGAAAAGTCCGCTAGCCGGATCGCGCAGGCGAAGTTCGCGAAGCTGAGCACGTTGCAGAAGCATCGCGTGCTGGCCGAGCTGGCGCGCGAGGGGCTGGTGGATGGCGACCTGGAGCGCTTCCGGGCCCGATATGACGAGATGTGCGGCTGGGCGGAGCTCGACTGCTTCGCGCCGCCGGCCTGGTTGACCCCGGTGGAGCTGCTCCTGGCATGCCGCGACTTTCACTGCCGGTTCGACCCCCATTATCGCGGCGAGAACCTCGGGGCCGAGGCGGGGGAGTGCCCGGCGCTGCCGTGGGCTCCGGCGTTTGCCGTGGAAATCGTCATGGATCAGGTGCGCAATGCGCACAATCTGGGAGCCGTCATTCGCCTGGTCGATAACTTCGGACTTGAAGGCGTCGTCTACAGTCAGCAGGCGCTGACCGTCGAGAACCTGCGCTGCCGCAAGGTGGCGCGCGGTGCGGAGCGCTGGATCCCGGCGCGGTTCGAGCCCGATCTTGGCGCATACCTCCGCCAGCGCACCCGCCCGCTCGTCGTTCTGGAGCGGAGCCCGGAGGCGATTCCCCTGACGGACTGGTCGCCGCCGCCGGCGATGCTCCTGCTCGTCGGCAGCGAAACGTTCGGGGCCTCGGCGTTCGCGCTGCGGGAGGCGGACGCGATCGTCGGGATTCCGATGCACGGCTTCAAGAAATCGATGAACGTCACCCATGCGCTCGCGGTCGTCGCGCACTGGATCGTCTGCCGCGGCGCTGCCCGACACGGGAACGCCCCCCAGGCCACGGGCACAGGTACGGATGCGAGCACAGGAACAATCACAGGAGCAGGTAGCCATGGCCAGGATCAGCCGACTCGGCATTGCGTATGACCCCGAGAACCCCGACGTTCAGGAAATCATGGCCCAGATCCAGGTCGCGGTAGGGGCGAAGCGCCGGCGGAATGACGCGCTCGCGGCGCTCGCGCCCGGCTCCGACGCGGGTGACGCCGCCGCTTCCGAGACGGCGCCGCGGGACGAGCTGTGGAAGTCTCACGACGGTCTCAAGAAGCACTTTGCCATGGGACTGGAGGCCGGCGGCAGGGAGCTGATGTTCAAGCACGTCGCGCTGATGAACTACCGCTACGACGTGCGCCCGCCGGCGCCTCCCGAGCTCATCGACATCTCGCTGCCCCCCCGGGAGACCACGGTGCGCGGAAGGCTCGCCGGGAAGGTGCGCAATGCCGTGTTCAGATGGCTCGAGCGACCGCTGCGCCAGATCGTCGAACGCCTCACTGCCCTCGACGAGGCCGTATTTCGCCAGGTGCAATTCAACGCGGAAGCGGTGCGTCTGGCCAATGACCTCAAGGTCAAGATCGAGTCGCAACGCCGCTTCAACGAGCACACGACGCAGTTTGCGCAGGACGTGATTTTTCGCCTGCACGATCACGCCATGGAGATCAACAATCGCGTGATCGAGATTCGCGACCGCGCCAGGGAGATCGTGGCGCTGGAGGAGAAGGCGGACATTCTGCAGCGCCAGCAGGACACCTTGTTCGCGCTCGGCAACATGGCACAGGTCGTCGAGGAACACCTGCTGCTGGTGCGTGCGGAGCTCGCGGCGTTGCGGCAAACGCCCGACGGGGGAGCTCCGCAGCATCCCCCGTCGGCGTGAGGATTTTGGTTATCGAGCCGGCGGCGGCGGCGCGGCGGCGGTGCGGACGCCGCCGTTGAGCACCACCACGCGGCTGCGGCCGTTCGCTGCGATCTCCACCGTGAGCTCGTAGTCACCGTCGAGCACGTCTCCGGAGCCGTTCACCCAGGTGTCCGCGACGATGTAGTAATCCCCGGGATACACCTTGTCGACGGTGAAAGAAACGTCGTTTCGCGCGATGCAGGAGGCCGGCTCCAGCCCGCTCAGCAGGTGCGGATCGACGTCCACGCCGTAGCCGTCGGAAACCGTAACGGTCACGGTCGAGGTGGCTTCGAGCGCCAGACTGTAGTAGACCTCCGGGCCCGACTCGTTCGTCCCAGGGGCACAGCCGTAGCTGTCGATCAGCTCTTCCGCGGAATCCGCGGTCGAGTTGTTGTCGGTGAGCTCCGTTCCCACGATCTCGATCGGGTTATCCGCGGTGCCGGGCTTCACGCCGGTGTCGCCGGTGACGTAGAAGTAGCGGCGCGGGGTATAGCCGCTGTTATCGCCGATGGTGCGGACCGTGTAATCGACGCGCCAGGCGTTGGAGCCGGCGTAGGATTCGACCATGTCGAGAGTGCCGTCGGAGTTCCTGGCGACGAGCATGCGCACGTGGGAGGACGCCTTGTTGTAGACGTCGCCGGCCGCCATGGCGCTCGCGCTGATCACGTCAGAAATCTGCTCGAGCGTTGAGGTCCCGTACTTCGTCGTGGTCTTCCAGCAGCGCGATACGAAGCCGGAGCAGTCGACGCCCACGGCACAGGATCCGCCCCAGCCGGTGGTCGTCTTGTCCCCGGCGAAGGCGCAGGCGGCGATGCCGTCAACGAATTCGTCGACCGTCGAGAACCCACCCCACTTGTACGGAAGGCCGGCGTGGCTGCCCACCGTGACCCAGCTCGGCGTGACCACGTCGACGCCGGAGCAGGAGCCGCTGCCGATGTTGCAGGAAGACGCGTACCACGAGCGGCGGACGTAGTCGTCGGCGATGGCGAGCATCTCGTCGCGGGTGACAAGCTCGGCCTGGGGTGCGACAGCGCCGAGCGGCGCCGAGAAGTCGGGATCCGGCAGGCCGCGGGGAGCGGCGAAGGTAAGCGGCAGCGACCGGGGAAGACGCAGCTCGGCGGGCGCATCGCCGGCCGCGGGGAGGGCCCACCGCAGCAGGTGCAGGCCGTCGGGCGCCGCAACCATGGCCACCAACTCCTGTCCGCCGCCCGCGACCGCAACGTCGCGGCTGGAAAGTGCATGGCGCGCGGCCGGAAGCGCGACGGACCAGGCGACATTGCCCGCGGCGTCGAAGGCGGCAACGCGGCGCTCCACGACGACGGGGGCTTGCCCAACGAGGAAGGACTGGTCGACGACGACGCGTTCTTGCGCGTCAATGCCGACCAGGCGTGCGGAGAACAGGTCGTCACGGCCCACGGCAATCTCTCGCCTTCCCCGGTCCTCGGCGGCAGTGGTGGCAGCGCCATGGTCGATCACGCGAAACGCGGCGCCGGAAACCACCTCGACGGACAGCACGGACCGCCCCACGCGCAGACCTGCGTCGACCGCGTCGAGCTCATCTGCTGCGGCCGGGGAAGTGCCGGCAGGCGGTGCTCCGAGACGGAACGTCCTGGCCGCGCGCTCTTCGAGCAGCACATCGCCGCCGGCGGCAAGGGACAGGCCGGTCACGAACCGCAGCTCCTCTGGCAGGCTCCGCCGGGCGATCCGCTTTCCGGAGCGATCATGCACGTGGACCTCGCGGCTGTACAGGATGGCGACTGCGTCACAGTCAGCAGCGGTGCCGAGCCCGGTGCCTCCGGGCGCAACCGGAAAGCGGCCGACCTCGCGAAGCTCCCGGTCCATCTCGACGATGGCGCCACCGACGGCGTCCAGGAGAAGCACGCGGCTGCCGCACGCCGCCAGTGCCTCAGGACCATAGCGGCCGTCCGGGGCCTCGAGGAGTTGCATCTGGCCGCGCGCCTGGCCCCAGGGGATGAGGCGATGCGCAGGTGGTTGACCCGCGAAGGCCGGCACCGCGGCGGCGCTGGCGGCGGACGCGAGGGCGAAGCTGATGATCCAATTTTTCATGAGAGTAGCGCGCATGGCAGTGCTCCGGAGCGGCGGTCACATCACTGCGCCCAGTGTTGCAAAAATCACGCCAGCAGACGCCGCGCATCCGGCCCGGCACACCCCGAGAAAATGGCGGTACCGTCGCGTTGGCGGCAACCAGGGTGAGGATAATAAAGCCGGCGGGCGAGACCAGAAGGACACATTGTGGAGCGCGCATTACACCACGAGCGATCACATGCGCATTCAGCCTGCCCCGTTGGAGCCAGTCGCTTGACGGTCGCTTGCGAGAATTCTATATTGGTCATATTGACCAATTTTGGAGCGGAACCATGAGCGAAGCAGTGTCGGTTGCCGCCGCGAAAGCCCGGCTCGCGGAGTGCATAAGAAGAGCGGAGGAGGGAGATCGCGTCGTTATCACTCGCCACGGTAAAGTTGTCGCCGCCCTCGTCTCTGCGGCAGACCTTGCCGAGCTGAGGCGCCTGCGGGTCCGGTCGGATCGCGGTAGCTTGCTGGAGCTCGTAGGCCTCGATGCAGAGGATGCCTTTGCCGAGATCGCTCGCGAGTTGATATCGGAGCGTGGCGAGCCGCGCGCGGTGCCGGACTTCGCATAGCGCATGGCCTACCTTTTTGATACGGATGCAATCTCCGAGCTTTGGAGGCCGCGACCGTCGCCGCCCTACTTGGAGTGGGTGGCGACTGTTCACCGCGAGGAGCAGTTTATCAGTGCCGTGTCTGTTGGCGAGCTTTACAAGGGAGCGTTCAAGTCGCCAGCCAAGGATAAGTATCTATCAATCATCGAAGCTCACACGCTTCCGTTGTTTACAGTTCTGCCATACGATACAAAAGTCGCCAGGGTCTATGGCGAGATTCGGGCGATGATGGAGATAGAAGGCAAAGTTGTCGCTGATCCAGACCTGCAAATAGGAGCGACAGCGCTTTGCTTCGGCCTGGCTCTCGTGACGGGCAATATCAAGCACTTCCAGAAGATCCCTGGCCTGATGTTGGAGCCGATTTCGCGCACCGGTCCAACCCGCTGACACGCGCCCGAGCCTCGCTCGCCAAGGCGGCGTAAGCGGCACCCGCCGGGGTTGGACGCGCCGCGGCGGCGAGGATTTCTCCGGCCTGGCTCGCCTTCGCAAGGCTCGTGGAACGGGGGATGACCGTGTCAAAAACCCGCTCGCCGTACCGCTCCCGCAGCGACAGGAGTGATTGCCTGCTCATGTCGGTGCGCGCGTCGTATTGGGTGGGAAGCAGCCCCAAGAGCTGTAGCGGCTTGTTGAGGCGCTTGCGGACCTGCTCGGCGAACTTCAGCGTCCGCTCGATTTCCGCCATCGCCAGGAACTCGGTCTGCACGGGCACCAGATACCACTGACTGGCGACCAGGGCGTTCACCGCGAAGATTCCCAGGTCGGGAGGGACGTCGACAATCACCCAGTCGTACGGCAGCCCGTTACCCCGGCTTGCCGCGCGCTCCTCTTCGATGACGTCGCGGAGAATCGACTCGCGGGCGAGCTGTCGCTCCAGCCCCTCGCGCCTGTCCATGAGCGACGGATCCCCCGGAAGCAGGGCGAAGCGCTCCCGGTTCGGTAGCGAAACCACCCCTTGCGCGAGCCCTGCCCCCGGTTGCTCGAGTAGCTCGCCAAGCGCCAGACGCGGCGCCGCTGTCGATCCCAGGGCCTTGCTGGCGCTGCACTGGGGATCGGCGTCGACGAGCAGCACCGCCTGCTCACCGGCGAGCGCTCCCGCGAGCTGCACGGCGGTAGTCGTCTTACCCACGCCTCCTTTGCTCGACAGTATCGTCACGATGTGCGTCACCTGGTCACTTCCTCCTTTTCACGCCGCCGCCGGCCGTCTCGAGCATGGAAGCCGCATAACTGCGCCGGCCGTTCCCCACGGACTCCTGGAAGATCGAGCGCAGCAACTGCTCGCTGGCCGTCGCCAGCGCCTTCGCCGCCGGGATCTCTCCGGCGAGGTCGTACAGCAGCGTCGCCTCGCGAATCGCCACGGTGACGTTGGGATCGCGGGGCACCGAGCCCGCCCAGCGCGGCTTCATGAACAGAAACCGGTCGCAGACCTGGGTGAACTGGGCGAACACCCCCGCGGCAGAGGCCGGGCTGTCGGCCATGTTGACCAGCACCCACGGCAGGGTTGCCGGCGCCCGCCCCTGATGCACCTTGATAAAGGCGTAGCAGTCGGCGATGGCCGTGCGGTCGGTCGTGGTAACTGCGAGGACGTGATCCGCCGGCGCCGCCAGCTCCAGCACTGCGGGACCGATGCCGGCGCCCAGATCGAGCACCAGGAGGTCGAACAGGTGCTCCATCCGCCCGATCTCGGATAGCAGCAACCCCAGCTTGTCGTTGTCGACCGTCGCCAGCTCGAGCACTCCCGATGGGGCCGGCAACACCCGCAGGCCGCTCGGCAGCGTCGCCATGACCTGCCAGAGCCGCTTGTCGCCGCTCAGCACGTCGCTGATGTCACCGCGCGCCGGCAGCTTCAACAGGATCCGGACGTTGCCGAGCCCGAGGTCGGCGTCCAACAGGCAGGTGCGAATCTTCTTGCGCGCCGCGTGCTCCGCCAAGTGCACGGCGACGAGCGTCTTGCCGACGCCTCCCTTTCCTCCAGCCACTGCTATCGACAGCATCCTCGCGTCCCGGTTGGTGGTCTAGCCCCAGAGGGCCTCGTCCTCCGCCGCGCTCACGGCGGGGCTGGAACGAGTCTCTGCTACGGGTGGCGGGGTGCGGGCCACCATCGGCGGCTCTGCTTGCGGGGGCATCTCGATCCGGCGTGACGCGCGGCCGAGCATTCTGTCGACGAGTGGTTGCAAGCGTGCCAGGTCCTCCGCGATGTGCGGTGGCAGATCCACGGCGCGCCTCCGCTCCCCATCTCCCCCGAGCTCGCCCGGCAGTGCAGGGTCCTCGGCCAGGAGCGTCGCGTTCTCCTCGTGCTCCTGTGGTTGCCACGGCGGGCACCGGAGCACGACCTCCTCCGCGAGCTGCCGATACGCCGCCGCGCCGGCACCCCGGGGGTCGTGCGCCAGCACCGTGCTGCGAAAGGAAGGCGCCTCGGCGACGCGCGTGTTGATCGTCACCTTCGCGTCGAATACCCAGGGGCCGAACAGGCTCGTGACTTCCCGCGCCGTTTGACTCGACAGGTTGGTGCGCCGGTCGAACATCGTCAGGAGCACGCCCGTAAGCACGACGGGGTGGCGAAGGCGCTGGGTCATGTTGAGCATCAGCTTGGCCAACTGATCAACACCCTCCCACGAATAGTACTGCGCCTGGATCGGCAAGAGCCACTCGTCGGCGAGCGACAGCCCATTCATCGTCAGCAGCCCGAGGGACGGCGGTGTATCGATGAGCACGAAGTCGTACGATGTCGCCGCCAGGCCGGGCAGCGTGTTGTCTCTGAGCACCGTCTCCCGGGCGATCATCTGCTCGAGGAGCTGCTCGCTCCGCGTCAGGTTGATGTGCCCGGGTACGAGATCGACGCCCTTGGTGCGCGTGGGCAGAATCACGTCCCGGACGTCGAGCGGATCGTCCTTCAGAAGTGCGGTCACCGAGTATGGCGTCGAGCGCTTGTCGACGCCGAGCGTCACCGTGGTGCCGGCCTGCGGATCGAGGTCGAATACCAGAACCTCGTGGCCGCGCTCGGCCAGGGCGGCGGCCAGGTTCACCACCGTCGTGGTCTTGCCGACGCCCCCCTTCTGGGCGCAAACGACCAGGATACGTCTTTTCATCGATTCACTCCGATATCTCCGCCGCGGGCAGTCGCATTGTCGCCAGGCCACCGCCGCCGTTTCCGTTACCAAGAATCAGGCAGCCACCCAGTGTCGTTGCCACCATTTCCGCGAGGAACAGCCCGAGCCCTGGGTGGGGATCTCCCTTGCTCGAAACAAACGCCAGAGCCGCTTTCCCGGCGCGCTGCGGGGAAAAGCCGGGACCGCTGTCGGCAACGCGAAGCGACACCCACGCGCCCGCCTCCGGGGCGACCGCGACGTGAACGGTTCCCCCCTGGCCCGCGGCGTCACCCGCGTTGAGGAGGAGCGCCGACACCGCCTCCTCGAGCGGGCCGAGCGGGCCGTGCACACAGGGCGTCTCCGGATGCGCCTCGATCGTCAGCGTAATGCCTCGGCGGCGCCACTCGCGATCCAGAGCCCGGATGAGGTCGCCCACGAGCCAGGCGAGCGAAACCGGCTCGCGCGGCTCAAGCAGGCGCCGGCCCATTTCGTCAGCGCGCACCGCGGCGTTGATCGTGCGGATCAGGTCCGCCAGACGCGCGGTGGCCTGGGCCGCGGGTGCCTCCGCACCGCTTGCGGTGAGCTCGCCCAGATCCTCGCGCAAGTCCTCCACGAGCGCGGACAGGCGGTGCGCCAGCGCTCCCATACCCCTGGCCTGGCCCCGCAAAAAAGCCGCCCGCTCCTGTTCCTCGACCTGCGCCAACATTATCTATACCGCTCTTCGAGAGCCCCAAGTCGGCTTTTCAACGTGTCCAGCTCCGCAGCAACGGGGCTCCGCGGCGCCTCCGCTACCTGCCCCTCGAGAAGCGCCAACCTCGCCGCGATCGACTCGAGCTCCTCGTGCGGCGGCAATGAATGCGCCCGCGACGAAAGCTCGGGGTTATGGGTCCACCAATCTAGGCCCATCTCCTTGGCCTTGTCAACCGACGCGATCATCAACCGCAGTTGGATGGTCAGCAGCTCGATATCGACGAGCTTGATCTTGATGTCTCCGGCGATGATGATGCCCTTGTCCAGCACCCGCTCCAGCACGTCGGCCAGCGTGACCGAGTGCGTCGATTTCATGATTTCCCTTGCCATGTCGGCTGCTCTCCTGCTGCTGCTGTCTATCGATCGAAAAGCTTCCCGAGCGGACCCAGGTCGAGATTGAGGTCGTCGTCCGTCAGCCCGAAGTGCTCCTTGAGACGATCCATCTCATCGCGCAGCCCCGCGAACGTTTGTCCCATCCGTTCGATCTGCTCGTCAGTCACGGTTCCCGCCTCCACGCGCCGCACTGCCTGCCGCTCGAGGAGCTCGCGAATGAGCTCAACGAGCGTGAGCACCAGTTGCCCGAGCCCCTTGCGGACGTTGTCGGGGTCCAGCGCCAGGCGCGAGACCGGTCCCTCGTCGCGCTGCTCCTCAGGTGCCGCTGCCATCTCGCTCGCGTTTCTTGGCCGGTGGCGCCGCCCCGAGCTTGCCGCGCGCGGTGTCCCACGAGCAGGCCACGAGCTGCAGGCCGATATACAGGAGCTCAACGTCAGCCACCTTGATGGCAATGCTGCCGGACACCACGACTCCCGTCTCGAGCAGCCGATCGAGCGCGTCGCACAGGGACGCTCCCTCGGGTGCGACGACCGGCACGGTCACCGCGATCCTCTCAATGTCGTCATTCATTGCGTTATCTCTCTCGCGAGAATAATTTCTCCGATCCTGGTGAGCGCATCCACGCCGACGGGAGGTTCCAGGCACTCCTCCACGCCGTGCCAGACGGCCCCGGCGGGCAGCACCGACTGATATGCCTTGCGAAAAGCCGCGGATCGCGACACCGCCGCCGCGCACAAGTCACAGCCGGGTTCCGCGGACGCGCGATAGTGGTTGAGCACCCCTCCCCGAACCGCCAGACCCGCGGTGCGGAGGCGCGCGCACAGCCTCTCGGTCTCCGCGAACGAAAGCTGCGTGGGAATGGCCACGGGAAGCACGACGCAGGCAGCCGGGTCGGTGAGCGTCTTTTGCAGCTCCCGGATACCACGCGACAGGCTCACGAGGAATTCCTTTACCTTGGGCACCCGGAACACCTGGCGGTACTTCAGAAAAAGCTCAAAGAATCCCCGAGACCAGTCCCGGATCAGCTCGGGGAGCTCGAGCAGGCGCAGGAAATGCCCCGTGGGCGCCGTGTCGACCACGATTCTGCGGTAGGTGTTGGCGCGTAGGTGATCGACGAGATCCGTGAGCGCCATGATTTCGTCGAGCCCCGGAGGGGACAGGTCGATCAGATGCTCCATGGCGACGCGATCGACCGAGGCATCCAGACCGTCCGCGGAGAAGAGCGAGGTGAAGAACCCATGCACCTCATCAGCGTACAGTTTCCGGAACGTCTGGAAGCGCGCCGCGGCGTCGACCTCGACGGCGTCGAGCCCTGGGTATACTTCCGTCGGCTGCTCGCCTACCGGCAGCGCCAAGGCATCGGAGATGGAGTGCGCCGGGTCGGTGGAAAACAGCAGCGTGCGCCCCTGCCCCGCGCGGCCGGCCGCGCCTCGGGGCAATACCAGCGCCAGCGCCGCGGCGATCGTGGTTTTGCCGACGCCGCCCTTGCCGCAGACGAGCACGAGCCGGGCCTCGTCCAGGGCGCGCGCGAGCAGCTTCGGAGGGGCATTACGCGGCCCCCCCACCTCACCTTCACCCGCTTCCGGGGGCAGGGAAGGAGGACGTTGTGGGGCACTGTCAGGCGCCTGTCCGCGGGCGTCACCGCTTAACACCGACGCCATGGCCGAGAGCTCGTGCAGCCCGCGCGGCTCCACCGCCTGTAGCGGCACGGTCAGCAATGGCAGCGGCCTGCCAACGAGCGCCGCTCGCAGCTCGACCGCCGCCTTTTCTGCCCAGACCAGGTCGCGCTGCTGGCGCTCGTGGCACCACGAACAGGCGGGCGTGCCCGGGATTACCCGGTTGAGGATAACCAGTGGAACGAAGATGCCGATGCCCGCGAGACTGCACAGCAGACGGCGAGTTTCCCACAACGCCAGCGGGTCCGGCACCATCACGGGGAGAAACGCCACCTTGCGGTCGTCGCGAAACAGCTTCCTGATGGCGGCGAGCAGCTCCTCGAGCTCAGACAACAACGCATCGGCTTCATCGGCGACCCGGCGGCCGCGGAACATGCGGGCCATTACGCGGTGCTTCTCCATAAGCGCGTCGAGAGCGTCCCGCCAGCGGTCCAACACATCGGGAAGCTCGAGCAGGCGAAGCGTGTGGCCAGTCGGTGCGGTGTCCACGATCAGTCGCGCGAGGTCACCACGTGCGCTGCGCTCGGCGATGGCCTGCAGCGCCGCGAGCTCATCGAGGCCGGGCATGCCGAGGTCGATGAAGCCGGCCAGATCCTCATCGTCCAAAAATGTGCCGCGCAACGCGATCTGGCGAATTCCTTCCCGATGGCGCGCGCGAAAGGCCGCGAACAGAGAGGCGCTATCGAGCTCTTCGACGAGCAGGTTCGGTGGCAGCGCCGGTCCGGCGTGCGGCCCGGCCGCCAGCGCGTCGCTCACCGAGTGCGCGGGGTCGGTGGAGAGAAGCAGCACGCGCTTTTCCGGGTCTCGCCTCGCGAATAGCAGGGCAATGGCGGCCGCCACCGTGGTCTTGCCGACACCGCCCTTGCCGCCCACGAAAATCAGGGGCCGATCGATCTCCGGCAGCGGCAGCCGATCAATCCTGCTCATCGAGCTGCTCGTCGGTCCCAATTCCGCCCGAGCCGTCGGCTTTCACCCGGTCCAGGCGGTCCAGCAGGTCGGCTTCGAGCGCGTCGAACTCGGATTCCGAGATGCGCCCCGTCTCGAGCTGCATGTAGAGCTCCTGGAGCTGCTCCACGAGCGAGTCCGCATCGTCTGCTTCGGCGCGCACGGCCTGGTGGATTTCACGAAAGACGAAGAGGAGGCCGCGGACGGGAAAGGTGAGCAGATCATCGACGAGTAGCACGACGCAGGCACCCCGGATGCGGAAGGGGAAAAATCAGGATTTCCCGAGAGCGACGCGGACAAAATGAAACGGTGGAAACGGCCCTGAGTAGTCGAAGGCGTAGTTATCGTCGAAGAGCGCCGCCGCGGCGAAGACGGCCTGCTCGAACTCGGTCGCGCGCGCGCGCTCGACCAGGCAGGTCAGGTTCATGACTTGCTCCTCGCGTTTGACGGGTCCTTCGTGGATTTCGAGCGCGACGTTCTCGAGGATTGCCTCCACATTCGCGCGATGGCGCTCTCTCGCGTCATGCAGGAGCGATTCGAAGGTACGTCCCAGGGCAATGCGCTCGTCCCGGGACGATGGGCCCCACTTGTTCTGCAAGCGGTCCCGCAGCTCCGCGAGCTCCGGATTGCGAAACACGAAAAATTCATAGATGTTGGGGACATCCCAGCTCACTTTCAGCGTGAGCTCGACTTTCCCGGCGAGGCGATCGAGCTCCTCGGCGATCGTCGCTTCGTTCGCGGCGAGCAGCGCCTGAAGATTCGACAGGCTGGGCGCGACAACGCCGAACGCCACGGGGAGAAAGGCCACGGACGACTGCATCAACGCTTGCAGGACCGCATGGTGTGCGGCGATATTGGCGCGCTGGGGGCGGACCTCGCGGCCGTGAAACGCGCTGGTGATGAAGGCGATCGCGCCGGCACGCACCACCCTCAGCTCGTCGCCGGCTTGCCCGTCCGCGGAGGCTACCGGCGTCAGGCCTCGCAGGTCGCACGTGGCCTCCGGCGCAGTTATCGCGTAGAGGTACCAGCCCGTCGGGTCAGCCACAGCAGTGCTCCTTTCTCCCGAATTGCCGTTGGCAGGCGTCGCGTCAGTATCGGATTCCAAAGCCCGGGGCCTCATCGCCGCCCGGCAGCGATTCATCGCCCGCGGGCACCGCCGGCGGCGCGTCCCTGCTCAAGGCTGGCTTTTCGTCTTTCTTGCGCGCGGCTACGGCGTCGGCAACAGATGCGAGCAGCGGCTGGAGCTCCTCCTCGACCCCGGCCAGGTAGCTGTCCAGATCGACGAGACGAGCCTTGATCGCCCTGCGCTCCTGCTCACGCAAGCCTTTCTGTAGGGTCAACAAGGCCATGCGCAGGAAGACGCGATGCGGAGCCCCGGTCGCGGCTGTGGAGTCAGACATCGTGCGGATGTTTTTGAGTCCTCGTTTGGGTGCGCTCATTCTTCTCCGGAATCCTCCTCATTATTGCGCCAGGCAGGCGCCGCGCCCGCGGGCATGTCCAGTGTGTCCAGGTCGCCTCCAGAGCCCACCGCGCTGATTATTTCTTCGAGCTTCTTGCGCATCAGGGAGCGGCCGCCGCGGGTGACTTTGACGGTGTCGGTGCCCAGAAGCACATCGTCGAGGACGCACCGGAAAAAAGGATCGGTCGGATCGGGATCGGCACCGTGCCGTGCCAGGACCTTGCCGATGGCGATGCAAGCGCGGATGGTCGGCCGGTGGTTATGGACACCTACGCCGCGCAGCGCGCGGACGATTCTCACGATGACCTGCGCGGCGGCGCGATCGATACCACCGCGGCTCATGGTGATCTGCACTTCGGTGTCTTGGTCGAAGTGACCGAGGTTGATGGTGATCATGCGGTCCATGAGCGCGTCCTGCGCCTTGTGAACGCCGGCGTATTCCTCGGGATTGGACGTGAAGATGGCCCGGAACTGCGAGTGCACGTGCATGTACCCCTCGCCGCGGGTGCGCAAGTGGGGCATGTTCAGGATGCCCTCGGCCAGGACGCTGAGCAGGACGTTGTTCGTCTCCGGCCGAGACCGGTTGAACTCGTCATAGACGACGGTGTACCCGCGATGGCACGCCATGGTGAGGCGATTGTCGACCCACAGCGTGCGCATCTCCTCTTCGGTCTTGACGACCGAGTGGATGTAGTTGTCGACGAGGCTGCGGCGGCGAAACCCGCTGTTGTGGCCGATGAGGTCGGCGCTGGTGAATTGGTCGTCGCCATGGATGAGCGCCACGGGGCGGCCGAGAAGCGCCGCGGTGTGCAGCGCCAGAGTGGTTTTACCGGTACCGGCCATGCCCGCGAAGTGCACGGGGTAGCCGACCTCGAGGTACGTCAGCGCCCGGCGGGCGATCTCGTCGACATAGGCGGTCTGCACGAAGGACTCGCTCGCCTGGGGCTTGACGGTGTCGTGCCCGGGCTGGACGCGTTGAATGGGCGCGGCCACGGTGGCCGTTGACTGCTCCTTCATCATCTCTCCCCGCGGCTAGTCGGGCAACGACAGTCCCCGATTGGCGAGAATGCGCTGGATTTCCCGCACGGATCCCGGCCCGATTCCCGGGAGGGCGAGCAGCGCTTCCTGGGAGGTGCGCAGGAGCTCGTCGATGGTATTGATTCCTCCCTCCCGCAAGAGCACGCCCACCCGCTCCGAAAGGCCCAGCGCGCCGATGGCGGCAGCGCCAGCGGCCGGGGCCGCCTCGGCGACGGTGGCGGCTTCCTGGGGCGCGGCCGGCGCGGGAATCGGGGCGGCGGCCGGAGGAGCGGTCGCCTCCGCGGTGGCCCGCGGCACCACCGGAGGTGCGGCCGGCGCGGCTGATGCGCTCAGCCCATGAAAGACCCGAAAACCCTCTTCCACCTCGGCGCGAAAATCAGCGAGCGTGTGGCGAACATCTGCCCGGAGCGACGCCACGCGGGCAGTAAGCTGCCCGACGTGGGACAGAATCTCGTTCTTTTCCAGCCGGCATCGTTGACGGCGCGCGGTTTCGGAGTCGAGACGATTCTTGCGGCAGTTGTCGAACGCCTGAGCGAGCGTGTCGGCGCGCTCGCGCAGCGCGGTTTGACGAGAGCTCCGGTCGGCGTCGGCGCGACCGCGGCGCTGCTCCTCGTGCTGGCACAGATCATCCCGCAGCGCCGCGAACGCCTGGCGCATGGCGCGCGCGTGCGCGGCGTGCTCCAGGCTTCTCGCCTCCCGCGCCCTGGCCGCGGCGCCGCGCCGGTCGGTCTCGCCTTCCATGCGGGATCGCCGGGCGCCCCCGACAACCGTATTGAACCGGTGCCTGAGGTCGCGAAGTTGCCCTTGCGCCTCGCTCAGCACGCGGCCGGTTTCTTGCCGGGTATGCGCCAGGTCTTCTGCTCTGTTGTCGTGGGCCTGGCGAATCCGCGCCGCCACGCTCTGCATTGAGGCCAAAAATTCCGCCATGTCCTTAACATCCCTCCATGAGCCGATCCCCTCTTACGCCCAGGCTTGAGAGGCGCCTGCTTGCCGCGGAGCTCACTTGCTCGCCGCGCCCGTTCCGCCCCATCCGTCGCACGCGTAGATGCGTGCAAGCGATGACAGGGCCGAACGGTGCGAGCTTGAGCTACGCCCTCATCATGCCGGCGCCGCTGCGGTGGCCGTGAGGCCGATGGCTTCGGCGTACTTCAGGTAGGTATCGACCGAGGCGATCACGACGCGGGCCTCGATCGAGAGGAGCTCGATACCGACCAGCGAGACCTTCACCCAGGCGTCGATGACGATACCTTTGTCGAGGATCCGATCCACGACCTCGGCAAGGCTCGAGGAGTCCGTGGACTTGGTAACCTGTGCCATGCAGCACTCCATTCTGAGAGTGGTTGCCGTGCTCACAGCCAGACCGAGGCAGTGCACCCCAGCGCCGAGCACCCTGCGTCGGGTCTTGCAAGAAAGGCACCATCTCGGCAACGGCTGTGCGCCGAGCGCGGCATGGCATGGCTGACGGCTTTTCGTGCCGGGCCGCCGATGATACCGCACCGCGAGGTATGGTGCATACTCCCTATCGCGGGTCTGACTAGGGAACCGGCGCCCTGTTTCACGACTCGGCGCCATCCGCGTGGTCGGAAAACGCCTCGGATACGAACGTGAACGGCGGCCACGGTCCGGTGACCGTGAGCGCCACCCCGTGGGCGCTTTCCGCCGCGGCCTGGTGGGTCATGGCCGCGCTGAACGCTTCCTGTCGATCTCTGCGGACGAGGCACGCCAAGTTGAGAAAAGGCTTGCCGGGCGTTTCACCCGGTACAGCGCGGACAGGCAACGCGACCACCTCGATTTCGATCCCGAGGTCTTCCCGGACGTTCTCAACGAACCGGCCCCTGTACGCCCCATCGCTCCAGGTCTTTTCCAGCGTGGTGTCCTTGACTTTGGCGGCCATCCGTGTCGGCAGGCCACCGTCGCGATCCTGGATGTCGGCTTGGTACCCGTGGATCGCAATGAGCAGGCCCAGGGTGTCTACGACGATGTGGCGCTTTCGTCCTTTGGTGGTGTCCCATACTGACTCAACATGCCGCTGCAAAGCGGTAGTCCGATCAGCGAGAACCGCTAGAAATCAATGCGTTGAGCCCAGTGAGGACACCACCCGATATCGTAGCTACTTACAGGCGTCCTGATTCGTGAGCTCTTCCGAGAGCTCTTCAATAGACGTCCGCTCCTCTGATCCGATTGTCATTGACCCGGCGATTCGTTTCAAGTCATCGGCGTCCGATTGCCTTCCTTGCGCGCTGATTGCTGGCATAATGAAGGAATGGTCCCAAAACCTTATGGACTTCGACTGCGTGATTTGTTCAAGCAAGGACATTAGCATATCCGCTGCCCCCGAATCGCGCACATTGCAAAAGTACGAATACGCATCAGTGTCTGCAATCTTCGTTTTCGCCGCAATCGCGAGCTGCTCTTTCCAGTAAGCGAGATCCTGGGGCACGGGTGGACGCACCTCGAGTCGGCGTGGCGGCGAAGACGCTGACCCTCTCGCGATGGTGAAGCCTTCGAGGCTTATGGGTCCAGATGAGTAGTAATCAACGCGCAACTCATAAATACCGGTCCTCGCGGGCAGGAAAAACCCCTCCTCGCACTGTTCACCAATTCTAATGGTTGCGAATGTGACAAACTCAGAGCTAACGGGCACGTAAGAACAGTCAAGGCAAGACGCTATGCCAAGTCCATATTTGTACTTGCAGCTTCCATCAGAAGCAGTTAGCGAAATCTTCGCGTCAAGCGACGGGTCAAGGTATACTACGCCTGGAATCTTTGCACGCACGCGCACTTTTATTACATATTTTGACCCCATGTTTACTTCATTGGGAGCATCGAGATCAATTTCTATTGCTCTAAACGCTTCGTTAGTATCTCTCTCCGGGAGAACGCAATTTTCGTAATCAGCCAGAGATACATTACTGATATTAAAACAACTCCACAGTAATAGTGCGGTTGCTATAGTCTTAGGCATGATGTACGGCATTTCTTCGTAAACTCCTTCCAGCCAGGTGAATCGTGTTCATTGGTTCTGTCCTGTCTTGCCAAATGACCCATTTCGTGAAGAATATTAGTGGCAATCTCACATGCCGACGGTACTTTGCTAAGAAAATCCTCGTCAATGGTTATGCGTCCCCATACGCCTGGCCTTGTACAGGCATTCGGGTTATGGCCAGCACACTGACCGGTAATAATAGTGGGCGGCGTCCCCTCGTTAAGCACGTCGTTGATGTTCTTCATAATCTGGTTAGGTTGCCCTTGAAAATAGTCTGTGCATGATTTACATGGACCGGTGTTACCAAGGAGCTCGGAAACAAGCTTAACTAGCCCTTTCCTGATTAGCTTTGGGTATCTTGCCGTAGGGTAAATCACATACGAGCCGAGCGGGTCCCGTTTCAGCAGCGGCGAGCTTTCCGCGTACTGATACCCGGCTGTGCCCATCGACGGCCTGGGGTCGGGTCCCGAAAACCTCCATGTCGACGGAAGATAGATGCGGGCGCGAAAGTCGTAAACCGGTACATCACCGCCAACCAACGCCTCCCGGCTCCCGAAGCCGAACCGATCCAGGACTGACGATCCGGCCGGGATGCCGCGCCGAAGCTGTCATACGCGTACGTTCGCACAATCGCGCCGGTGTCGGCGGTAACGGCTACCACGTCGTTGCGCTCATTTCGCGCGTATGCCAGCGTCGTCCCCCCGATCTCGCCGGAGAGCAGCTCGTCTATCCCTTCCGCATACGTGTAGCTCTCCGTAGCCCCGCCGCCATTGTCGACCCGGATGAGATTTCCTTGATCATAGAAGATCTGCTCGCGCTCCCCGGCCAGCAGGTCTTCCTTATCGGCGCGCCGGTCCGCGCCGTCGAAAGAAAACCGGAGATCGTTGAGAATTTCCCCGTCCGAGCTTCGCCGGCGGCGAATCCCCGTGTTTCGGCCGAGCGCGTCGTACGCCAGCGCGATCTCCTCGCCGTCCGTGACGTGTCGAATGAGCGACAACTGGCCGTTCGCGTCGTGCGCGTACGCGTACGCGTCGTCCGCCACCAGTCTTCCGGCCGCGTCGTATTCGTAGGTCCCGCTCAGGTGCGACGCGGTCCGCCGCCCCAGCGCGTCGTAGGCGTACCATTCGTCCACCAGCGGCCCGCCGTCCGGATGATCCGCCCCCGTCAGCCGGCCGGCCGCGTCGTACGCATAGACGTGCTCTCCAAGGCCGTCGGTGATTCGCAGGACCTGTCCCTCGGCGTCGTAGGTATAGGTGTAGCTCAGCTCCGGCACGACCGACGGGTTGCGCGTCGTCATCGCGGTCAGCCGCCCGAGCTCGTCGTGGGCGTAGAGGCGAGTCGCCCCGCCGGCGTCCGCCGGTACAGATGCTCGGTTCCCTCGGGGCCCACCATCGTCTTGCGCCGCCCGGCCTTGTCGTACGTGTAGCGCGTCGTCAGCCCCGCCCACGTCTCCGATGCCATCCGTCCCCCGGCGTCGTAGCTTCGCTCGATCACCCCCACGGCGTTGGCGATCGCCAGCGGCCGCCCACCCACGTCGTAGCTCCACGTCGTCTCCGACCCATCTGATGCGAGCTGCCGCGTGCGCTGGCCCGCCGCGTCATACTCGTCGCGCAGCCACTCGCCACCCGGGCGCCGTTGCTCGATCTGTCGTCCGGCGCGGTCATACACCCACGTCTCCCGGTTCCCGAGCGGATCGCTCCGCGCCACGACCCGCCCGCGCGCATCGACCTCGCTGCGCCAGACGTTGCCGAGAGCATCGACCACGGCGGTCGCCGCCGTCCCCGCGCCCTCGTAGCTTCGCGCCGTCACCGCGCCCGCCGCGTCGACCTCCCGCACCACCCGCCCAAGCGCGTCGTACCACGTATCGCGCCGCCGCCCGAGCGCGTCGATAACCGCCGTTACCTGCCCGTGGGCGTCCCGCGCGTAGCTCGTGACGTTCCCGAGCGGGTCCTCGTCCCAGGCGACGTTGCCGAGCCCGTCGTAGCCGGTCTCCCAACGCGCTCCCGCCGCGTCCGTCACCGCCGTAAGCAAGCCGCGCGCGTCGTATTCATAGATCTCGTAGGCTCCGCCCGGCCGGTCGACGCGCGTCACATTGCCGCCCGCGTCGTAGGTGAAATCCGTGCGCGCGAGCAGCGGGTCGGTGATGCGCGTCAAGCGGTCGGCCGCGTCGTATTCGTAGCGGGTCACCGCTCCCGTCGCCAGCTCCTCGATCGCGATCGCGTTGCCGCGCGCGTCGAAAGTCGTCTCCGTGGCGCTGCCGTCCGGCCGCGTCACCGTCTCGGTCGACCCGTCCGCGGCGCGAGCGACCGTCGTCACGCGCCCCACCGCATCCTCGGTCGCGGTCACCCGCCCGCCGCCGTCGATCGTAAAGCGCGTTTCGCCGCCGAGCGCATCCGTTCGCGTCGCCACAACCGCCTCGGCGAGCAGCGCGGTTGCCGGCACCGCCCGCGTCCCTGAGCCCGCGGGCAGCTCGTCGATCAGCCCCACCGCGGCGGCTGGCACATACGTCCGCACCTCGCCATCCGGCAACACCCGTGCTCGCAGCCGGCCCCGTCCGTCGTAGGTGAACGTCGTCGCGGCGCCCGTGCCGTCGCGGCGCGACAACAGGCGGTGCACCTCGTCGTAGGCGAACAGCTCCGCGTTTCCCGCCGGGTCGACGACCGTCACGAGATCGCCGTGCGTGTCCACGACGAACCGCGTCACCCGGCCGCCTGGGTCCGTGTAGGTGCTCAGGCGACCCTCGGCGTCGTAGGCCAGAGCGCTGACCTGGCCCGCGGGATCCGTGATCTCGGTCAGCCGCCCCGCGGCGTCGTAGCGATACGCCGTGGCGTTGCCCACCGCATCGCGCCGCTCCGTCAAGCGCCCGGCCGCGTCGAAGCGCTCGCGCTCGCCGCCGGCAGCGACCCGCTCGTAGGTGCCGTCCGCCATTTGTCGCAGCCGCTCCGTGCCTCCCTCGCCCAGATACGCGCCCGTCCCGCGCGCCAGCCGCCACAGCGCGGAAGTCCCGCCATCGAGCATCGCCGTCACCACGGTGCCGTCGGGCAGCGCGAGCACTCCCGTCGGCCGGCTCGGGCCGTCGATCGCGCGATAGCGGAGGTAGGGGCGCCCACCCAGGTCGAGCTCGTAGATTCGTCTGCGGTCCGCCACCGCTACCAGCAACCCGGCGTCGCTCGCGGCCAGCCCGCTGATCCCCGAGCGCACAAACCAGCGCTCGGCCGCGTCCATCCCGGGTACCAGGCGATGGATCGCACCGGCCGCGTGCACGTAGAGGCGCCCATCCGCCGCCACGGCGAGCTGGCCCGCGTCGCCGAGCGCGCGCGTCTCGACGCGCACCGGACCCGCCTCCCGCCACCCGCTTTGGCGAGTGCTCACCGACGACCGAGCTTCGTCCGGTATTCCGGACTGACACCCAGCCAGGAAGCAAGTTCTCGGCACCACCTCATGAGATCTCCAATGCCCCATCCTTGCCGAGTCTACGCCTCCACGCGGAGCGTTTCCTCATGCATCATTCGCCACCATTGGGCGACACGCAGTACGCCTCACGTGGGCTTGCGGGCGCCGAACAGATAGTCCTCAGTCATAATCAGAAAACGCAGCAACTTCGGTAACTTTTCCATCTCGAAACTTTATGAATCGCACATAGTAGGACGAACCCGATGCGTCTGAGTAGTGATATACGACAGATGAATCGTCATATTCAATAGTTGATAATGGTTCACCGAGAATATCCAATACATGTTTCTGTGACATTCCGATCTTTATAGACGTAAAGGCTCTCTCACTGTAGTTTTTACTATATAAAGTACCGAGTCCTGGATGTAGAAAGTAAACCCAAAACGCCATAAACAAAGACACTAACAACCATATTATGATACGCAGAGTCAGCATGATCCAATGAACGTATCCCGCCTTCATGATGGACACTTCGGCCATCCTATTTCATCGGGGTCGACCCATACACAAGGCTTTAGGATTCCAACTATGCCATGCCAGCATTCAACATGAACCTGTCCGAACTTGCATGTAATATTTGCTTCACCTTGATCTGGTACTTTCAGCACCTTCTTTTCTTTATGACCACAAAAGTATACGCCGTCAGCATTATACACTGTGCGGCCTGGCCAATCGTGGTGGATCAGATTATTTCCGCATTCTGGCTTTACATATATTCCATACTCACTGCATTGGCATCCATCATTTACAATGACTCGACCAGGTTTGAATGGATTCCAGAGAGGAGAAAGCCGCAACGGATCGTTAACGCGAAACTCGAATGCTCTCCCTGCCAACTGGCCTCCGCGGTCCGGCTGCCAGTATCTTCCCACTTCGACATCCAGCACCCGGGCACGCACGTCGTAATGCACTGCGGAAGTGACGGGGATGCGTTCCCGTGCGGCAAAAGTAAATCGGTCTACCGAACCATCGTCTTCGGCGGGGACCGGGAGGACGCCAAAGCTATCGTAGGATCGCATACGCGACGCTCCGCTAGTCGTCAGAATGCCGACTACGTCGTTTCGCTGATTCCGCGCTAGCTCTTGCTTGTCCCCTGCGATTTCACCGCCCAACACCTCATCGATTCCTTCTGCATAAACGTATCGTTCCTGACTCGCGCCTTCGCCTTCGACCCAAACCAAGTTTTCGCCGTCGGACCACCGGTGCGTCAGTTGGCCCGCAAGTGTGTTCTCGTCAACCGCGCGGCGACCCTCCGGATCGTGCTCGTAGCGCCATGAGGCCAGAAGGGTGGCGTCACTCGCCCGCGTCTCCTCCCAGCCCGAGAGTAGCCCAGAGGCCTCATAAAAGAACGCGATTTCAAGATTCTCCGCGGAGCTCACAAGACGTTCCAGCTCACCCCCTGGCGCACTCTCGTAGGCCCGGTGCTCGTCCGCCACCAGTCTTCCGGCCGCGTCGTATTCGTAGGTCCCGCTCAGGTGCGACGCGGTCCGCCGCCCGAGCGCGTCGTAGGCGTACCATTCGTCCACCAGCGGCCCGCCGTCCGGATGATCCGCCCCCGTCAGTCGGCCGGCCGCGTCGTACGTATAGACGTGCTCTCCAAGGCCGTCGGTGATTCGCAGGACCTGTCCCTCGGCGTCGTAGGTATAGGTGTAGCTCAGCTCCGGCACGACCGACGGGTTGCGCGTCGTCATCGCGGTCAGCCGCCCGAGCTCGTCGTGGGCGTA
>JACPHN010000209.1 GCA_016188575.1 Candidatus Schekmanbacteria bacterium
ACGCTCTCCGCTCGACCGCACCGACTTCCCGCGAGGGGAGCAAGGCCGGTCTTGGCGGCAATCTCCGGGAGGTCGGTGCGACTCCGACTGCAAGTCAGGAACGCTGTTCGCCTGGCGACGGAGACGGCGTAGACATCAACGCTGTCTACGTTTGTCTACCTTTTTAGGAACGGTCTGCAGAGGGAAGGAAGGCCGCCCACTGAGGTGCTTGTCCAGAGAGGCCCCAGGAGTTTCGGCGTCGGCCGAATGTGGCTTACACTTGCCGGAAGTTGAAGGCGGTGCGGCACCTGGGACCGCGGGCCTCCGGCCCGCATCTTCCCCCCGCCCCGGCGACGTTGAACGCCGCAAAACGTCGACGAACGCACCTTGGCCGGCCCAGGAGCACTTGTCGACTGTCGACGAACGCATCCCGGCCGACCGCGCGCACCCTGTCGATTGTCGACAGGGTAACCTGGGCCGCCCAAGTGACACTTGTCGACTGTCGACAAGCTCACATCGGCCGCCCCTGCGTACTCTGTCGATGTTCGACAGACTTGCCTGGGCCAGGCCAGGTGGGTCTGTCGAAGCTCGTGAACCTGACATCGGCCGTCCCAGGTGACCTCGTTGAATGTCGACAGGCGTACCTGGTCCGGCCAAACAGCGGCTGTCGACAATTTCGGGGCTCGGCCGAAGGTCCTCAGATGCTCGGAAGTGTCGTAGGCGCCCGCCTCCCTGCCTCCCCATGAGCGCCCGGATAAGGAGTGGCGGCGCGCAATGACCCTCCGCCGCTCACTGCGGGGAGGCCGGGAGAGGGTAGAACGGCGAGCCCGCCGCTGTCCGCCCCCCGCCCCGACCCTCCCCCCGCCCCCGGAGGGGATGAACAGATACCCGTAGCGCGTCCGCTTCCGCGCAGGTCCGATGGGTACGGAGCCGCGCTCACAACATCGCTCTTGCCGCAACCACTACGGCATCGACGGTAAACCCAAACGTCGCGAGCAGGTCCGTGAACGGCGCCGACGCGCCATAGCCGCTCATGGCGATGACGCGGCCCGCCAGACCTGTGTAGCGTTCCCAGCCGAACGCCACTGCCTGCTCGACCGCCAGGCGCGCGGTAACCGCCGGAGGCAGCACGAAGTCGCGGTAGTCCTCATCCTGCTCCGCGAAAATCTCCCAGCACGGCATGCTCACCACCCGACACGGTATTCCTTCGGCCTCGAGTCGCTCGTGCGCCGCCACACAGAGGCTGACCTCGCTGCCGGTGCCGAGCAGCATGACGCGCGGCGGTGTCTGCGACTCCGCAGCCAGAACGTAGGCGCCCCGGGCCGCGCCTGACGCCGGCGCATGGCGCGACCGATCCAGTGTCGGAACCGGCTGCCGTGACAGCACCAGCGCGGCCGGCGCGTGGCGCATGGGGATGATCGCGCGCCAGGCCTCGACTACTTCATTGGCATCGGCCGGGCGGAACACCCGCAAACCCGGAATGGCGCGCAGCGACGCGAGGTGCTCTACCGGCTGATGGGTCGGTCCGTCTTCGCCGACGCCGATCGAGTCGTGGGTGTAAATGTGGATGACCGGGAGCTCCATCAGCGCCGACAGGCGCAGAGTCGGTCGCGCATAGTCGCTGAAGACGAGGAAGCCGGAGCCGAAAGGCCGGAGCTTGCACAGGGCCAGACCGTTGAGGATTGCTCCCATGGCGTGCTCTCGCACTCCAAAGTGGAAGTTCCGGCCCCCGGGCTCGCGCGCCGAAAGGTCGCCGGCACCTGCAAAGGTCAGTCGCGTCTTGGTCGATGGGGCGAGGTCCGCGGCGCCCCCCACAAGCCACGGAATGTTCTTCGCGATCGCGTTGAGGACCTTGCCCGACGCATCGCGTCCGGCCATGCCTTTGGTGTCCGGCGGGAAGGCCGGCAAGTCGCGGTCCCACCCTTCCGGCACGGTGCCCCGCTGCAGGTGCGCGAGCTCGCCGGCGAGCTCCGGGTAGGCCGCCGCGTACCTGGCAAAGAGGCGTTTCCATTGCGCGCTCAAATCCGCGCCGCGCCGAGCGAAACCCGCCGCGAAGTGCGCTCGCACCTCTTCTGGAACGAGAAACTGCGCGTCCTCTGGCCACCCGTAGGCGCGCTTGGTCAACCGTGCTTCGGCCTCGCCGAGTGGCTCGCCGTGGGCGGAGTGCGTATTCATCTTGTTCGGCGAGCCGAAACCGATCTGGCTGTCAACGATGATGAGCGTTGGCCGACCGGTCGGGCTCGGGAAGGTCGCCAGCGCCCGCGAGATCAGGTCGAGATCGTTGGCATCCACGACGCGGGTGACGGTCCATCCATACGCCTCGAACCGGGTCGCGACATCCTCGCTGAAGGCGAGCGCCGTGCTGCCCTCGATCGTGATCCGGTTGCTGTCATAAATCCAGCAGAGGTTGTCGAGCCCGAGGTGGCCGGCCAGCGAGGCTGCTTCGCTCGAAACTCCTTCCATCATGCAGCCGTCGCCGGCGAGCGCGAACACGTTGTACCCGATGAGCTCGAGATCGGGCCGATTGTACCTGGCACCCAACCACTTCGACGCGATCGCCATGCCGACGCTGTTTGCCACGCCCTGGCCCAAGGGGCCCGACGTCGTCTCCACCCCTGCAGTCAACTGACATTCGGGGTGTCCAGGGCAGCGACTGCCGAGCTGGCGGAAACGCTTGAGGTCAGCGAGCGAGACCGACTCCGCGGCGATGACTTCGCCGTGAGCATTGACCGCCCTCACCCCGGTCAGATGCAACAGGCTGTAGAGCAGGGTCGAGGCGTGGCCCATCGAGAGGACGAAGCGATCGCGATTGGGCCACAGCGGGTCATGGGGATCGTAGCGGAGGAAACGGTCCCAGATCGCATAGGCTACCGCCGCCATCCCCATGGGGGCTCCGGGGTGCCCGGAGCTCGCATGCTGAACGGCGTCGATGCAGAGCGTGCGAATTGTCGTGATCGACAGTTGGTCGATGTCGGTTGGCAAGGGCATGGAGGATTCCTTATTAGGTCGGTCGAGCGGCGCGCGGAGCGCGGAGCGCGAAAAGCTACCGACGAGCTCACCGACGCGACTATTGTAGCCTCGGCGGCGGCGAAGGTCGCCGCGGTCCGGAGGAGCTCACGTGACTGAGGGCACAACCGCCGGCGCCGCCGAGAAGCGGGCGGCCTTGTCCGACTTCGCGAGCGCGGCGTACTGCCACAGGTACCAGGTTGCCAGCGAGCGAAAGGGACGCCACGGTTCGGCCAGCTTGCGCAGCTCGTCCACCTGTGGCGGCGCGGCCAAGGCATAGAGCCGGCACATCGCATTGCGGAGCCCGAGATCGTCGACGGGAAAAACGTCGAGTCGTTTGAGATAGAAGATCAGGAGCATTTCCACCGTCCAGCGGCCGATCCCCTTGAGCGCGACGAGTCGCCGCACGACTTCGTCATCATCCAGGCGCGCCAGGGAGTCCAGGTCGAGACGACCGTCGGCGGCCTGGGCCGCCAGGTCGCAGATGTAGGTGGCCTTGCGCGCGGAGAGGCCGCATGAGCGGAGGCGCTCGGCGCCCGCTGCGAGCACCGCGCCGGGGTACAACAATCCGCCCGTGCCCACCGCTTCCAGCAGCCGTGCGTGAATGGCGCGGCCGGCCGCGACGGAAACCTGCTGGAATACGATGGCGGCTGCGAGCGCGGTGAACGCGTCACCCTGGTCGAGACCGAGGTACGCGGCCAGGCGGAGCGGACCGACGCGATCGATCACACCTGCAAGGTGCCGGTCCGCCGCGCGGAGATGACGAATGCCTTCGCCGTATAGTTGCGTCGTGTCGAATCCTTCGACTGTCAGGAGTCGCAGCTTGGTACACAACCCGCCGGCGCCGGAATAGCCGCCGAGCCGCCCGCCCGCCGCGAGAACGCGATGGCAGGGGACCACGATCGGCCATGGGTTCGCCGCCATGGCCTGCCCGACGCATCGCGCGCCGCCCGAGATGCCCGCGGCCGCCGCGAGCTCGCCATAGCTGATCGTGCACCCTACTGCGACCCGTCGGAGCGCGTGAAAGATGGCGCGGCGGGTGGCCGTCGTCGCGGCGAAATCCAGCGCGATATCCTGAAGCGGATCGCGGCCACCAGCGAGGTGCCGGCGGAGGCGCTCCGCAACCTCTTCCGCAAACACAGTGGGGGTCTCGACAAGCGCTGCTGCGCCGTCGCGCGTCACGTGCGCGGCCACATCGGCGGCTTCTGACTCCGGAAGCTGCACCCGCGTCAAGGCCTCGCCGCGCCAGGCAATGCCGCACGGCCCAAAAGTGGTCGAAAAAACATATGCGTTCGGCCGATCCGTCATGGGCGTTCTCTCCGTTTTGGCACCTGTCCCGCCGCTCGCGGGGAAGGAGGGAGGGGCCTGGTGTTGTGCTTACCGGGCGCCCTGCGGCCGCACCGCCGGGAGCTTCTGGCCGCCTGAATCCATCGCCTGTCTGAGGTCGCGGCGACTGCACCCGCCTCCGTCCCTCTCCCCCATGCGGGGAAGCTGAGGTGGGGGTCTTCGTGATGCACTTTCCGCGCCGCTTGCAGTGAGACAGGCGGTGTCTTCAGGGCCGGCTCCCGTATTGACGCTCAGCGCGCGTCATTGTAGCTTGTGAAAAAGGGACGGCCAAGCGTGTCCTGCCCCGCGCCCGGCCAGCTCGCTCGGTGCTCGCAGCTCTTTGCCGCAGGCCGCCATTCCCCTGCAGATGCTTCTTCTCGAAGGCAAACCAGACGTGCAGCTCTTTGGTCCTATCCGCTCAGGCTTCGTGCGGCTCGAATCGACCCGCCTGCGGAGTCGCGCCGCATGGTTGCGCGACGCGCTGGCCAACTACGCCGCGCTGGCCAACCACGCCGCGCATCCTTACCTGGTGCGATATCAGAAAGCGGTGCGGGTGTTATCGCTCGTCTTGGGCGTTTTCCCGCTCTACTTCGTCATCAACGCGCGAACGCGTGGCGAGGTAGCCGCCGATCTCACTCTGGCGATCGATCGGGCCGTCGCGTTCGAGCCGACCTGGCAATACGTCTATTCGGCCGTGTACTTGTTCATGTTGCTGCCACTTTTCGTCGTCCGTTGCAACGAGCTCATCCGCCGGGCGTTCTGGGCATACCTGTTCATCCTCGTCGTCAGCTTCGGCTTTTTTCTGGCGTACCCCGTGCGATACCCGCGACCCGAGCTGGACGTTTCCAGTCTCGCGACGTGGGGAGCGCGGCTGAACTTTTTTCTCGATGGCCCTCACAATTGCTTCCCTTCGCTTCATCTCGGGACCGCGTTCGCCTCGGCGCTGGTTCTCTGGCGGGTCGATCGGCCGGTCGGGCTCGGTGCGATGCTTGCCGCCACCGTCATTGGCTATTCGACGATGGCTGTCAAACAGCACTTTTTTCTCGATGTGCTCGCGGGAACGTCGCTAGGCGTGGCTGCCTACGCCCTGTTCGTGCGCAGCTATCCTCGCGGCGGCCGTCCCCGCGCCGAGATCCTTCGGCCACGCCGCTACTTGCTGCTTGCTGCGGCTTGCTATGGCGCGTTCGTGCTGTTTTGTCTCTGCGGCTACCTGGCCGACTGGCGGCCGTGGGAGCCGGGCTGACGCGGCGACGTGGATCCAGGCCTTTCTAGCGAAGTGGCAGCACCACTCGAAAGACGGCCCCGCCAATGGCGCCGCAAGCGTCGATTACGTTTCTCGCATCCGCACGGCCGCCGTGTGCCTCCACAATACCCTTGACGATCGCCAGGCCGAGCCCCAATCCATCGACGGGTGCCGCGCTCGGACCGCGCTGCTGCGGAAGGAATATCGTCTGCAGCTCGTCCTCAGGGACTCCGGGGCCGTCGTCGGCCACCTCGACCGTGACATCCTCCTCCGCTAACGCCAGGGACACGCAAACGCGGCTCCTTGCGAAGCGTATGGCGTTGGTAACCAGGTTGGTAACGGCGTTGACGACCCGCGCTTCATCCAGCTCCAGGCAAATGTCTGTTTGCCCCAGCCGAGCCTCCAGCCTTCGTCCAAAGCGCGCGGCCAGGCCGGCCATGTCGGCGATGGCTTCCGACAACACCGCGCGCAGGTCGACTGCCTGCTTGTCGAGAGTGAGCTGACCCGATTCGATACGCGAGTGATCGAGCAGATCGTTGATGAGACGGATCTGCCTTTGTACCTGGCGGTGAATGGCGCCGAGCAGTTGGCGCTGCAAATCGGTCGGCCGGCGTTCGTCGTCTACGAGCAGGTTATCGACGAGAATCGATATCGTTGCGGCGGGTGCTCGCAGATCGTGCGAGACCACCGCCAGGAGTCGATCTTTCTCGCGATTGAGGCGTTCGAGCTGGGTGTTCGCGGCACTGAGCCGCTCCGCGGCCTCCTTACGGGCGGTGATGTCGAGTACCGAGCACATGACGAGCATGCCGTCCGGGGACCTGATCGGGTTCAGACCCACCTCGACGGGGAACACGGAACCGTCCTTGCGCCGGGCGAGCAGATCGCGTCCTCTGCCCATCGGGCGCTGCTCCGGAGACCTCATGTAGCCCGCGCGCATGGCAGCATGGTGTGGCTTCGCAGCATCCGGAAGCAGGACATCCACGACCGCCCCGGCGAGCTCTCCTTCGCGGTACCCAAAGAGTCGCTGAATTTCGGAATTCACGAACAGGATTGTTCCGTGGGCATCGACGACGATCATGCCTACCGGCGATGCCTCGACGGCAAGGCGAAAGAGCTCGTTCATATTTTCTGCGATGACCTCGCGAACATTGCTTCGTCGCCCCGTCCATGAGCGACGAGGCGGTTCCGCTTCTCGCTCCGCTGATCGCGGGAAGGCGAGCCGGCGGCGCGATTGCGAATGGCGTCCGGCGACGAAAGGTCACGACTCAGCGCCTCCCAACTCAGGCCGGGTGTTGGTCGTGCGCCATTCGCCCGACTGTCGGCGGTCGTTTCGCAAGTCCCAATACCCGTGATGGCGCCGGGCTGACGTTCCACCGATCTGAGCTCACTCATCGCGAGCCGTCCTCAAGACAGCATAACAAGTCGTTGGCGCCAGCGCTACTGCCAGACGGGGCACCCTGAGCCACCGCCCATTCGGCTTCAGGCTGTGTGGAAAGAGCATCACGAACACCCCCCACCTCACCTCCCCAGGCCAGCGGGGGGAGGGACGGAGGGGGACGCTGTCGCGTGGACCTCGAACAGGCGGTGGATTCGGGGTACGCCGGCCCATTGCGCGCGGCCGCCGCACGCCATAGGCTCTGCACTCGCAGCCCTCCCGCCGCGACGATCCGCGCCGGCGCGTAGACGGCCGCGTGGTTGGATCGGGAGGAGAGCGATGGTGACGGAGTCGGCAAGGAAAGACCCCCTGACCGCGGCGCTGCGCGCCTTACCCGTTGGGGAGCAGACGGCGTTGACGCGCGAGCTTGGCGCGCGCGCCGCGGCGCTCGGCCTGACATACCTGGGTGGCGAGGGATTCCGGCCGATTCCGGTAGCGCTGCCGCCGGTCGTCTTCGGCGCGGAGCTTCTGCGCGGCCGCGCGGCACTGGCGCGGGCGATGGTGGCGGGCGTCGCTCGTATCGCGGCGGCAGTGCTCGCGGGCCACCTCGGCATGGCGCGGCGCGAGCGCATTCTCGGCGAGCTCGGTCCCACGGAACGAGCGCTCGTGGAGCGGACACTCGGCGCCGTTTCACGCCTCGCCACGGTGCGGGTGGACATGTTTGCCGCCGGCGCCGGGGATCGGGTGCTCGAAGTCAACGCGACCATTCCGGCGATGCAAGGGTATTCGGACATCGCTGCGGAGGCCTTTTTCGCGGCCATGTTGGCGCGGTTCGCGCCGCCACGCACCGCAAGCGCAACCGCGGAGCTCGCGGCGCTGCGCGGCGTCGCCGTCCATCGCCCTGGTGCACCGCGCAGCGGATTCTCAGCTCGGCGAGCTGACCTATCTCGCGGCGCGATTTCGCGCCGCCGGGCACGCTGCGCGCACCGTGCGCGCCGAGGACCTGTCGCTCGACGGCGCGGCTCGCTGCGCCGTGCCCGCGGGCGACAGTGAGACGGACGCCCCGTTCTACCCGGACATTCTGTATCGCCACATCTTCGCCCGCCGCGTCGCCCCCGACAGCGCGCTCGGCGCGATTCTCGAGCATCCCGAGCGCCACCACCTCTACAACCCGGTGGCTCCACACCTCGAACAGAAAAGTGTTCTCGCGGAGCTGTCCCGCTGCTCCGTCGAGGCGGACGCCGGGCGCGCTGCCGGCCTGGAAGAGCCGATCGCACGGCTGGTGCGGGCCCATCTCCCGTGGACGCGGATGCTGTCACCGGGACCCGGCACCGGCCCCGACGGCCGGCCCGTTGCCGAGTTGATCCATTTCGCCGGCGAATCACCCGCGACGTTGGTCGTCAAGAAGAGCTGGGACTTCGGCGGCAAGGGTGTCTTTCTCGGCGCCGAGCACGGCGACGAGGCGAGCCGCCAGCGCATGCGGGAGCGCTTTGGCCGTGAGCTGTCCTGGCCCGAGCTGGTGCGCGCCTGCGCCGACGAAGGCGGCTGGGTCGCGCAGGAGCGCGTGTTGCTGCCGCGGCAAACTCTCGCGGTGGCGACGGCGGACGGCATCGTCGAGCGGCAGGTGTTTGTCGACGTTTCCGCCTATACCAATCTCGGCATCCCGGAGGTCGCCTACGGCGGCGTGTGCCGGGCGTCGCTGTCGCCGATCGTCAACATCCAGAGCGGCGGCGGCGTGGTGCCGCTGATCAGCGAGCGCGCGGCGGCGGAGCTGGTCAGCAGATGCGGGCTCGGCCAGGGCAGGCCGAGCGCGGGTGGCGGGACTCGCGGCGACGCGTGACGTCATCGTGACCGTTCCAGACGAGCCGCCCTCCCTGTCACCTGGCGCTCAGATACGCCCCGGCTTCGCCACCTCACGCTCCTCCCCCTCCGCCGCGCTGGCATCACAGTTGCACATCCATCGGCAATACTCATCCCAAGGAGTCTTCCGATGATCAAAAAGCAATCCAACCCCGCCACCGCCCCACGCCGCTCCTCGCGCTTCCGCCTCGCTCGGCGCCTCGCCGCCGCCGCAACGCGCGCCTCTTCCCTCCTTGCCACCCTCGCTCTCGCCTCCGCCGTGACCGCCGCCCCAACGACCCGGCTGACCGCCAGCCTCGCCCCCTCGCCAAGCTCCCCACCCGCCTCACAGCAATCACTCGCGGATCGCTTCGACGTTACCCGCCCCACGCCCCTGCAAGATGCGCAGGCGCGCAAAATCGAGATGCGCTCCGCCGACGCCGATGGCAACGCCCTGGCCAACGACCTCGTGGTCCCCGCAGGGCGTACCGCCTTCGTCAAGCTGGAGGTGGGCGACGACGTGATCCCCGAGTCCATTCAAGTCGATGCCGCCTTCGTCCCCCGCGACGGCTGCGCGGTCGCCCCGGCATCCTCGTTTGCTCAGGGCTCCGGCCTCGATACCTCGCCGATCGGCGGCGACGTCTGGGAAATCCGCTTCCCCGATGAACAGGCCGAAACCGCCAACATCATTATCCCGTTCCCGTCATTCGCCGCCGGCAACGAGATCCTCGTCAAGGTGCAATGGGATGCTCCGACCCGCTTTCGCGGTGTACAACATTACGAGATCAATCGCGACCTGGTCGTTTCCAACCGCACGACCTTCCCGCGCCCCGCAGTCACCCTCAGCGGTGCCCCGGAAGGGCGCATCCACGACTGGATGAACGGCACCAGCCCGACCAGGATCGCGATCACCGGCGACGTGAAGGCCGCCGTTCCCCTCACGAGCTTCGACCTCATCGGCACCGCTGCGACCGCGCCCGTCACCCAGTTCGATTGCCAGCTTCATGCCGCTCCGAACACGGATCCGGCCGACCCGAACAACACCTACTGGGACTATCGCTTCCAGACTTCCTTCGCCCAAGACCAGGAGTCGGCCTACTTCGTCATGGACCCCGACTTCTTCGTCTCGCGCCTGATGCGCCTGCGCGCCGGCGATCTCCTCACGGGAGGAAACTTCGACAAGCTCCCATTTGTAGCCACCACCGATGGCTGGGGCGGCAGCCCGTCCGAGGGTATCCCCATGGCCGCGGGCATGCGCTCCACTCCGCGCTTCGTCGACAAGCTGCAGAACGCGGTCAATGACGCCTACCTCGATCCCGACTTCCTGTTCGACATTCTTCCGGACGTGTGCGGCAGTGACGGTGACCGCAGGACCGTGGACTATCACGACGACCCCTCGCACCAGCGGTGCAGCGGCGACCCGAAATCCGCGCTCAACCACGACGACGGTCGGGACATCTGGCGCATCGACATGTTCCCCTGGACGCACCGCTCCACGCTCGACCTCGTCACCATGAGCGGCAGCGTCCTGCAGGCTCGCGTGCGGGTCGACAGCTTCGCACCGGCAACCGGCAACCCGGTCGTGAAAGCCTGGTACAACATGAACAACGACGGTAAGGACCCGTACGTGTGTGACGTTCGCCTCGGCGGCACGACCGTCGATGCCACGTTCACCTCCACCGTCGGCATCCGCAATGGCGCGTTCGTCGTTACCAATCCGCAGCTCACCTTCAACAGCGCCATCAATGTTGGCCACGAGTGCGACGATTGGATGGAGGACGTCATGGACTGGTTCACCGATGTCGTCAACGACAAGATCGAGGACGAGCTCGAGGATGTGCTCCGGGACGTCATCGAGCATGAGCTGGTGACCTACCTCAATGACGACCTCTTCCCGATGCTGTCGGACTACCTGCGCTACTCCGCCACCTTTGACGGCTATTCGCTGGCAATCGGCGGTGCGCTGCGCCCAGCGGAAAGCGGAGCACGCTCCGGGGGTATCTACGCCTACCTCGACGGCACGCTTGAGATGACGGGTGCCGGGCCCGGCGCTCCGTACGACGCGCACTGGCTGAAGCGGCCGGCAGACCTGGCGGCGATCGCGTCCTCCATGGATGCCTACAACGCGAGCAACTACGACGTCTTCCTGTCCCTGCAGCGAAACTACCTCGACAAGGCGCTGTTCGAGTCGTTCGCTAGCGGCTATCTGACCCGGCTCGTTCAGTACGGAATTCCTGGTGCTCGCGTTGCACAAAGCCCGGTGCTGGAATTGACCGGAAACCCCTTTGTGATCGACGCCGGCAGCGTCATCGTGCCCGTCGGCGGCTACGAGATCCTCGTTGCGGTCAAGGCGAGCGTCTTGTCGCTCGGCTTTCACGAAGTCCCGGAGTACGGCGCTGGCATGCACGCGCTCTCGATCGAGATCGACCCGGCATCGGAGGTCTACTGGGAGCTCTACGGCGCGGACGCGGATCTCTACAAGGCCGATATCGCCGCGCGCTGGTCGAGCGCCAACCCGCCGGTGTCCGATTCACTCGCCGAGTCGTTCCATGCTGCCGCTGAAGATGCCAAGCTGGCTGCCATCGACGCTCTCGAGCAGGTAATCGAAGGGGCCACGCTGGTGGACTTCGGTGACAGCTTCAAGGTGAACGCCTCCGCCGGCCGCAATGGACAGAATCTGATGATCTTCGGCACGATCAACGGCCTTGTCCTGCCGCAATAGCAGGGCGCCCGCCGCACGCTGCCCTATTGGGCAACCCGGCTACTTCCCGAAGACACGGCGTCGCCTTGGCGCCGTGTCGCGTCTATCAAGCTATCTGCGACTTCGCCGGTCAGAGTGAGTCTGTCGATTCCGCGTCTCGCCGCGGTGCTCACCATGATCCGCATCCTTCCCGGCAACTCATGATTTCACGGCGGTTTCCTCCAAAGCCCTCCCAAAGTACCGTTAAGCTTGGTTGACATCAACCGACAGGCGCGCTACACTTTTGCCGACCTCTGGCCTTATCCCCCTGCCTGCCGCGCGCGCTCTTTCGGAGACACTTCTGTGGACCAGATTCTACTCGTAGGCAATCCTAACGTCGGGAAGTCAGCGCTCTTTTCGGCGCTTACGGGCCGCTACGCGACCATCTCGAATTACCCCGGGACAACAGTGGAGATCTCGCGCGCCGAGCTCGCGATCGGCGAGCGGCGCTTCGAGGTCATTGACACGCCGGGAACAACCACGCTCATGGCGCAATCCGAGGATCAGGCGGTGACGGAGCGGATCCTGCTTGCGAACCCGACGGCGACGATCACCTGTGTCGTGGACGCGCGGCAGCTTCGGCGCGGGCTGGCGCTGGCCTTGTCGCTGGCGGATCTGGGGGCGCCGATGGTGGTGGCGTTGAACATGATGGATGAGGCGCGCGAGGCGGGATACGAGTACGACGTGGCGAAGCTCGAGCAACTGCTCGGCGTCCCGGTCGTCGAAACCGTGGCGGTGACCAAGCAGGGCATCGGCCGCCTCCGCGACGCGCTCCTGCAGAGCCGCGCGGTGGCACAGCCGTCGCTCCGATCGCAGGAGCTCGAGCTCGCCGTGCGTGCCATTCTCGCGTTGATCCCCGCCCAAACGCCGATGGCACGGGCGCTGGCGGTCCTGGCGCTGATGGGGGATCCGCTTGCCTTGCAGCGCATCCACGCGGCCGCGGGCGATAGTATACTCGAGCGCATTTCGGTGATCTCGCGGCAGGCTCAGGCGAAGTATGCGGCGAACCTGACGACGCTCTTGCCCGCGGAGAGATTCCGTGCGGCCGAGCGCCTGGCGGGGGAGGTGACTCGCCGCCGGCCCCAGCGTCCCGGCCGCGTCGCCGATTTCATCGGTCGGGCCGCCATGCACCCGGTGTGGGGTTGGCCCATCCTTATCGGCGTCCTGTACGGCGTCTACCTCTTCGTCGGCGTTTTGGGCGCCGGCGAAGCGGTGGATTTCTTCGAGAACACGCTCTTTGCGCACTACATTACGCCCGCCCTGGAGGCCTGCCTGCGCTTTGTGTTGCCGAATGGCGCCATTGAGTCGTTTGTGGTGTCCGCGCCCGGTCAGGCCGAGACTGGCCCGGGGCTGCTGATCGGCAACTATGGCCTGCTGTCCATGGGACTCTCGTACGCGGTGGCGATCGTGCTGCCGATCGTCGCCTTTTTCTTCGTCGCCTTTGCGCTCATGGAGGATTCCGGGTACTTGCCGCGCCTCGCCGTCATGCTTGATCGCGCCTTCGGGCTCATGGGGCTCAACGGCAAGGCGGTGCTGCCTCTCGTGCTCGGGCTCGGCTGCGACACGATGGCAACCATGACGACGCGCGTGCTCGCGACGCGCAAGGAGCGGACGCTGGTCATCCTGCTGCTGGCCTTGGGAGTGCCCTGCTCGGCGCAGCTCGGAGTGATTCTGGCGATGATGGCGGCGCTATCAGGGAGGGCATTTGCGATCTGGGTCGGTGCCGTGTCGCTCGCGATTCTGCTCGCTGGCGCCGTCGGTTCGCGACTGATCCCAGGGAAGACATCGGATTTCGTCATCGAGATTCCCCCCGTGCGCCGGCCGCGGGCAAAGAACGTCGCGCTGAAAACAGTATCGCGCGTCGAATGGTACCTGCGCGAGGCGGTCCCTCTGTTCATGCTGGGCACGGCGGTGCTTTGGGTGATGGACGCCTTGAACCTGCTGAAGCTGGTGGAGACCGCATTCGCGCCCATCGTGGTCGGCCTGCTCGATTTGCCCCGGGAGACGGCAGAGGCGTTTCTGATCGGATTCTTGCGCCGGGACTACGGCGCGGCAGGTCTCTATCACACCTTCGCCCCAGTGCTCGAGGGCGGCGCGGCGGGTCCGCTCGTCGAGCGCCAGATCGTCGTGTCCATGGTGACCATCACGCTGTTTTTGCCGTGCGTGGCGAATTTCTTCATGATCATCAAGGAAAAGGGTCTCAAGACCGCGACCGCGATCTCGGGCGTGGTGCTGGTGAGCGCGATACTGGGTGGAACGACGTTGCGGCTGCTTATGGAGGCGAGCGGATGGTGAATCGCGATGAAATGACGTGCCCGGTTTGCACGCGGATCTTTGCCGCGGCGTGTGATTGTCACGACCGCGGCTGTTGGGCGTCCTCGGGCTGCAAGATGGTCAGATGTCCGGACTGCGGCGAGGAGTTTTTTCCGACGGCGCCGGTGACAAGGCGGTTTTTCAGTTGGCTAGGTGGATCGCGGGAAGGAGCGGTGGGCGATGGAGCGAAGAGCTGAGCACCTGCTGGAGAAGCTGTATCTGCGCTCGAAGGAGATCTACGAAGAGGAGCTGGACGTGCACTACCTGGGGCGGCGACTGCCTGACCCCGAGGCCGACGCCGCCGCTCGCAAAGAGGCGGAGGAGACCCTCATCGATGCCCGGTTCGCGGTGAGGCAGAACGGCAGCGTCATCATTACCGATGCCGGAATCGAGGCGGCGCGCGACCTGACTCGCCGCTATCGGCTCGCCGAGCGCCTGCTGAACGATCTGCTGCTCGTCAAGGGCGACGAGGTGTCGGTTGGCGCATGTGCGATGGAGCATATCCTGTCACCGTCCGTGACGGATTCGATCTGCACGTTGCTCGGCCACCCGCCCGTCTGTCCCCATGGCAAGCCCATCCCGCCGGGAGCGTGTTGCGACGGCGACAAGCAGGAGCTGCGGCCGGTCGTCGTGGCGCTCGATCAGGTGCCGATCGGGCAGGACGGCCGCATTACCTTCGTGGCGTCGCGGGTAGCGGGTCGCATCGAGCAACTCAGCGCCATGGGCGTCACGTCGGGGGCGCGCATCCGCCTGGTGCAGCGCCGCCCTTCGGTGGTCATCGACACCGGAGAGACGAGGATCGCGGTGGAGAAGGACATCGCGAGAGAAATCTTTGTCCGCCTCGGCGGCGGCGGAAACGGAGCGCTTGCCGCGGACTGAGAGGGAGCTCGAGCAGGTGGTGCCGTAATTGCGGCCCGGGCGCCGAGGCTCAGGCGTACTGCGGGCAAGCCGCCGTAAATGCGATCGGCCAGGCGTTGCAGGAGCCCGGGTTGCTGGACTTGCCGGCAGCCGATCCCGGCGCGGACTGGGTGGAAGCTGAAGTTGCGCGCGTCAACATCGATGCTAATCGCTTGCGGCGGCGCCTGGGGCAGGTCGTACGAGGACCCCGGTCCCGTGCGGTCGCAACTCCGTAGTTGCGCGATCGCCCTGATCCTGGCAGGATGATCCTTACGCGGAGCCGTTGCGCCGGTCCTGGCCGGCTCCGCGAGCGAGTTTGGCGGCGCGGGCAGAAACAGGCCCGCGACGGGATCGTTCTCGAAGGGGCGTGCGCGACCCGCGGTGGGTGCGATTCGCGGGGCGGGCTGCGCGATCGCTCCAGGTCAGGAGCTGATCACATGGGTGAACGCAACGTCGTGGTCAAGCGGCAAAACGGGACGGCACGGCAGGCGCGGGTGCGGAATGAGTTTTGGGCGCTCCTCGGTATCGCTCTGCTAGCGAGTGGCGGCCAAGTCGCAGCGGCTCCGTCCTTCGTCGAGGGGCGAGCCGCACCATTCACCTTCCCCGACGGTGGCGGCGTCCTCGGGATCGCCAAGGGCGACTTCAACGCCGACGGGCGGCTCGACCTCGCGGTGACTACGTCCTACGCCATCAGTGGAGTCGGCAACCGGGCTGACGTGCAGCTCGCGCTGGGGGCGGGCGACGGCAGCTTCCACGGCGCGGCAACCGTGTCTGTGCCGCTCACCTCGACTGGAAGTGTGGCTCCCGCCTATGGCATCGCCGCCCGCGACTCCGACGGCGACGGCATCCTCACCTCGTCACCGCCTCGGCCGAGCTCCGCCAGGTACTCGTCTTCCGCGGGCGCGGCGACGGAACGCTCAACGAGGCGGTGAGCACGAATCTGACCCACCGTCCCAAGGGCCTGCAAGCGGCTGACTTCAACGGCGACGGCCGGCTCGACGTCGCCACCGCCAATCCCGACGACAAGACCGTCTCGGTGCTGCTGGGAAAGGGCGACGGCGGCTTTCAGGCGGTGACCAACCACGGGACCGGGGACGCCGCGGCCGACCTCGCGGTCGCCGACCTCAATGGCGACGGCAAGCCCGATATCGTGGCGGCGGTCTCGACCCCACATGTCCTCGCGGTTCTCCTGAACGACGGCAGTGGCGGGTTCCCCGCCAGCGCCACCAGCTTCGACGTCCGGCTCGCTCCGGCGGGCCTCTATCTCGGCGACTTCAACGGCGACGGGAAGCTCGATGCCGTCGTCGCTGGCACCGGCGGCTTCACGAGCTGCGCGAGCGTCTGCCTGGGATTCGTCGCCGGCAAGGGAGATGGGACCTTCACGACGCCGGTGCCCGATGCCAACTATGCTAGCGGTGGGATCGAGGACCGGGTGGTCCGGCAGTTCAGCGAGAGCGGGCCGCTCGATCTCGACGGCGACGGCAAGCTCGACGTGGCTTTCACGAGCGGTCAGTCGTTCCTCGGCGACAACTGGGTCATGGTCGGCTTCGGCCAGGGCGATGGGACCTTCAAGATGCAGACGCTCGTTGCCTCCCCCGGCCCGAGGGTCAGCGGGTTCTGGGCCGATGGCACTCCGATTTCCACGCTCGTCGCCGGCGACTTCAACGGGGACAGCCTGGTCGATCTCGCGCTCGGTGCCAGGAGCGAGGGGAGCCCCCCCCGACCGGGGGGGGCTCGCTCCTCCTCGCCAGCTCGCCGGGCGTCTTCCGGGCCGCTCGGAGCTTCGCCGGCGGCCGTCCCGACTGCGGCAACGGCTGCTACATGACCCGGGGGGCGGAGCTCGGGGACTTCACCGGCGACGGCAATCTCGACCTCGCCCACCTCACGGGCGCCCTCGACGTCCTCCCCGGCAACGGCGACGGCACCTTCGAGACCGCGATCCCCGCGCTACGGGAGGTACCGGGAGCGGGCGCCGGCGAGTACTACTCGACCCTCCGAGCCGCCGACTTCGACCAGGACGGCAAGCTCGACGTCGTGTTCCTCGGCACCGACGGCGTCCAGGGCGGGGCGGCGCCTCGCCACATCATCGCCTACGGAGCCGGGGGCGGGACCTTTGGAAGCTCCCCGACCGTGCTCGCCAACCAGGCCAGCTTCGCCGGCAAGAACGTGGTCACCGGCGACTTCAACAAGGACGTCCGGCCCGACCTCGCGATCTGGGTCGAGCTCGCCTCGACCGCGCGGATCGAGGTCTACACCAGCGATGGGGCTTCGCGTTCCTTCACCGCTCAGCCGAGCCTCGACATTTCGACCCCGGCCTCCGGCAAGGGCCTGCTTGCTGCGGACCTCACCAAGGACGGCAACCTCGACCTGGTCGCGCCGGCAGTCACGAGCGGGGTCACGGACATCATGCTCGCCCGCGGCAATGGCGACGGCACCTTCCAGGCGCCGGCGGTGATTGCCCCTTTCCCGCTCACCGCCGGGGTATCCGAGGACTTCGTGTCGGCGGACCTGAACGGAGACGGCAATCCCGATCTCGTCGGCATCGGTGGAAACCCCGAGACCAGCGTCTACGTGCTGCTCGGGACCGGCGGTGGGAGCTTCGGCGCGCCGCTCGAGCTCGCCTCCGGGACGGCGCAGACCGGGCTCGCGCATGTGCTGAGCGGCGACCTGAACGGGGATGGGAAGGTCGACTTGGTGACCATGCACTCCGGCGCGAACCGCAACAACTACACCGCGTTGGTCAACGATGCGGGGCCGCGCGCGGATCTCGGCCTCAGCGTGGCCGGCGGCACCGATCCGGTGGCGGTCGGCGACCGGATAACCTACGCGGTCACCGTCAAGAACGCCGACCCCGACTCGGCCGCCGGCGTGGTGCTGAGCGACGCCTGGGGCGGCGACGGCCGCTTCTGGGCGGCGCGACCGACGCAAGGCTCCTGCAGCGGCAGCGGGCCGCTCTCGTGCGCGCTCGGCGAGCTAGCTTCGGGGGCCGAGGCGGCGGTGACTGTGGAGCTGACGAATGCCCTGGCGGTGGGTCCCCACTGGGACATGGCGGCGGCGAAGAGTGCCGTCGTTGACCCGAACGGCGCCGACAACGGCGCCGCCGGAAGCACCGGCGCCCGCACGGCCGGCGTCCGGATCGACGGCCCGCGGATCGTCCTCGTCGGCGAAACCCCGAGCTACGTCCTGCACTACGCCAACATCGGCGGCGCGAAGCTCACCTCCGCCGTGCTGCTGTTCCAACTCGCCCCGACCCTGGACTACGTGGCGAACACGGGCGGCGGCATCTACTACGGGGATCGCAACCAGGTGTTCTGGAAGCTCGGCGACCTGGAGCCCGACGCGCTAGGCGAGGTGAGCCTGCAGGCGAGCGTCCCCTGGGGAATCCCGCCGCACACGGCGCAAGGCGTCGCGGCGGCGCTGGGGTGGTCGGGGAGCCCGGCTGGCTCGCCGTTCGACGTGAGCTCCTACCTGAGCTACGTCGCCCGCACCGTGACCGCCCGTACGACGCTGACGACGAGCGAGGTCGATGCGCTCCTGGCTGGAGACACGCAGGCGAACGCGCTGTTTGCCCACGCCAAGGCGCAGGGTTACCAGTACTACGATGTCGCGACCCGGACGACGGGGAGCGACGGATCGCAGCGGACGAGCCTCTGGCTGATCAACCCCGCAAAGCACAGCCCGGCCGCGGTCACGATCACGAGCGGGGGGGAAGTGACGGAGAGCGTGAGCATACTCGAAGGCTTCGGCGCGAGCACCTACACGCTCGCCGACGCCGGCGGGTCGATGGCGTTCGACACCGAGCGCAACTGGTTTTCCGGCGCGACAGGGAGCTGGGCGAAGGCGAACAGTCCGAGCCTCGGGCAGTGCATGACTGGCTGCCTCGCCGAGAAGGCACCGATGCGGCTGCTCGGCCAGATCGTAAGAACAGTCGCTACGGCCAACACCGGGTTCGACTGCTGGGGGTGCTACTAGGGGAACCCCTTGGGCGGTTACGATTGCGCGGAAAAGGTGGCAAGCAAGACTGCCAAGATTTCTGGCATCAGCGAGATCGTGGACGTCGCCAAGTGCCAGGAAGAGTGTAAGGCCTGCATCAGGGGTGATCAGGGCGCGGACTGCCACCGCTGCACCAAGGGCCGGCTGGGGCGCCGCTCCGCCACCGGCTGGTGGGAGAAGAAAACGCGCGGAGACGTGGTCGTTTACACGTATTTCTGCAGCCCGGAGGGGTCCTACTACCTCGGGAGCGACGCATACCTGCAGAAGTGTCCACCCTGCCTATCCGGGGAGGTCATGGTGTGCACGGCGGACGAGTGCACGGATCCCGCCTTCAGTGACTGCTGCGGCTGCCGCGAGAAGAGCTGCACCGAGCAGCGCCGGCCGTGGCGGTGCCCGGCGGCCGCCGAGGACGCGCCGGCGGCCGCGAGCTGCGACAACAACCAGGCGGTGCTGATCGGCGAAGTCCGCACGGCTCACGACCCGAACCAGAAGGCCGGACCGCCGGGCGACGTGGTGCGCGGCCAGACGCTGAGCTACACTATCGACTACGAGAATACCGGCGAAGCGGCCGCCCAGGGGGTCTTCCTGACTGACGAGCTGAGCGCGTCGCTCGATGACCAGACGCTGGTCATCGAGAACGGCGGGACCTACGCTGGGGCCACGCGGATGCTGTCCTGGTCGATCGGGGACCTGGCGGTGGGGGGCAAGGGGCAGGTGGCCTTTTCGGTCGAGGTTCGCGCCGACGCAACGCTCGGCGCACAGGTAGCAAACGTGGCCAAGGTGTTCTTCCCGAGCGTGCCGGAAGTGACGTCGACGAACGCGGTGGTGTCGACGGTGCGGGCAGTGGTGGCCGAGCCGCAGCAAGTGAGCGTGGTCGAGGGCGGCTCCGTTCCCATTATGCTTGGCGGGCGGGATCCAGCCGGGCTGACGCTCTCCTACACAGTGACGGAGGGGCCGAGCAACGGCACGCTGAGCGGTTCGGCGCCGCAGCTCACCTACACGCCGGGCGCCGGGTACGAGGGGCCGGACAGCTTCGCGTTCGCCGTGAGCAATGGGCTCACCACCAGCGAGCCGGCGACGGTCGAGATCGTGGTAACGCCCTCGATGGCCGATCAGACGCCGCCGCGGGTGGTCTTGGTCGAGCCGGCGAACGGTGCGGTCGGAGTGGCGCTGCCGGTGGACTCCACGAGCACCATCGCGCGGGCCTGCTTCGACGAGCCGATCGACCCGGCGAGCGTGATCGGCGCCAACGTACGGCTCAGTGGCGCTGGCCAGGCGGTCGCCACCGAGCGCCTCCACGACCAGGCCCTGAGCTGCATCAGCATGCTGCCGGCGGCAACGCTCTCCAACGGCACCTCCTATGTGGCGACGATCGGGAGGGACCTGAAGGACACCTCGGGCAATGCGCTAGGGGCCGACTACTCGTGGGGCTTCGAGACCGTCGAGGCCGGGGCCGCGGCAACCGTCGCGCCGACCGCGGTCGATTTCTGCCTGATTGCGGTCCGTTCGGCCTCGCCGGCGCAGAGCGTGGCGGTCACCAACCCGGGGGCGTCGGGGCTGGCGGTGACCGGCGTAACGCTCGAGGGCACCGACGCCGGGGACTTCGCGGTCGCCTCGGACGAATGCTCGTCGGGAGAGCTGATCGGGCGGGGAACCTGCCGGGTGGGGGTGACGTTCGCGCCGCGGACGGCGGGGGCCAAGACGGCCACGCTGAAGGTATCGTCGACGGCGGTGACCCTGCAGGTGGTGCTCAGCGGGATCGGCGGGACGGCGGCGCTGCGGTTCGCGAGCGACACGATCCGGGTCAGCGAGAGCGCCGGGTCGGTGGTCGTCGGAGTGTCGCGCGTCGGCAGCGCCGAGGCGGCCCTCGAGGCGAGCTACGCGACGGCCGACGAGACGGCGGTGGCCGGCTCGGACTACGTGGCGAGCTCCGGGACGGTGACGCTGGCCGCGGGGGAGACGGAGAAGTCGATCACCGTGTCGCAGGTCAACGACGGCGTGCAGGAGGTGGACGAGACCTTCCGGGTGACTCTCTCAGGCTCGGCGGTGTGCGGTGGCGCGCCAGCGGCGGCACGGGTGCTGGTCGCGGACGATGACGTCCCCGCGGTGATCTTGCTCACGCCGGTGGGCCTGGCCGCGGCCGGCGGGGCGCTCCTGCTACTACGGCGGGCGCGGAGGCCGAGGCGAGCGCGGCGACTCCGCGCGGCGTAGCCTGCCGGGCGACGGCGGCGGTCGCGCGCCGCTCGCCGCGAGGATCGGGGCGGGCGCAGGCAGGCGCTGCCGTTCCGTGCACGGATCGGCGTTGCCGCACACCGAGAAGTCCCATGGCTCGAGCCAGCGCCAGTCTACGCGTTCCGCAAACCGCCCTCCGGTCAACCGACCGCCGCGCTTGAATACAACCGCCTCTTTCCTCGTAACCATCGTGAACGACCGATCGATCCCCCGAGTCCCGCCCGCCGGGAAGCCAACAAAGGAAAAGGCGATGTCTGGTGTGTCCTCGATCTCGATGGCAAATGCGAAATCCGCCCCGTGCGTGGACCTGTGCTCCGCCGGAAACGCCACCTCGCACGCCTCGCGCGCCCAGGAAGCACAACGAGAAGAGCAATCGAGCTCCACGCCCTACTCCGCCGGCGAGTCCGAGACCCGCACTCGCGACCTGGCGCTCATCGGCCGCACCGAGAACGCCGGAGCCCCGGTCTCCACCCAATCGCCGGCGCCGGGCCGCGAGAAGAGCAACGTCGATCTCACGCAGCTCGCCTCCTCGCCGAGCGGGCGAACGGCGACGCCCGTGGCCCAGGCCAGCTCGGCTCAGACGCCGGCGAGCCAGTGCGCCTCGGGGTCGCTTCCGCCGGCGATGGAAAACGACGCGCTCCACACGGCCCAGACCTACATGAGCCAGCTTCGCTCGCACCTGGGCGGCAAGCTTGATTTTCGGCCCCTCGAAAAGGAAGTGCAGCTCGGCGGGCTGGTGAGCCGACTGATGGGCCTGCAGAGCGCCCAGACCCGGGAAAACGTGAGCTCCCACCTTTCCTGGATGCGAACGGGGGATTCAATGGCCCAGCATTTTGGTGGCCAGCGCATCGACGGTCGCTCTCCCCAGCAATGGTATCGCCAGATCGACAACCTGCGCGGGGTCTCGGAAGAAGACAAGAGCCGCCTGCGCACCACAGTCTACAGCGCCTTCACCCTCGCCGGCCTGCGCCAGGCGGTTTCCCAGGCAGCGTACAATGCGCAGCGCGCCCAGCATGGAGCGACGACGAGCCTGAACCTCACGACGACCCGTGCGACCTTTCTGCGGGCGCTCACCGACGAGCTGGCCGGCCGGTCGCCTCGCAACCTCAACTTTCGGGAGACCGACTACGGGCAGGAGCTGCTGCGCCGCACCGGCGGCTGCCCGTCCGCTCAGAACCTGCCGCGGACGATCGACCCGGCCGGCGCGAAGCGTGACCTGGCGACGCTCGAGCAGTTTCAGAGCACGAAGCGCGGCTTTGGGGACGTGTTGTGGAACCGTTCGGCGCTGGACGTGGCGCGCCAGCGCGCCGGAGCTATGAACAGCGATTCGCTGCGCCACGCAATTCGCAGCGCCCGCGGCGTGGTGGGCGAAGAGGTCTGGCGCCGCATCCTGACCGCGAGCGGCCTGAAACCGGCGGACGTGCAGTAGCGACGCCACCGGCGGGCCGCCTCGGTCCCGGTTCCGCACCTCGAAAACGCCCTCGGCTCCAAGGTCGATTTTCGTGGTGCTGGCGGTAGCAATAGCTGGGCAATCCAGATAAGGCGTGAGCAGATTCTGAAGAGCTACGATCCCATTGAGGATTTTTTGCCCCGGCTGGCACCGGCCTCTAGCACGAGTTCCCTGGCCGTGCGCCCATGAGTGGCCTGGAATGTCGCTGCGGTCCGCTTTTCCTGGTCATCAACCAGACGGGCCGGGCGGCAGACGTGCCCAACATATGTCCTGGAAAAGGGAATGGGCTTGGGCTGCAAAGCACTAGACGAAGCCGTGGGGCAGGGCAAGTGGGGCGCCAAACCGGGTGCCGCTCCGGTGAAGCTGGTGTACGTCTATCCTCTGCTCCGAAACTACCTCTCCATTCTGCGAGGTATCCGCCAAGAGCTGACGGATGTCCCTCCGAGGTGAACAGATAGTGCGGCCGGGCAAGGTCGCGACATCGAGCGGGTGCGACGCCCGCCCCGGAAGGCTGGTCCGCCACCGGGTAGCAAGTCCTTGGAGGGACAAGGGTAGCCTTCGACTTCAAGCGTAGGACAGCAAGCAGGCAGGCCGC
>JACPHN010000222.1 GCA_016188575.1 Candidatus Schekmanbacteria bacterium
CCAGGCTCGCCGGGCGCGCCGTGGCGGCAACCCTTGCGGCGCTGCTACCGAGCTCGTCGTAGACCCGGACTCCGATTCCTTGTGCCGGGTAGCAGTACTGGGGTACGCCATTGGCAGTCCCACATTCCTCGACCTTGGGCGTGATGCCATCCGCCTCCATCTGGGCGCGCAGGTCATACAGGTACCACGTATGTCCGTCTCGCAAGACCGTCCCCGTGAGCAGATCGTTGGCGGTGAAGTACTTTTCGTGCTCGAGCATGCGATAGCTCGATCCCGTATTGGTATGCCAGTACAAGTGCGCTCCTGGCAGCCAATCCTCTCCCACCTTGTCCCCTACTGCCGGCCATCCAAGCGGATAGCCCATGCGGAAAAGCGGGATGCCGATCTGCAGCCCGAACGCGTCATGATCACGCGTACTGCTGAGCAGCATGGCCGTCCCACTACCGGCGAAAATCCTCTTTACCTTGTAGTTAGAATCTCCAGGATGATCCAGGTCGGTGGTATTTACATTCACGTTGTCAAAATTGAAGGGCACATACATGTAGTTACCATTCTCAAACACTTCATCATCGCTAATGGCCAGATCCGCCTCGCTTTTGTCAGGCGTAGATTCACAGAGCGCGTACCAACGGTTGTTGCTGGTGCTGATATTGACGTTCATCGCGCTCAGCACGTGAATCTCGTCGTGATTTCCGCTCACCTTGGCATCATCGGCGCGGACGGCGATTTCTCTGCCCTCCAGTTCGTTATCCCATCGAGAGATCTCGTATAGTTGATATTGCAGTGTACTCCATCCCCAGGGCTTTCATCATCGAAACAGTTTGTATAGTACACACTGACATATTCCTGATAAAATATTGCCGAGGCTGAATAGACACCCGCTGCCGCTTTCCGAGTCGGCGCGCCATTTGGCATATCAGCAGAGACGATCGGACTTGGCGGTATATACGTGAAATCAATTCCATTTTCTGCTACTGCCACACCCAGTTTTGAATGTGTTGGGCCTCCTGCGTCTCTGCACTCTCCCTCTTTCGCACCTATGTAATACAGCAAGGTGAGCCCATTCGGTTTTTTCACGGCCGTCGATGCGCTCATATTACCGTTCAGGCGACCGCGCCATTGCGCATCTCTTTCCGGGCTGCCGATATTGAGGAGTCTGATTCCTTCATCGATCCAGTCGCCTCTCGATGGAAGTTGCCCCATGCAGAACGGATGCAGGAAATAGTAGCTACTCTTATTGGTACTTATATTTCCAACCGCGAAATAAGAGTACACCAGATATGGAGAAAGCGTCGGCAGACGCATAGTTTCCGTGTAATATCCAGTGAATTTTGCTACGATCTTACTGTTGCTCCAAGTCATCGTCATCAGTGTTCTTCCCGTCCCAGACTCAATCAGTGTTGCTTTACTAAATGGGAAGGTTTGATAATATGTATTATTCTGCTTACTCGGATCGTATACGGTTACAAAAAGAGCTCCAATAGATGATCAAAAATTGCATCCGTTCACGGTAAATTCTATATCCTTGCCTAAATATAATATGGAAAATGCTCCTACGTTATCTGTCATGCTCGTAATGTAAGGAGCACCGGCGGTGCAGGCCGCATGCGCACTCTGCTGCCCCCATGGCATGAGCAGACCAACTGCAAGCAATCCCACCGTCAGCATGAACCGCTGAAATCTCCACGGCAAGTCGTTCATGGCAATCTCCTCATGGCAGGTCGAGCGAGCGCTCGCTTGGGCCGCTTCCGTGGCATTTCGTCGCTTGCCGCCAGTGCGAAACGCTTGCCAACCGCCGCGGCTCTCCGAAGCGGCTGGGAACGCGTCAATGATCGCAATCTCAAGTGGCCGCGCATTCCCTGGGTCACGGCTCTTCAGGGTTCGCCTGACGGGATTGCCCTACGCCCTGACGCGGCCGTCCGTCCGCGCGCTGCTTTCGGAGTGCCCAGCGCAGCTCAGGGCGCGCCTCGTCGGCAGCTCGGGCGGGGCCGGGGGCGGACAAGGGTGCGCTGCGCGCCCCATCCGGCACACCGCGACGCGAAAAAGATGCGAAAATGACATGAAAGGCGGCAGAGACCCTCCACCATAACGTCTGGCGACCCCTTACAGGAGTGTCCCAGGAATGCGTTTGGCACCGACTGGACGCAACCGAGAGGAAATCTCCCCCGGGCCGGTGGATTTGGGACAACACCCCCCGTTGCGCCGGCCAACCCCGGCTCGTAGAATGGCAAACCGTTGTTTGCGTGCGCCGGCAACGGCATGCGATATCGAGTAACACCGCGAGCAGGACCGCCATGTTCATGTGCCAACTTCGATCCCGTTTGTCGATAGTGAGCTGGGCAGGCATTGCCGTGCTGGCGCTTGCCGCATGCGTCAAACAGACCAGCCGCGCCCCCAAGGGCTTCAACGAGCTGCACAAAGGGGTCGGCGACGTCGTCCGGCTGGCTGGAGCCGACTTGTGGGTGCCCCCAGGATGGGCGCCGTACCAGAGTCAGTCAGGCGGCACGGATCCGACGCTGATTCTGCTTCCCGCCGACACGGCTGATCCATCCGTCATCAAGCTGTCGCTGCTCGATGCCGAGGCGCTGGGCTACCCGCCGGCCGGCAGGTCAGCGCCCGCGGTCAGCACCGCGCAATCCCGGCCGGGGCTGCTCGCGCTGCTGCAGAAACTGCCTGGCTTCAGCGACATTGGGCCGGACATTCTCGAGGTGCCGGGAGGACGCATCGAGGTGCATTCGTATCTCAGCGAAGAGACCCTGGGAGCAGGTGGCCATGTGGCGCTGCGATGGCGGCTGTACCTGCTGCCTGCCGAGAGCCATATCTACGCCCTGGCGTGCGCCGCCCCGGTGGACCGATTCGATGACACGCGTGCGCTCTTCGATCGCGTCGCCGGGCAGCTCCAGGTGAAGCGACCGCGCTGGACCGCGGCGCTCGCGCCCGCCGCTGCAGCCACTCCGGCGACCACACCGGCTGCGCACCACGTCACCTGGCGCGTCCGCAAAGGGGAGACACTCGGCACAATAGCCGCTCTGCTTACGGGCTCGGTGGCGAACTACCGCGCGCTCGCCGAGGCCTCCAAGCTCGCCAATCCGGACGCCGTCTTCGCGGGCCAGGAGCTGCGGATTCCGGAGTCGCTGCTTACAGAGAAGGGGCGCAAGGCGCTCGCTGACCCTGCCGCATTCCCGCCGCCCGCGGAGAAAGCTCCGGCCAAGGAGGGGGTGCCGCCGGAGACCGCGACCGAAAATGGGGCGGGCGCTACGGAGGCTTCGCCCACCGCCGCAGATGCTGCCGCGGCTGGTGCCGCCGCCGAACCCGAGGCGTCTGCGGCGCCCACCGCAACTCCTGGCGTCGCCGGCGAGAGCACCGCAACCCCGGAGGTACCGGCGCCGACCGCCCCGCCACAGGCTGAGGAGACCCCAACATCGGGAGGCCGATCGCGCGTCGCGGTCGCCGTGCCGGGGGCCGCCGACGGAGCGGAGGCGCTGCCGTTGCTGGCGGAGCCTGCCTGGGAGGCGACGGTGCTCAAGCGCCTCAAACAGGGACAGATCCTCGACTACGTGACCGGAAAGGAAGGCTGGATTCAGGTTCGCGACGCTTCGGGTGAGGTAGGGTGGGTGCGCTCGGACTATGTGCGCCCTGTTTCCCGTTGATCGTCTGACGCGATGCGTTATTAAAGTCGCTGTGCTCTCTTGCCGTAAACGTACCGCGCATAGCGACGGCAGCCGGGCAACGCGCGGATCGGCTTGCGACCGCCCGGAGGCTGGATGCGGGAGGGCACTTCTCTTTCGGACTTGACACTGTCAGCCGGGTCCGATATAGAGTTGCGTCACGGTTAGAGCCTGTTGTATCGGCGGCATTTCTCCAAAGGAGGGTTCAGCTTGCGGTTAACAAATCGCCTGGCAGCGTTCCTCGCACTCTTGGTGCTTGTCCCCTGGGCGGCGCCGGCCGTCGCACAGGAGGGCGAGGCAAAAGCGGAAGAAGACATCGTCATCGGCGAGGAAATGATGTACTTCGGCGAGGAAATCGTCGTCGTCACCGCCTCGAAGCACGAGCAGAAGCTGACTGACACGCCGTCCTCCATGTCGGTCATCACGACTCGCGACATCGAGACGAGCACCGCCGCGAGCACCGCGGACCTGCTCAAGTCCATCCCGGGCCTAAACGTCGTCCAGCTCGGCGCCCGCGACTACAACGTCACGGGACGATCGGCGGCAACCACGCTGGCGAACTCGCAGCTCGTTCTCGTCGATGGCCGCAGCGTCTACCAGGACTTCTACGGCTTCGTCGGCTGGGACCTCGTCCCGATGGACACCGACGACGTTCGCCAGGTCGAGGTCGTGCGCGGCCCGGGCTCCGCAATGTGGGGCGCCAACGCGATGACCGGCGTCATCAACATCCGCACCAAGACGCCGAAGGAGTCGAAGGGCCTCAAGCTCAAGATGGCCGGCGGCGAGCTCAATACCCGGCAGGCTGCGATTACCTGGGCAGGAGCGGGTGACAAGCTCGGCTACAAGGTCCACGCCGCCTACTTCAGCCAGGACGCCTACGACCGCCCCAAGCAAATCGTCAACATGGCAGGCCAGACGGTGCCCCTCCCCCAGTTCGAAGACGACGGCACCGAGCAGCCGAAGTTCAGCCTGCGGGTGGACTACGACATGGATCGCGATCAGAAGCTGTGGTTCGACACCGGTGTCGCCCAGACCTCGGGTCTGATCCACACTGGTATCGGCCCGTTCCGTATGGACGATCCGCGCATGTACCACTTCAAGGCCCAGTACGATCGAGGGCCGATCAGCGCCCGATTCTTCTTCAACTGGCTCGACGGACAGGCGCAGAACCTGCTGCAGCCGTTGACGCAGACCTTCGACCAGAAGACGTACGACCTGGAAGTGGACGGCAACCACCTGCTTGGCACCAGCCACCTGTTCACCTGGGGCCTGACGGGACGGTACAACAACTTCGATCTGTCCCTCGCGCCCAGCGAAGACAGCCGCACCGACATGGGCGTGTTCGCGCAAGACGAGTGGTTGCTGCACGACAAGTTCACCTGGGCGCTCGGCTTCCGCGTGGACAACTTCTCGACCATCGGGACAGCCTTCAGCCCGCGCACAAACGCGATCTTCAAGATCACCGACGATCACTCCCTCAAGCTCGGTTACAGCGAGGCGTACCGCGCCCCGTCCTTGATCGAGAACTACCTCGAGACCACCATCTATACTCCGATCACGCTGCAACCCGGCGTGAGCTTCGTCCTGGTCAGCCGCGCGCTTGGCAACGAAGACCTCGATGAAGAGCACATCACGGCGATGGAAGTCGGTTACACCGGGTACATCAGCCGCAACGTCAACGTGAGCACGACCTACTTCCGGAACCGGGCGAAGGACTTCGTCGATTTCTACCCGGCGGTGTACTACAGCGCCAGCGATCCGCCTCCCGGGTGGCCGTTGCCGCCTGCCTACGTTCCCGCCAACACCTTCCCCAAGATCTATACGTACCGGAACGTCGGCGAGACCGAGGAGCAGGGCGTGGAGTTTTCCTTCGGCCTACTTTTCGAGAACGGCGTGAATGCCAAGGCGACGTACACCTGGCAGGATGAGCCGGAAGTGAAGAAGGACAAGTTCGATCCGGTCACCAATCCTGGCGGCATTCTGGTCAACAAGCCGTCCGAAAACACCTACTTCCTCGAGGCCGGCTATAACAAGTCCCGGTCAGACGGCCCCGTTGTCGCCCTCAGCTTCCAGCACTCCGACGAGACGTTCAATCAGGACGTGCTCGACGCGCGCTGGTGGGGCGACACGGAAGCCTATGACATCATCAACGCCACGTTTGGTTGGAAGTTCATCGACGACAAGCTGCGGTTCATGCTCAAAGGCACCAACCTCACCGACGAGAAAGTGCAGCAGCACATCTTCGGCGATATCATCAGCCGCAGGATCCTGCTCGAAGCGACGCTGAGGCTCTTCGGAACCGACTAATTTCTCCTCCCCACCCAACCCTCCCCCCGCGTAAGCGGGGGGAGGGACTTTCCCTGCCGCGAGTCTCCTCCCGCGCGAGCCGGCGGAGGGGAGCTCATGCCGGCCCTGGGCCCATCCGAACGGCTACTCGAGGTAGCGGAATCCAATGCGATAGAGGGTCTTGTCCAGCGTCTCTCGCCATGCAACCTCGGCAAAGATCGGGTCGAGGTTGCCGACAGCGAGCCGGCAGCGGGTGCCCGGCGCGAGAAACGACTCCAGGTCTTCCTCCGCGACCTTGCGGTGAACGACGAGACCGCAGCCTCCGTACGCCTCCTGGAAGACCAGCGCGGCAAACTGAGGAGTGAAGTCGTCGCCCTTGGGAGCGAGCTCGACATAGGCGACGTCGAGCGGGTCAGGATCGAATCGGATGTAGCGCCGGCGATTGAAAAGGGCGCGGTCTGTGTCCTCGGTGCCGCTCATCAGGCTCTCCTTCAGCAGATTGGCAGTACTTTACCTGGGTTGAGAACGCCTTCCGGATCAAACAGCTTCTTGATCCCACTCATGAGGCCGAGAGCCTCGCCGTGTTCCAGGCGCATGAGGTGCCGGTTACCGATACCGATGCCGTGCTCGGCGCTCACGGTTCCTCCGAGCGACACCGCACGCTCGATCAAGCGCTCGCGGAAGTCTCGGGCGTCGGCTTCGGCGGAGCTATCCGCGGGAACGGGAAGCAGCGCATGAAGGATTCCTACACCGCCATGGCCGAAGATGTAAAGGGCGAGGTTCTTGGCACGGCGACGCGCATCGCACCAGGAGATCAGCTCGGGAAGGCGCGAGACCGGAGCACCGAGGTCGGCTCTCACGACGCGGGCATCGGGGATAGCTCTGCGCACCGCCGCCGTGAGCCGCTCACGGCAGCGCCAGAGCTGGGCAGCAGCAGCGTCCGAGCACACCGCGCCGCCGCCGTCGCGGCAAACGCCGCCGGCCTCCACGGAGATTTCCGCGGCAGCGGAGGCGGAACCGTGCACCTCAATCAAGACCAGTGCTCCCTCTCTTGCCGCCACCCCTTCCTCTGCTGCGGCGAGCGCCGCGGCCTCGCGATTCACGAGCTCGATGGCAGCCAGGTCCAAACCGTGCAGGCGCAGCGCCCCGATGGCCCGGGCCGCGGCGTCGTCCGTCGGAAAAATCGCCGCGCTCCGCCGCCTCGATTCGGGCACCGGGTGGAGCGACACGGTAAGCTCCGTGAGAATCCCCAGGGTCCCTTCGCTACCGGCCAGCAGCCCCGGCAAATCGTACCCGGAGGAGCGGCGCGGCGCCATGCCACCGGCGCGCAGCACGTCGCCGGTCCCAGTCACGACCTCGCACGCCAGCAAGCTGCGGCGCGCCGAGCCGTAGCGCAGGGAGTAGATGCCGCTGGCGTTGTTGGCGATCAGCCCGCCAACGGTCGCCGCGACTCCCGTGCCGCCCGGAGTGGCCGAGAAAAAGAGGCCGAAATCCGCGAGCCGCCGGTTAAGTTCCAAGTGCGACAAGCCCGGCTGCACGGTCGCGTAAAGATCGATCGGGGAGACGTCGAGCAGCCGATTCATCCGCCCGAGGTCCAGCACAATACCACCCAGCACCGGAATCGGGTTTCCCTCGAGGCTGGTGCCCCCGCCCCGCGCCGTCAGAGGCGTACGGGTTTCCCGGGCGATGCGCGTTACCGCGGCGACTTCGGCAGTCGATTCCGGGAACACCACCAAGTCCGCGCTCCCCGGAGGAAGCGACGACTCGTCCCGGCTGACCCTGTCCAGGTCGAACGCGGTAGCCGAAAGACGATCCGGCGCCAGGCAGCGCTCGAGCTCCACGCGCGCCCGGGCAACCCCCTGGTCGGCTCCGCTCACGAACCCACTCCCCAGATGACGCGCGGCGCCGGCGAACGGCGCGAAAGGGAGTGGGCGCGCGGCGATGAGACCCACGCGAGGGCCACGAACACGGTCAAGGCGATCGCCGCCAGCACCCATTCCGGCATGCCGGTGGCACCCGCCAACAGCGCCAGGTCGCTACGGCCCCATGCGGGGTCGGAGATCGAGATTTCTGCACCGCCAAACCTGTGCGCCCGGATGTCCAGCATGACCGCGCCCGCGCAGATTAGCCCGACGAGCTGCACCACAAACCGCGCTACGGGCGAGCGGAGAGTCCGGCTTGAGCGCAACGCCAGCGCTCCCACGAGCATGAAGGCAGCGAATCCCGATCCCGCGATGAGCAGGCGTGAGCCTCCCCAGGTGAGCACCACTGGCCCGTTCCAGCCCGCAATCCACCACTCGGACACCGTACCACCGCTGAGGAGGCTGGTCGCACCTCGAAGCGTCGCGGTGATCAGTCCGTAGCAGAAGCGTAGGGGCGCGGCAGCGGGCGTATTCCACGCCCAAAACACGGCAAGAAACGCAACGGTGGGAGCGAAGGCGGCCAGCAGCCCTGCCACGGGGCGGTCGGAAGGCGGTCTAAAGGATGGGTTCATGGTAGTTGGGCGCCGTTCGCTCGCGGGCGCGGAGGTCCTGATCGGTGAGCGGGCGGCGGCGCGCGGCGCCGCGTCTTGCATCAGTATGGGAGAAGCCTGCGGCGATTGCAATCCTGGCCACGGTCCCGCCGGGCTGGCTGTTGCACGCCTTCTTGCCCCTGGGTAGACTCGGACCCACAACGTTTCGCTGCTCAATCCATGGGGAGCTCACCAATGACGCTCGCGGAGCAGATCGCCGCCTCGGGTCCACTCGACGAATCAACGGTGTTATCGGCCACCCACCGTCTCCTTTCTGAGCTACTCAGGAGCGAAGGCGATGTTGGCGGCACGGGGCCCGTGCGCTTTGACCCCGAGTGCCTCTCCGCCTGGCCCCTGCCCGATGGGGCGGATGACCCTGAATCCACCGCCGGTTCGGCTGCAAGCGGCACGGAAAGCACCTCGCGCAGACCCCCCACCTCACCTCTCCCCGCACACGGGGGGAGGGACGGAGGGCAGGCGGTGGATTCAGGTGACACGCGCCGCCTGACTCCCGCGAGCGGTCATGCGGAGGAGCTGTTCACGCTGGGCGGAACCCTGGCCTTTGCGCTCACCGGCGTGCGCCCACGCCTCGCATACTTGCTCGACGGCTATCCACCGCCCGCGGAGCTGGGAGGCGGCGTCGCGCTGAGCGCGCGCACCGAGCGCCTGCTGCTCTCACTGACAGCACCGGGGCGAATGCGGTTGCTGGTGGATCGTGCCGCCGTGCTCGCGGCGATTACCGGGGCGCGAGCGGCGCTCGATGACCCTCTGGACCCCGGTTGCAGCTTCACCACGTTTCGCGGCGAGGCACGGCGAAACCCCGCACTCGTGGCGGCGGCGCTGGCGCGTGACGCGCCCGTCGAGGTGACGAAGCGCTGGGAGTATCGCGCGCTCGGAAAGATCATCGGTTCGCCGGCGCAGAGCCGGCACACGGTGATTGCGGGGGCGCAGGACGGCAGCCTGTTCGCGTTGGACGCGGCGACCGGCGAGCTGCTTTGGAGAACTGCACTGGGTGCGGGCACCGAATCCACGCCGGTCTTGACCACAGAAGCGGCGATCGTGGGCACAGACGGTGGACAACTCGTCGCCTGCGCGCGCACCAGCGGCGCTGTACGGTGGCGGACCGCAGTTTCCTCCGGGCTTGTTCGCTCGTCGCCGGTACTGGCGGCGGGCAGCGCCCCCAGCGTCGCCGGCGCCGCCATCGCCGGCACCGCCGACGGCAGCCTGGTGGCCGTGTCTGCGTCGAGCGGCGAGATCCTGTGGTCGCGACGGCTGGCCGGGCCCTGTTTCAGCTCGCCCGCGCTCGGGCGCGCTGGCGCAGCCGCGGCGGACCGCCCCCTGGCGGTCGTCGGCACTGATGGCAAGGAGCTCGCCGCGGTCGACGCCGCAAGTGGCGAGCTGAGCTGGCGATTGCGCATGCCGGAGCGCGTGCGCGCGACGCCATGCCTGGCCACCGTGGCGGGTCGCGCCGTGGCGCTGGTGGGGGCATTCGATGGGACCTTTTGCGCGGTCTCGCTGGATCGCGGCGAGCCGCTTTGGCGCGTCGAAATGGGGCAGCGAATCTATGCATCCGCCATCTGGGACGAGACGCGCGGCCGCGGTTTCGTGGCCGGGACCGATGGGCGTATCGTGAGCCTGGACGAAAAAGGTGGGCTGGTGGCGCAGGCCGCCCTCGGCCAGGTCGCCGCAACGTCACCGATTCTCCTTGGAGATCTGCTGATTCAGGGAGGTGACGATGGCCGCCTCGCTTTCTATCGGTCCGGCGATCTTGCGCTCCTGCGAGAGCTTCGCCTGGGCGGCCCGATTCGCTCCTGTCCGATCGCGCGGCCACTATTCGCGGGCGCGGCGGCGACCGCATCGGAAGCGACCATAGCGGCAGCGACTGCGGCGGGGACGGAAACGCCGCGCCGCTGGTTCGTGACGATTGCCGCCGGCGAGCTCCTGTATGGCTTGGAGGTGCAGTGGTGACGCAAGATAACCCGCTCAAGAGCGGCTTTTTCCCGGAGGTGCCGCCATGGGTCGCGGAGCTCGTCAGCCGGCACAACGCCGGTGTTGCTCACATCGTCCTGCTTCACGGCAACATTGACGACTACTTCGCGGTCGGAGACGGATACGCACCCCTGTCGACGCTGCTCGCCGAGCTGACCGGCAGGCGCCAGATCGTGGTGTCCTGCAACGTCTCCACAGGCATCTCGGTGAGGCGGGGTGCGGCCGACCTCGTGGCCGCGCTGACCGGACGCAGCCCCGCCGCGCTCGAGCAACGCGCCGACGAAGTGACGGCGGCGCTTCAAAAGCTGTCGCGGGAACCGCTGGAAATGCTCGAGGTGCTGGATCGCCTGTTCCGCGATGAGACGCCCGGGAGGCGGAGAATCGCGGTGATCTTCGAGTATTTCGGCAGTCTCGCTCCCGCGGCGAGCGGCCGGCCTACAACTCGCTCCGAAAAGGCAGCAGCGATCAGCCTCCACCGCTGGGGCAACGATCCGGCCCTGCGCGAGCGGAGCCCGCTGATCGTGCTGATCGAGCGCCGCATCGGCGACATTCTCCCCGAGGCGTTCGAGGGCAATGCGGGCTTTTCCCCGATCGAGATTCCGCTACCGGCCGAAGATGCTCGCGCCCGCTACGTCGAGCACTTCTGGCGCACCCGGGCCGCGGCAGGCCTTCCCGAGGCGCGCCGCGGGCTCGCGCCGTGCGAGGTTGCGCGCCTCGCCGGTGGCCTCGCCTTGACCGAGCTCGAAGATCTCCTTCTGGAAACCTGGGGACTCGGCCACACTGTGGCCGACAGCGAGATCCTCGATCGCAAGATCGAGATTCTGCACCGCAGCTACGGGGACATTCTGGAGGTGGTACGGCCGGCGTTCGACCTCAGTGCCGTGGGCGGACTCGACTACGTCAAGACATATCTGCGCGAAGTCGCCAGCGTCATGAAAAGCGGCGAGCGCCGTCACGTGCCGATGGGCATCCTCATCATGGGACCACCGGGGACCGGCAAGACCTTCGTCATTTCGTGCTTTGCCAAGGAGTGCGGCCTGCTCGTGGTCAAGGCCAAGAACTTGCGCGCGAAATACGTCGGCGAGTCGGAACGTAATCAGGAACGCTTTTTCGCGGTAATCACGGCGTTGGCACCCGTTATCGTGATCATCGATGAAAGCGAGCAGGAGCAGGGAAGCCGCGATCCGGACAGGCAGGACCATCCTGTCGACGCGCGGATGCGTGCCCAAGGATTTCAGTTCTGGGGAGACTCGAGCCATCGCGGCTCGATCCTGCGCATCGACATCACGAACTGGCCGCGCTTGATGGACCCCGCCATGCTGCGGAGCGGCCGGACAGACGTGAAGATTCCCGTGTTGTATCCTGACGAAGCGGCCCGGGCCGCGATTTTCGCGGCGCAATGCCGGCGCCACCACCTCGTGCTCGCCGCAGATGTGAGCCATGACGCGCTCGCGGCACGGACCGACGGATACTCACCGGCGGATCTGGAGCAAGTCGTTCTCCTGGCCGATCGTTTCGCCACCCAGGATCGCCGCCCGACAGGTGCGGCGGCAGCCGTCGAGGCACGGCATTTCGAGCAGGCGCTGCACGATTTCATGTTGCCGCGCCGCGATCGGCTGGAAATCGACCGCATGACCCTGCAGGCGCTCGAGGAGTGCTCCCGGCGCAGCCTTGTTCCGGCAAACGCCGAGCAGATCATGGCGGAGCTGCGCGCCAGGGGCCTCACGCCGTGAGCGCGGAGGACCGGCCCGCGGCGACTTGGATCATCGAGTCCGCGGCCGAAGTGGCAACACTCTCGCCGGCAGGGGCGACAGACGCCGGTAGCCTGAGCGTAGTTTCGCCAGGCACGGTGGTGCTAGCGGGCGACCGCATCGCCTGGGTGGGTGCGGCGACCGTCGCCCAGGCGGCCGCCGGCGAGCTTCCCTATCGCCTTACCCCCGCCACGCGCCGACTCGACGCTCGCGGCTGCACCGTCATTCCCGGGCTCATCGACTGCCACACCCACCTGCTCTTCGGCGGCGCTCGCCACGGCGACTTCGAATCCCGTTGCGCGGGCAAGAGCTACGAGCAAATCGCCCGCGAAGGCGGCGGGATCCGGCATACCGTCGCGCATACGCGCGCGGCGCCCGACGAGGAGCTGCTGGCGACGGCCACGCGACACCTCGCGGGGATGCTCGCGCTCGGCATCACTACCGTCGAAGCCAAGAGCGGTTACGGCCTGGCTCACGAGCACGAGATTCGCATGTTACGCCTGCTGCGGGAGCTCGACCGGCGGCAACCGGTGGACATCGTGCGCACCTATCTCGGCGCTCACGAGGTGCCGCTCGACCAGCCCAAGGAAAGCTATCTGCGGGAGATGCTCGAGCGCACCTTGCCGCTGGTCGCTGCCGAGGGGTTGGCGTCGTTCGCCGACGTTTACTGCGAGCGCGGGGTCTACAGCGTTGCGGAGGCGAGCACGGTGCTGCGCAAGGCGAAGGCCCTCGGGCTGCAGCTCACGGTGCACGCGGAACAGCTCTACCGCACCGGCGGGGCAAGAGTAGCGGCCGAGCTTGGCGCACGGTCGGCCAGTCACCTCGAGCAGGCAACCGCCGCGGACCTCGAAGCACTTGCCGAGGCCGGTACGATCGCCGTCTTGCTGCCTGCCTGTCCCCTGTACCTGGGGGACAACCGCTACCCGCCCGCTCGGGAAGCCTTGAGCAGAGGCGTCCCAGTGGCGATCGCCACCGACTTCAACCCGGGCTCCGCGATGACCTACAATCTCCCGTTGTGCCTGACAATCGCCTGTGTCCAGATGCGGATGACCCCGGCGGAGGCGCTGCTCGCCGCCACGGCCGGCGCCGCACGCGCCCTCGCGCTCGGCGATCGCGGCGCGATCCGCCCGGGACTAATCGCCGATCTCGTGGTGCTCGATACGCCTCACTGGCAGCAGCCCCTGTATCACTTCGGGGCGAGCTACACACGCCAGGTCTTCAAGAACGGCGAGCTCGTCTGGTCGGTCAGCCCGCGGCCCCGAGCGATCCCGGGCGAATTGCCTTCATCACCCTGAGGTAATTCCCACCGAGGATTTTTCCGATCCGCTCGCTGCTCCAGCCGCGATCGAGCATGTACTGCACCAGGACCGGTAGCTCGAGCACCGTGCGCATGTCCTTGGGCGTCACGATGAGCCCGTCCCAGTCGCTGCCGAGCGCGACGAAATCATCCCCGGCCACGCGCACGACGTGGGCCATGTGGTCCACAATCGCCCGGGCGGATCCCGTCCAGGTAGGACCACCCAGAAAGCTGCTGTGATAAACGATCCCGATGACGCCGCCTGTCGCCGCAATGGCCTTGATCTGCTCGTCGTCGATGTTGCGCCACAGGTCGTGAACGGCGCAGACACCCGTGTGGGAGACAATGGCGGGTTGCGAGCGGTCGTGAACCTCGAGCGCCTGCCAGAAACCGCGCCGGCTGATGTGGGCGAGGTCGACAAGGATGCGCCCGGCATTCATCGCGCGGATGTAGTCTCGGCCGAGCTCCGTCAACCCCGAGTCCGCCCGCGCCAGCGGCGAGCTGGTAGCGCCCAGCGTCGAGCTGGTGAGGTGAACGACGGTGATGCGCGAAACCAGGTTGTCGGGGATGCGCTCGAGATCGCCCGGCTGGGAATCGAGAGCATTGCCACCCTGGATGGCGAGCCAACAGGCGTGCTTGCCCTGCCGGCGGGCGTCGACATAGCCCGCGTGGTCGGTCACAACGCGCAGCTCGTCGGGGTGGGCCTCGATCAGAGCGCGCAGGTGGCGGAGGTTTTCGAGGGAGATGCGGGTGCGCTGGCCGCGAAGCCGCAGCGGGTTGGTGCAGATGCTCCAGACGCTCCCCGTCATGCCGGCTTCCAGGAGCCGCGGGAAATCGACTTGCGAGTAGTAGCCGCCTGCGAGCAGCCCCCGGCCGTGCCGGCGTGCCAGGTCGTATCCGAATGCGCGCGTCCAGACGAAGCTCTCGATGTGCAGGTCGATCGTGTCCGCGGCGGCATAGATCTGCGTCGCCTCGCGGGACACGCCGAGGCCGAAAGCCCAAGAGACCAGGTCGGCGCGGTGATCGTGAAACTCGAGAGCCATTTCGCTTCTCCGGATCGTGTGGTGCGGTGCCGGTGGACGGCCAGTCGTGTCGTCGGCTGCGTTGTAGCCTGATTTTGCGACATTTGCCCTCCTGCAACGGGCGCCGCTGCGAGCTACGCGGAAAGCGCCTCACGGATACCCCCACCTCGCCTCCCCGCGCTCGTGGAGGGAGGGACCCGGTTCTCGCGGTGCGGAGTCCGTTCGCATCGCTCGCGGCCGCTCGCCGGAATCAGGGCTGCGCGTCGAGCTTGCGCTCCAGAGCCTCCAGACGTAGCTGCAGGTTGGCGTTCCGCTGCTCCAGGCTCGAGAGGCGCTCCTGCTGCGCGGCGAGCTGCGCATCCTTCTCCTGCAGGATCTGGTGCAGGCCCTGGATGGCGGCCAGAGCCACGCCGTCCGCGTCGATCGTCGAGATGGTCTTGTCTCCGTTGCCCAGGCGGAACGCAGCGGCGAAGTCCTGCGCCGTGAGGCCCAGGTGCCGCGTGGAGGGATCCTCGGCCCGGTAGCTCCACGTGCTGATGGGCAGCGCGGCGACCCGCTCCAGCACCTCGCGGCCCTGGACCGGCTGGAAGCCGTCCTTCAGCGCGCGGTCCGAGGCGTTCGTCCACGCGCCGCCGCGGCTGAGGTACGCGCCTATGGAGGTGCTTATGAACCGGTCGGAGGGGGAGTCGATGGTACCTCCAGGTCGCCGCCGATCGCCGTGTCAGCCCAGACGAAGGAGCCGTTGTGGAGGGCCTTCGCGTGGTTGCCCGCGGCGAAGCTGCTCTGGCCTGCAGCGGTGTTGGAGTGTCCGCCCGGCACGGTCGCAAATGCGCCGCTGGCGATGTTGTTCTCGCCTCCTCGGATTCCATATTGAGCCTCTTGAAATACCTTCCCATCAAGGGGCGCCAGGATCAAACGACGGACCGGCTACTTTCCGATGAGATAAAACATCTAACGAAAATCCGGCCGGGAAATTCCCCAAAAACCCGGCCTCGACTCACCAGCCCTCCGCCGCCACCCGCTCACCACCGCATCCTGGCCGTCGCGCCGCTCCGCCTCCGTCACCTGCAGCGCGCTCGCCGGCCGCAGGGTATCACCGGCGAGCCGGCGCTTGCTCTCCAGGAGCTCCGCAGCTACCCGAAACCAATAAAGAGCCGTCATCGTTGCGGAACTAGTGGGCACCCGCAAGCGGGGGGAGGGGGAAAGGAAGCGGCATCCGTCTTATCCGCGCGCCCATGGGGAACGGAGAGGGACTGCCACGCCGACGGAGAGCAGGCGGTGGATTCAGCTCGCCCATGCCGCGTTGGCTCGCGGCCGTGCCGAGACCGTGATAAGCTTGGCGGAGACGCCAGTGATGGATCTGGCCCCAGGAGGAACCTTCCATCGCCATCTCACTTTTCGGCCTGTTGTTTGTCGCTGCCCTGGCCGTGGCTGGATACATGCGAGGGGTCCTGCGTATTGTCTCCGCCTTCGCGGCCTTTCTTCTCGGCGGCTTGCTAGCCAGACCGCTCGGCCCTCTGTTCGCGCCGCTGGTGCGCGGCAGTACGATTGTGCCGCGCGGTGTGCAGGCGCTGGCCGCGGACGTTGCAGCCGGTCTGTCCGTCTACGTAGTTGCCGCCGCCCTCATGTCGCTCCTGATCGGGCGGCGAGAAAAGCGCCGCAAGGAGCGCGACGAGATACCGCGCTCCCGAGCCGAGCGACTCGCGGGGGCAGCAGTGGGGGCGGTCTGGGGAGGACTCCTGACCCTGCTCGTGCTTGTCGGCATCTCCGCGGTCGCACGCGTCGATGATGCCGCTCGCCATTCGCGGGAGGATCAACCGATACGCGGCGCAACCGCGGCGACGGCAGCGCCGGCCAGTGCGCCCATCGCGCCCGGCGCGCATCCGCCACAATCGCCCTCGCCTGTGCGACGCCCGGAAGAGCTTCCGCCGCTCTCGCGGGAGCTGGAAGCCATGAGCCGCGGCATCGACGGGTCCGTCTTTTCGCCCGTGGTCGACCGGCTGAACCCGGTGGACGCGCGCCGGCAGGCCATGATCCGTGATCTCTACACAGTGATCGCTGACCCCGTCCTCCTGCAGCGGTTTGGGGCGCACCCGGACATCACGCGGCTCACCCGGCGACCCGAGCTCGTGGCGCTTGCCCGTGACCCCGAAATCCTGGCCATGATCGACCGCGAGGACATCGTCGGGTTCCTTGACCACCCGAGCGCCGCCGCCGTGCTGGAAAACAAGGACCTCATCGCTGCGGTCATGCAGCTCGATGTCGAGGCTATTCTTGCCGGGGTGCTCGCGGAGCGCGAGGCGGCGCCCCGCCCGGCTCCGCCCCGCTGACCTTCCCGAGCGTTGCTACTTGGAGACCAGGCTGCCGGCGCCGATCACCGCCGGCAGTCGAATGACGTTCACGAAATGGACCTGCTCGGTGCGATTGCCGGCGCGATCGCGGACCTGCAGGACGAGCTGCCGCCTGCCGATCGGCAAACTCTCGGACACGCGGCACTCCCGAGAGTGCGCATAAGGACCGATCAACCATGGACCGGAAAAGGAGCAAAGCCGCTGCTCGACTGAAAACTCGCCCTCGCCTTCGCGCCAGATCAGCTCGGCGGTGCTGATGCCGCTGCCGAAGTCGCCGAGGGAAACCGCGGCGGTAAAGGGCCGATCATGGATGACCCAGCCGTTGAGGCGTGGTTTCACCACGCGCACGGTGGGGGAGTCATCGTCGATGGCGATCTCCAGGCGCCGCCAGTCGCTCACGTTGCCGCAACCATCGCCAACGGCCACTTGGAGGACGTGTGCCCCGGCGGAAAGGCGGGGTAGGGTCATTCCGAGCCCGTCCTGTCGCGTCCACACGCCGTCGATGATCAGCTCGAGGGCATGCTCGGCGGGCAGGAGGAGGTCGGTCGTCGCGCTGGTAACCGCAACCGCGAGTCCTACGGGGTTGCGGGTCCAGACGATCCAGAGCGAGCGGTTTCCTGAGACGGATCGCACCCTTGAAACGATGCCGAACCCGTGGAAAGCGCCAGGAGAAACCGTGCTCGACACGGAGCTGCGCCTCTTTTGTCGAGCGGCCAGATGGGCCTACAACGCCTTGCGAGAAGGACGCACGCGGGAAGATCTCAAGATACAAGGTCAGGATCTTCACGGCCTCAATAGTCGTTACGTAGATGAGGCCATACAATGGGCAACCGAGATCCTGGCTTCCCAAAAGGAGCGTCTTCCGGGCCAGATAGCAGCCCTCGAGGAGAAGATTGCTCGTACTGAGAAGAAGCGATCGAAAGCCGAGCGCCTCGAACGAGCACTCGGAGGCTATGATTCAAGGCTGAAGAAACTACGCAAGGATCACGACGAGCTGGTTGCCCACCAAAAGGCTGGAACGGTTCCGCCCGCGATCTTCGGAGGCCGAAAAGCCTTTGAGGAACGATGCAAAGGCAAGATCTCCAATGCCGAATGGCGTGCTCGACGGCGCAATCGCCTGATCTGTCGCGGCGACAAGACCAAGAACGGCAATCCGCATCTACGCATTCTGGTGGACGAAACAGGCCATTTTCGATTGGAGGCGGCGCTTTCGCATCTCGTCGAAAAGGGAAAAAACGCACCCCGTATAGGTGGCGGTCTTTTCGTGCCACCAAAGTATGGAAAGGATCTCCATCTCGCCGTATCGGTACCACACGGCGATTCATCGGCAGGCCGCCGCTGCTTATGTTCTCGCGCGGCGTGGTCTGGCAAGCAAGAAGCACGGACGATTGCCGAGAGAACGGGTCACTGCCAGCGTACGGGCTCGGATCATGGAGCTCGTCAGGGACTTGACGAATTATCGGAAAGAGCTCAAGGCAAAACGCTCGAGTCCTGAGCTTGGCGATCGAGAAAAACAAAGGCTCATGGCTTGTATTCGAATGGTCGGCCGCTGGATCGGACGGCTCACGAAATGGCAACAATTCAATCATGGCGGTCGGGCATGGCTTGTCGGAGTCATTGCCGAAATGCGCCGGCGCCGTTGGTCACGTGTTTTCCTTCTTGGCGGTAGCAATGGAAGCAAGAAAGCCGCCGAGAAGCAGAGCGTCTTGCGGACGGCCGGGGCTGGGAAGCGCTACCCTAACCTGACGGGGGCGATATGAAGAGCATTCTTCGGAAGGAATCCTCTGAGTTGTGCTGCTCCGGATCAGGATCTATCCCAAACGCCAGCGCTGCGCGCATGACGGGGTAGAACCGAGCGGGTTGGAGGCCCGCCCCGAGAGACCTGACGAGTCGGCCGCGAGGCCACTGAACCTGGTCTGGTCCCGGCGAGATCGAGCTCGCTTCTTCCGAGTGAACCTAATTGTCGATTCACCACGGAAAAATTAACCAGGGGTGAAAGCAGTCGGCGGTTAGAGTGTTGAAAAGCATGTATGGACAAGATGGTTTGCGCCCCGTCACTCTGAGCGGGCTGCGAACGGACGCCGGCGAATCGCGAGGCGGAAATTTGACGGTTGCAGGGCGAGTCGCCCCGTCCCGAGCAGCCGCGCATAAGGGCAGCGCCGTCCTGGGTGCGCGGGCCTCCGACCCTCACGGAGCTCCTCCGAAGAGCGGACCGGAGGCCCGTACACCCAGGCGTGGCCGAAAGTATGGACGACGCCCGCAACGCCGACCGAGCGCTTGGGCACCCCGCTACGCCAACCGCGCCTCCACCCACTCCGCGAGCGTCGCGAAGCCTGCCGGTGGCGCGAAGGCCTGTGCGGCCACCCACCGTTCCGCCTTTTCCACGAGTAGCCGCCACATGTCGCGGTGCGCGGCGAAATCACGTCGCAACGCCCGAGCAACAGCGAGCGTGGTCACCAGGATCCGCGCCTCTTCGCTCGCGGCGGATAGCTCGGCCGCCAGCCTGTCGATGGTCTCCGCGCCCAATCCCAGAGCCGCGAGCAGCTCCTTGCCAGGTTCCCATGAGCCGTTCGCCCGCTGCCCAAAGATCATTCTGTAGAACGTGTCGTCGAGCCAAGCTGCCGCCTCCGCCGCCGGCGCCACTGCCTTCGGCACAGGCGCCGGCGCGGCTCTGTCCTTTCGCGCCGCGCGCGGCCGCCGCGCCGGGGTCGGACGGTCTTCAGGCGGCTCCTCCAGCGACTCCTCCATCTCGAAGCAGCCGAGGTCTGCCATCATCGGCGCGGGCGACATCGGCGGCCCCGCCGCGGGGAACGCCGCGAAGGTAGCGCGCACCGCCATCCCCCCTGGCGCCGGCGGCGAGCCCATGACCATGTCTGCGATTCCCCTTGCCCGCGCGACCTGACCGCCATGCCAGCCCTTCGTCAGCGCGATGGGTATCCTCCGGAGCTCGGCGGCCTGCGACTGGCTGCCCGCTGGCCGCTGCTCGACCGCAACGAAGCTGGTTTCGCTGCTGGCGAGGCCGTACCGCCTGGCCAGCGCCACAATCTTGGCGCGCATCGCCGGATCCCGCGGGGGCACCGAGCTTTTCTCCTCGAGCTCGCGAATGGCGCTCCGCGCCATCAGCGTGGGGATCGTGCGGTCGCGAAGAGCCCGCTCGGGGTCGACGAATACCGAAAACCTCCGCGGTCCGTCCGGTCCTCGCGCCGTGATCGCTACCTCGCACGGCGACCCACCCGTGAGACGCGCATAGACGGTCAGGCAATCGCCGTGAAACAGCGGTGGCGCCAGCGCCGGCGTCACGTCTGTCACCGCGAGCGCGCCCCAATCCATCGCGACATCCGCCAGGTGAGCCGCCGTCACCCTGCTGAGCTGGCGCAGCACTTTGGGCTCGATGCGCTCGTTTGGATGAATGAGCTCCGCTTCTCCCCGCGACGCCCTCGCCAGGCCGCGGACGAGATGTTCCGAGACGCCGTGCCCGACCCCGAACGTGAACACCCTGGCCTTGCCCGGAGCCCGCGCCACCAGGTCGATGCACTCCTTCTCGTTCCCCACCTGCCCGTCGGTCAGCAGAATAAGCTGGCGCGGCAACGGATCCCGCAGCGGCGCATCCAGCACCGCCTTGAGCGCCGAGAAGATTTCGGTGCCCCCGAGATCCGCGGCCAGCGAGCGGACATGGTGCGATGCTTCGTCCAATGTCTGCTGCGAATAGGCCACGCTTTGCGGGAAGAGCATGCGAAAGCTGCTCCCGAACCCGACGATGTTGAAGAAGTCGCCGGCCTCCAGCGATTTCAGGCACAGCAACAGCGCGTTGCGCGCCTGCTCGATGCTCCCGCCGCCCATCGACCCGGAACGATCGATCAGGAACACGATTTCCGACGAGCACCGCGGCAGATCGGCGAGGTCAGGCACGAAGCTCACCATGACCGCCCGCCCACCGTCTTCCTCATGGGCGACCACCGCCGCCGCCGCGTGCGCTTGCACCAGCGTCACGGTGGCGACGAAGTCCTGGTCGAGCTGCACGTCCTGCCCCGAGAGCTCCAGCCGGGCCGCATTCGCGCCTCGCATCTCCACCCGCGCGGCATGCGACGGGCACTCGATCGCGCGAATCGGAACCGCAGTGGCAATGTCCACTGCCAGGCGCATGCCATAGGGCACCGGGCCCGCCACCGTCGGTGGAGCGATGTGCTCCAGCTCGGCCGGATCCATGCCGGCGAGCTGCTCCGGCGGCACGTACCGCGGGCTGATCGTCGTCGGGATGAGAATACGGATAGCGTCGCCGCGCTGCTCGAGCTCGGTCACGTACGCAAGGTGCACGACCGCTTCCTGCCGCGGCAGGAGGTTGCCGACACTGGCAGTAAAGATGTTCGGGCGGTCCTGGTCGAGCAGAAATGCACCTTGGCCCGCCTCCATGGCGTCATCGTACCGCTGAAACGCGGTTTCTCGTTCCTCGACGATTCCCGTGACGCGCTTCCCCCCAATCTCGACCTCGAAACCGCAGACGCCGCAGGACTCCGGAAGTGGAAAGCTGTATATCGCCTCCACGGGAACGTCCTCGCCGTTGATGTAGCGCTGCGCCACGGACACCGTGGCACCCAGGTGTCTGACCTCGACATCGATCGCTACACCGGTCAGGGGCACTCGCCGCCCGCCTGCAAACAATCCACCCGCTTCACTCATGGCTCTCGGCCTCTCCTTCCTTGGCAAACGCGTCATGCTCGGTGTCAGGATTCTCTCCCGCGAGGATTCGGCAGCAGGCGCCCCGCAACTTCATCACCGTGCCGCTGTCTGGCAGTCGGTCCGCACGCACCTCCAACACCACGTGCGGCTGCAGCTCGATGCGGAGGACGAGCTCCCCGTGCGGCGGCGCGCTCCGGCTGCCCGCCGCATCTTCGCCGAAATGCTCCCGCACCTGATCCAGGGTCAGGCCACCCCGCTGCAGCGAACGGATCCGGTTGATTGCCGCCAGGTGGTCCTCGGTGTAGTAGCTGCCGCGCCCGCGGTTTACGGGCGGTCCGATGAGCCCGCGCTGCACGTAGAACCGCACGGCGCGCCGACTCACGCCGGCGTGTTCGGCGAGCTCGCCGATCGAATAGCTTGGGGGGGCCTCAGAATCCATACACTGTAACATGACACTTAGGTGTCGTATTGTCAAGTGGGTCCGTGAGCGGGCGCGGTCGGCGCAGGGCTGCGGTGGGCGCAGGGCTGCGGTCGGCGGCTACCGGCGCACCGACGGCGGAGAACAGCCGGTGGATCCAGGGGCCATGATGGCCTGGCAAGTGGCGGCGTTGTCTGGTATAATCGGTGAGCCGAGATTGGCGAACGGGGCGTAGCGCAGCCTGGTAGCGCACCTGCTTTGGGAGCAGGGGGCCCGGAGTTCAAATCTCCGCGCCCCGACTGGAAGAAACGCCGTAACCGTACGGGTTACGGCGTTTTTTTGTGGGTCGCGGATCGTCCCTTTCGCCATTTTTTCGCATACCTGAGAACGGCGTAATCGGGCGCATCCTGGAAAGGCGTGGCGCCGGTAGGCGAGGTCGTTCCCGCCAGACTCCGCCGGTCACACTCGGGCCTCATCACACCAAACCCTACCAAATCCGATTGACACGATGGCGCTGCGAGTGATAGAGTCGCTGTCGGACGCACGGTCGCGTGTGGAACCATTGCAGCAGAGCGCGCGACAATGGATAACCGGTGGCTGTCAGTAGACGAGGTTTCCGAGTACCTCGGCGTCAGTAAGGATACGATATACGCCTGGGTCACTGGCAAGGGCATGCCCGGCTACAAGGTCGGCCGCTTCTGGAAGTTCAAGCGAGACGATGTCGACGCCTGGGTCCGCGAAGGCGGCGCCGCGAGCAGCTCCGACGCGGACCAGAAGGAGAAGCCCGACCATGAGTGACCTCGACGTGGAAGAGATCGACCAGACCGGCCACGACGAGGTCACCTCCCTCGAGAAAGGCAAGCTTCTCGACTACATCACCGGCTTGCCCGTGAAGGACACCCCCAAGGAGCAGGTACGGCAGTGCATCGCCCGGGCGCTCTTCCACGAGTACGGCATCTCGGTCGAGGATATGGTCCCCGACTTCAAGATGAAGGTCGACGGTCGGACGCAGTCGATCGACATCGCCATCTTCGAGCCGGGCGCCGAGGCGACGCCGGAGAATCTCCGCGGCGGCTTCCGGAACACGGGGCGGTTTCAGGGCAGCGTGGCGCCCGAGGTGCTCTTCATCGCGCGTTGCCTCGACTGGCTCAAGCCCGGCGGGCGCCTGGGCATCGTCCTGCCGGACGGGATCCGCGGCAATCCTGGCGACGTCAACGGGCATTCCGTCGTGCGCGTGCTTCGGCGGAAGGAGAAGACCGTCGACGACGACCTGCCGCGCATCGCGGAGGCCTACCGCGAGCTCCACAAGAGCAACCCGGCGCATGAAGAGCGTTCTACCCATCGGCATTGAGGAGCTGGTCGGCGGCGCCGTCGAGACGGCTCGCATCGAGCTCAAGGCGACTTGGAACGTCGAGACGACCGGCGTGCAGGTCGTGAAGACGCTTTGCGCCTTCGCCAACGATCTGCAGAACCTCAACGGCGGCTACGTCGTCCTTGGAGTAGCAGAAAACCAGGACAAGGGCAGTGCTGTGCGCCCGGTGGAGGGACTCGAAGACCGCGCAATCGAAAATGCGCAAAAGTGGATCCGTGGGAGCTGCAACCGCATCGAACCCTCCTACGTGCCGGTCATGGACGTCGTCGAGCTCGATGGCAAGCGGCTCCTCGTGCTCTGGGCTCCTGCTTCCGATATTCGGCCTCACCAGGCTCCAGACGATCCGAAAGGTGCGCGCAAGTACTGGGTGCGGGTCGGCAGCGCAACGATAGAGGCTCGTGATGCGATCCTGACCACGCTCATGCAGCAGACGGCCCGGGTCCCCTTCGACGATCGTCGTGCTTCGGGCGCGACCAACGAGGATCTGAGCTTTGCGCTCGTCCGAGAGTTTCTTCGGGACGTCCAAAGCATGCTGCGCGACGAGCCGGACGCAGAACGCGTGTACCGCGCAATGCAGATCGTGACCCTGGTCAATGGTCACTCCGTCCCACGGAACGTCGCTCTTTTGTTCTTCTCCCTGGAGCCCGAGCGCTGGTTTCGAGGCGCGCGAGTCGAGGTGGTGGAGTTTCATGACGACGCCGGTGGGAACACCATCTCCGAGCACGTCTTTCGTGGTCCCCTGCATCATCAGGTGCGGCAGTGCCTCGCTCACCTCGAGAGCATGACCACGCGACACCTCGAAAAGAGCAGCTCAAACGTCCAGACAAGTGGCTGGCTCAGCTTTCCGGTGCCCGCCCTACGCGAGGCGCTCGTCAACGCGATCTATCATCGCAGCTACGAGAGCTCGGTAGAGCCGGCGAAAGTTTACCTTTACCCCAACCGGATTGAGATCATCAGCTACCCAGGACCCGTGCAAGGTATCAAGCCCATGCACTTGGATGGGAGCGCGCCGATGCCCCCGGTGCCAGCGCGCAACCGTCGGATTGGCGAGTACCTCGAGGAGCTCAGGCTCGCCGAGGGGCGTGGGACGGGGCTACCCAAGATTCGGCGGAGCATGGGCGAGAACGGTTCACCGTCACCGACATTCGACTTTGATGAAGGACGTACGTACTTCCGTGTAACCCTCCCTGCTCACCCCGAGTACGTCGCTCTGCGAGTGCTGAGTGACCATGCCTACCGAAAGGCCACGGGCGACCACGCCTCCGCGAGGACCGCGCTTCAGCGCGCGTGGCACACAGGGATGCATTCACCGTCCATCGCCGCGGCGTTGGTACGCGAGCATGCGTCGGTTGGCGATTTGAAGGCAGCCGAGGCGCTGGTGGCAGGAATCGAGACCACGGAACGGTCGACCTACGCGTCTGCGCTGATGGCGCTCGCTACGGCATACGCGGATGCTGGGGATGAGGCTCGCTCCAAGGTGCTCCTGGATGAGCTGCCTGATCTCCTGGCCGCGCGCGATGCCTTCGACGCCGCCATCCTCGAGCGTCGCCTCGGCCGCCAAGAGCGGGCTCACAAGCTCTTCGTACAAGCAGGCGACCTCGTCTTGCAAGACGTCCGAGCGCTGCACGAGCTCGCGCAGACCAAGCTCAAGCTGACCGGGAGTCTGGTGCGGTCGCGTCGACCCGCCGATCAACAGACCCGCACGCGTCTCCTACAGGAGGCCCTGGCGCATCTGGAACGAGTAACGCAGATGGACGCGCCGCCGACCCGCCACGCTTGGGCGTGGTTCAACCTGGGCCAGGCACGGCAATGGCTGAAGTACCCGCGGGAGAGCGTACGCGAGGCCTATCAACGCGCCTGCGACCTCGCGCCTGATGAAACGCGCTTTCGGCGGGCACTGGAGGGGGTTCGGTGATCACGCGAATCGACGCCACGAACCATCGATGCTTCGATCCACTTGGGATCAACTTCGGGGCGTTTGCGGTCATCGCCGGCGCTAACGGGTCGGGAAGGACGACGTTGCTCGGCGTTCCGATCTGTTCGGCGACCTGTTGCGCTCCCGCAACGTCGCGCAGGCCTTCGTGGGGCGCCGGCTCGGCCGAGGCGCGCGCGCGACAAGCCTCACCGAAGTGCCTTTCCGCTCCGAGCGCGAGAGCTTCTCCCTCGGAATCGAAGCGAAGCTGCCTGAGCACATCGCGAAGGCCATTGTCGATGCCGCTCCTGCCTCAGTCCGCGATGCGCCCGACAAGCACCAGACCGCAGAACTGGAGATGAGTCCCTCGCGATGAAGCTTGACGAACAGTTGTTCCTCTGCCTTGCTTCTGTCCTTCATCCCGAGGACGCCGCGAAGCACGGGAAGAAGATTCACCCTCACGTCCCGCCCTGTCGCTTCGGGAGTTTTGGGGAACGCGTCCCGCCAGGTACGCAACAGCAGGAATGCGCAGGCCCAGAACAGCGGGTCCGGCATGTCCTCCAAGAGGCGCTGCGGCTCGTATCGCGGCTCGCGGGAGTCCTCAGGCATTTCGGCGTCGGTCGAATGTGGTTTACACTTTGGCGACGCTGGCCCCAGCACATCTCGCATCCCAGGCGGCTTTTTACCTATTGGAATGGCGTCGCGTGCAAGCTTGAGGCCCCGACATTCGACCGACGCCGGCATTTCGACCCACGGTGAAATGCTACCATAAGAGGTCAGGCCGGATGAAATGTTCCATGACCCGATCAAGGTACTGGTAGGCGCCACGGTCTCCTTCTGCAGTCGCCAGCTGGTTCACGTCCTGCCGCAACGCATCAAGACGGAAAGCCCGGAGCTTGTGGAGGGTGGCCCGCACAGCCCAGTCGAAAAGGTGGGCGCCCCGCATCGGCTCGGAGAGCAACAGCGCCAAGAGGGCGACCGTGGCTTGCCGCTCGAGGTACGGGTCGTGCTGCAGCACAAGCCTGCCGACAGGCGTCAGCGTAAAGCGCACACCGGGCTGCGCGCTCTCCTGGATGAAATCCATCGCTTCGAGGAGATGCAACGTCGTGGGCAAGACGCCGTCTCTTGTATCGGCCGTCACTCCAAGGCCCGTCAGGGCGGCGAGACGTGCATTCCCGGCGGACGGATTCTGCGTCACCGCCTGCAGGACGGAGGCGGCGGCACTGATCGTCAGGAGCCGGTTCTTGAAAAACGTGGTGGCGCCTACCCTTCTGACTGGCGGCATTATCGCCTCGGTGCGGATACGATGGGCTGGTTCGGGGAGCCAGATATCGCTACTCTACGTTAGCAAATAGCGAGACGCAAGAGGTCTGGCTGACCTCGACCCCCGCCATTGGCGCTCAACACGAATCTACTCCCATCGCGACGCGGCCGCAAACGTCGTAAGCCTTCCGCGCGCAAGCCGCGTCGTCAGCCCGGTGAGCGCGGCCATGGGCAGCTCTTCGTTGCCCCGGAGCAGGTCGATCACGTCGTCAATTGGTCGCCCGGACTGCGCGCCTGAGTGTCGCCGCGCGGAGACAGGTGCCGCAGGGGCCTGGCCGCGTCTTCCGGCAGTCGCGCGGAAGGCGTCATGGTGCGCGGTTTCCCCCGGTGACCCGCACTCCCGATCGCCGCCCACCGCGGCGACCGCGAACAGAAGTGGGACACTTTTCGCGGGCGCCACTGCCCGGTCGTGCCCATGCTCGGCCCCGATGCCGTATCGCGATGCGCCCCACGAGCGGACTGGACGCGCCGCATGCGAACGCCCAGAGTTTGGCAAGGTTGTTGCTTCACTCCAACCAGACGGCAGGCGGCGCTGCCCACCGCGAACCCGCCGGGCACGCCGCCTCCGCACGAGCAAGGCGTTCGCCTGCCGCCGCCATCGCAGCGCAACGCTCCCGCCATCAGCATGAGCTGGAACGAGTGGAGAGGGGCCTCTCGGGTGACCTCGCCGCAGAGCTTAGCGCGACCTCGCGTCGCGCCCTCTGCGGCCTGGTCCGGGGGCGATGGCGGCGCGCCGCCGCGTCAGGCGTCGAGCTCGTACTGATTCACGAGCCGAATCAGCGCGGTGCGGCTCATGCGCAAGCGCCGCGCCGCCTCCGCGACGTTACCCCCCGTCGCCTTGAGCACGGTGGTCACCATTCGCCTCGCCCATTCATGAGCAACCCGCCCTCTCGCCTCGCGAAAGGCGAGCTCCATCTTCGGCCCTTCGTCGAGGTCCTTTGCCTGCACCGTGACCGTGCCGGAAGACCGGCCATTGTGGGTCGAGGCGGCCCAGGAGCGCGCGAGCCCGCGGTGCAACACGTTGAGGAGCTCGCGAACATTCCCCGGCCACTGGCGCACCAGCAGCTTGGCGATTGCGGCGCCGCTGATGGTGATGGGTAGGCCGTTTGCGCATTCCCGACTGGCACGGAGCATGAGCTCGGTGGCGATAATCGGGATATCCTCCGGTCGCTCCCGGAGCGGCGGAATATGGATACGCAGCACATTCAGGCGGTAGAACAAGTCTTCGCGAAAGCGACCCTCCAGAACCAGCCGCTCGATGTCTGTGTTGGTCGCGGCGATGATGCGCACGTCAACTTTTTCCGGGCGGTCGGCGCCGACAGGCCACACTTCGCCGGGTTCCAGGGCGCGGAGCAACTTCGGTTGCAGCTCGAGCGGCAGCGAGTTGGCCTCGTCGAGGAACAGCGACCCGCCCTTGGCGAGCGCGAACCGTCCCCGGCGCCGCTGCAGCGCGCCGGTGAACGCGCCCTTTTCGTGGCCGAACAGCTCGCTGTCAGCGAGCTCGCGCGGCAGAGCGCCGAGGTTGACCGCCACGAAAGGACCATCCCGGCGCGCCGACAGCTCGTGCACCGCGCTCGCCGCCAGCTCCTTGCCGGATCCGGTTTCGCCGGAGATGAGCACCGGCATGGCCGAGGTTGCGGCCAGGTCGATGTCCTCGAATACCCGCGCCATGGCGGCGCTGCACCCGACGAGCATGCCGCGCCGTCCCGCGGCCGACCCGTCCCGCAGCCGCACCACTTCACTGACCGCGCGCACGTGCTCCATCAGCTCCATCGGGGACAACGGCTTTGTCAGGTAGCCGCGCGCCCCCTCGCGCATCGCCTCCACCGCGGCCGCGATCGTTCCATAGCCGGACATCACGAGTACCTCGGGAGCCCGATGCTCCCGCTTGGCCGTCTTCAACAGCTCCAGCCCGGTCATTCCCGGGAGATGCACGTCAGTAATGAGAAGGTCTACGTTACCTAACCGCGGTACCGCACGCTCTGCATCCGCACTGCTCGCCACGCTGTGCCCGAGGCCCGAAAGCGTCTCGACGAGCGACTCGCGGAGGTCCGTGTCATCTTCAACGATCAGTATGTTCATGCTTCGCCAGTAGCTTCGCCCCTCTCCCGGCATCACTGCTGTGAGCAAGAAGGCACCGTTTGGAACGGTCCTGATCCCTATATACAGGTATCCGCCGGCGGCGTCAATTGGAATTCCGCCGGCGCCGGCGCCGGCGCCGGCGGCGAGCGCGCGGCCGGCAAACCGGTTGCGGCGGTCAGGGAATACCACTACATTTTCTCCAGATAACCCTCAGCGAGCTCCCGGCTATTCCAGGCTCTCTGGGAGATCAGCCGGTTCACCTTTTTTGGAGGTGTGACGTGGCCATCCGCGTTCTTCTTTGTGAGGATCACGTCATGTTTCTCGAATTTCTCGACGGCTTCCTGAGCCGCGCCGATTTCGAGGTCGTGGGGCACGCGGAAAACGGATTCCAGGCCGTGGAGCTGGCACGCAAGACGCAACCCGACGTCGTGATTACCGATCTGGCGATGCCGGACCTAAACGGCCTGGACGCGGCTCAACAGATCTTGGAAGTGTCGCCGAAAACGAAGATCATCGCCCTTACCATGCATTCCGAAGACGAGTACGTCGTCAACGCCTTGCGCGCCGGAGTGAAGGGATACGTGCTCAAGACGCAAGCTCGCGACGATCTCGTGCGAGCAATCCGCGAGGTGCTCAGAGGAGCGGTCTACCTCAGCCCCGAGGTCTCCCATCTCCTCGTGGACGCCTACTTGCGGGGCGACAAGCTGTCCGACGATCCGCTGACGCCGCGCGAGCGCCAGGTCCTTCAGCTCGTCGCCGAGGGCAAGACCACGCGAGAAGCCGCCGACATCCTCGGAATCAGCGTCAAGACGGTCGAGACCCATCGCGGCAACATCATGGAAAAGCTCGGCATCCATGGCACCGCCGGCCTGGTTCGCTACGCCATCCGCATCGGGCTCGTCTCGGCCTAGTTACGGGTGCCGCACGCCTGTGCCGCGCCAGCAGCCTCAGCGCAAGGTCGCCCGGGGCGAGCCCACGCCCACAGGAGAGCGCACCGCCGCTCCCTCCGCGGGGCGTGCCCGGCCCAGAGCCGCCACTACCAGCGCGCTCAACTCTCTCACCCTGGCATCCCACGATTCGGAGTCCATACGCCGGGACACCCACGGCCGCGGCCCGGTGTCGCCTTCCTCCAGCAGCCCGGCGATCTCCCCCACGAAGTCGTCGCTCCGGCGAGCGATCCGCACCAACTCTCCCAGCCGCTCCACCTCGGGCAACGCTGTCGACACCACGGGCAGCCCCGCTGCGAGATACTCCCGCACCTTGAGCGGATTGGCGGCCACAGTGAGGTCATTGACGACAAACGGCACCAGCGCCACGTCGAACCCCTTGCAGTATGACGGGAGCCAGCCGTACGGCCGCGGACCCATGAGGTGCACGTTGGGAAGAGCGGCAACCGCAGAAGGGTCCGTGTCGATCTTGCCCAGCAGCACGATCGACCAGTCCGGCCGGGCGCGGGCCACGTCGGCGAGCAGCGCCAGGTCGATCCAATCGGCGATGAGGCCGTGAAAACCTAGCCGCGGGCGCGGAATCGCGGCCAGATCCGCGGGCATCTCGGTTGTGCTCATGCAGGCCTGCCGAAAATGGGCCACGTCCACTCCGTGCTGGACCAGATAGGTGTACGGATTCGCCTCGCGCTTGGCGGCAAGCAGCGGCGCCGACGAGACGACGACCAGATCCGCCTTGTTCATGAGCTCTCGCTCCATGCTTCCCACCGCCGCCGCGTCTGTGCCCGTGAACTCCGTGTATTCGTCGACGCAGTGGTAGACGATGAGCGCCTCGTCCAACGCGCCGGCAATGTTGGCGCAGGTCGGCGTGAACACCCAGGAAATCGGCTCGCGAAACCCCAGCCGGCGGCACGCGCCGCGCACGCTTTCCGCGACGATCACGCCGTTGAGGCGCTGCGCCCAGGCCTGGTCGTGCAGCGGCAGTGCCAGCGGCGACAGCACGTGGATGTTGGCCTCTACCCGGCGAACCCCGCACAGAAAACGCCGCAGCTTGCTCGCGACCCGCCGGGCGTCGCGAGCGGTGGCGCGCGGGCGGCGGACGCCGATCGAATCCACCCAGAGCACGCGGTTCGCCTTCGCTAAACGCACCATGATGTGTTTCTTGCTGAGGGGGTCGCTATCCCAATCGTTGGCGAAACAGATAATGTCGTGTCCTGCAATCATGGTACTGCTCCCACTGTAGCCGCGGCCGACATCGCCGCGCGCCGCGCCGCGCCTGCCAGGCAACCAACGCCGTCGCTTTCCGGCGCCAGCCGGCGATCGACGAACACGCGGTGCCAGAGCTCGAAAATCAGGAGCGTCCAGAGCTCCTGACTGCGATCCCGTTCTCCTCGCTGGTGCTCCCCGACGAGCTGCCGCACCACCCCGGTGTCGACGTGCGCCGAGCACGCGGCCCCGGGACCGAGCAAGAGATCCTGAGTCAGCTCCTTCAGGGGCTCCCGGAGCCACGGCGCGGTGGGTACCGGAAAGCCTTTCTTGGGGCGCGTCAAGATCTGCTGCGGCAGCACGGTCGCCATGACCTCGCGCAGCAACAGCTTGCCCTGATGCTTGCCGAGCTTCAGGTGGGGTGGCAGGGTCGCGGCGAGCTCCACGAGCTTGTGATCGAGAAAAGGAACGCGGAGCTCCTGGGCGTTGGCCATGGTCATGCGATCCGCCTTGAGCAGCAGGTCGTCCGGGAGCCAGACCTTGAGGTCGACGTAGAGCATCTGATCCAGCGGCGTGCGGCCCTCCACGGCGCGGAAGTGACGGTCGAACACGGCGTCCACGACCCCGCTGGCCGCCCCTCCGCGACCACCTCTGCCAAGCAGACGGTTGCACAGCTCGGGGCGCAGACCTCGCGAGACGCCGCGATAGCGGCGCGCCAGAGGACTTTGCACGAGGCGGCCGTAAGCCCGAAATGCCTCGCCCGGCAACAGCCCCACCAGGCCCGCGGGCACGAACGACGCCCACGGATAGAGGTGGTCCAGAAACAGCATGCGGCGATAGATGCTGTACCCGGCCAGGATCTCGTCGGCCCCTTCCCCCGACAGGACTACCGTCACGTCTTTGCGGGCAAGCTGCGACATCAGGAAGAGCGGAATGCAGGTCGGATCGGCCAGCGGTTCATCCATGTACCACACGAGCGTGGGCAGGAAGCTGCTGAGCTGGCGCGGGAGCACGCGCAGCTCGTGGTGGTCGCTGGCAAACGCCTTCGCGGCGAGGCGCGCAAAACCGAGCTCGTTTGCCTCGTCCTCCTCGGCGGTGGCCGCCTCGTAGCCGACCGCGAACGATTGCACGGGCGTTCCATCTGCGAGCCGACTCATGACCGACAAGATCGCGCTGGAGTCAAGGCCGCCGCTCAGGAAGACCCCGAGCGGCACGTCGCTGATCAGCCGCAGGCGGACGCTGTCGTCGAGAACGGCGGCGAACCGCTCGTGCGCCGCGTCCGCCATGGCGTCTTGCGGCGCAAACGAGGCCAGGTCCCAATACGGCCGCATGCGCCAGCCGGCGCGATCGAAAACCCCGAGATGGCCCGGTTCCAGCTTGAAGATGCCCTTGAGCATCGTCAGCGGTCCCGGGACGTAGCGCAGGGACAGGTAGAGCTCCAGAGCTTCCGGGTCGATCTCGCGCGCCATGCCCGGAAGCTCGAGCAAGGCTTTCAGCTCCGAGGCAAATGCCAGGCGGCCGCCGTCATGGAAAAAGTAGAGCGGTTTGATTCCCAAGCGGTCCCGGCACAGCAACAGGGATTCGCGCCGGCGGTCCCACAGCGCGATCGCGAACATGCCCCGCAAGTGCTCGATGTAGCGCTCCCCCTGCTCCTCGTAGCCGTGCACGATCACTTCGGTGTCACAGCGCGTGCGAAAGCGATGCCCGCACCCTTCGAGGCCGCAGGCGAGCTCCTGGAAGTTGTAGATCTCGCCATTGAACACGACGACGATGGAGCCGTCCTCGTTGGTCATCGGCTGCCGTCCGCCTTCCAGGTCGATGATGCTCAACCGGCGATGACCGAGGTCGGCATGCGGCAGGGAGGCGAAACCCTCGTCATCGGGTCCGCGATGAGCGAGCTGCCGCGCCATCGCTCGCACCACACCCGCGTTGCTCTTGCCGGCGCTGTTGAAATCGACGACTCCACAGATGCCGCACATCGCGATGCTCCTATCGTCCCGACCCGTGATGATGTCCGGACAGCGAACGCCCGGCGCGTTCCGTGGCCGGCGAAATGGCGTAGCAAACGGGGGCGTCAACTGCAAGCAGCGTCTTGCTCCGGGTGCGCGCAAACCGCGCATCGATGGCGAGCAGCCCCGCGGGCTCGCCCTTGCGGAGGCGAATCCAGAACACCTGGCCATGGAGCTGTAGATCGTCCAGCGCCATGGCTTCGCCGGCCGGCGAGAAAACGATGAGGTCCTCCACCGCCTCGTCCCAGGTCAGACGGAGGCCGACGGCGCCGCCGTCGGTGAGAGCGATTGGCGCCGCGGCCCGCCACGGACCCCTGAGCGCGCCCGCGGCATCTCGCTCGAGGGGCGTCAACACCGAGATCGCCGCCAGCGGCGCCGTGCCGGCGGCGGTGACGTTCAATACCGGCGCGGGGAGCCGCTTGCCGTACAGCGGCGACTGCCAGCCCTGGACCGGATCGGTGCGGCCAACCACGCTGTCGGCGCTCGCTGCGTGGGTGGCTACCAGGTCGATCTGCAGACCGGTGTTCTCCAGCTCGGCGCGGGCCTCCAGCACGCCCGCGACCTGACGATCGGCCGGCAGGCTCAGGTCCGCCTGCGGCGCGAAGTGATAATGCCACGTGTAGGTGTGCTCGCCACTGCCCACGAGCTCGTCGAGCACCACCCAGTAGCACGTCTGCACCGCCAGCACGCGGCGGCGATGCACGAGGGGGTGCGCGAGCCGACAGTATCCCCGGTGCTCGCCTTCCATATAGCACAACCCCGGCGCCGAAAAACTGCGTAGCGGACTCGCATCGGCTTTCTGGCGCCACTGGAACGTCCCCCCGGGTAGACTTTGCGGCTCACCGTCGACCTCCACCACGTTGTGGGCTCGGCTCGAGCGAAAGTAGTCCCTCCACTCCGGAGCGCTGTTGTACACGTAGGTTCCGGGATCGACGAGCAGCTCGCGGCCCGCGGCGAACAGCGTCAGATTCAAGGCATCGGCATGCCCGTGCCCACCGGCGAGCCAGCCGAGCTCGCCGCAGTCGAAAATGAGCTGCTGGTCGAGCGGGCGCCACCCGGAACGGTGGACGACATATCCGGCGCTGCGTAGCTCGGCGTCCAGCGAGCTTGGCGGCCGCGCCTCGATGCGGTTGAAGTCGGCGGCCGCCTGTGGGCCCAGAAACCAGAACGTCTCTTCCGCCAGCTCTCCGGCGAGGAACTTGAAGTCGGGCCGGTCATACAGTACGGCTCCCGTGCACAGCCCGTCCGTGAAGGCGCGGTAGTCGCGGCGCCCGAGCATCAGCGCGCGGCCGCCATCATCGTCCCCAAGCAGAGGCAGCGAGCCGTCGGGACGCTGCAGGCAGGCGACCACCTCGAGCATCTGCTCCAGATGCGTGGTCACGGGCGCCGGAACCTCGATGCCGTTGCGCCGGCACAGCGCGACCGCCTGGATGACGAGGTCGGTCGCGTAGCAGTGGTAATAGCTCGACAGCTCGGCGTGCATGCCGTCCTCGAGCACCTGCTGCTCGAGACCATCGAACAGTAGCTGCTCGCCCGTGATTCGCCAGGCCTCGGACGAATCCAGGCTGTCGAACAGGACGCCGGCCATGAGCAGCGCCGCTCCCTCCCCGAGCACATGCGTATTGGGGCTGAAGTACACCGACGGATAGCGATAGACATGGTCGAGCTGGCTGAACAAGGACAACCCGATTCGTTCCGCGGAGCGCTCGGTCAACGTCGGTGACTCGAGGATGAAGGACAGGCTCCACATCCAGGAAATCGCGCGCAAGGCGATCTCGAGCGAATCGTGCCAGTTGATGCCGAGCCCTAACGGGTTTTGCGACACCCAGCTTTCGAGCTGGTCGACGACCTCGCGCGCATAGCGCTCGCGCCCAGTAATGAAATATGCCTTCGCCAGCCGCACGAGATGCTGGTGGCGGTTGAGCTCCTGAATACCCTTGACGTCGCCGAAGGTGGGGTCGTCGACGGGATCGTAGTCCGCCCAAAAACGGCACGGCCAGGGTCTGCCGCTGATTGGATCGCGGTGCCACTGGATGACGGGCCCGAGGTCGACGGTGCCGTAGCCGAGCAGTGCTACCTTGTGCCCGCACAGCTCGAGCGCCTCGCGCGTCGCCTGGATCGACCAGCGGGGAAACTGCGTCGAGATGACTTCCCGCACCGCGTTGGCCTCCGGCCCCAGCGGCGAAAAGTAGAAGTGGCGCGAGAGCCGGTCCTTGATGTACTCCTTGAACGGGAGCTCGGTCCGTCTCAGCCACCGCGGCTGTTCGACCCCGAAGTGCAGGCGAATGCGATCGAGCTCACGCGCCAGACGTTCCGACGAGCGATGTCCGATCTCGCTGAGCTCCATGTTCCCGAGTCGGATGACCTTGTCCAAGACTTTCGTCGTCATGTCAGTCCCTCGCATGTCGAATGCACGGTTTTGGTGTTTTCTCGCCGCGGTCGCGGATCCGGCGGTAGCGATCGAGCCACTGGGCCATTCCGTCGCCGCTCCCACGCGGTCGATTGGCGCGCCGCCGTTCGCCTGCCGCCCGCGGTGGCGTGGCGAGGAGCGCCAGCAGCTTGGCGCGCAAGTCGTGCAGGTCACCGGTCCGGAAGGTGATGGTTCCCGGCGGTCGCCGGCCGGCGTCGCTGGCCAGCACGGGAACCCCCAGCTCGAGGGCCTCGCGCACGGATAGCGAATCGCCGTCGGCCAACGTCGGCCTGAGAAAAGCGTCCGCGTTTGCGATGACCTGGAGACACACGCGGTGTGAGACATCGCCGGCCAGCAGGACGGCGTTCTCCAGCCCGTGCGCGCAGACCAGTTGCCGGGCGGCGGCATCCACGCAGCTTCCCATGGCGATACAACCGAGGCCGGGAAACGTCGCGCGCAGCTCGGCGATGACGCGGATCAGGAGATCGAGCCCGTATTCGGGTTGGCGCCCCATCGTGGCGGCGACGATCGGGCGATGGCCGGACATCCAGGCTCGCACCTCGTGCGGAACGGCGGCAGGTTGCGACCGATCGGCACCGAGAAAGGCGTACTGCACCTCGAGTCGCGCGGGGTCGGCACCCAGGCGGACCAGGGCCTCGCGAATCGCGTCGCTGACGCATACGACCCGATCGAAAAGACGGCACGCCACGCGCACCAGCTTGCGCCCAAAGCGACCACGCCGTCCGAGATACTCCGGGGTCAGCCCCGAGTGAACGCTGAGGACGCTTCCGGCACCCCGCAACGCCGCCCCACCGCAGAGCAGCGCCATCAGCCAGCCCCGGCGGCCGTGCCCGGAAATGTGCGTGTGCAGGATCCACCCGCCCAGGGTGTGCTTGAGAAGCTGATAGCCGAGCACCGGCAGGCTCCGGAACCGGAGGTACTCGTCGGACTGCGGCGCCGTGCGCTCGAGATTGAGAACGCGACAGGGAATGCCGGCCCGGCGCAGACCGGCGGCGAGCGCCGCGACATGAACCGACACGCCGCCGTGCGGAGGTGGGTAGTGACCGGCGAGTAGCACCTTCATGTCAAGCACTCCCGTGGCCGTGAGCGACTCTGCCGGCAGCGGACAGCAAGTGCTCGTACTGATCCAGAGTGCGGCTGACCATGCGATCCACGCTGAACCGTTCGCGGCCCCGTCGCTTGCCGGTGTCTCCCAGGCGGCCCGCGAGCGCGGCGTCGCCAAGCAGGCGGGAGATGCCATCGGCAAGCGCCTGCGCGCTCCGGTCGGGAACCAGGAGCCCGCTGACCCCGTCGTCGATCACTTCCGGATTGCCGCCGACGCGCGTCGCCACGGTGGGGACGCCGGCGCACAGAGACTCGATCAACGTGTTGCTCAGGCCCTCGCTCAGCGAAGGGAGCACGGAAACCTGAACGCTGGCGAGTATTTCCGGAGTATCCCGGCGGAACCCGGTGAAGGTCACACGGTCGCCCACACCGAGCTGCGCGGCGAGGGCCTCGAGCTCGCGGCGGTATTCCGTCACTTCCGTGCCGTCGGGAAGCTGGGTTCCACTGCCCACAATCAGGAATCGCGCCGCTGGATGGCTATCGCGCAGCAGAGCCGCCGCCTCGATGAAATACTCGAGGCCCTTGACCCGGTGGAGCCGCGTGATGGCCGCGACCACGGGTGCGTCGGGCGGCAGGCCGAGCTCACGGCGAACGCGCTGGCAGGGTCGCGGTACGTCGAAGCGCTCGACGGGAATCCCGTTAGGGATGACCGCGATCTTCTCGGCGTCGTAGCCTTCGGCGACCAGGCGCTGGCGTCCGGCGTCGGAGTTGACGAAGACGCAGCGGGCGAGCCGGCAGCTCAGCCGCTGCACGCGGCGCTGGCGCTGGCTCCAGATGTCCCCAATGTCGCGGATGGAGGCGATGGTGACCGGAGCTCCGGCCAGGACGGCGGGGGCGATGGCGAAGACGTTTGGGTAGAAACTGACGGCGTGCACGATGGCCGGGCGCATCCGGCGCAGGAAGGCGGTGAAGCGCAGGCGCTCGCGCATCGAAGCGAGGTTTTTCAGACTGGTGATGGGGAAGACCGTGCAGGGAATGCGTGCGGCTTCCATGTCCGCGAGGAGGGGTCCGACGCGGTGAAAGCAGGCGAGATGGACCTCGACACCGGCGCGCTGCAACGCCTTCGCCAGAATGGCCGTCTGGTGCTCGCTGCCGCCTACGAAAAAGGAGCTCACGAAAAGCACGACGGGGGTCTTTGCGGGCATGATGGCCTCCTCTGCGGCTCAGGAAGCAAGAGTCATGCCAACGTGACCTCGCGTCGAGATTGCCCAGTGGAGCGATCGGGGATGGGCGCGCGGCGGCGCCGAGCGGAATGGACCTTCCGTCGATGGAACGGCTGTTCCGTTTCCCCCGCCGGTGAACGAGGGAAGGCGGGTGGACTCCGTGATGCTTTTGCCTACCGCCGCTGGCAAGGTCGGCGCAACCGGGCTATGCTGTCGGATGGATAGGGCCGACAAGCAATGACGTGCGAACGACTGCTCATCATCCCGGTTGGGACCAGCCTGAGGGAAAGAGTGCCTCAGCTCGGAGGCGAAAGTCCGACGGCCGGGGCAGTGCTCAATGATGGCGCTCACTATGGGCCGGTCCGGGAAGCGGGGTGCCGGGCGTTCTTTGGCTTCGCCGACGAAAAGCCGGACGAGGCTGCGCTTGGAGCCGAGCTGGCGAGCCTGCATCCCGCGTTTGCAGGAGTCGAACCGCCCATTCCGGTGGATCCGAATAGGTACCGCTTCGTCCTGTTGTGCGCGGACACCCGGGGCGCGGTTGCCTGCGGTGAGGTGATCCGGCATGTGCTGCGCTCGTTGGCGCCGCCGGATCCGAACCGGGTCCGCCTCGTTGCCGTGCCGGATCTGCTGCCGGAGTCGCCGGCCGACTGCCAGCGTGGCATCGCCAACCTCGTGAGGCTGCTCGGCGCCGTCGGCAATCTGCTGCGCGAGCGGATCTCGGCGGTCCGAGCTGCCGATGCCATGGCCGCAATTCCCGGGCTGCAGGCCGGTGACCTCGCCAGTTGGCTGAGCGCAGATCCGCCGTGCTCGACCTGGCTGGATCTGTCTGCGGCCTCGCGGCTCTTTCATCCTGCCTACGTTCAGCTTGCGGTGATACACGGGTTTCGGCTCTTTTACCGCGCGGAGGGCTTCTCGCGGGGGCTCGTGCGCGTCCCGGTGGTGCGCTACGCGGCGGCCGACGGCCGGCTGCTGTCACCGGATTCGTTTCACGATGGTGCCGAGCTCCGGCAGCAGGGCATGGCGTACCTGCTCGGGTCGCTCGACGCCCTGGTGAGCGGAGTCTGAGCGGGACTGCGAGCTGCGCGGAAAGCGCGTCACGAAGGCCCCTCACCCCACCTCCCCCCGCGCGCGGGGGGAGGGAAGCCAGCGAGTCCGGTCTCCGAGGGGCCAACTGAAAGGCGCGCTCCTCCGATCTGGATGCCGCCGAGAAATCGCAGCGTACCGGGAAGGTCCAGGAGGCGCTCCGCGAGCAGTCGGTTCTCGGCGTCCGCAGGCAGACAGGGCTGGAACTTGCTCACCGTTCCTCGAGCCATGCCACGCGCAGCTCCAGTTGCCACCTGCTCCCAATCGTGTCCTGCCAGCGCCTCTACGGCAGCGCGCGCTGCCGTCAGGACCGCGTCCTTACAGCGGAGGGAAAGATTTCCGGCGGTCCATTTTTTGCCACAGCTCCGCTCGAGCCCGACGGCCAGAAGACGATTCACGCCTCCCCCCGCAAAGGTGTGCCAGACGATTCCATCGGGCCGCTCCTCAAGGGGCGCGGTGCCAGCCTCGAGGAGCCCCCTGTAGCACTCTCGCAGCTCGGTTACTTCGAGCACCGACGCGCGGGTTAGCCATCTGCCCTCCCGATCGTCGGAAGAGAGCAGTACCTCCATCATGGCCTGGCACAGGTGTGTGGAAAGCGCACCAGGCTGGCCGAGCCAGCTCGGAACCCGCCCGTGTTCTGCCGGCCGAACGTGGAGAATGCCCCTGGACCAGTCGATCTGACCGACCTCCCAGGCACGCCCGGAAAGTCGAATGCACAACGGCCCTTCAGTGAAATCGTGCATGGCGACAAACATGGCCTGGAGGTATCCCACATCCTCCTTGCCGTGCTGGACTCGCATGATGGAAGGGGCAGTGAAAACCGCATACAACTCAAAGAAGCTCCTTTTGCCGTAGAGCTTCTCGCCACGCGCGCCGAGCGACAGCAACCCATCCGCCTCGTACAGGATCTCGCGGGCGACCATGGTGTCGACCAGCTCCTGGAGATGCTCGCTGCGCACGCTCGAGAAGGGGAACGCAGCATTGACCCAGCCGAAAAGTCGGTGCCGGGAGATCCCGCCCTCCTGGAGGGTCAACGCGATCACCTGATGGGCGAGCACATGCAACGCCTGTGAAGCGGGGCGTACCTCCTCGACCCAGCCACGTTCCGCCAGCCGAACAATCGCCATGGACTGAAGGAGGGATTCGGGGGAGAGACAGAAGAAGGTGCAATTCGCCCGGGCGTTCTCCCGCCGTCCCGTGCGACCAAGGCGCTGCAGAAACGACGCGACGCTTCCTGGTGCATCCACCTGGATGACCTGATCGAGGTCGCCCACGTCGATGCCGAGCTCCATCGTCGCGGTGCAGACGATGGCCGTGTTTTGGCCGCAGGCAAACTGCTCCTCGGCCAGCGTCCGATCCGTCCGACTGACCGAGCTGTGGTGGATGAACACCTCGACGCCCGATCCGCTCAGCGCGTGAGCCACCTGCTCCGCTTTGGATCGACTCTCCACAAAAACGAGGCTCTTCTTGTGCCGCGCAAGCTGTGAGATACCCAGCGCCGCCGCACCGAGGTCCGCGCAGAAGTCGATGCGAAGGTCGCGCTTGGCGAGTGGCTTCGGTGGGTCCACCAGCAGGAAAGACCGCTGGCTCGAGCCCTGCAGCCATTCCCCAATGACGTGGGGATTCCCGACCGTCGCGGACAAGCCGATGCGCTGTATGTCCCGATTGCAGAGCTGGGAGAGGCGCTCGAGCAGCGCCGCGAGATGAGCGCCCCGGTCGTCTCCGGCAAAGGCGTGGACCTCGTCGATCAGCACGGCGGAGAGGTCCTGGAACAGCTCCCGGGTGTCGGTGCGGGCGCTGATCATCATCACCTCGAGCGACTCGGGCGTGGTCATCAACACATGGGCCGGAGAAGCGCGGAAGCGCTGCTTTCGGGAGTCGCTGACGTCGCCATGCCACTTGAAGACCTCGAGCCCCACCATCCGGGCGTAGCTTTGGAGTCGCTCCTCCTGACTGTTCAGGAGGGCGCGAATGGGGCACACATACAGTGCGGCAACCGGGCGGGGGTTCTCAGTCAGGATTCGGGAGAGAATGGGAAAGATCGCCGCTTCGGTCTTACCCCCGGCCGTCGGCGCCAGCACGACCGCGTTGCAGCCGTCCAGGACGGCATCGATGGTAAGATCCTGGACCGGACGGAGCGAGCGCCACCCGAGGTCGTGGACAATGGCGTGTTGAAGATGAGGATGGAGCCGCTCGATTCCGGGTATGGCTAACCGTCCAGTCTGCGACCGTTCGCCGCCTCAGGGCCCGGGGAATGGCCGACGCCTGTGGTGTCTTCTGGGGCCGCTTCGCTTGGGGCCTCCTTCTCAGGCTCGAGGGGCCGACCGTGCTTGGCGGCGAGCTCCTCGTCTGTGAGCTTCCCGTCGTCCAACTCGAGCCGGTAATGCTCTGACGGCTGATAAGCCTCGTGGAGATCCACCCGATCCATCACGTCGATGAGCTCTCGCAGAAACAGCCGCGGCGCGAGGGCCACCTTCCCGCCGAATCCCGCGGTGATCTGGGTCACGAGCGCGGCCAGAAAGGGATCATCGACCCGCGCCAGCACCCGCTCGCCATTTCTGGCCGGATACAGCGCCCTCACCCGGCGACCGACCGCCAGC
>JACPHN010000224.1 GCA_016188575.1 Candidatus Schekmanbacteria bacterium
ACGACCTATCGCTACGCCTATGATCTCGTAGGGCGGCTCGAGCGGGTGTGGGAGAACGGGGCGGAGATCGCTCACTACACCTACGACGCCAACGGCAACCGCCTGAGCGAGGATCCCGCGTCGGCGGAGCCGATCGCGAGCTACGACGACCAGGACCGGCTGGTAACGCGACTGGACACGACGTACGCCTATTCGCTGGACGGGACGCTGGCCGCGAGGACGAATGGGACCGGCACCACGTCTTATGACTACGACACGCTCGGAAATCTGCGGTCGGCCGTGCTGCCGGACGGGCGGGCGATCGACTATGTGGTCGACGGCCTCGGGCGGCGGGTCGGCAAACGCGTGGACGGAGCACTGGTCGCGGGATGGCTCTACGGCAGTCAGCTTGGGGTCGCGGCGGAGCTCGATGGCACCGGAAACGTGGTAACTCGGTTTGTGCCGGGCGGGATGGTGCGCGGCGGGGTGACCTATCGCATCGTCCGCGACCACCTGGGGTCGGTGCGACTGGTGGTGAATGCGGCGAGCGGCGCGGTGGCGCAGCGACTGGACTACGACGCCTGGGGCCGGGTGCTGCTCGACTCCAACCCGGGATTTCAGCCGTTCGGGTTCGCGGGTGGGCTGTACGACCCCGATACCAGCCTCGTGCGGTTCGGCGCGCGGGACTATGACCCGGAGGTCGGGCGGTGGTGCGCGCCCGACCCCATCCTCTTCGACGGAGGGGACGCAAATCTATACACCTACGCCTATGGCGACCCGGTAAACGTCACGGATCCGAGCGGAGATTCGGCGGTAGTGATCGCGGCACCACTCGTCTTCGCCGCAGGGGCGGCGGTGCTCGGCGCTCACATCTACCAGAACTGGGATTACGTCAAACAGCCGTTTGAGGATCTCTGGGACTGGATGATGAGCGAGGAGGCTGGCGCGTGAGACCTACGGCTTCTCCAAGGCCACAGACGTCCATGATGAGGTTACGTTCTTCGCTGGCCGTAGCTGCAACTTTTGTGCATAGAAAAGCTTCCCCTCGCGACCAGGAGAGCCCGTGTAGGGCACCACCAAACCGTTCGTCATGGTTACGTTTGGCGGCCGTCATCCATTCGTCATCAGGCGCCGCCACTGAGCCCCAGCCCGGCGATGGCGTCGCCAAGCCGATCGATATCGGCGGCGGTGTGCGCCGCGTTGACCGTTATCCGCAGCCGCGACGTCCCCGCCGGCACCGTGGGTGGCCGCATGGCCGTAACGTGAACTCCAGCGCTCAGGAGCTCCCTGCTCGCCGCCAGCGCGCGTCGCTCGTCGCCGAGCCGCAGCGGGAAAATCGCGCTTTGCGCCGGCGCGCCCCCGAGGCGCCCCGCAAGTTGCTCCGCGCGCTGCCACAGCGCGGCCCGGAGCGCATCGTCGCGCCGGGCGACCGCCAGCGCGGCCCGTGCCGCCGCGACCACCGGAAGTGGCAGCCCCGTGCTGAAGATGTAGCTCCTCGCCACGTTGAGCAGCCACTCACAGACGTCGTGGGACGCGGCGGCGAATCCGCCCTGGGCGCCGACCGCCTTGCTCAAGGTGCCGACGCAGATGTCGACCGCATCGCGGACGTTCTCGCGACAGGCGAGCCCGCCGCCTTCCGCGCCGAGCACGAGCAGCGCGTGCGCCTCGTCCACGACCAGCGCGAAGTCATGCCGTGCCTTGAGCGCCGCCAGCTCGCGCAGCGGCGCCAGGTCACCGTCCATGCTGAAAACGGTCTCGGTGACGACGACGCGCGGGCCGGCGTCCGTTTTCCGGAGAAGCTCCTCCAGATCGTTCAGATCCACGTGGCGATAGACGCGTACCCGCGCCCGCGACAGGCGGCACCCCTCGATGAGCGACGCGTGGTTCAGCTCGTCCGAAAAGATGGTTGGGGCGAACGCCCCGAGGCTCGCGAGCACCGCGCTGTTGGCGGCGAAACCGGTCGGGAACACGAGTGCCGCCTCGCTCCCCACCAGGCCGGCGAGATCCTCTTCCAGTGCCCGGTGGTCGTCGGAGTAGCCGCAGACCAGTGCCGAGCCGCGCGGCCCGCAGCCGAGCCGCAGCGCCACCTCCGCCGCCGCGGCGCGGACCTCCGGGTGGCCGCTCAACCCCAGGTAATCGTTGGACGAAAAGAGCGTCGTCCGCCTGCCGTCCACCATCGCCTCGGTCGGGTTCAGCGGGGTCACGACCTGGCGGCGCCGCAGTCGCCCGGCTGCGGAAATCTCGGAGAGCGCGGCGGCAGCAGCGAGGTCGAGTCGGGTCATGATCCCAGGTCCACCGCCTGTTCAGCGTCCAGTCGACAGCTCCCGCCTCCGTCCCTCACGCCGCTTGCGGGAGGAGGTGAGGTGGAGGGTCTTCGTCGTGCGCTTTCCGCGCAGCTTGCAAGCGAACCGGTAGTGGATTCAGGTGATGCTGCCAGTAGCGAAGGAAGCCACGCCGCGATCTCCGCGAGCTCGGTCGCGGCGGCGGTCTCGCCGGCGCCTCGCGCCAGCACGGCGATGCGCAGCTCGGGGAACAGGCGGCGCAGCGCGGAGGCATTCTCTCCCGTGGAGCGATCGGGGCAAGCCGGTGCCGACAGCACCAGTCCCAGGCAGGCGACGGCGTGCTGCTCCATTGCGAGCAGCGTGAGGCGCACGTGATTGACAACCCCAAGGCGATCGGCAGCCACGAGCAGGGCCGGCGCTCCGCTCTGGCGCGCCACGTCCAGCGCTGTTTCCGCCCACGTCAGCGGCGACAGGACCCCGCCGGCACCTTCGATCAGCAGCACCTCGGCGGCTTCTCCGGCCGCAGCCGCAATCGCCTGGCGCATCAGCGCCGCCAGATCCAGCGGCCTGCCTTCGAGCTCGGCGGCGAGCGGCGGAGCCAGCGGCGCCGCGAACCGCGCCAGCGCCAGGCGCGGCGCGGCCTGCCCCGACGCTGCCGCCAGTAGCGCACCATCTTCCCCTTCCGGGTCCTCCCGCTCGCACCCGGTCTCGACGAGCTTCACCGCCACCACGCGTTGCCGGCGCCGCACCAGGTGGCGCGCCAGTGCGCAGGCCACGTAGGTCTTCCCCACCCCCGTGTCCGTTCCCAGAACCAGCACCAGCTCCCCCCCCCGCCCAAACCATCCCTTCCCGAGCCAGGCGTGAGGCACATTGTCGCGCACGCTCGGGTGTTTCGACGCGCTGGTGTCGTTGTCGTCATGCTGGCGTGACCCCGGCTTTAGCCGGGAGGTATCCATTGTCTTGGTGCAACCGCTCAGGCGCACCCCGGCGACCATGCCCGGGCGAAAGTCGGGGGCCGGCGTGGCGGAGCACTGTGCATCACGCCTCACTCGCGGCGGAAGGGAAGATTCCTCCCGTGTCGGCCCGATCTGGTCGCGGCTGGAGCAAGCCGCCGCAGGCAGCGCCTCCGAAATCGCCGCGGCGACGCTGGCGACGAGGTGATCGAGCTCGGGCACGGTTACGGAAAGCGGCGGCATCAGCACAATCGTGTCGCCCAGCGGGCGCAGAAAGACGCCGTGGCGCCGCGCCGCGCCGCAAATTTTCATGCCGGTGCGCGCCGCGGCCGGAAACGCGCTGCGATCGCGCCGGTCTTGAACGAGCTCAATGCCCGCCGCCAGGCCCACTTGCCTCACCTCGCCGACGTGCGGAAGCCCCCTGAGCGCGGCCAGCGCCGTGGCCAGCGCGGTGATCTTCGGCTGCAGCCCCGCAATGACGTCCTCTGCCGCGAAGATCTCGAGCACCGCCAGCGCCGCCGCCGCGGCAAGCTGGTTTCCGGTGTAGGTGTGACCGTGGAAAAAGGTGCGCCCTTCCTCAGGTGGACCCAGGAACGCCGCGAATACTTCCTCGGTGGTGAGCGTTGCGGCCATCGGAAGGTAACCGCCCGTCAGCCCCTTGGCGAGACACAGGAAATCGGGCTTGACTCCCTCGCGTTCGCAAGCGAACATCGATCCGGTCCGCCCCATGCCCGACGCGACCTCATCGCAAATCAGCAGTGCCCCGGCACGGCGCGCCGCCGCCGCGATCCGCGCCAGCCACCCTGCCGGCGGCGTAATGATGCCCGCGGCACCCTGAAAACCAGGTTCCACCACGACCGCTGCGATCTCCTCGGCATGAGCAGCGATGGTATGCTCGGCCCGCTCTGCGCACGCCATGCCGCAGGTCTCCCGATCCTGGCCGAGCGGACATCGGTAACAGTACGGCGAAGGCGCGCGCAGCGTGTCGAACAGCAGCCTCCCGTAACGCGCGTGGAACAGGTCGATGCCGCCCAGCGAAACCGCTCCGACAGTGTCGCCGTGATAGGCATCGGCGAACGCGATGAAACGCCGCCGCCGGCGATGCCTGCCGCTGTCCACCTGCTGCCAGTATTGAAACGCCATCTTCAGTGCGACCTCAACGGCGGTGGCGCCGTCGTCGGAGAAGAAAACGCGGCGCAGCCCTGCGGGCGCGATCTCGACGAGGCGCCGCGCAAGCAAGATCGCCGGGACGCTCGTGTTGCCGAGCTGCGTCGAATGGGCGATGCACGCGAGCTGGTCGTGGATCGCGGCGTCGATGCGCGGGTGGCGATGACCGAAAACGTTGCACCACAGCGACGCAACGCCGTCGAGGTAGCTTTTGCCGTGTTCGTCGATGAGGTAGTTGCCGGCTCCGGCCACCACCAGGAGCGGTTGCTCGCTGGCATACACACTGTGCGGCGTGAACGGGTGCCACAAGACCTCACCGTCCCACCGCCGGAGGTCCGCCGCGGTCGGCTCCGCCATCGGCGTCACGGCGGCGGCGCCGTCGGGGGCAGCGGGCGTAGGTCCCTGCGCGCCGCTCACTGGCGATGCACCTCGCCGACCTCGAACCCCGCCTGCGCGATCATCTCGAGATCGGCTTTTAGCCCCTGTCCCGGCGTCGTGAGATAGCCGCGCGTGAACAGAGAGTTTGCGGCAAAGAGCGCCAGCGGCTGCATCCGCCCGAGCACCGTCTCGCGGCCGCCCGCAACGCGCAAATCCACTGCGGGGTTCGCCAGGCGAAGGACGGCGAGGCAGCGCAACGCCTCGGCCGCCGACAGCCGCGCCCGACCCGCCAGCGCCGTTCCGGGGCGAGGATCCAGGAAATTGACGGGAATCGAGTCCGCGCCAAGCTCGCGCAGCGCGAGCGCCAGGCCGACGCGGTCCTCCGGGCGCTCTCCGAGCCCGACAATGCCGCCGCAGCACGCTTCCATGCCCGCGGCCTTCGCCACGCGCACGGTGCCGACGCGGGCCGCGTATGTGTGTGTCGTGCAAACTTCGCCGAAGAATCGCTCTGAAGTCTCCAAGTTGTGGTTGTAGCGGTCGAGACCGGCGGCGGCGAGTGCGAGCGCGTCCGCGGCGTCGAGCAGTCCGAGCGACGCGCACAGGCGGATGGAAAGCTCCGATTTGATGCGCCTGGCGGCCTCGCAGATGGTCGCAAGCTCGCGACCGGACGGATCGCGGGTACTGGTCACCATGCAATAGGTGTGAGCGCCGTCACGCGCCGCGCTCCGGGCCCCCGCCACCAGCTCGTCCACGCTCTGCATTGCGTAGCGATCAACGCCGCTCGCGGCCCGCGCGGACTGGCTGCAAAACGAGCAGTCCTCCGGGCACAGACCGCTCTTGGCGTTCTGCAGCACGTGCAAGCTTACGCGTCGGCCGTGAAAGTGGCGGCGGATGCGAAAGGCCGCATCGAGCAGCGCGAGCAGCTCGTCGTCGCCAGCGGTAGCGGCAGCGAGCAGCGTTTCGCGCGGCACGGCCGTGCCGCTCAACGCCGTCGCCGCGACCCTATCCCAGTGCATGCTCAAGCTCCTGCTGATCCGTCAGCGAATGTCGCGAACCCACATTCCGTCGGGTGCGAAAACGATCACGCGATTTCCCTTGGAGTCGGCAACGTAGACATGCTCGTCCGGGCCAAACACCGCCTGCAAGAGCTGCGGTGGGCTGCGGCCGGCAATCCGTTTCGGCCGGTACTCGCGCAAATACTCGCCGCCGGCGGAAAACCGTTGCACGCGATAGTTTCCGAGGTCGGCGACGAGGAGATCGCCGTTGCCGGCGATGTCGATCGATTGCGGGAAGAGGAAGCGACCCGGCTCGCTCCCCTCGCCGCCAATCTCGAGCGCCTGGGTGCCGTCCGCGGTGAACTTTCGGAGGCGGTGCGGATACTCCTCGACAACCCAGAAGCCTCCGGCGAACAACGCGATCCCGCGGGGGTTATCGAGCGGTTGCCCGGCGTCGGGACCACGAAATGAGCGCAGCAGGTGACCCTGGGGGTCGAACCAAAGCACGGCCCCGAGCTGTTGGTCGACCACGGCAACCGACCCGTCCGCGGCGAGCGCGAGATCGGAAGGCCAACCGGCGGAGCTGGAAAACCCGTCCGTTACCGGGAATGCGAGACGTTCGCGGTGGTCCGGCCCGAAAACCTTCACCTCGACGTACGGCTCCTCGTCGGCGGCCGTCGTGATCCGGTGATTGAGCACGTAGACCGCGTTGTCCGGCGCCGGGCGGACGCCCCACACCTTCCACAGCTTGCCTGTTCCCAGGCCCTGCTCGCCAAAGTCGCCCAGCCGGCGGCCTTCGCGATCGAAAATGGCGATGCGCTGATTGTGAAAATCGGAGACGAACACACGGCCCTGGGCGTCAAAGGCCAGTGCGTTAGGTCGATTCAAGGCGTCCGGGTGCCCTGTGCAGGCGCACAGGAAGGCGCACAGGACGCCGGCGGAAAAGACGAGGCAAGATCGAGTTTCCCAAAGCAACAGCACGGCTCCAAAGCGGCGTGACGAGGGCGCCGAAATCCCTCCTGGCGGACCGGGACAGCGCGTTCAGCGGAGCCCATTGTAGGCCGCCACGCGCGCGGTTGCACCCAAAGGCGCGCGGTCCGTGCTAACATGGCAATACTCCTGAACCTCGGCCAGCGGCGGAGAGCCGCCCCGCACAGACGCACAGCATTCTCCACGGGACAGCTCGGTGACGGTCACACGCAAGGTCACGTTTCCGCTGTGGTTGAAGCTCGGCGGGCTTTTCGGGCTATTATTCGCTGGCCTGGTCGCCGCGTCCGGGATCTACATCGTGAGAATCGACATTGAGGAAACGGACCGCGACCGCGAGGAACGGCTGCGGGGGCTCGTGCAGGTGGTCGTCCAGCACATCGACGGTGACGTGCACGATACCTTTCGGAGGCGCTCCGACATGAATCGCTCCGAGTTTCTCGCCGTGCGCGACGATCTGCGGATGGTGATGCGCACGAACAATCTGGTGTGGGCGGGCACCTATCGGCGCGACGACGGTGCCTACTCGGTGGTCGTGGATGCCGATTCCCGCGCGCCGCTGCCCATCCGCTATCCGCTGTTCGACATGACCGCCATGGAGGATCAGGCGTATGCCGGGCGGGTCGTGTACGCGAAGGGCCGCGTCGACGAGTTCGGCCGTTACGACTCGGCGCTGGCGCCGCTGCGCAACAGCGCGGGACAGGTCGTGGCGATTATCGAGGTCGCACTGGACGCCGACCACCGGCGGCTGCTGCAGCGGGCGAAAGCGCGCCGACTGACGGCGCAGTCAATTCTCGGCTCGTTGGCGGCCTTTCTCGGCTCGATCCTCTTTGCCCGGTACCTGAGCCGGCAACTGGAGCTCCTGGCGGAGAGCGCCCGCCGGGTCTCGCGAGGAGATCTCGATCACGTGGTACAAATTCGCTCTCGCGACGAAATCGGGCTGCTCTCGTCGACGGTCAACCAGATGATCGAGGGGCTGCGCGAGCGCGATTACATTCGCGATACGTTCGGCCGCTACGTCACCGAAGAGGTGGCGCGCGCGGTCCTGTCGTCGCCGGATCGCCTGCGACTCGGCGGTGATCAACGCACCGTCACGATCCTGATGTCGGACCTGCGGGGCTTTGTGGCGCTGAGTCAGAGGCTCACGCCGCAAGAGCTGATACGGCTCCTGAATGCCTACCTGACCCGCATGGCGGATGTCATCATGACTCACGACGGGACCATCAACGAGTTTGTCGGGGACGCGATTCTCGCCGTCTTCGGGGCGCCCACCGGACGCGTAGACGACGCGCTGCGAGCGGTGACCTGTGCCGTGGAGATGCAGCGGGCGTTGGTGGCATTCGGGGAGACCTTGCCCGCGGAGCTGCGCCCCTTGGAGATGGGCATTGGCGTCAGCACGGGTCCGGCCATCGCCGGGAACATCGGCAGCGAGCGCCGCATGAAGTATGGCGTGGTGGGTGAGGCGGTCAATCTCGCGTCGCGCATCGAATCGCTAACAGTTGGGAATCAGGTGCTCATCAGCCAGGCGACCTACGCGGCGGTGCAAGATCACGTAGAGGTCGGCGCCCCACTGGAGGTGACGATCAAGGGGCGCCGCTGGCCGCTCGTCGTTTACGACCTCCACGCGGTCCGCGGTGCGCGTCCCGTGCATATGCCGCGCCTGGCCGACGACGCGTTCCGGCAAGTGGACCTCGCCGTCCGCGTTCACGAGATCGCGGGAAAACATGTCTCCGAAACCTTCACGCTCGGGCGCGCCACGGCGATCGGCATGCGCCGCATCGTGGTGCGGCTCAGCGAGGCGCTCGCCATGTATACCAATGTCTGCCTGGCGATCGAGCTCGCGGCGGCCGAGGAGTCGCTCGAAGCGGTGACGACGGGAATCTGGGGCAAGGTGGTTGCCGTGGAACCTGAAGACAGCGGCTTCGTCCATACCGTAGCAATTACGTCCCTGCCGGATATAAGAGAATGGCAGGAGCTGGTAATCCGCGCCACCTGAGCGTGGTTCCGGGGAGCAATTCGACAGCGGGTCGGCGGTAAGACTATGAGTGCAAACTCCATAAAGATACTCATCATCGATGACGACGACGCAATCCTCTTCCTGCTTTCGGAGCTCTTTCAGGAGCGCGGGCACGAGGTCTTGATGCTCAGCAACCCGGTGGGAGCATCGCTGCAAATCAGCCGATTTCTGCCGGACGTCCTGATTCTGGACTACTTCATGCCGGGGCTGAGCGGTTCCTCGCTCGCCGAGGTCTTGCGGACCACAAAATCGCTGCGCGGGATTCCGATCGTGTTCTATTCGGCCGCCAGCCGCGAGAGTCTCGCCGAAGCAGCCAGACGCGCCAATGCGCGCATCGTCGAGAAGGGCGAACCGCTGAGCAACCTGGTCGCCGCAGTCGAGCAAGCCGTCACGGCCACACGACAGGCTCGCGACTGACAGCCGCGGACGCGGCAAGCACATTCGGCTGACGCCGAAAATCAGCGGCGCGGCTCCGCCATCGCTCAACGGTTCTTGGCAATCGCGGGTAATTCAGTCAAGCAGCGTGAAGCACTGTTACCTGACTCCAGAGGATGGATCGACCATGAAAACGCGTACCTTGGGCATGATGCTGGCCGTCACCATGGTTTTCGGCGCCACGGCGGCGTGCATCCTTGTCGACGACGACGATGATGACTTCAACGACACCGAGATCGTTACCGTCGAAAACTTGACCTCCGAGGACGACGTCGAGTTTTTCTTCGACGATCGCTACGAGGCGACGCTAAACGGGTTGGGGACCTTCTCGATGGAGGGTCATCTCGAGGGCACGCACGAGCTCTACGCGGATAGCCCCCGCTACGAATGGGGACCCGACACGGTGCGCATCAGAGACGCTGACCACATCACGTGGACACTGGATCTGGAGCGCGCTCGCCCGCGCCAGGGGCCGCGACGGGGCGCGGCTGCCGCGGCGACAGCGCGTCCCGCGGCGACAAGCGCCCGGTGAGGTAGTCTCCGAGCACGAGCAGGCCGTCGAGATCGCACACCTCATGCGGCAAGAACGGGATCTCGAGGATGTCGACGCCGTCAGAGGAGGCGTTGGCGAGGCGACCGATGTTGGTCCGGTCGGCAAGGTGCCGCTCCTGTAGAAAGGTGTAGGAGCGGCGCAGCGCTTCGAGCAGGGCCGACATCCGCCCGCCATAAGCAGCCGCGGCCGTCTCCTCATCGCCGTCCCCGGGCTGCGGAGCCGATGCGGTTTGCGGGTGCACCTTGTTGACCACAAAGAAATCGAAGTTCATGCGCAGGTTTTCGAGCCGGCGATAGATGAACAGCGCCTCCTCGATGGAGACGGTCTGCGGCGAGCAAACGACGCCAAAGGCCGTCTGGGCCGGATCCTGGAGAATCTCGTGAATGACGCGTGCCCGGTCGCGAAAGTTGTTGGCGACGCCTTCGACGGCGACGGCGAACTGGCCGATATCGCGGAAGAAGGACGTGCCTATCGCTCGCTCAACGCGCTCCAGAATGGCGTCCACGCTGCGGCCGATGAACCCCTCGCCGAAGCGGGATAGTGCCGACATCGGCATCCGCAGGGCGGTGAGAATCTTGCTGTCGAAGACGTTGAAGAGCCGCATCGGCGCCTCGAAAAAGCTGATCGCGTGCTCCGTGGGTGCGGTGTCGACCACGATGAGGTCCCAGTCGGGACGCCGTTGCAGGTCATAGAGCTTGCCGAGCGCGATGTATTCCTGGGTCCCCGCGAGCGAATCCGAAGCCGCCTGATAGATGCGGTTTCCCAGGATGCGGTCGCGCACATCGGGCGTGGGCGAAAGGCGCTCGACGAGCTCGTCGCAGGCGCGCTTCTGGTCGAGCATGAGCGCCCAGAGGCGGCCCCCGCTGGAAGTGTCGTCCCGCTCTGAGCGCAGCGCACGGAACCTGCCGATGTCGACCTCCGTGATTTCGCCTCCGATCTGGCCGATGCCGAGCGCGTCTGCGAGGCGGCGGGCGGGGTCTATGGTCATGGCGAGCACGCGACGGCCGCGAAGCGCGGCGTCCACCGCCGCCGCCGCGGCGACCGTGGTCTTGCCCACGCCGCCGCTGCCGGCAAAAAACAGGATACGGCGCTGCATGAGGTGGCGCCGGAAGTGTGTCGTCGCACGCTCCTGACTCCGCGGCAAGGAGAGTACGATGAGCTCAGTCATCGGCATATTCCTTCAGCGCTCCCACACGCACGAGCGCCCGTTCAACGCTCTCCCGGACACACGGAACCGCCGGTGGGGCGAAGTCGGGCGTGGAGATCAGATGGCGGGCAACCAGATCCGGGACACCGCCGGGGTGGTCGTCAGGCACGGCGAGAAACGGTACGTACACCTGGGGGATGACCAGCTCCCGGCGCAACCGCTCGATGTGCTCGAAGTTCGTTTGCCACCGCGCCTCCTGGAAGCGCGCCGCGGCGATCAGCTCCGCTTCCGGTGGCAACGTCGCATGCAACGGACCTAACCCGGCACCGCCGCTGTCGACGAGCTCGTTGAACAGATCCTCGAGACCCGCGTCCGCGAACGGCGCGGGCGTGAAGTTGTTCACGACGACGACGGCGGCGCGCACACCGCTGCGCGAGCCGAGGCGGTGCAGGAGCTCGATCGTCTCGCTTACCGGCATTTCCTCGGCAAGCGTGACCAGGACCACGGCCGTGCGATCCTGATCCGACAACAGGCTCTGCAGGCGCTCGGCCATGCGCGTGATCGGCCCGACACTGAAGCCGAAGCGGGCGCGCTGCGGCACTTCCAGGACGGACGCGCCATGCCCCGTGGCCGGGCTGTCCACGACGACGAGGTCGAATGGCTGTCCGTCATGGCCATCCTCTTGCGCGTCCACCAGCGTCGCGATGCGGTCCAGCAGCGTGAGCTCCTTGAGGCCGGGCACCGCGGCCGCGAAATACTGGTATACGAGGCTCTCTTTGAGCCGCTTGAAGACCATCTTCACGCGCACCACGTCACGAATGTACTCGTCGAAGATGAGCTCCTGGTCGAGCCAGACGCCGGAGAGGCGATCGGCGAGCCGAACGGGCTTCTTGCCGATGCTGCGCACGCCGAAGGTCCTGGCCAGAAGCAACGGCTCAAACGTCGAAGCGATGAGCGTCCTGAGCCCGCGCCGGGCGGCCAGAATACCCGTGGCGACCGCGACGGTGCTCTTTCCGACCCCTCCCTTACCTGCAACAATGACCAGACGTCTGTTCAGAAGCTCGGCGTACGGCAATTCTCTTTCCTTTTGGCTTCGCGGATCTCCGCCTGCAGGGTCAAAGCGCGCGAGACTCCGCGCGCTGATGAGCTCAGGCCGTGCCCGCGAGGTTTCCGAAACCGCGCCAGGCACGAGGTACTGTGACATTCTTAGATCCTTTCGCGCCACCCTGTCAATCGCCCGGCGCTCCCCGAATCCACCGACAGTTCGCCTGCGCGCCGTGCGGAAAGCGCATCACGAAGGCCCCCACCTCACCTTCCCCCGCAAGCGGGGGAAGGGACGGATGCGGTGGACATAGGTCGCCGACCCAGCTTGCGTGCTCGACTGGCGAGAAATACACTCCCCGATACGGAAGTTGCGGCTCGCGTTGCCCCTTCTACCCGTGGCCATCCCCCACCATTCCTCCGGATTTTGAGCTTGGATCTCCGCCCCATCGCGTCCATCGCCTGCGCGCTGTCGCTGGTGCCTGCAGCCGTGGCCGCCAACGCGGCGAGTCTGCCGTTCGACCCACCGCACGCCGATTGGCGGGTCATTGATACGGAGCATACGCGGATCCACTTCCCCGCTCCTTTCTTGCGCTTCGCTCGCTACGTGGCGGAACGCGTGGAACAGATCTCCGAGCAGGTCGCGCAAGAGGCCGGTGGGCAGCCGGACCGACGCGTGGACATCGTCATCGCCGACCCGGAAGGCGAGGCAAACGGCATGGCTGTCCCGTTTCTCAATGGGCCGCGCATCGTCCTCTGGGCGACACCGCCCGCGCCCGCGTCCTTGCTCGGAAGTTTCAACGATTGGCCAGCGGTGCTGGCGATTCACGAGCTGGCGCACATCGCGCAGCTTACCCGGCCGTCGCGCAATCCCCTCGGGCGGGCTCTCGGCCGACTCCTGGCGCTCGGGCCAATCGCGACGGGAGGGCCGCGCTGGCTCCACGAAGGCTACGCAACGCTCATCGAAGGCGAGCTGACGGGCTCCGGCCGGCCCAACGGGGCGCTCCGTGCCGCCGTCCTGCGGGAATGGGCGAGTGCAGGAAAACTCCCTGCGTACGAGCAGCTCGATGGCAGCACGGAATTCCTTGGCGGGTCGATGGCGTATTTGGTCGGCTCGGCGTTTCTCGAATGGCTCTCGCGGCGAAGCGGCGAGGATAAGCCCGTCCAGCTCGCGCTGCGGCTGTCGGCATACCGCCGGCGGACGTTTACGGAAGCGTTCGCGGGCCTGTACGGCGGGCTCCCGGCCGACGTCTACGGCCGCTTCACCGCGGCATTGACGCGGGACGCCATGAATCAGGCAGAGCTTCTGATCGCAGCCGGCTATGGGGACGGCGAGCATTTTCAGGACCGGCGCTGGTGGACGGGTCGGCCGGATTGCTCCCCCACAGGCAACCGGATGGCGGTGGTGCTCGGCGCGCGCGACGGCCCGGCTCGGCTCGTCGTCTGGGGGCTCGACGAGGATCACGACGCGGCCGAGCGGGAACGGCAGGACCTCGACCGGCTTGCCCAGGTAGACCCCATGGACGTCCCCGACATCGCCTGGACTCCGCGCCCCCGCGAAATCGAAGCGCAGCTCTTCGAGCATGGTGGGCAGGCCGCAACAGGGCCGCGATGGGCCGCCGACGGCAAGTCCGTTCTCTTTACACGTGCAGAGCCGGACGCCAGCGGCGCGCGACACCGCGATCTCTTCCGGTGGTGGCCCGAGACCGGCCGAACGGAACGTATCACGCGCGGTGCGGACGTCGCGGAGGCCGACCCCGAGCCCGGCGGCACGGCGGCCGTGGCTGTCCGGTATCGGCACGGGCTATCGTCCCTGGTCCGCGTCCTCTTCGCGACCGGGCAAGCAGAGGATCTGACGCGCCCGCGGATTTCGCCGGTGCTCGCCAATCCCGACGTGTCGCCTGACGGCACCCGCGTGGCACTTGCGGCCCACGACGGCACGTCGTGGCGGATAGCGGTCGTGGAGTCCTACCACGTGCGGCCGCCCGAACCCTCTCTCGAGTCCCTGCTGGCGATGGCAACTGCGATCGACCCTCTCCGCGGCGCGCGGGCCCGCGATCCGTACGCCCATTTTCCGATCGCGGGGTTGCGCTACCTTACCGGTGAGGACGAGAACGGCGCGCATCCGCGCTGGACCACGGACGGCAGCCAGATCGTATTTGCCAGCGATCGCGGCGGCATTTACAACCTCGTCGAGCTCGAACCCGCGACGGGCGCTCGGCGCGAGCTGACGCGAGAGCTGGGCGCAGCGGTAGGCCCCGCTCCGGCAGCAGATGGTCTGGGGATGTACTACCTCGCACTGACCGCTGGCGGCCTTGATGTGCGGGTCGCGCGGCGCGTTGCCGAGGCGGCGCCGGCTGCTCCGCCACCTCTCGCTCGCGACCTGGGCCGGCAGGAATACGGCTTTACGCTACCACCGCACCCGCAACCGGACACACAGAAACCGCAGGACCGCGCCGTATCGGAGCCGCGCGCCTATGGCGTGGGCGAGCCGCGGACGACACTGCTCATTGGCGGCGCCGCGGGGTCATACGCTCGCCGCGTGGAGCTGCTTGCGCACGGCATTGACTTGCTCGGCCGGCTCGGCTGGCTGTTGACGGCCTCGTATGGCAGGGAGTCGGCCCCCATCGGCACCAACCTCGGAATCTCGCTGCGCCGGTCGGCGCTGGCGCTCTCCGCGCAGGTCTTTGCGTTCTCCAGCGAGCCAGCCCCGCAAGCGTCAGCCGGGGTGCGGATCGCGAAGGAGCTGAACGAGCGTTCGCGTGGCGCTGAGCTTACCGCTTCCTGGCATCGCGTCGCGGCGCCGTGGGAGCTGCGCCTCGCCGCCGCCGCACTGATGGAGAGGCGCACCTGGACGGCACGTGACGTTGCGGAGACGCACGCGGCAGCGGCGCTGTCGGCAGACGGCGAGGCGCACTCAACACCGGGGCGCTGGCGACTTGACGGTGAGGGGCACCTGGCGCTGGTGGCCGGCCACGGTTCCGGGAGGCGGAGCGAACAGGTGCTGCTGGGAGTCAGCGCCGGGGCCGCCTACCACAACGTCGCGGCCAGAGGCATGGCGTGGTGGGGAGTCGCCAGCCGTGAAACGGCCACCGGCGACCAGTTTCGCATCGGCGGAGCCACCGCCACGGTGACACCGGACACCCGTGCGACCGGTCGAATTCCCGAGCCCGCGGCCCCGGAGGGCACCATCGTCGCCACGGGGATCGCGGCATGGCGCATTTCCGTTGGACCCGAGGCGATGCCCCACGCGTATTTCGCTCGGTACCGCGCGCTGAGGAACGCGGACAGCGGCGCCACGGACCGACTTGACGTTTGGGGCGTGGAGCACGAAATTGCAGTGGCCCGCTCTTCGCTACTGGGGTTGCCATCGATGGATGTGCTGCTCGGCGCCGCGCGAATCAAAGACCCTGCTTTCATGACCGGTATCAAGTATTACTTCAACTGTAGGTGGCACTTATGATCGCATCCGAGGAGGCGGCCCCTTCCGTAGCTACCGCACCGCCTCTGCCGCTGGCGACGTCCTACGGCGGCCTGCTGTTCATGAACGGAAACATGGCCCGTGAGGAGGAGCTCGTCGAGCGCTTCGCGCCCTTCATCGCAGAGCCTCGCCACGAGGATCCTGCGGTCCGCACGTCGCGCAAGGTGCTGCTGGTAACTGCGGCATTCATGAAGGGGCACGAGCACCGTGATCGGCACCTGATCGCGATGTTCGAGCGGTTGCGAATCGACGCGGGCTGGAAAGGCCGTTACCCGACGAACATTCAGAATCTGTCGATCTACAGCATGTTTGAGGAGTTTAAGGAGCGAGAGCCGTGGATCTACCGGCGCTATACCGAAAAGCAAGACATGCTGAAGGCGCTGAAGGACGAATACCACGACAAGACGATTGCGAGCGTGCAACGACTGTGGGCGTTGAAGGGGGAGCTCGAGCAGGACTTCCCTGCGCTGGGCCTCTTCGAGCTTGTGCGCGCGGCGGACTGGCTCTCCGGGAGCGGGGAGCTTGGCGATCGGGGGACCGACACCGTCTGCGTTGACCTGGAACGGCTGTCGCGCAGCCCGGCGGCGCTGCACCGGACCGGCGAGATCGGCCGCCTGCTCGATCATTTGGTATATACCGACCGCTCTGTATTCTATGCGATCGAACAGCTCGAAAGCTATTTCCTGAGTGAGAGCGGCGTGCGCATGAGCGGGGTGTGGCAGGCGCAGCGGGCGAATCTCGTCGACCGCCTGAGGACGTGCGCCACGGTTTTCATTTTCGGCGGACGGGTGTATGTGCTGGCGAATCGACTGCGATTCTACGACCTGGCGCCGGCATTCGCGGAGGCGGTGCGGCGTGGGACCAATATCTTCGGTATCAGCGCGGGGACTCTCGTGCAGACTGATCGCTTTTCTCTGGCCTTTGCGGGGTTGAGCGCCGACGCTGACCTGGTCGCGGCGGATTTTGGCATGGGACTCGTCTCGGGGCTGCGCGTCCTCCCACATGCCGAAGACTTCCGCTTCGTGCGCGAAGCGGAGCGCGACGTGCTCAGCTTTTTCGCGTTACGCCAACCCGACGCGGCAGCCATCGGTCTGAGCCAGCGGAGCGTGCTGATGTGCGAGCGGTACTACACGCAGGGAGCGGGGCAACCGGCGACCCGTTACGTGTCCGCAGGGGAAGAGCCGGTGCTCGTCTTTGGGCCGCGCGGTCGCTGCTTCAAGTTGCGATGTGGCGACGAGCTGGCGCTGCCCGGTGCGGAGTTCTACAAGGGCGCTCCGGCGACGCTGACGGCGGAGGAGGCGGCCGAGGCGCGCCAGCGCCCGACTTGCGAGACGGCCGTAGGATCGTTGTGGCGCGCGGAGAACGATGCTACGCTACGTGTCGATTCGGAGAACAGCGATTCCCGCAATCCGTGATAGGGATATGGACCGCGGCGGCATTCTTGTAATCGACGACTCAAACTTCCTGCGAAAGAAGCTCCGCTTCGCACTCGAGCAGGCTGGTTTCGCGGTCAGTGCGGAGGCGACATCGGGCAGCGAAGGCATCGGTCTTTTCCGCTCACTTTCCCCCGATCTCGTAATGGTCGACATCTTGCTGCCGGATCGCAGCGGTGCCGCGATCGTGTCGGACCTCGTGCGCGAGAACCCCGGAGCCAAGGTGCTGATCATGAGCAGCCAGGGCCGGCGCGACGAAGTAGAAACGGCGCTGGCGAATGGCGCCATCGGCTGTATCTACAAGCCGTGGAAGCCGGAGGAGCTCCTGGAAACGGTGCGGAAGATCCTCGCCGCGGCCTCCCGCCCCGCGGCCGCCGCGGCCATGCGGGCGGCGCTCGGCGGCGAGACGCCGAGACCCATCGCGGGCCCGCGACCGACCGAGCCTCCCACCGCCATCAGTCAACAACCGCCGGCTGCCGCCGTTTCTCCCCTCCGCCAGGAGCCACCAGCCGCCCCCCCCCCGCCGCGGCCCGCGCCGCCCTCGGCCGATCGCGCGCCGGCCCGCCCGCGCCTCCGCCAGACCGCCGAAAATCTCGCTCTGACGTTTCAGGAGCTCCCCTCGCTGCCGAGCACGGCCGCTCGGCTCGTGTCGTTGATGAATGAACCGGAAGTCTCGATGTCGGAGGTCCTGGACGTCGTCCGGCGCGATCAGGCGATTACCAGCAAGGTTCTCCGCCTCGCGAACTCGGCTTCGTTCGGCGTGCCGCGGAGCGTCGCGACCATCGACCGGGCCGTCATTCTCGTCGGCCTCAACCGCCTGCGCAGCATCGCCCTGGCGGCCAGCATTTCCGGAGTGCTGGCGCCCCAAGGAAAGAATTTTGTCCTGGCGCGCAAGCTCTGGGAGCACGCACTCGTCAGCTCGCTTACGGCGCGAGGGGTTTCCGAGCGCCTCAAGTGCCGCGACCTGGAAGAAGCTTTTACCGCCGGATTGCTTCACGACATTGGTCGCTCAGTAATGATGGAGCGCGTCGGGGACGAGTATGCGCGGTTCCTGAAGGCCGCCGTCGACGAAGGCAGCGACGCTTCAGTCGCCGCCGAGCAGGACCGGTTCGGTTTCGATCATAGTGAGGTTGGCGGCCTGGTGTTGGACCGCTGGCAGCTTCCAGCGATTATTGTCAGCGCCGTCCAGCATCACCACGAACCGACGGACGCTCCGACCGACGAGTGGGCGCAACTTTCCGACATCTTGCGCCTCGTCGACGAGATCACCCATGTCGCGGGTATGGGATTCGGCGAAGTCGTGCAAGGCGACGGCCATGGACGCAAGGCCGGGCTGCGCCTGGGTATTGGCCCCAATGGCATTGAAGAGCTCGCGCGGTGGGCCGCAGAGTTGCCCAAGTCCGATCCGGCGCTCTTCGAAATTTGACGGATGGAACGAGGGGGCCGCGCACTGCTGCGAACGCTGAGCGGTTCGGTGCGCGCCGCAGTCGGTGACGAGCACGGCGTCTTCCTGGGTCTGGTGATCGTGGTCGGCTGCCTTGCGGCGCTCGTCTCGACGCTCCTGCGCACCACCACTTCCGGCATCACCGGGTTGGTCACAGGGCGCTGGGCCGGCATGCTCGAAGTGACCTCGGCCTTGCCCCTGTGGGCACGTGTCGCGCTACCTGCCGGCGCCGCTTTGGTCGCGGGGCTCATCCTTGCCCGGCTGCGGCCCGACGCCGGAGGAGAAACCATCGCCGGAGTCATGGAAGTCGTGGCGCTGGGCAAACGGCGGGACCAGATCCAGCCGGTGCTCGGCCGAGCGGCGTCCACCGTCGTCGCCCTCGCGGGAGGCAGCTCTCTGGGTCAGGAGGGTCCGATCGCGGCGCTGAGCACCCGCCTGTCGGCGTGGGTGGGTGCCCGCGCCCGCCTGTCCGACGAGCCGTTCAAGATCCTGAGCGCGTGCGGGCTCGCCGCGTCGCTGTCGGTCGCCTATAACACCCCGATCGCAGCCACGCTCTTCGTGCTCGAAATCATCATCGGCAGTCTGAACCCGCGATTTCTCGGTCCGGTCATCATGGCGTCGGCGGTCGCAGCAATCGCCCAGCATTCCGTCACCGCATCGAGCCCGCTGTACGCCGGCACCTTTGCCGTTTATTCGCCGGTCACCGAGCTGCTCGGATATGCGCTGGTCGGCCTGGCCACTGGGGTCGCGGCGGCGCTGTTCCGCGCGTGCATGAAGCTCGCCAGGGTGGCCTTCGACTACTTGCCCGCCTCAGTTCCTACTCGCATGTTCGTGGGCGGCGCCCTCGTAGGCCTTATCGGCATACCGCTGCCCTACGTCTATGGCAACGGCTATGACACGATCAACCTTCTGATTCACGAAGATGGTCTGGGCAAGAACGCGTTACCCGCCATTCTCCTTGCCGCCGTGCTCGTCGTCGGCAAAATCCTGGCAACCTCGCTATCTGCCGGCAGCGGCGTGAGTGGCGGCGTGTTCACGCCGACTCTCTTTGTCGGCGCGGCGGCCGGCGCCGCGGTCGGCGGCATCCTCCACCTGCTCTGGCCCACCGTGTTCGCTGGTGGCGCGTCTTACGCGCTGCTCGGCATGGGCGGCGCCATCGCCGGCGCCACGCGCGCTCCGTTTCTGGCGATCATCATGCCCTTCGAGCTCACCGGAGACGTCGGCATCTTCGTGCCGCAAATGGTCGTCGTGATTCTCGCACTCGCCAGCTCGCGGGCTCTGCAACGCGAGTCGATCTACACCGCCGAGCTGAAGCGCAAGGGAATCATCTGGGAAGGCAGCCCCGAGGAGCGCGTGCTGCGCTCGCTCAAGGTCCGCGACATCGTGCGGCGGGACGTTACTCTGGTGCCCGATACGCTGCCCTTCGGTCAGGTCCTGCAGTTTTTCCTGTCGGGGCGCAACGTTTACGCCTACGTGGGTACCAAGGACGGCAAGTTCCTCGGCGTGGTGGACATCCACGATCTCAAGGAAGTGCTCAGCGAAGATCTTGGGCACCTGGTGCTCGCGCGCGATCTGGTGCGGTCGGTGCCGACGCTGACCCTGGATGAGCCGCTGACGCGCGCCAATCAGGCGCTCTGGTATCGCGATGTCGGGCAACTTCCGGTAGTCACGAGCGCCCAGGACCAGCACTTCGAAGGGCTCGTCACCCGTCGCGATCTGCTGGCCACTTTCGATCGCGAGGTGCTGAAGCGCAACGTCATGTTGAGTCGCTTCGTGCACACGGACGAAGGTGGCGAAGTAGCGGAGGCATTCGAGATTCCCGAGGAGCGGAGCTTGCAGCAAATCAAGGTGCCGCCCTCCCTGGTCGGGGCGACAATCGGGGAGGCGGACATCCGCCGGCGCTTTGAGATCAATGTCCTGACGATCACCCGATACGCCGCCGATGGCCGGCGCACGTGCATTGAGCCGACGCCGCAGACGCGGCTCGAGTATGGTGACACGCTAACCGTGCTGGGTAAGGCAGAGCTCGTGCGGCGCTTCCAAGAGATTCAGGGGCGAGGCGACGGCACTCCGGTGGGGGGCGATGGTCGAAAGGTCCCCGGGCCGTAATCGTGGGCGCGCGGGTTCCGCCTTGCAACGCTACAAAGATGCGCACTTGAACATACTACTTACGGGATTCGAGCCCTTCGGCGGGCATCGCCAGAACGCCAGTTGGGAGCTCGTGCGGCGATGGGCGGACCGGGGCTGCCACGTGCTGCAAGTGCCGGTCGCCTACGCGCTCGCTCGTGACACCGTCCTGGAGGCGATCACGCGCGTGCGGCCGGAGGTCGTAATCATGTTTGGCCAAGCGCAGGGAGCGCATGCGGTGCGCATCGAACGGCTGGCGCACAACCTGCAGAATACGACGCGACCGGACAATTTGGGCTGCGTGCGGCAGGATGTGCCGATTGCGCCCGAAGGACCCGCGACGTATCGGTCGACGCTGCCCGTCTCCGCACTGCTACAAGCGATCACCGCGGCGGGGATCACGGTCGAGGCGTCGACCGACCCCGGCCGTTATGTGTGCAACTGCCTCTTTTACGGCGTGATGCACGCCTTGGCAGGGCACCGCCGCCCACCGCTGGCCGGATTTGTGCACGTCCCGCTGTTGCCGGAGCAAGCGCTCGATTGCCCTGGAGCGCCGGCAATGCCGCTTCCCGAGCTCGACGCGGCGGTCGCGGCAATGCTGGCGGCGCTGGTGGCGTTGCCGTCTGTACACCCCCGTCTTCCCCCCGCCAACGAGGCGTGATGGCCGCTATCCTACACGCGCCGTTTGCGGGGGGAGACAGGGGGCGCGGGCGCGGATGTGGGCGCGGCGGGCGCGGTATGGAGGTCGAGTGCAGCGGGGCGGGGCGCGGCGGGGTCAAGCTTGGTGCTCATTGGGGACTCCAGTTGCGTGTGGTTTTCCCACCGTCTCGCAACAACTGCGCCAGCGCAGCGCAGTCCGCTGCGAACGCACGCCGAGCGCCTTCTGGACGATGGATGTGGCCGGCAGCGCAGGAAGAAACCGGTGTTTGCGCACAGCCGTGCGTCTGCCCAGCTATGGCGCCCAGGTCACCCGCGCACCCTCCGCGATCCTGTCGTCGGGATGCACAATCACCAGCTCCCCCTCGCGCAGGCCGTCCAGAATTTCCACGAATCGCTCACCGCGGTGCCCGACGCCCACGGCGCGCGCGCGCGCGCGTCCCTCCTCGACGACGAACGCTGCCCAGCCGTCGCCGCGGCGAAACAACGCCGAATCCGTGACCCGCAATACGTCGGGCCCTTCCCACAAGGTGAAATTCGCCTCGACCCGGAAGGAGTCGCCGAGCCGCTCGTACTGCGACAGTGGCGAGGTGAAGTCGAGAACAACCGGGACGCGCTGCTCCTCGACGCCCAGAGCCGAAAGGCGCGTATGCCCCGCGGGCTCGATCAGGCGAACACGCGCGTCCAGCACCTCGCCGCCTCCCCAGCGCAACAAGCGCACGGGCATTCCTGGAAACACCACCACGGCGTCCGCGGACAGCAGATCCACGACGACCTCGAGATCCGCAGTGTCGCCGATCTCCACCAGCGGTTCGCCTGCTTGAATGGGGGCGGCGCTCTGCCGGAACCGCGCCAGCACGCGCCCCGCGACTGGCGATCGCACCTCGAGAACGGTGGTGTTGCGCCGCACGCGTTCACTGCTCCAACGCGCCGCCGCCTCTGCTGCCGCCACCTCCTGGCGCGCCACTTCGACGGCAAATGCGGCTGCCCGCTGGCGCGCCGCGCCCTGTAGCGCCGCACCAACCGCGGTCTGCACTGCCTCCGCGGCCACCTGTTCGTGGGCAGCGAGCGCTTCGAGGCGCGCGCGCTGCGCCGCGGCCAGCTCCGCCGCCACCACCGACGCCGCAAGCTCCTCGCCAGCCACCGCCAGCGCCGCGCGCGCCGCCGCCACCCGCGCCCCTGCCTCCTCCGTCTGCCGTGCATCGAGCGGCAGCGCCATCGGCGGCGTCAGGGTCACAATCGTCTGCCCCGCCACCACGGTGTCACCGACCTCCAGCGCAATGCGCCCGGCAGTTCCGGCCACGGGCGCCGTGACGACGTGGCGGTTGCGCACCCTGGTCCGCCCTGCCTCCTCCAAGGCGGAGCGCACGGCTCCCCTGTCCACCCGCACCACCTCAATCGTCACCGCCTGCGGATAAAAGGAGTATCCGACCCCGGCAGCCAACACGGCGAGCGCAATCCACCTGGCGATCCGTCTCTTTTTCTTCACGCAGCCTCACTCCCGCGTCTTCAGCACGCCGATCAGGTCGAGCTCATGCAGGCGGCGGCGAGCTACGAGCGCCGACAGCGCGGTCGAAGCCAGGATTATCGCCGTCGCGTAGGCGTAGCTATCCCGATCCACCACCACCGGTATGCGCACGATATCGGTCTGTAGCCCCACCATCATCACCGCGCAGAGCGCTCTGCCGATCACCAGCGCCAGCGGAATCGCGGCCAGCACGACGACACCGAGCTCTCCAAGGAGGATCGCCGAAATCTCTCTGCGGGTGAATCCGAGCACGCGCAGGCTCGCCAGCTCCCGTGATCGCTCGGCAAGCGAAATGCGAGCATAGTTGTAGACCACGCCGAAAGCGATGGTCGCCGCGAACAGGCTCGCGAAGATTGCGAAGACGATCATGTTGTTACCCATCGTCTCCCGCACTCGCGCCACCGCAGCATCGCGCACCACCACACCAGCCACCCCCGGCCGTGACCGTAACGCGGCGTAGACTGCGTCCTTTTCACGTGCATCGACGGCGAGCGCGGCGCCCGAGAACACGATGCCTTCCCCGAGATGCCGATTCAGCGCGGAAATCTCCATGTAGGCGCCTACCCCCAGATAGCGCCGCACGAGCGCCGCCACCGCCACCGTGCGGGTTCTGCGCCGGCCGGTCAGCTCTTCAACCGTAATCGTGTCGCCCGGACGCACCCCGAGGTAGCCTCCCAGGAAGTCGTCGAGCATCACACCGGTGGCGGGAGGATCCAGTGGGCGGTGGCGATGGTCGAGGAGACGGCGCAGCTCGGCGGCCGGATTGACTCCTTCCAACTGCGTGCGATAGCTGCGGTGCCCGGCGCGCAGCCGCACGGGAACCGCCCGCAACGGCTCCACGCGCAGAACACCAGGCAGGTGTCGAAGCTCCGACAACACCTCGATGCCCCTCGGCTCCACGAAGGTCACCGCAATGTCGTCCCGTTGCGCGAGCCGAAATTCGATTTCCACCAGCGCAGCGAACGAATCATCGAAGATCGTGCCCATCATCAAGATTCCGCCCGCCAGGGCAACGCCGACGATCGACAGCGCGGTCTTGGCGGGCCGTCGTTCGAGGTCGCGCGCGATCATGCGCGAGGCGGGAGAAAGCCAGGCTCCAAACCCGAGGCGCTCAAGCACCGTCGTCCGATAGCGCGCCGGAGGCTCGGGCCGCATCGCCTCCGCGGGCGCCATGAGCGCCGCGCGCCGCACCGCCATAGCTGTGCCCAACGCCACGGCGAGCGCGCTGAGGCCACCGGCGGTGAGGACCATGGGACCGCTGATCACCAGCACCAGGTAGGGGAGCTTGTAGAACCTCATGTACAGCTCCCCGAGCTCCTTTCCAAGCTGCGCCCCCAGCGCGGTCCCCGCCAGAATTCCCAGCACGGCAATCGCCAAGACGATCTTCAGATAGTGCCACCCGATCGCTCCTGTACTGTATCCAAACGCCTTGAGCACCGCGATCTGCTCTTTCTGCGTCCCCACGAGTCGATTGGCGACCACGTTCAACAGAAACGTCGCCACCGCCAGGAAAATCGCCGGGAACATGGTCGCCATCTGCCGGAGCTGGCGGAGCTCCTCCGACAGATAGCGATGGGAGAGCTGATTGCCGCGGTCGTAGGCTCCAAGCCCACCGTACGGCGCCAGAATCTCGTCGACCTGAGCGAGGATTTCGGCCACACTAGCCCCGGGGCGAACGGCCAGGGCAACATCATTGAAGCTGCCCTCCAGGTCGAGCGCCGCGGCGAGCGTCTCCCGCGCCATCCACACGATCGCAAATGCCTCGAAGTCCGGGAACACCGAACCGGGCGCAATCTGATAGATGTGCTCCGGACTGGCGCCGACGCCGGAGATCGTGAGCATTCGGCGACGCCCGTTGACAATGATGCCGAGACGATCTCCAGGCGAGAGCCCGTGGATGCCGGCAAAAGCGTCGCTAACAACGATCTGGTCCAGGCGCCCGACGTCGACCGGACGACCGCGCCTGATGAACAACCGATCGACGCCGGGAAGCCTGTCCACCGGTACGGACACCAGGGCGGCGATGATCGGCTCCTCATATCCTGACAGCTCAATCTTGGCAGGAGAGACCACCCGAGCTTCGACGTGATCGACGCCGGGAATCTCCGCCAACCGCCTCGCCACCGAGCTCGGCGCGCGCTGAAGCGAGGCGAACACGTCCGGGAAGCGGTTTTCTCGGTAATAAGTATCGCGGGAAACCCGCAGTGAGTCGAGCGCCGTCAGTGACATCACACTGGTGGCGACGCCACTGGCAATTACCAACGCAATTGCCAGCGCCTGACTGCGGATGTCCCACAAATCCCTGAGCAGCTTCTTGTCCAGCGCCGTCAAAGGTCACCAGTGCAGATCCCGGGCCGCCTTCTTGGTTTCATTCCGCCGGATCTCGTGAATGATCCCGTCGCTCAACAACACCACGCGGTCGGCCATCGCCGCAATATCGGCATTGTGGGTGATGATGATCGTCGCCGTGCCGAGCTCCCTGTTGACCTTCGCGAGGGCTTCGAGGACGACGATTCCGGTGGCGGAATCAAGCGCCCCGGTCGGCTCGTCGCAAAGCAGCACCGCGGGCCGCTTCGCCACCGCCCGCGCGATCGCCACCCGCTGTTGCTGCCCGCCCGAGAGCTGGCTCGGGAAATGGTCGAGGCGATCTTTCAGGCCGACGAGCTCCAGCGCGTCTTCGGCCGCCATCGGGGCGTCGGCAATCTCGGTCACGATGGCGACGTTTTCCCGCGCCGTCAGGCTGGGAATGAGGTTGTAGAATTGGAACACGAAACCGACGTGACGCCTGCGATACTCCGTCAGCTCGGAGTCCCCGGCACGGGTGAGCTCCCAGTCTCGGTACCACACGGCGCCGCTCGTCGGCGTGTCAAGGCCGCCGACGATGTTCAGAAGCGTTGATTTTCCGCTGCCCGAAGGCCCCAGTAGCACCACGATCTCGCCCTCGAAAACCTCGAGGTCGATCCCTCGCAGCGCGTACACCACGACCTCTCCCATGTCGTAGCGTTTGGTCAGCCCGGCAATCCGAAAAACCGCGACGGACGGATGGAGCGTGACAGGCATACCGAGTCCCGTGACGAAGTTCGTGGAGCCGGTTCGCGCGCCCCACTGCGCGCATCACGGTCTCTTCTTTATGCCCATTCTCTGCGATGCTCTGGAAGCGCGGCCCGGCCCAAACACAGGGCCGGGCCCATCACTCACAGCTCCGGAAATACTACTTCCATTCCCAGACCGTAGACTTGGCCGTGCCATCCGCGGCGACTTCGTGCTCGAAAATGGCCGCGATGCCGTTCAGGCGAAGGAGTCTCTCTGCGTTGGTCTGATAGTAGATCGCACCCCTCCAGACCGTCACATTGCCGGGCCCCTTGGTGTGGCCGATGCCATTGCCCAGGAAGGTGACAGAGTCCCCGTTCTGGGTCATCAGGACGCCGTTGCCTTCGCCAAAAAGTGCGCCGCCGACGCGCGGTGCCCCCTTGTACGTAATCAGACCGTCATACGCGACCCCGAGCAGGTGGCCCTTCGACTCGAAGGTAACCTCCATCAGCGGCTGGCCGTCCTCGCGCAGGACGACGCGGCGGTTCGTGACGCGCCCGGTCTCCTCGCCAATCTTCTCTCCCAACACTCGGCACCTCCTTGAGGTGTGTGGTCGAAAATACCAGCTACGCTGCACATGGTGCCAGCTTTGTCGATTGTCAATACACCGATTCACGGTCCCCGGGCACCGCGGGGGAGGCGCCTGCACCGATGCTGGGCAACACCTGCCGCTCGCCGTGCCCATTCGCGGCGGCGGCTTCGCCAGAGGTCACAACCCGGTTGCGTCCCCGCCGCTTGGCGCAATACATCGCCACGTCCGCAGCCTTGATGCATTCGTCCACAGTCCGCCCATCAGCCGGGAGCTCAGCGACACCAATGCTGACCGTCTTCCGCAGTGGGCCAGCCGAGAGATCAATGATTTCCGCTTCGATTCTGGCACGCATGGTTTCTGCCACCACGGCCGCTCCTCCGGCCTCGGCATCCATGAGCAGCACGACAATCTCCTCCCCTCCGTAGCGCACGGCATAGTCGCTGTCGCGGATGCTCCTGAGCACAAGCGCGGCAATCGAGCCCAACACGCGGTCCCCGACGTCGTGCCCATAGGAATCGTTGACCTGCTTGAACTCGTCGATGTCGATCATGAGCACGCCGATGGCAGTGTCGCGCCGCACCGCTTGCGCCAGCAGTTTCGGTGCGACGTCATCCAGGAACCGGCGGTTGAACAACTTGGTGAGCGGATCTTCCTCGGCCTTCCGATTCACGATGGCCAGATAGGTCTTCGCCTCGATGGCGGAAGCGATCTCGCTGATCGTGCGCGTGATGAAGGGAAACCCCTGGAGCACTTGCGCGCGGTCATCCTCCCCATAGGCCACCTGCACCACCGCGCCGACCGTTCCTCCAATGATGATGGGAACGCAGAAATACCCGAGCCCCTTATGACAATGCGGATCCATCGGACACACGAAGTGCGGGCAGATGCGCGAAAACGAACGCGAATCTACCAGGCTCCGCGTGCGCACGGCGCGGCAGCTCTGCGCATCGGCGCGCACCGCGCTGTGGCACCAACCCGAAGCGTCCTGGTCGCGCTCGGATCCGGAAGAGTGGTGCTCATGCACGATACCTTTGCAGCGTGGGAGGGCGCCGTTTACCACGATGTCCATGGTGCCGCTGTCAGGCTCGATTTGATAGATCACATACTTCGCGACCTTATGTTCCTTTATGATCATGTCTTCGATTCGCCGAAATATATCAAAGACGCTGATATCGTTTTCGATTACTCGCTTGAGATTGTACACATCAACGAGATGGTTTACTACCTTTACTGTATCTGAAATGGCGTTATCACTAGGCTCGAGTGTATAACCCATGATGTGGAGTATCTTTTGGCGTATTGAAGAAAACGTGTTGTTTAGCTGAGACGCCATGTCTACGTAATATCTTGCCACATCGCCAGCTTCATCATCGTACTTGAACTCTATGTCTGATGTGAAGTCCCCAGACTTCATTCGTTCAAAATTGTGCCGCAGTCTCTTATATAATGTTGTATAAGGCCTCAGAAAGGTAACGATTATCCAGGATGCCGCCAGGAAGAACGACAGAAACATCATCATCAGCGCCATCATCAGGATAATACCGTTGCGCCTCGTCTCCGTCAAATCCATCGTCACGTGTACTGCCCCAAGCGCTTCTCCAGGCTCTGCCTTGTGACAAGAGAAGCAGTTTACCGCATCCGACGCGCTGGGAACATAAGGGATGATCAAGGAGTAGGTAACGCGATCGAGACTTTCTTCCAGCAAGTCCTGCATCTTGCCCGTCTGCAGAACGGCTCGCTCGATGTCGCTCACCGCTGCCTCGTTCGCTCTGGGCGGCCCGAACTGCCTGATCACGGGATAGCCGCGAACGACACGGACCGCTGCGAGCCCCCTCGTATGTTTGAGCTTCTCGAGGAAAATGTCACGCTGGTTGATTACTCCCGTTTGCATGAACGTCGTCAGGGAATCTTTGACGACGGCGGCGACGGAAAAGGCTCGCATCTGAGAAAACGACAGGGCTGACTTGCGGATGCTGGCTATCGTCGCGACCTGGATCGCGGCAAGCAGCAGAGCAAAGAGGAGCGCGAGCCGCAGGATGAGCTTGCGGTGAACCGAACGCGAGTGGGTCAGCCGGGCAATGCGGCCGATTCCCGCCTTGAGCGGCACCACGAAGGCACGCATGATCGCGACAACTCCAGGAGCGGATTGAACGATACGCGACACCTGAAAGTACTTCCCGGCTTTTCGAGATGCAACCAATAGTCCAAGATGAGCTCACGGTGTCGCTGTAGGCTGCCGAACGATTCGTTTCTGCTCATCGCAGCATCCCTTCTGCAGATACCGGCTCTGCCGTCACACCCTGTCCAGCGCCTCCCGAACTTTCCTGAGCAACACCGCCGGCGCGGCGGGCTTCATCACGATCTCCGAGGTCTCGTCCACCAGGCCTTTGGCGCGAATGATGTCGGCCGGATACCCACTCATGAACACGATCGGCGCCTTGCTTGCCTCTCCAGGGCGGCGCGCACATCTCCACCACTCAGCCCCGGCATGATGACGTCGCACAGGACCAGCCCGATGTCGTCGCGATTCTCCTCGATGACACGGACAGCCTCCGCTCCGTCTCTCGCCGCGATGACTATCGGCGCTGTCCACAAGCTTTCCGCGGCCGGCAAGGCAGAGGTCTTCCTCGGTCCCCCCGCACATGCGGCAGGCGGCGGGGTTGGCGGAAAGCACCGTGCCGTCGGGAGCCGTGACCATGACGGCGTCGATGCTACTTTCGTACAGTGCGCGGTAGCGCTCCTCACTTTCCCGCAGCGCTTCCTCGGCCAGCTTGCGCTCCCGTCGCTCGGGGAGCTTTTTCAGCGCTCGCCGCACCACGGCGCCAATACGACCCAGGTTATCCTTCAGCACGTAGTCGGTAGGGCCCCGCTTGAACGTCTCGATCAGTCGGTCTTCGCCGATCGTGCCGGACACGAAAATAAACGGCACGTCCGGCTTTCGCTCGCGGACGAAAGTCAGCGCCGACAGGCCATCATAGCAGGGTATCGTATCGTCACACAGGATCACATCATAGCGTTCCTGTTGCAGCCTGGTCGCAAACACCTCTCGCGTATCGACCCGGTCCACAATGCAGCCGACATGATCATCCTCGAGCGCCAGGCGTATGAGCTCGGCGGCGTTGGCATGGTCTTCCAGATACAGGATGCGAAGGTGAGCGTGTACTTCGGTGGATCCTTTCCTGATCGCGTGCCTTTCGCGGTCTACCGCGGGTTCGGGGGCTGCGCGTTCAGAACCGCCCAGAACAGGCCGAGACTTTTGATTGCTTCCATGAGCTCGCGAAAGGCGATCGGCTTGACCACAAGAGCCTCCACGCCGTTCTCGTAGCAGCCCACGAGGTCCCGCTCCTCGCGGGACGACGTCAGGATTACGACGGGCGTGAGCCGGAGCTGGCTATCGGCGCGGACTCGCCGGAGCACCTCGTGGCCGTCGATCTTCGGCAGCTTCAGGTCCAGCATGATCACGGCGGGGGCGCCCTCGGAACGGTCTGCGAACGATCCTCGCCGGTACAGGTAGTCCAGGGCCTCTGCATCGTCCCGGGCCACGGCAACCTCGTTGGCGAGGTTGCATTCTGCCAGCCCCTCCAGCGTCAACGCGACGGTTCCACCCTGTGGCGTGAGCTTGAAGGCATTTGGCAGGAGGTTGAGAATGGCCCGCTGGCACTTTTCAGCATCGATCTCCGCCCGCAGGGGATTCGGTGCCGTGACCAAATAATTGATGCGGCGCTCCTGGGTGAGTACCTCGAAGTGCGAAGCCAGGAAACGGGTGAGGCTCGCGAGGTCGTCGTTCCCATAATGCATCTGCGTCTGACCGGCCTCAAGCATGGCCACGTCATGCAGGTCGTTGACGTGCTGGCGGAGCAAACGGGCGTTACGTTTCGCGACCCTCAGCTCCCGGCGCGCCGCCGCGAGCGCCGCGGAAGCTCGGTGACTGGCTCGCCGCGGGCGCTCGTGCAAGCTGCTGAACAGCGCACCCATGGCCAGGAACACCGCGATCGAAACCAGAGACACGGGATTATCCAAGCGGAACGAGCGCTCGGGGGGAATGAAGAAGCACCCCGCAAAAACCGTGGAGAGGGCCGTGGACGCGAGCCCACCGCTCAGCTCCCGATCCACGAGCTGAAAAAGACAGCGGGGAAAACAAGATCAGACATAGGGCGGGAGCGCCCCCCAGAGCATCCACTGCAAGCCGAAACATCCGAGCGGCAGCAACAGCGCCAAAGCAAAACGCAGCGCACCGATGGAGCGGGGCGCCTGTACCTCTTTTGCGCCGGAATCGTGCCCGTGTTGTAGCCCGATTTCATCGGCCATCACAGCGACTCATCGCTTCGACACCGCCTGCGTTTCGCCGCGCCGAAGCTTGCGGAAAATCGCGTTCTCCCCGCTACACCCATGACAGGATATGCGCTATGCCACCAGGCGTCAAGCTCGGACAACCTGCGCGCCGCGCAGCGCCAACCGCCGGCGGGTGAGCAACGAAAGTAGTCCTGGTCGACTGCAAGCTACGCGATATGCGCATCACGAAGACCCCCACCTCACCTCGCCCGGCAAAGCGGGGGGACAGCGGAGGGGGGCATTGTCGCACCGACGGTGAGTGGACGGTGAATCATGGGACCACCGCCTCCCAAATACGTTGATGCCACCAATATGGAATAGCTACATGAGATTCTTGCCGATCAGCGACGGAAATTGACATGGGCACGAGAAACCCAGGGAAAAACCTGGGTTTTGCGAATCTACTATCACTGGCCACTCTGCATAGCGGCGAGTGTGGTCGCACCCCACCTCTCACACCACAAATCGATGAATGATCATGTTTTTTTGCACGCGTGCTAACACCGGGCCCAAGTGGTACGTGGTCTGGAAGGTGACCCATGCCTCGAAAGGGCGCATCCCGGTGGGTTCGCGTGGCAACCGCTGGGCCGACGGCGACGCGGTCGACTTCAAGGTGCTGCCGCTCCGCATGGAGGCCGAGCTTGTCGCGCAGCTCGACGAGACGCGCGGGCGGCTCGGCCTCGAGAGCCGCGTGCAGCTTTTCCGCCGCTCGCTCCCCCGCGTTTCTCCTCGAGGCGGGCGAGGTCCGCGTCGCCCAGCTCTTCGCGCCCGAGGCGTGACCGCATGGGTGACGAGTACGAACGTCGCCGCCTGGCCGAGTGGCAAGGGGCCGAGATGGCCCGAGCCACCGGCCGGGCGTACCGCATCGACCGCGATCGATTGGACACCGCGAGCCTGCGTGAGCTGCAGCGGTTGGTGCGCAACCTCGACGGCGAGCACCGCATGGCCCTCCAGCGCGCGCGGCTCTGCCCCTGGCGCACGCCCTGACGATACCCCCGCGCCGTTCTTCTTGGTCCCCATCCCACACCGTCGACGCCGCGAAGATCCAGGGTTGTGCCCTTCGGTATTTCTTGGTATACATGGCAACGCTGAGCCGCCGAGCCGGATATCCCCTGCAATGACCGACGAGCTCCTGACGATGAAAGAGGTCGCGACCCTCCTCAAGATCGGGGAAAAGACCGCCTACACCATGGCCTAGCGAGGCGAGCTTCCGGGCTTCAATGTCGGCGGGCAGTGGCGCTTCAAGTGGGCCGACATCGATCGCTGGATCGAGGATCAGAAGGCCGGCGCCGGCGGCAAGAGGGAGGACGACCCCGATGTCCGCTGACGTCCTCCACGCCATCCGCGACCGCGTTCGGGAGGTGGCCGCCGAGCGGCCCTACCACCAGCTCGTGCTCGTGGTCGGGGACCTGAAGTCGGGCAGGACGACCGCTCTGCGCGCGGCCGCCGCGGAAAGCACGTGGGCCTATCTCGGGTTGGGTGCGGCCCTCGCCGAGCGCCTCCTGCACGTGCCGACGCGCCAGCGCCCGGCGGTAGTCCAACAGCTCGCCGAAGACGTTGCGCGCGAGGCCCAGGGCGACATCCTCGCCATCGACAACATCGAGCTGCTGTTCCACCCGGACCTCGCCGTGGACCCGCTCCGGCTGCTCCTCGCGCTCTCACGCCACCGCGTCGTGGTCGCGACCTGGCCCGGCACCCTCGACGGCGCGACGCTCACCGACGCGGAGCCCGGGCACCCGGAGCACCGCCGCGAACCGCGCCCTGCCTGCGCCATCGTGACCCTTCAGAGTGTGGGGCAGGCTTCCCAGCCTGCCCCGGGGTTGACAGCAGTGTATTTTCGTGATAGACATTCGTCGCCATGGATGTCTCGCTCACGCCCGGAGAAGCAGCGCGGATATTGGGAATCTCTGTTCGGACCTTGCACCGGTGGGACAAGGCCGGGAAGATCCGGTGCGAG
>JACPHN010000022.1 GCA_016188575.1 Candidatus Schekmanbacteria bacterium
CACCCGGAGCGCTATAGCCAGCCCCGCCTTACCCCCGAACCCTTGCCGATTCATGAGACACGTCCTTGCCAACCGCCGTGCGCATCGGCCACTGTCACGCCACCTGCAACGAAGCTCGTCTGGGGGCATGCAACGCAACACACCCCAGCCCGGCAGGCCATTGGGAGTGGTGACCAGTTGACTGGGTACGTGCAGCGGATCGCGCCCTCCGCAGGGATGAAGGCCTACAATCTGCGCCTGGAAGCCGAGTCGGCCTCGGGGTTCGTGCTCTCGGTGCCAGTGCAGATTCCCCGGCCCCGGGTGGAAATCACTGACGTCTCTGCCGCGGAGTCGTGCGTGCCCAACCCGGCTGCGATCACGGGCGGGTCCCGGCTGCTGAGGTGCATTCACGTCGATCTGGAGGCGCGAGGGCACAACTTCGCGAGCGGGCCATCCATGGCATGGGACCTGAAAGCGGAACGAACGGGGACGACGGTAGGGAGTTGCTCGGCGGCCACGTGCAGCCACGATTTCGAAATCGGGCCAAGCGCACCGGATTCGTACTTCAATGGGATCGCCGAGGGCGCCGATTTGTCGCGCGTGGAGTCGGCGAAGGCCAAGACCTGGTTGGATTACACGCCGCGCGTCAGCATCACCTGCAGGCCCTCGGCAACCGCCTCGGACAAGCTCACGCTCAGCACGGTTGCCGATGGTTTTTGTGGTGCGCTATCGTATCGCTGGAACACCGGAGCCACGACCGCCGAGTCCGACGTCCCATTTATCCTTGAGGCAGCTAGCCTTGCAGAGGTGACGATTACCGACGAGGCGGGTCAACAGGTTCATATTCGCGGCAGTCGATGCAGAAGCAAAAAGGATCCCCTGGGGCTTTCGATTCTGGAGCTCGACAAGCGAGCTCACGGAATGATGGCGCTGCTACTAGCGCTAGGGCTCAGCCCGAAGCAGCCACCGGCCCCCGAACCGATTCAGTCGTTCCTGGATCTCCTCAAGGGGTGGATCCAGAGCGCGCCTGCGAGCACTCCTGGGATGCTATCCCAGCGGGCGCAGCGGCTCGACGCCATCCGCGCCGCAGTGGACAAGGCCCCCAAGACCCAGCTTCCGGCAACGCTGAAGAGCGAGGCTGGCAAGTTGGTCGACGCGGTCAAGTCCGGAAAATACGTTGAAACCCTCGAGCATCAGGCCAAACTCGCCTCGACGGAGTGGAATCAGGAGGAGTTTCAGCAGGCAGACAAGCTGATGAGTAGCATCCTCCAAGGGAAAACGCCGTAGGGGTGCCCGAGCTCCCTTGGGGCAGTCGTTGCCGGCAATCAGTTCCCTGTCTGAAGCTCTTCGACTAGCTGCTTGGTCAGAAGCACGTACTGGTTGTCGGCAACGCGAATGCTGGCACGGCCGATGAGGTTTTCCGTGATGAGTACGGTGCGACCGTCAGGAAGATTCAGGCTGATGGAGCGTTGGCGCTGAGGGTATTGAAAGGCGCTGGTGGCGTCGAGCTGGGAGAGTGCGGCCCGGGATTCAGCCTCCGAATAGACACGGGTAATTTGGTGTCGGCCGGCGTGCGCATCGACCGCTAGCAGCGGCACGAGGAGAAGGCTGATGCAGATCGTGGCAACAGAGGTGAGGTTTCGAGTAGTCATGGAGTTGCTCCTTTGGGCCATTTCAGGAAGGGACCTGCTGACATTTCCGCAGCCCACCGTGCAGGGAATGCGCCAGCGCGTCGACCCGAGAAGGGATCTCGCAGAGTGGCGGGAAACGGCGGGTTGATGCGGAGATCGGGAGGATGCGCAGGAGTGGGCACTAGCGGTCCGGAGTGGGCAGTGCCGGCGGAGACCGACAAAGTCGGTCACGACGTTTTTCGTCGTCTCGCGCGACGCGGATGGATGCGAAAACGCGGTGAGGCGTCGGTGGATGACCTGCTACGACGTCTCGGCCCGGACATCTTTTGAACGCTGGCGCGCGTCGATGTTGGTGGCATCCTCGCGGCGAAAGCCGGCCTTCCGGCACGCCGCGGCGGCGACCGGCACCGTGACCGGCGGCGCCGGCGGTGCGGACGCTGCCACCGGCCGACCGCGACGGGATCCCCCGCCTTGCGCCTCGATTGAAAAGCGGGGCGGGCGCGGCGACTGAGACCGGTCACCGCGCCCCATTTGTTTTCAGCCCGTGGCGGCGAGCCTACGCGCGCGCAACCGTCAAGGTGGGCCGGTACGGGAAGCGAGCTGGCGTCGAACGGATACACCGCGCGCCGCCAGCGGAAAGGGAATGGTCGTTCTGGTTGACAATACCGAGACTCGGTAAGACCGGGCATCGCGCTTGACAGCGCCCGCCTCCGGATGCAACAATGGCGCCCCACCGTACGAGAAGCAGCGTGCTGGCATCATCGATCCCATTGCCCTGGTGGATGAGCTCGGAACCGCTCACGTGCTTGCGACACCCAAGACGACGCAACGAAGTGGATGAGGTGAGCCGACGTCCCACGACGGGGAGAGCTTTGATGCGGCCGGTTCAAGGCGCTGCCCAGTAGCAGCCGCACTGATCGGGCGCCAAACCGTAGGTGTGCGGAGGGCGGGCAGGGCGCAAAATCCAGCTCGTCTGAGAACGGTCCCGGAGCGCAGTCGCGCCATCAACACAGTATGAGCCATGCTGTTTAGTTCCTTGGTGTTCATCTTCAACTTCTTGCCTATTGTTATAATCCTGTATTATCTTCTCAATAGCAAGTACAGGAATGCGTTTCTCCTTCTGTCAAGCCTGTTATTCTACGCCTGGGGTGAGGGAAGATATGTTTTTGTAATGATATTGTCTTCCGCGATTGATTATATTTGCGGCCTTATCATATACAATTCCAGAAAACGAGTCAGTGTTTACAACTCTGATACAGAACTCAGGCGCGCGAAAACCATTCAGCGCCTTTTTCTATCCGCATCGATATTCGGAAATCTTGGGTTATTGTTCTTCTTCAAGTATTTTGAATTTGGGATCGCCAACATCAATGCTGCTGCGCAGCTTGTTGGTGCCAATTCTCCATTTATTAGTACCTCATTTTCCGTCATATTGCCGCTGGGAATCAGTTTTTATACCTTCCAGTCCATGAGCTACACGATCGACGTGTATCGTGGAGAAGTCGAGGCAACCAGCAATATCGTAGATTTTGCTTGTTTTGTCACGCTCTTTCCACAATTGGTCGCAGGACCGATCGTGCGCTATAAAGATCTTGCATGCGAGTTGAAGGATCGGGAGTGCTCGATATCCGCTTTTTCCGACGGTGTAGCCCGGTTCACGACGGGATTGGGCAAGAAGGTATTGATTTCCAATGTAGTTGCGAAGCCAGCAGACGTGATCTTCGGACTTCCTGCCGCGGATCTTACATTTGAGCTTGCCTGGCTCGGCGCTCTATGCTACACTCTACAGATCTATTTCGACTTCTCCGGGTACTCGGACATGGCGATCGGCCTGGGCAGGATGTTTGGCTTTCACTTCCCCGAGAATTTCAACTATCCGTACGCTGCAAAATCCATAAAGGATTTCTGGAGGCGCTGGCACATATCACTCTCAACGTGGTTTCGCGACTATTTGTACGTTTCACTTGGCGGCAATAGACAGTCGGTTCGCAGGACATACTTTAATCTGATCACGGTGTTCTTCATTTGCGGACTATGGCACGGAGCAAGCTGGAATTTTGTCGTATGGGGGTTGTTTCATGGAGTATTTCTTGCCGGTGAGCGGACGTCAGCGGGCAGAGCTCTGGAAAAATTGCCGTCTCCTATAAGAAGCGTTTATGTCATGCTAGTTGTCATCACGGGCTGGGTGTTCTTTCGCGCTGACACGCTGGGATCCGCCCTCTCATTTCTGGCGGCCATGGTTGGCGCCGGCGCCGAGGTATCGGCGGGATGGCCCACAAGACAGCTCATCAACCCCGAATTGGTGACCATAATGATATGCGGAGCGATCTTGTCTGCTCCGGTCATCAATCATGTTGGCACGGTTCACAAATATCTGACCTCAATCGCAGGGAAGGCTCAACCGATGGGCGATGTCGTGCGATTTTCTGGCGCTGTTTTGCGGACTGCCTGGGTTGCATCAATATTCGTCCTTGCGGTTGCGAGCTTGACTGGCGATGTGTACAATCCTTTCATATATTTCCGATTCTAGATCCATCTCTGGTTGCGATTGTCTATAGTACACTGGACCGCCTGAATAGGTCCCACCCCACACATCCGCGATTCGTTGTAGCCCATGAGCTCATCGCAAGAACGTGACAATGACCCTGCTGCCACCCCCGCGCCAAAACCCGGTCGAATGCTCCGCCTTGCGGCTGCGGTACTCTCCGCCGGAGCCACGCTGGCGTGTCTGTGGGCGTTGGCCTCCGTTTTTGGTCTGGCAAGCGCGCTCGGCGCGGTGGTTGTAAGGGTTCAGGTCAAGAGCCAGTTTCGCGGACCATTCGAGGTCCGGGCCATGGATGGTCACGGGACAGAGCTGGCGCGCAGCATTCCTCTCTATGTAGGCAAGCAGACGTCCGCCTTTTTTGCGGGTCTGCCGGGAGTCGCGTTCGAGAAACTGGAGATCGGGTTCGGGGATGATACGAAAGCCACCGCGCTGCAGTTGGAGAGGATATGGCTGGCATCTCGGTTCGGCTGGGCGGATTTCAAGAGGGCAACGCTGGCGAGCGCTCTGGTCGCCGGACGGCATGTCTTGCGCACCGCTCTCGATGGACCGCAGGTCGTGGTGGAGTCGGAACCCGGACGCGCCTCTGTTGTTATCACGTCCTCGGCGTTGCGAGACTTTTCGCAACAGTGGTCAAGCCGCCGAACGCGACTTTTAGCTGAGATTTTCGTCGCATCTGCCATACTAATGGCTGCAATATCATATTTGTCTCCTTTGTCATCGTGGATCGCAACGAGGCTCTCCGAGGCTGTCGTCCTGTCCGCGCTGTTCATTGGCGCCATTGTTTTTCCGCAAGTAAATGATTGGGTAAGCGCATTCCCAGATCTGGAATCGACGGATCAAAGGGTACTAGCACGAAAACCGCGTCTGTTAGAAAACGGGTCTATTCGCAGCGTATTCCCAGAGGAATATGAGCAGTTTTTTAATGACAATATGACAATCCGCAATAGACTAGTGCGGCTCAATAGCATCATCAGAGTTTTCTTGCTCCACCATTCTCCAGTAGATGATGTCGTCGTTGGTAAGGATGGTTGGTTATTCTACGCCGGCGAAGGCATATTGGATTATACAGAGGGACGACCACCATTTTCGGATGATCAGATCGAACTTTGGCAATCATCTCTCAGGAACCTCCGTAATACCCTGTCATCTTGTGGAGTTGCATTTTACTTCGTGGCCGTGCCAAACACACAGTCGATCTATCCGGATCGCCTGCCGGATGGTATCGTTCCCGCAGCAACAACACGACGGGACCAACTCTATGAATCGCTCCATCGTTCGGGTATTGATACCATTGATATTGAGACGCCTTTGCTAAATGCGCGTGATGATGTGCCGTTCTTGTATTCAAAAGTTGGCACTCATTGGAATGGGTACGGTGCATTCATCGCCATGAAGAGCATAGTACAACGCCTCTCGGAACGTTTCGCCGCGCTGACCAGTCTGAACCAGTCGCTGCTCGGACGCTATGTTGCGGCTCGGCCCACTGATGTCGGTTTGCTCAACATGCTCTCATTACCCACCGACTTGCTGCAAGCGGATGACGGTGGTGACGTGTCCCTGGGTCATTCGATCCGCGCGCAATCGCATCCCGCGCCATCATACGTCCCAAAATCGCTGCGGCCTGTCCTGTACGCGCAGAGCGACTCAAACCTTCCCAAAGCCATCATCCTTCGCGATTCTTTCGGTATTCAGCTTGCCCCGCTTATGGCCGAGGCTTTCCAGCGTTCGCTGTTCTTGTGGAGCTGGAGGTACACCGAGGAAATCGGCGAGATCGTGCGGCGAGAACGGCCTGATGTAGTGATCTGGATGATCGTGGAGCGCGCCTTGCAAGGATCCGGAGCAGCGCCTCCAGATCCCCAGGCGGTGGCGGCATCCGCATCGGACCTGGAGCACGCGTATGCTCGCCCCGAGTGACGGCGTTTCGCCGATTCGTCTATGCTGTGGCGGCCGACTTTGACGGACCCTGCGCCGCGCGCTTTCGATTGAAAAAACGCGGCGACTGTGGTATGGACACCGACCAGCCCAGCACCTGCGCCCGGCGCTCCGCGGCGGATCAGCTTTCGTGGTGGGCATGGCCCTGAACGTGACCTGGCCCCGTAGGAGAATAACCGTGCAGATGACGTGTACCAGCGAATCGACGAAGGGACCGTACCGACACCTCTGGCGGCACGGCAGTCAGCGCCGCGCGACGACATTCTGCGCGTGGGCACTCCTGGCATTGGCGACGGTGGCGCTGCCGTCCTGCACGCGGACCGGCAATGGGGACGGTGCAGGCGCCGCGAGCGATCTCTACATCGGGCTCGCCGGACCGATGACGGGAAGCGCCGCCGAGTATGGCGCGATGATGAAGAGTGGCGCCGAGCTCGCGCAGGACGAGCTCAACGCGGGCAACGCGTTTGGCGGCAAGAAGCTCCAGCTTGTCACCGGCGATGATCAGAGCAAGAACGATCAGGCCAAGCTTGTCGCCAAGAAGCTCGCCGAGGACCAGCGCGTCTCCGTGGTGGTGGGTCACTTCAATTCCACGTGCAGTCTCGCCGGCAAGGATACGTACAAACGCGCAGGCGTCGTGCAGTTTTCACCGGGCTCCACCAACGTCAACGTCTGCAAGGGCAGCGAATGGACTTTCAGGAACCTCTACCACGACGAGTTCCAGGGGCAGTTTCTGGCGCGCTATGCGAAGAACGTGCTGCACGCGCAGCGCATCGCCGTTTTCTATGACAATGACGACTATGGCATCGGGCTCAAGGATGCTCTCGTCACAGAGGCCAAGGCGCTGGGCATCGAGGTGCTCCGGGAGGAGAGTTACGTCCGTGAGAAGACGCTGGACTACTCGGCGGCCCTCGACACCGTCGCGGGCCTGGCGCCGGACCTGATCGTCGTTTCGGGGCTGTACAACGAGGCCGGTGCGATCATGAAGCAGGCGAGAGCCAAGGGAATAACGGCGCCGTTCATCGGCGGTGATGGTCTGTTGAGCAGCGGCCTGGTGGACATCGGCGGACCCGCCGTGGAAGGGGCCGTAGTTTCGTGCCCCTTCATTTTTGACGATGCGGTTGGCACACCCCGGTCCAAGGCATTTCGTGAGGCGTTCAGGAAGCGTTTCAACAAGGAGCCGGACACCTGGGCGGCGCTGTCGTACGACGCCGTCATGATGTCAGCGGCGGCCATTGCCAAGGTCGGAACAGACCGCAAGGCCATCCGCGACTACTTCGCCTCAATCGACACAGAAGCGGAGGCGTTCCAGGGCGTTACGGGTCCGACGTACTTCGACGCGAACGGCGACTGCCTGAAGCCGGCCTACATGGCCCTGGTCAAGGATGGACATTTCGTGGCGGCGCCCGTGCAGATGAGCACGGACGGTACACCGCACGCGGTCGGTGACGGCGGTGGCGCCCCGGCTCCGGAGGCGGCGGCACCTCCCGCCGAGGCCGTGCCAGCCACGCCGCGGCCGGCGGGGGCAGGCGGAAAGGCCCGCGAGTAGCGGCGGCGCGGCGCCATTCGACCGGGGCGCCAGGGGCCGCCCAGCATCCGCTGAGAATCGCGTGGAGATTACCCCGACCACATTGTTCTTGCGCCAGGCGGCCAACGCCGCCACGCTGGGTGCAGTTTATGCGCTCATCGCCGTCGGCTACACCATGGTCTACGGCATCGCTCAGCTCATCAATTTCGCCCATGGCGAAATCTACATGCTGGGCGCCTTCCTCGGGATCTTGTTCATCGGCGCGGGAATGTCTTTCCCGGTCGCGATGCTGCTTTCGATGGCTTCCTGCGCGGCGGTTGGCGTCGCCGTCGACCGCGTCGCCTACCGGCCGTTGCGCTCCTCGCCCCGGCTGGCGCCACTGATCACCGCCATCGCCGTAAGCCTGATCCTCCAGAATGTCGCGATGCTCGTGTGGGGTGCCGAGCAGCGGCCATTCCCCGACCTTCGTCCGGAAGTGGAGTACGCCATGCCACAAGCTGCGAGTGCCGACAGCAATGGCGAGTGGGTGGCGGGACGGCGGTGGCTCGAAGCGTTCGATGCCGCGCTGCGGAACCGCATTGCCGCGGGGGTCGAGCGCCGAAGCGCGGGGACACCGGTGCTACCTGAGGCGACGCTCCGTCTGCTAGCGGAAAACGGCGAGCTGGTTGGACTGCGCGTTTCCTTCGCGTCCGGGACGAAAATCGCGGCGTCGCGCCCCACCTTGCAAGCGGCGAGCCAGGAGGCGTGCCGGGTCGTGGGAATTCCGGCGCGACCCGGCATCATCGCAGAGTCTCGCCTCGTGCACTGGCTCGAAGCCCCGGCATTCTCCGTACTGCGCGCCGTCGTGACCTGGAAAGTCGTGCTGATCTGGGTCATCACCTCGGTGATGATGCTGGTCCTCGAGCTCATCGTGCTGAAGACGCGCCTCGGACGCGCCATGCGCGCCTGCGCCCTGGATCGCACCACCGCGGCGCTGATGGGCGTCAACGTCAATGCCGTGATCGCCTGTGCTTTCGCGATCGGCTCGGCCATGGCCGCTGTCGCGGGGCTGCTGTACGGCCTGTATCTCGGGTCGGGAATCTACTTTCGCATGGGAACTTACGCCGGGGTCGTCGCGTTTGCCGCGGCCGTGCTCGGCGGCATCGGCAACCTGCGCGGCGCCATGCTCGGCGGTCTTCTGCTTGGCATCGTGCAGGTATTTACCAAGGCATACGTGACAGACTGGCTGGGGATCGACTCCTCGTACGACATCGCCTTTGCATTTCTTGTGCTGATTCTCGTCATCCTGGTGCGCCCCAGCGGGCTGCTTGGCACGCCTGGAGCGGAGCGCGCGTGATGGCCAGGTGGCGCGGGTGGTCAGCGGCGAAACTGGCGGAATCGCTCCGCGACCGGTGGCGGCGACTCGGGCTGCCCGGCCAAATCGCGGCCGCGCTACTGCTCGCGGGCGCGCTGATGCCGTTTTTCAGCCGCGGCAGCTACGGTTCGACGCCGACCATCGGCCGCGCCGGGGAAATTGCCTCACTGGTCATGCTCTATGCCATCTTCGCCCAGGGGCTCAACATCGTCGTCGGCTTTGTGGGCCTGCTCGACCTGGGATACGTGGCCTTCGCGATCGTGGGCGCGTACACGACCGCGGGCCTGTACTCGCTCGCGCTCTTTCAGAACGAGGGGGGATTCCTCTGCGCGCTGATCATTGCGGCGTTTCACTGCGCGGTCTGGGGAATCATCCGGGGGGCGCCGACGTTACGGCTGACGGGAGACTACTACGCCATCGTCACGTTTGCATTTGCGGAAATCGTTTTCCTCTTCGTGCTCAACGAGGTGTGGCTGACCGGCGGACCCATGGGACTCAAGGGCGGGAGCGATCCCGGCCAGTTTCCGCCGATCCGCATCCTCGGGGAGGACTGGTTCGAAGCGACGCGCGGCTTCTACTACATTACATTCCTGGCGCTGCTCGGAACGATACTGCTGGTGTCGCGGCTCCGGCACAGCCGCGTCGGCAGGGCCTGGCTGGCGATGAAGGCGGACGCAATCAGCGCCGGGACTTGCGGCATTGACCGGTCGCGGTACAAGCTGCTCGCGTTTGCCGTCAGCGCTTTCGTCGGCGGCATCGGCGGCGGTTTGATGGCGTTCAAGCTCGAGATCGTCACGCCGAACACCTACGATTTCTGGCTGAGCGTTATTGTCCTTTGCTGCCTGGTGCTCGGAGGCATGGGCAGCATTCCCGGGGCCCTCGTTGGCACCGCAGTGCTCATGTCCCTGGGCGAGCTGCTGCGCGAGGAGATCGCGATTGGGGGAATTGTGCTGCACGTGCCGGACCAGACGCGGTATCTGGCGTACGGTGTGCTCCTGCTTCTGGTCATGGTTTTCCGACCCCAGGGGCTGTTGCCGGTCGGACGGCACCGCGTGGAACGTCCGAACGCGGAGCTGGAGGCAGCGTTCGCCCTGCCCACACGTCACTTCCGCCTCACTCCGGGCGCGGCGCGATGGGAGGCTGCGGGCACAGCGATCTTGCACGTGAGCTGCGTGAGCCGGCGCTTCGGCGGAGTGCGCGCGGTCGACGACGTCAGTTTCGACGTGCGTGAAGGCGAGATCACCGCCTTGATCGGGCCGAACGGGGCCGGCAAGACAACGCTCTTCAACGTCGTTTCTGGCCTGCTGGCCCCGAGCGGCGGCACCGTCTCGCTGCGCCAGGACGCGCGGGCAATCATGCTCAGCGGCGCGCCCCCCCATCGGATCGCGGCGCACCAGGTCGCCAGGACGTTCCAGAACATCCGACTCTTTGGCGAGCTTTCGGTGCTCGACAACGTCACCGTCGGCCTGCATCGGTGGCTCGCGGCGCCGCTTTGGGCTATCGTTGTGGGTTCCGCGCGCGTGCGGCGCGAAGAGGCGGAGGCGGAGGCCGCGGCGCTGCGCTACCTCGACTTTGTCGGCCTGCGCCGCAAGGCGCAGTGGCCAGCCAATGCCCTGGCCTATGGCGAGCAGCGCAGACTGGAAATCGCTCGGGCGTTGGCTGTAGGGCCGCGCCTGCTCCTGCTCGATGAACCGGCGGCCGGCATGAATCCGTCGGAGACGAGTGAGCTGATGCAGCTCATCAGGCGGGTGCGATCGTCGGGAATCACGGTGCTGCTGATCGAGCACGACATGAAGCTGGTCATGAACGTGAGCGATCACGTCGTGGTGCTGGATCACGGCACCAAGATCGCCGATGGTACGCCAGCCGAAGTGCAGGGCGACCCGGCGGTCATCGAGGCCTACCTGGGAGTGGCGGCCCATGGTTGAACCGGTGCGGCCACTGCTCCGCCTCAGCGGCGTGCATGCCGGCTACGAGCGCATGGCCGTGCTGCACGGTGTGGAGCTCGAAGTCCATCCCGGTGAGATCGTCACGCTCGTCGGCGCGAATGGCGCGGGCAAGAGCACAACCCTCAACACGATCTCCGGCGTTATCAAAGCGCGACGCGGGCGCGTGGAAATCGACGGCGAGGATGTCACGCAGGCTTCGATTCCGGGCATTGTCAAGCGCGGCGTGATTCAGGTCCCCGAGGGCCGGCGGCTTTTTTCCGAGCTCACCGTCCACGAGAACCTCTTGATGGGCGCCTATCTGCGCCGCGACAAGGCGGCAATCCGCGCTGACATCGACCGCGTGTTCCACCTGTTTCCGCGGCTGGAGGAGCGCCGCAAGCAGAAGGCCGGCAGTCTCTCGGGAGGCGAGCAGCAGATGTGCGCGATCGCGCGCGCACTGATGGCGCGACCGCGGCTGCTGCTCCTGGACGAGCCGTCGCTGGGGTTGGCTCCGCTGACTGCGCAACGGATCTTCAGCGTGATCAAGGAGCTGAACGAGCAGGGCGTGACCGTTTTTCTGGTCGAGCAGAACGCTTTCGCCGCGTTGCGCCTGGCGCACCGGGGTTACGTCATGGAGACCGGCGCGGTGGTGATGAGTGGACCGGCGGAGGAGCTGTTGCGCGATCCGCGGGTGCGGGCTGCGTATCTCGGCGAGGTCGCGTGAATCCACCGCCTGTTTGACGTCGACGCGACATCGCGCCCCTGCCTGGCGGCCTCAGGTGTAAAGCAGATTCGGCCGACGCCAGGATTTTTCACTTCTCACCACTGTGGCGGAATTTGCCACCTCCTCACGCCAGAGACCTGAAAAAAACGGCACTCGGCTATTTCAGAGATTGCTTGTTGTCGACATTTCCGCCCACGACAACGGCCAATCCCGGGGCATGTCGTTTGCAGCGTAAGGCGTGCAGGCCGATGACAATCAGGTCCCCAGCCGTAAACCACAGGAGCCCGTCCATGATCCAAACCTCGAAGCTCGTCGCCATTGCCCTCAGCCTGGTCGTGCTCATCGGCGCTTCAACCGCTGTAGCCATCGAGACGGAAGAAGAGGAATCGTGCTCGAGCTGCGTGAACCTGTGCTCCTGCTACACCATCCGCCATGCCGAGACCTGCCGCGACCTGATGGATATGATCCACTCGGGAGTCTGCGGCGGCAAGCTCGGCATCCTGGACAATTCGTGCTCGCCGATATACGGCAACGGCGCGCTGTTGGTGGACGGACTTGAGTGCCCGGTGTCCGAGCTTCATGCGATCGTCGAAGCCTGTCCGGATCTGGTGGTCACCAGGCGGGCATGCCCGGTATTCCCGCTGAACGCGTGCCAGGCGCCGGCGGAATGCCCGGATGGCTCGCCGGCAGGGGCGCGATACACGATTTGCGAATCGGAGCTATGACCGCTCGACCTCGCCGCGCACCAGCGGTGCTCCAGACGCGAATGCCGCCTGCGCCTGCTGCAGCCGCGTCACCGCGGGTTGTGCCCGGATGCCTGCGGCATCGCCGTCCTCAGCCGCGAGCGCCGCGATGCGCGTGAGGATCTCCGCGGCCGAGGCCCCAGCAGCAAGCAGCAAGTGCCCTTTCTCGCAGAGGGCATCGACGGCATCGCCGCGTTTGCCGAGCGCCGTCAGGCTGCGGATCGCGGCGTCGATGGGAGCGTGCAGCTCGGCGAGTGAGTCGCCCTGACGCCGCGCGCCGCCGATCAGCTCCGTCGTGGCGATCGCCTCTATCCATTCATCGTTCAGGCGTCGCGCCTCCTCAATTGCCGCCGCGAGGTGCCGGCGGCCGTCGTCATAGGCACCCGATCGCAGGCATACGGTCCCGAGATTGAATGCCCTGAGGGCAACGTTCCAGTGATCGCCGGTATGCACGGCGAGGCGCAGCGAGGTCTCGTAATGGCGTCGCGCCGTCGCCAGCTCCTCGATCTGCTCGAACGAAGCGCCGAGATTGCTCAAGATAATGCCCTCCTTGTTTCGGTCTCCCATTTCTCGCGCGACTTGCAGGGATCTGGACAAGAGCCGAATGGCGCCGGCTCGGTCGCCGCTCTCTCCGAGCACGACGCCAAGGTTCATCAGGGACATGAGCTCGATGCGCCGGTCGCCCAGGGAGCGCGCCACCGCCACGACTTTCTCGAAGCAGCGCCGCGCGGAGCCCCACTGATGAGCGCTCCATGCGAGGCTTCCCTGGTTTGACAGCACGATGCACTGGGTCGCCGGGTCCGCGCAGGCGCGCGCCAGCTTGAGCGCCCGCCGGTGACAGCGAAGCGCTTCGTCGGGCCGGTGCCGGCGCCGCATGATGGTGCCAAGCCCGGTCTGCATGAGACTCTCCGCGCGCCCATCGCCCCGCTCGTGAGCGAGAAGAATGCCGCGCCTGAATATCCGTTCCGCGGCATCAACGTCGCCGAGCGCGAGATACAATAGAGCACTGGTGCGCAAGCCGGTGACGACGAGCTGGTCTGCACCGAGCGCCTCCGCCTCGGCCAGGCCGGCGTCCTGGTGCCCGGATGCCGCTGCGAGCCTGCCCATCCGATAGAGCACTTCCGCAAGCTGGAAGCGCACCTCGACGCGCTCTTCACCCGGCTCGGCGCGCAGCTCCAGGTGTTTCTCGAACAGGCGCACGGCGTCGCCGTTGGCGAATGCGGCCGCGGCCGCCTTGCCGGCGCGTGCGTAGCATGTGCACGCCTTTGCGGTCTCGCCAGCCAGCTCCCAGTGTCGCGCCAGCCCGCTGTCTCGCGCGAAGGTGTCGGCGTGGCTCGCCGGCGCGCTCAGGTCGAGATCGGCCGCCAGCGCGGACGCGGCCTCCCGGTGCAGGTGCTTTTTCCGGTGTTCGGGGAGTCGCCCGTAGGCGGCCTCGCGGATCTTGTCGTGACTGAACCGCAGCACATCGGCGGCGCCGAGGTCAACCAGGATTTTCCGGTCCACCAGCTCCATCACGGCCGCGTGAAAATCTCGCCCGCGCACGGTGCTGACGCTTTCCGCCAGTGGCGCCGGCGCCTCTCTACCCAGGACGGACATCGCCTCGAGCAGCGCGCCGCTCGCCGCCGATAGCGCGGCGAAGCGATGGTCCAGAAGCTCGCGCAGCGTCGCCGGGAGCGGTAGAGATGCGAGATTAGCGGCGGCGACCGTGTCCCCGCCAAGCATCCAGGCGCCTCGATCCCCGCGCTTGAGTAGCCCGTCGTTGGCAGCAGCGTACAGATACTCCGAGACGAAGAACGGATTCCCTTCGGAATGTCGCATCATCTGCTCGGCCAGGGCGTGGGCGGGCGCCGGCAGCGCGAGCATGTCGGCGATGATGCTACTGACCGCGTCGCCGTCGAGTCTGCCGAGCTCCAGCGGGCGACCGCCGGTCACCGTAATCAAATCGTTGAGCTCGGGGCCAAGCTCCTCACTGCGAAAGGCGCCGACGATGACGGTGGGCGGCTCGCGCAGGTGCCCGCCGCGCGTCAGGTAGGACAGCAGGCCCAGGCTGAGCTCATCGGCCCATTGCAAGTCGTCGACCAGGAGCAGCAGTCGTTCCTGAGCGGCGAGCGCGCGCAAGGTGTCGGCAAGAAAAGAGAACAAGCGCAGGCGAGACTCCTCGGGGCCGAGCTCGATCGGGTCTGCATGCTCTTGCTGGCCGGGCAGTGTCGCGATCGCCGGTTCGAGCTGGGCGAGCACCTTGCCACGAGTGCCGAAGAGGCTCTCGGTGAGCTCGCGGCCGAGAGCTCGGCACTGATCACACAAGGCGAGGAGCAGCTTGCGGACGATCTGGAGGTGCCGATCCTGACCGCTAGCGCACTCCTCGGTGATCACCAACATCCCTTGGCGGTCAGCGCGGCGGCCAAGCTCCATCAGCAACTTGGTCTTGCCGATGCCGCTCTCGCCGTGGACCAGCAGCATGCCGCCCGCGGCGCCGCTCAAGACCTGCTCGAGGCGAGCTGTGAGCGCGGCAAGGGCAGCGTCGCGCCCGTGAAATCCCGGGCGGTAGAGGTAAACTCGCGTCGGGGGTGCGCCGAGCCACGGGGGAGCCGGCGCGCCGATTCTCTCGAGCTCGTCCGCGACCAGGTCCGCGTAGCCGATCCGCGATCGCGGCCGCTTTTCCAGGAGGGCGGCGACGAGGCGGTCGAGGCGGTCAGGGATCCCCGCAACCACGGTCGCAAGGCGCGGGGGATCGTCGCGCACCTGGGCGCGAGCGACCGCCGAGCCGGCCCCGACAAAGGGCGGCCGGCCCGCGATGAGCTCGAAGATGATGCAGCCGAGCGCGTAGAGGTCGGCGCGCGCGTCGACGCCGCCGTGCTGGAGCACCTCGGGTGCGATATAGGTCAGTGTGCCACCCGGGCGGCGCACCTCGAGTGCCTCTCGCGAGCCGCCCTCGTCGGCGGGGCCGCCGCGCCGGATCCAGCGCGCCATGCCAAAATCGACGAGCACCGGTCGCTCCTCGGTCGTTACGAGGATGTTGCTCGGCTTGAGATCCCCGTGCACGACGCCCTCACCGTGCACATAAGCCAGCGACCAGCAGATGCGGCGGATGAGGCTCAGAACGCGCGGCAAGAAGTCGGCCCCGCCGGCCGCTCCGCCCCCGCCGGGGTGCGGGAACGCGTCGCACGCTTCTCGCAGGGTCTGGCCCGCGACATACTCCATGGCGTACCACGGAAGCCCCGCGTCCACACCGTCATCTACCACCGCCACGACGCCCGGGTGGCGGAGCCGCGTCAGGGCGTAGATCTCGCGGCGAATACCCTGCACGAAAACGGGATTCGGGACGAGCACGACCTTCAGCGCGCACACGCGATCCGTCAGATGGTGCCGCGCCAGATACACGGCGCCCATGGCACCGCGTCCAAGCTCCTGCTGGATCTCGTAACTCGATATCCGCAGCGGCGCCTCGGGGCTGCCGTCGTGTTGCGTGTTTGCCACTTCGTGGTCCCGAGAAAAGCCAATCGGGCTGGCATCAACTGGTCAGTCTAGGCGCCTCGCCTGTCCAGGCACCACTTCACCCCGCCCCGGCAGGCAATGTACAGGAAGATGAAGCAATAGAGAGCAGCCAGCTCACCCTTGTTGATCCCCGGGAAAAACTCCGGCCCCATCTGAAGCTTCCAGTGGAACTGAAAATACGCAACCGCCATCTGGCCGCTACACAGAAACGCGGCAAGCCGCGTGTGGAAACCCACCATGATGGCCAGGCCGCCGAGCAGCTCGATGATGCCGCCAAACCAGAGCTGCGAGAACGCCGGTGGTTGGGTTGTCGAGAGCACTCCGAGAATCTTCTGTGCCCCGTGGAACGAAAACATGAACCCCGCGACGATGCGCAGGAGAGCATACGCGCGGTCAGCGTATTTTTCGAGACGTTTCATCGGTGGACTCCTCCTTCATTGATCGTGGCGGTCAGCTACCTCCCGGTCAGCCTACCGCGCAATGGTGCGCCGCGCCAGGGCGTGCGTCACCCTGAATCCACCGCCGCTGCGACTGCAAGCGGTGCCCGCAAGCGGGGGGAGGGATGGAGGGGGCGCTGTCGCGTCGACGTCGAGCAAGCGGCGCATTCAGGATCGGCCGCTTGTCCCCGCGCCGCGAAGCTGATAAGGTGAGGCGAACGCGATCAACCGGCAGCCGAGGGGGACAATGGAAAGAGCAGAGAGATCCGGGGCCGGCCTGCGCCGCCGCGTGCTCGGCGTTTGTCTGGCCGTGCTCGCCTGCCACTCAGCCCATGCCGGCGACACCCTCGCGCCCACGCCCAGCAAGGAGCCTAGCGTCGTGACGACGATGTCCCAACCAGCGCCGACTGCCACTGCCGAACAGCTCCCCACGGTTTCCGAATTTACGGCGAGCATGGAATCGCGGCGCGGGCTGCTCGACTTGTACGTAGACCACAAGCGGGGCAAGGTCTGGCTGAGCCTGCCGCCGCCGGCACAGGCAAACGGCGAGATCGCTCGCTTCCTCTACGTCGAAGGGCTGGTTACCGGGCTCGGGTCCAACGAGGTCGGCCTGGACCGCGGGCAAGTGGGCGACACGCGGCTCGTCGCGTTTCGCCGCCTCGGCGGGCGCGTTCTCGTGGAGCAACACAACGTGCGGTATCGCGCGCAGACGGAGGATGCGAGCGAACGGGCGGCCGTAGAGCAATCCTTCGCTACTTCCGTGCTGTGGGGCGGAGAGACGGCGGCGCTAGATGAAGACGGGCGAGCAATTGTCGACCTCACCTCGTTCCTGGTCCGCGACGCCCACGGCGTGGTGCCGGCGCTGAAGGCCAGCAAGCAGGGGGCGTATACGCTGGACAGCGATCGCAGCGCGGTGGATTTGGCGGCCTGTCTCGCGTTTCCGGACAATCTGGAATTCGAGGCGGTGCTGACATTTGCGGGCACCGACCCGGGAGACCAGGTGCGAGCGACAACGCCCGCGGCGGAATCGGTAACCCTGGTGCAGCACCAGTCGTTTCTGCGGCTGCCCGATCCGGGCTATCGGCCGCGCCGGTTCGATCCGCGCGCCGGCATTTTTGGGATCACGTTCAGCGACTACGCGGCGCCGCTGGACGCGCCGCTCGAAGTACGCTGGATCGTGCGCTTTCGGCTCGAGAAGACAGATCCGTCGGCGCCGCGGTCACCGGTGCGCAAGCCGATCGTCTATTACCTCGATCCGGCGACGCCGGAGCCGGTGCGGGGCGCGCTGCTCGACGGGGCGCGCTGGTGGTCGGAGGCCTTCGCGGCCGCGGGATTCGTCGACGCCTTTCGGGTGGAGATGCTCCCACCAGACGCTCACCCGCTGGACGCGCGCTACAACGTGATTCAGTGGGTGCACCGCTCGACCCGCGGCTGGTCCTACGGCGGCGGCGTCATCGACCCGCGCACGGGAGAGGTGATCAAGGGTCACGTCACGCTCGGCTCGTTGCGCGTTCGCCACGACCGCCTGATCTTCGAGGGCCTCGCCGGCGCGGATGCCACCGGCAGCGGCGGGCCCGGCGACCCGGTGCAGCTCGCCCTGGCGCGGCTGCGGCAACTCTCGGCGCACGAGCTCGGGCACACTCTGGGACTGGCCCACAACTTCGCCGCCAGCACCTACGGGCGAGCCTCGGTCATGGACTATCCGGCGCCGCCCGTCAAGATCACGGAAGACGGGGTGCTCGACTTTTCTGAAGCGTACACGGTCGGCATCGGGCCGTGGGACGTGCAGGCGATTCGCTATGCCTACACCCAGTTTCCCCCGGAGGTCGATGAGGATCACGAGCTTGGAGCGATTGTCGACGACAGCCTGCGGCGCGGGCAGTTGTTTCTTTCCGACGCCGACGCGCGCTCCGCAGACGCCGCCCACCCGCTCGCCGGCATGTGGGACAACGGGACTGACCCCGTGGCAGGGTTGCACCACGAGCTGCGCGTGCGCGCCATCGCCCTGGGGCGCTTCGGAGAGCGCAACCTCCGGGCCGGGCAACCGCTGGCGCTGCTACAGGAGGTGCTCGCGCCGCTGTACTTTCATCACCGCTACCAGCTCGAGGCCGCGGCAAAAGTCATTGGCGGGCTGCTCTACGCGCATGCGGTGCGGGGCGACGGCCAGCCGGCGGCGCGCCCCACCGACGGCGGGGCCCAGCGCCAGGCGATCCGCGTAGTCCTCGGCGTGCTGTCGCCGGCGGTGCTCGACTTGCCGGAATCGGTGCTCGCTCTGCTCGGACCGCGGCCATTTGGGTACGAATCGCCCGCGGAGCTGTTCGGCGGGGGCGCCGGGGCTGCCTTCGACGCGCTCGGTGCCGCGGCCACCGCCGCAGATATGGTGACGCGCGCGCTCCTGCAACCGACGCGGTGCCTGCGACTCGTCGACCAGCACCGGCGGCACCCGGATTTTCCGGGGCTGGAAGATTTGCTGGACGCGCTGGTCGAACAGGCGTTCGGGGGCCATGGCGCCGGCGGCAGTGAGCGCGCGGCCGAGCTGCGGCGCGTGATCCAGCGCGTCGTCGTTGACGCGCTTGTCGACGGCGCCGGTGACCCTGCGACGCCGGCGCCGGTGCGCACCCGGCTGGACGATTCCTTGCGCCGACTGCGCGCGGCGCTTGGCGCCTCGGCCGCTCAGGAGCGGGCCGAGCAGGCGCACCGCGCCTTGCTGGCAGCGGATATCCAGCGGTTTCTGGACCGCACCGAGTCGCTGCCACCGCCCCGCCAGCGGCCGCTCCCGGCGCCGCCCGGGAGCCCGATCGGCGCCGCCCTGGGCGACGATGAGGCGTGGTAGAGGCCGTTCGCTCCACACCGCCGGGGACGCGGAGGCCGCCGGCCGGCCCGCCGGACGCCGCGACGTCGCCCGCGCCGATGATGCACCATCACCGCGAACGGATCGGTGGCCACGGCCGGTGCGATTCGTCCCGCGATGGCACTCATGCCCTGGCCGATGGCGAGGCTGGCAAGCTCCTCTCCCAGCGTATCCAAGTCGGTGCGGACACAGAATCGGTAGAGCCCGGTGTCAGCTTCGGCATCCACCCACACGTCGGTCGCTTCGTAGACGCGAACCGCGGTCGTCGCCAGCTCTAGCGCCAGAAGCACCGATGCCACGACCTCCCGCGGCCGGCCCGGAGCCCGGCCCAGGTCGTCAGCATCGATGCGAAGGGTTTCGGGGAAATGGCCACCGCTGGGATCATAGGCGGAGACGACAAGCTGCTTGCTCGTCAACGCGCCGTAGCAGATCGCCCCTGCGATCGGCGCGCCGGCGCCGTCCTGGGTGGTGCAAGTCACCTGTCCGGCCTGCCGGCCCGACGGCGTCGTCAGAGAAAGTGTCGCGGTTCCCGAGCTGTCGGTCGTGCCCGATCCCGTCGCCGCCGGTTCGGCTCCGGGCGTCACCTGCACCTCGTTGCTCTGCTGAAACCAACCGCTGGCATCGAACGCGAGGACCTGGTAATAGTACGTGTTGCCCGCGGTCACACCGGTGTCGACATGAGCCCGCGAGCCCGCGTCGTCGCTGCTCGTCACCAGGAACCAATCCGCCGCGGCCGCCCGACGACGATCGGCGCGACGGCGATTGCCATGGTTAGCACCAGGAGGGCCGGTCGCCCCCGCCACCGTCGACCCAGTCCAGCGCCGGCGAGCAGCAACAGCGACAGGGCCGCTGGAATGCTCAAGAGCGCCACGGGAGCTGGAATAAGGAAGGAAGGAAGGAAGGAAGGAAGGCAAGAATCGTGCCATGGCGGCGCCTGTGGCCGTGGTCTTCCCAGGTCGCGGCTCGAAACCGTGTCTCATGAACGCCTTCCCCAGGGTCCTAGGCGACCCCTCCCAGCGGCGGCCGCGGATCTCGGCCCGCGCTCGGGAGGATAGGGTCTGATGATCGTCCGTTGCTGTGCCGGGGTCAAGGCGCAAGCATTTGCAGCCGACCCGCAAGCAAACCTCGCACCCAGGGGCGCAATTTGGCGATGCCGCACGCGAATTCGGAGGCTGCGGCCGGACATCAGAAGAGTCGCCGGCCCTCCCCTCCTGGAGTACCCACAACGTAACGGCTCACCTCCCCCAGCAAGTGGAGGGAGGTGAACAGCTACGAAATGACCGGCGCTGAATGACTTTTCGGGGCGCAGATGGCTCAAAGCGGTCGCAGCGCTTGCAGACCGCGCTTGCCTTACCGACCGGCGAGGTGCTAGTGTCGTGTAACCCAGATACGTTCCGGTGCTCGCCCCCCACCTGACTTCTCCCCGCATGCGGGGGGAGGGACGGACTTGCGCTACCCGACACCAGGTTACCAGCGCCATGATCTTCGCCGACCTGAAGAATGACTTTGTTTTCCGCCGCATCTTCGCCGCGCACCCCGACATCCTCCGGGGTTTGCTCAACGATTTGCTCGGCCGCCAGGGCAGCCAGGCCATCGAGTCTATCGAGTACCTACCGAGCGAACAGCTCCCACTGGTGGTCGGCGCGAAGCTCTCGATTCTGGACGTCAGGTGCCGCGACCGCTCGGGCACGACATTCGTCGTCGAGATGCAGTTGCTGCACGTCTCCGGCTTCCTCAACCGGGTCGTCTACAACGCCTGCAAGGCGCACGTGGGGCAGCTCGAGCGGGGTGCGTCGTACACGAGGCTCACGGACGTCGTCGCCATCTCCATTTGCGACTTCGCAATCTGGGCGGACGCCGATCAGGACGCCGCGAACCTCCCCCGGGTGCCGATGCTGAGCCGCTGGAACCTGACGGAGCGCGGCTCGGGCAACCATGGGCTGTTGCAGGTGCAGTACGTGTTCGTGGAGCTGCCCAAGCTGCCACCGCGGCGGCCCGAGACGGGGGCCGAGCTGTGGGCATGGCTGTTCGTGCATGCTCCGGAACTGAGCGAGGTGCCGCCCGATCTGCCGCCTGGACCCCATCGGGAGGCCGTGGAGCTCGCCAACGAGGCGACCTTCACACAGCTCGAGCTCGATGCCTACCAGAAGGTGATGGACGAGATCGAGCAGGCGCGCCAGTATGGCGAAGACAAGCGAGCGGAGGGGAAGGCTGAAGGCAAGGTGGAAGGCAAGGTGGAAGGCAAGGTGGAAGGCAAGGCCGAATATGTTCTCGCCGTGTTCGCCATCCGGGGCCTGCCGGTGAGCGATCGGCAACGGTCGCAAATCCTCGCCTGCAAGGACGTCGAGCGCCTCGACCGCTGGCTGCGGTCCGCGATCATGGCCTCATCGGCGGCTGAGGTGCTCGACGGGGCGAGCTGAGACCGTCTCGAGTTTCGAGTTTCGAGTTTCCGAGCGGCAAAACTACAAACTCGAAACTACTAACTCGAAACTGGTCAAGCGCTCCCGGATGGCCCATCGGCCATCGACGCCAGGGGCAGTCGGCAGTATGCTCGCCGCCCATGCCCCACCAGCAAGACAGCGTCTGGAAAGACCTCCTCGATCGGTACCTGGAGCCGTTTCTGGCCTTTTTCTTCCCCGCGGTCCACGCGGACGTGGACTGGTGCCGCCCGCCGGAAAGCCTCGACAAGGAATTCCAGCGCATCGTTCGCGACTCCACCATCGGCGTCCGACTCGCCGACAAGCTGGTGAAGGTCTGGCTGCGCGACGGCAAGGAGACCTGGTTACTCGTTCACCTGGAGGTGGAGCGCCGGCCGGGGCCGGAGTTTCCCGAGCGCATCTACGTTTACGGGTATCGCATTTTCGATCGCTACCGGCGCCCCGTGATCTCGCTGGCGCTGCTGACGGACGTCGGCAGGGGGTATCGCGCGGCACTCTACCGGGTCGCGCGCTGGGGGTTTTCGCTTCGGCTGCGGTTCCCGGTCGTCAAGATCGCCGACTACCGCGACCGGCGAGAGGCGCTCGAGCAGGACCCGAACCCGTTCGCGCTCGTGGTCCTCGCTCATCTCGCCGTCCAGGATGCGAAAGGCAGCATGCCGGACCTGCGCGACAGCAAGCTTCGGCTGGTCCGCCTGCTGTTTCGCCGGGGCTACGCGCGCGCGCAGGTGCTCGAGCTGCTGCGTTTTCTCGACTGGCTCGTTGCGCTGCCGGAAGACTTGGAGGTAGTCTTTTGGGCAGAGGTGGAGAAGCTCGAGGAGGAAGCATCCATGCCGCACGTTTTAAGCATCGAGCGCATTGCCGAGAAGCGCGGGCGCGAGGAAGGCATCGCTGTAGGAGAGGCCAAAGCCCTCCTTGCCGTGCTCGCCGTTCGCGGGCTGCCGCTCACCGAGGCGCAGCGCAACCGAATCCTGTCCTGCGAGAGCGGCGACTGCCTCGAGCGGTGGCTGCGACGAGCCGTCACTGCTTCCTCGGCGGCCGAGGTCTTCGAGGAAGCGAGCTGAGCGCCGGGAGCGGGGTTGCCGGGACGCTAATCGCCGCGCCCCTACCACAAGACGCCCGTCCCGGAACCGGCCAACGCGATGATCCCGCGCTGGTAATCCCGCATCACCGCGAACGGATCGGTGGCCCCGTCCGGCCGCCCGGACGCCATCACGTCGCCCCGCGCCGGCGCCGCAAGCAGGTCGGGCATTTCGCCGCTACACGCGCTATGCTGTGGTTCCCGCGAGCCTATCGGGGGCGCCTGCGCCGGGCGAATCTCCGCGCCATCCGGTGCCCCGCATTCTCCTGGAGCCCAATGATGTTCGACCTCGAGCACGAAATAACCCAAATGCAGCGCTGGTTCGACAGCCCGCGCTTTGCCGGAATCAAACGCCTGTACTCCGCGCGCGAGGTCGTGGAACAACGCGGCACGATCCACGCCGTCTACGCCGTCGCGCGCGATGCCGCAACCCGCTTCCACGCCCGCCTCCGCGAGCTCTTCGAGCAGAACAAGTCCATCACGACCTTCGGCCCCTACACACCGGGCCAGGCCGTCACCATGAAACGCGCCGGAATCGAGGGGATCTACCTCGGCGGCTGGGCCACCAGCGCGAAAGGTTCAGCGGCGGAGGACCCCGGGCCGGACCTCGCGAGCTACCCGCTCAGCCAGGTTCCCGATGAGGCCGCACCGATCGTGCGCGCGCTGCTGACCGCGGACAAGAACCAGTTCCACGCCCGGACACGGATGACCGAGCAGCAGCGGCGCGATACCCCGGCGATCGACTTTCGCCCCTACATCATCGCCGACGCCGACACCGGTCACGGCGGCGATGCCCACGTGCGCAACCTCATTCGGCGCTTCGTCGAGGTCGGTGTGCCCGGCTATCACCTCGAGGACCAGAAGCCCGGCGTGAAGAAATGCGGGCACCAGGGCGGCAAGGTGCTGGTCTCCAGCGACGAGCAAATCAAGCGCCTGTCCGCCGCGCGTTTCCAGCTCGACATCATGCAGGTTCCCGGCATCATCGTGGCGCGCACCGACGCCGAGTCCGCCACGCTCCTCGACGGCCGCGGCGACGAGCGCGACCACCCCTTCATCCTGGGCGCGGCAAACCCGAGTGTGCCGACGTTCCGCGCCGCCTTCCTCGCCATACTTCGCCGCTTCCAGCGCGCCGGTATCCGGGAGCTCAGCGGCCACGAGCTGTTCGCCCTCTGCGAGGAGGAGTACCAGGACGCCGAAGCGTGGCTCGATCGCTGCGGGCTCGGTTCACTGATTGCCGAGACGGCCGACGCCTATCGGGCAGGCGACATTGCGCAGGTCGACGTCGCCCTTGAACGGGTCTTCAATCGCTTCGTCGACGTCTTCGTCGCCGCGGCGGACGTCAAGACCTACGGCGAGGCCGTGGCCGCGGTCATGCGATTCCGCGCCAATGAGGGGGCCCAGTTCCCACTAACCGAGAGCGAATGGCTCTCCTTCGCCTCGCGCTCCTCCTTCTACGCCGCCAGGAAAAAGGCGCTCGACATGGGAATCGGCGTCTCCTGGGACTGCGAGCATCCCAAGACCCCGGACGGCTACTATCAGGTCCGTGGCGGCATCGAATTTGCCATCGCCAAGTCGCTGGCGGTGGCGCCCTACGCCGACCTCCTGTGGATGGAAACGAAGACTGCCGACCTTCATGACGCCAAAACCTACGCCGACGCCATCCACGCTCAGTACCCCGACAAGATGCTCGCGTACAACCTCTCGCCGTCGTTCAACTGGGATACGACCGGCATGAGCGACGACGACATGCGCAACTTTCCCGCGGAGCTCGGGAAACTGGGCTACGTGTTCAACTTCATCACCTACGGCGGCCACCAGGTGGATGGCCTCGCCGGCGAGGAGCTCTCCAAGGAGCTCCGCGAGGATGGCATGTTGGCACTGGCGAGGCTGCAGCGCAAGTTCCGCCTGCTGGAGTCGCCGTATCGGACGCCGCAGACGCTCATCGGCGGGCCACGGGCCGACGCGGGCCTGATGTCGATCTCGGGCCGCACCGCGACCACCAAGGCCATGGGCCAGGGTTCGACCCAGTTCCAACATCTCGTGCAGACCGAGCTCCCTCCCAAGGTGCTCGCGGAGTGGCTCGAGCTGTGGCGAGAGCACCATGAGCTCCGCGGCCGCCTGACCGTGTCGCTGCGACCGCACTCGGCCGGTTTCGAGCTGCTGGAGCTCGCCGTCCACACCGAGATCGGCGAGAAGGTGGCGAACGTGGTTTTTGCCACCATTCAAGATCGCCGTGGGCGCAACATCCTGTCCGTCCGCGATCAGAACACGTTCGCGGAGGTGCTGCGGCGCAAGCGGCTGATGACGCTTTGCCAGTTGTTCCTGATTCACCGATACAAGACCGATTCGGTCCACTACGTCACACCGACCGATGACAATCACCGGCAAACAGAGCGGATGCGCGAGTATGGACTGTTCTCGGCGGTGACCCAGGAGGTCGGTATGATCATTGTGGCGGACGTCAACAAGGAGCGGGTCCGGCAGTTGCTCGGAGCGGACCGCGTCGCGCTGCGGGAGCTCATCACCCGCGCGTGAGGCGCGCCCCCGGCGCCCGGCGCCCGGCCCCCCCCCACGCACCAGCGAGGAATCCATGTCGATGCTCGAAGATCTCAGCGGGGGAACCTGCGAGGCATACATGACGGTGGCGCAGCTCATGGCCGTCTGCGAGCACCGCGGCTTCCGCCCCCCCAAGCGTGACAAGGCCTCGCTCGCCGCTTTCGTCGCCCCGCGGCTGCTCTCCAGCGCGGGCGTCGAGCGCGCGATGGCCAAGCTGAAGGTACCATGGCTCTCGACGATGCATGCGCTCGCCCTCGCTCCTGATGACGTGGGTGTCAGCATGCGAGTCGTCCGCAGGGTCGCGCAGCTCGAGGGCAGGGAGTACCGTGACGCGTTTCGCGCTCTGGGCGACGAGCTCCTGGCGCGCGGCGTCGTCCTGGTCCGCGATGAGGACGAGCCGGGCGCGGAAAGCCGATTCGCGAGCCTCTACCTGATTCTCCCCGAGGCGCATCGCCGGTTCCTGCCGCCGTTTCCGGTGCCCTCCGCTCCACTGCCGGCGCCGCCGCCATCCGGCGCCGCGAGCAAGCGCATGGAGTATTGCCGGCGCGCGCTCAGGGCCGCCGTAGATCGCCACCGGGGCGGGGGGGGATCGGCAGGAACGGCGAGCGGGTTGCTCGCGCGCTGCGCCGCGCGGGTGACCATCGAGGGGGAGCGCCTGAAGGTCGGAGGCAGCGAGATCTCCGCGGTAGCCGCCCTCGTCGATAGCAACCGTGCGCAGTGGATGCGCGACGAGACCGATGCGAATACGTCTCGGTACTTTTACTTGTCGGCTCCGCCCTGGACCTGGCGCGAAGCGGCGGCCTACGTCTGGCACCACTTGCCTTCCGGTCACGGAGCGAGTTGCAAGGCGCTCGCCGAGTCGCTGGGGCTACTGGCCGTCGAGGTCGATGTCGCGAAGCTGGAAGCCTTTGCCAGCGAAGGCGAAGAGGCCGGGATCTTGATGTCCGCCGAAGTCGCAGGAGAAAGGCTCTACGCGGCGGCGCCGGAAGGCGACGTCGGCGACGAGACACTGGTCTCGCGGCCGTGCGCCGGCGGCATCGCAGTCGATTTGAGCTGTACGGGCATGGCGCCGCTGCTCGAGCTCGTGGCGCTATGCCGCGTTCGCGCCGAGAAGCAGGGTCAAACGCTGGTGCTCGTGCCTGACCTGGTTCGCATCGGCCGGCGCTGGGGAGAAGAATCCGTTCAACTCATGCTCGGCGCCGTATCCCGCAACAGCCCGGCGTTTGGCGCAGCGGTCGTGAAAGTGAGGCAGAGCTACGGCAAGCTGCTCGTGCATGCGGGCCTGGTGGTGATGCGCGTCGCCGATATCGGCCTGCGAGCGCTGCTGCAGCACCAGCTCGAACCACACATCCGCGAGCTGGGTGACGACTATCTGGCAGTCCCGCGCGGATTTCTGAGAGACGTGGAAGTCATCGCCCGCAACGCCGGCTTCGTGCCGAGGAGGTTGCCATGAGCGGCGAGACGGCGCTCCGGCCGGTCGCGGATGAGGAGCTTGTCGGGCTGGTCGTGAGAAGGGCCGGCGAGGTCGACTTGCGCCGCGACATCTTTCAGGTGGCACGCTACGCCAAAGAACGCGGCATCCGTATGACCAAGCGCGAAAACACCATACCCAGGACCGATGCGCGGCGGTTGGCAAAGCTGCTCTCGCGCCAGGGTGAAGATACGATCATCGAGCAGGAAGGATTTTCCGAGTGGGCGGAATATGTTCTGCGCGTGGCCCGGGATCTCGGCGTCGTCGAGTTCGATATCGAGGGGATATACGCGGGGTATACGAGCGATGAACCGTGCTTCCCGGACAACGATGTGGTGGTGAAGCAGCGCGAGTGGGACCGTTATCTGGGCGGTACGCCGACAGGAAAGGAGCAGGCGCTGCTGGATGTCCTGGTGAAGACCACCCCGAATGAGTTTTTCGCGCGATCACTGCTGATACCGCAGGGCGTTTTCTCCTCCTTCGGCTCGGGACTCGGTCCCGCTTCACGGATGAATCTCTCGAACATCCGCCGGCGCCTGCTCGAGCTGCTGGCCACGCTGCCTGCGGCGGTCTGGTACGAGCTCACCGATCTGATCGACCTGATCCAGCTGCGTGAGCCGAACCTGATCCTCGATCCGGCAACCCGACGGGAGGATCCCAGCTCCAGAGCGGAGCTCGAGCGCTGGACCTTCGAAAAGAAGCGGCAGGCTCTCGCCGCGAAGGGCGCTCGGGGGAAGGTCGTGTTCCTGGAGAGGCCGGCGGGACCACGGCCGGAGATACGGCTAGAGAGTATCTACTGCAACTTCCACGAGGGTCCGGCCGGCGATGAGTCTCATCAAGAGCGCCAGCCGATACCGCCCGATGCTCCAGACGGTTTTCGCCGCGTCGAGGGCCGCTACCTGGAGTGGTTTCTGGCGGGGATTCCGTTTCTGTGCGGATTCGTGGATCTGGCGTACCGCGCCGACAACGATGACCACGGGCGCGAGATGCGGCCGTACCGCGAGCGGTTGCGTGCGGTGCGCCTGACGGCGAAGTTGCGTCAGGTCGTCACGAAGGACCCCGCGCTGGACCGCGTGGCGGTCACCGTCCTGCCGACGCACGAAGTCATCGTGGAAGCCCCGAGCTATCCGGACTGCCAGCTCGCGGTCCTCGCGCGATACTGCGAGCTGCGCGGCGAGGATCGACCGGTGTACCGCTTGCGTCTCGACCGCAAACGCATAATCGGGCATTTCGCGGCGGCCCCGGTGGGGGCGCCGAGCGCCGTTGTGGAGCTTGGCCGGCTGACCGATCGGCCCATTCCGCCCAATGTCGTAGCGGAGCTCGAAGCGTGGAGCGGCCATGCCGAGAAGCTGCTAATCTTCGAAAACGCCGCCGTCGTAGAGCTGCACGACGCCGCCAAGAGGCGGGGCAAGGTGTGCGGAGATCTCGGCGAGCTACTGGTGACGGCCGGGCCGGCCCATTCGGCCTTCATTGTTGCCCGGGACCCGCTGCGGGTCTACGCGGCACTCGAGGCGCTCGAGCACGTGCCGCTGCTGGTGCAGCATGATGACCGAGAGCTCGCCGCAGCGCCCGCCCCAAGCAAGCTGGCGCCCCAGCAGGCGCACCGGGACAAACGCCGGCCGGCACAAGCGGAAAAGGTGGCGCCACAAAAGGTGGGTCTGCAAGCCGTGGATATTGTGGGCTATCGCTCCTCCGTTCCGGAGCTCATGCGCGCGGTTCAGGAGAGACTCCAGACCGTTGCTGGAGCTGGCGCGCTCGTTGGCGATGACTTGCTCGTGCTGCCGGCGGCGGCGCTTCCAGCCCTGCGGCGAGTGATCAACGAGCTCTCGGAGCAGTACGATGTGGAGCTCCTCTGACGCGACAGAAAGCGTTCGGGCGGCGTTCGAGAGCAGCATGCCGCAGGCGGAGATTCCGCCCACGGAACGTCCGATCGTGGTGCAGAGCGACGCGACCGTGCTGCTCGAAACCCAGAGCCCATGGGCGGCCGCGGCGCGCAACGCGCTCAGCGCGTTCGCGCACCTGGAGCGCTCACCCGAGTACATCCACACGTATCGAATCACCCCGTTGTCGCTGTGGAATGCGGCCGCGGCGGGCGTGACGGGCGAGTGGATCGTGCGCACGCTGGCCGCGCTGTGCCGCTATCCGCTGCCTGAGCTCGTGCGCACGGAAATCGCGGAGCAGATTCGCAGGTTTGGCAAAACCCGGCTCGTGCTGTCTCGCGAGCGCGTGGGCTTCTTGCGCCTGGAGATCGCCGACCCGCGGCTTGGCCTCGAGCTGGAGCGCGCCAAGGAAATTGCGCCATTTTGGCATGAGCGCGAGGATGATGCGCTACTGGTGCCGACGTTTCACCGCGGCGCCATCAAGCAGGCGCTCGTGCAGCTCGGCTATCCCGCCGAGGATCTGTGCGGCTATGCCACGGGTGAACCGCTCGCGCTGAGCCTGCGCGAGATCACCTGCAGCGGCGACGGCTTCCGCTTGCGGCCCTACCAGGTCGAAGCGGTCGATACGTTTCATCTGGGCGGCGGCCCCCGCGGCGGTGCGGGGGTCATCGTCCTGCCGTGCGGCGCCGGGAAAACCGTGATCGGCCTCGCCGTGATGGCGCGACTGCAGGTCTCCACGCTCATTCTGGCCACCAATACCGTCGCCGTTCACCAGTGGCGCGACGAAATCCTGGACAAGACCGGCCTCGACCCCCACCTCATCGGCGAATACACCGGCGCCGAAAAGGAGATCCGGCCCGTCACGATCACCACCTATCAGATGCTGACCCATCGCGGCTCGCGCACCGAGGAGTTTCGCCACCTCGAGCTGGTGCGGCGCAGCCAGTGGGGACTGCTCATTTATGACGAAGTGCATCTACTCCCGGCGCCGGTTTTCCGGGTGACCTCGGAGATTCAGGTCCGGCGGCGGCTCGGCTTGACGGCGACGCTGGTGCGCGAGGACGGCCGGGAAGGCGACGTGTTCGCGCTCATCGGTCCCAAGCGCTACGACCTGCCCTGGCGGGTGCTCGAAGAGCGCGGATACATCGCCGAAGCCACGTGCTGCGAAATCAGGTTGCAGCTCGACGAGGCGCGGCAGGTGGAGTACGCGCTTGCCGAAAAATCCGACAAGTTCCGCATCGCGGCGGAAAACCCGCGCAAGATACACATCGTCGAGGAGCTCATCAGCAACAATCCGGACGATTCCATCCTGGTCATCGGCCAGTACATCGACCAGCTCGAGCACGTCGCGGGCGACCTCGGCTTGCCGCTGATCACCGGAAAGACGCGGAACAGCGAGCGCGAGGCGCTCTACGAAGCGTTTCGCCAGGGCCGGCAGCGCGTCCTGGTGGTGTCCAAGGTCGCCAACTTCTCGATCGACCTGCCGGATGCGTCGCTCGCGATTCAAATCTCGGGGACGTTCGGCTCGCGCCAGGAGGAAGCTCAGCGCCTCGGTCGCATCCTCCGCCCCAAAGCGCGCTCGGCACGCTTCTATACGGTCGTGTCACGAGACACGACCGAACAAATCTTCGCCGCCAAGCGCCAGCTTTTTCTCGTCGAGCAGGGCTACCGCTATCGCATCGTAAACTGGGACGAGCGGTGACCGCGCTGGACCGCTCATCGCGGTCCGCCCCCACCCGCGAGACGCTGAAAGAGCTGACCGGAGCGCAGGCGCAGGTCGAGCGGCAGCAGGTGAGTCGAGACAAAGATTGCGGCCGCGTTCGCCAGGCCCGCGATCACCGAGCGGCGGCCTCGCGCCATGGCCCGCAGCCCGATGCGCGCCACGGTCTCGGCAGGCATCAGCCCGAGCTGAGTCAGCTTGGTCGGCTTCATGCCGGCCACGTCCAGAAACTCCGTGCGCGTGCCGCCCGGGTTGAGCACCGTGACGGTGACGCCCGTGCCGCGCAGCTCGTGCCCGATCGCCTCGCCAAAGCTGGTCACAAATGCCTTCGTCGCCGCGTAGGTGGCGAACGTGGGCATGGACACGAAGGCGGCGATCGAGGAGACGAGCAGAATATCGCCGCGGCCGCGCTGCAGCATTCCCGGCAAGAAGCGCTTGGTGAGCTCGACCAGGGCGACGACGTTGAGCTGAATCATGGCCAGCTCGCGAGCGAGCTCATGGTCCGAGAAGCGACCGTCGATGCCGAATCCCGCGTTGTTGATCAGCAGGTCGACGGCGCGGCCCAGCTTCGCCACCTCCGCAAAGACTGCGCCCGCGGCCTCGGGCGTCGCCAGGTCGACGGCGATAACATCGACCGTGACCCCGTACCGGTCCCGCAGCTTCTCCGCTAGCGCTTCGAGCCGGTCACGCCGCCGCGCCACGAGAATCAGGTGACAGCCACTTTGCGCCAGAAGGTGCGCAAACGCCTCGCCAATGCCCGCGCTGGCCCCCGTTACCAGGGCGGTCTTCCCGTTCCACTTCGCATCTGTCGACATTCCCCACCTCCCTTCGGTCCGTCTTCCATCTCGATTCCGCGGCGCGCCCTTTGCGCCCGCGCTCATGGCCACATCAACTGCGCGGCGCTACAGGGTCGCGCGCCGCACGAGCGTCCGACCACCGAGTGGATCGGCCTCCAGCCAGAGCACGTGACACCCGTCGGGCGTGAGCGCCCATTCTCGCCCGGAAAGCAGCACGCGCGCGGCGGCGGCAGCGACTGTCCGGTGCGGCGCTGATCCCGGCGCGGCTCCCGCCTCCGCCAGTGCGAATGCTCCGTTTCCGTCTTCTTGTTGCAGCAGCATCAGGCGGCCATCGGGCATGGGAAGCAGCGCACGGCGCTGCTGCGGCCCGGCTGTCGCGATCTCCGGCAGCGCCTGCAGAAATGCTCCGGAAGGCAATCGGAAAAGACCCGCCGCGGCCTGCACGGCACGATACGGCGGCGCCAGCACGACGTAGGAAACCCCGCGATTCACCAGCTCGAGGGCGATCGCGCCATCTGGATAGGCAACGAGCCGGCTCACGGTGTCGAGCGGCGCGGTGCGGTCGGCAGCTTCGCCAGCTCGATCGTATTCCCCTAGCAATGCACCGTCGGTGCCGTAGCGTTGCAGGAGGTAGCCCGGCTGCCAGGGGGTTGCGGCGGATACGCTCTGCTCGCCGGCGACGAAGACGCTCCCGGCGGCCGCCGCCAGATGCCTGATGAGACCCACGCGGCCGTCCACCGGAAACTCGCGGGAGAATGCTCCGGTCGCGCTCAACACGACGATTTTCGTCCGCGCACCCAAATAGAGGAGCCCGTCTTCGTCGATGGCGAGCCCGGACGAATCCACGAAGACGCCGTCTGGTCCGGCGCCCAGAGGGATAGCTCCGGGTCCGTCGCCCGCGGGCAGCGTCGTCAGGATCGCTGTATGTTCCACCGCCAACACGCCTGGCGCGGCCAGGGCCCCGGCGGCGAGCAGGCAGACGAGTGTCGCCATCGGCGGCAAGACGCCAAGAAGGCGTCTGAGTTGTGATGCGTGGCGCGTTTTCATGGCTCCGGCCTCCTCTTCCTTTCTACAGGTCCTTGAAGCGGCGAATTAGCATGACGGGTGGGCTCGCGCTGCTCTTGCGCCCCCCGAGCGTCGCGTCGAGCGTATCCCAGCCGACGCCGCCGTCAGCGTGGTGGTTGGGCTCGTAGGTGCCCGTCCAGGAGTTGTAATAGCGGTGGGTCGCGTAGGTCAGGCTGTCGTACAGATCGAGACGGCCAGGCGTCTGCCCATCGTCGGCGCGCACGATCGTGGTGTGATCGTAGCGCTGGTCCGCGGCACCGACGGCATCGAGCCCGTCCCAGTCAAAGAAGATCAGATCTCCTGGCCGCACCTGCTGGCTCGCCGTGCCGATTTCGACTGTGACGGCCTCGCGGGTAGTGGCGTCGCGCCAGGTCGAGCTGTCCACATCCCAGTAGAGCTTGCCGAGAGCGCCGACCGCCTTGGTCTGGGAGCCGGTGCCGAGCCAGTGAGCCGACGTGTAGGTCGCCGACTTGCCGCTGGCGCGATAGGCCGCTACCGCGAGGTCGGCGCAGTCGAATCCGACGTAGCGTTCCGACTGGTGGCTGGACGTGGAGCTACCCTCGGAGCCGTAGAGCCACGGGATGCGGCGAAAGGCTTCGGCGTGCTCGACCACGCGTCCGACGGAAGTCCCGGCGGCGAGCGCACCGAGACGGCTCAGGCGGTGCACGCCGGCGGTGATGCCGAGCGAGTACGCGGCGGCCTCGAGGTTGCTCGCGGTGGCCTCGTCGCCGCTTCCCAAGGTCGAGTAGGTGTTGCCCTTGCTGCTCACCTCGGCGCGCCAGAAGCGCGTGCCCGCATCGCTCGCGAGAACGTGGCGCCACCCGGATTGTGCCAGCGTCTGGGGGAAACCGTATTCGATAGTGTCGTACGCGATCCAGGAAGCGGTGTCGGGGTCGACGTTGGTGTAGAACGGGTAGGTTGATGTGACCCATTCGGCGCTGTCCTGATGGTGATCGTGGACGGGGATCTCGTAGATGCGCACGTCGAGCGGGCCAAGGGCGGCGTCGTCCCAGGGTGTCAAAGTCAGTGTCTTGCCGGCGACGATCGCCTGGGCCGGCAGGCCGGAGGTCGCGCCGCCGACGTAATGGCGGGTCTCCCCGGTGGCGTCGTAGATCACGTGGACGACGGCGTACAGGGTCGCGCTGTCGGTGGCGCCGACGACCTTGTTGTCGGAGGTCGGGGTCGCGGTGCCGGTTGCCGAAACCAGAGCGACGCCGGTAACGGTGACCGTGGGCGTCGCGGCGGGGTGCAGGAGCAGGGCAGCCGCGGGCGCAGGGAATGGAAGTAGGATGCTGGAGGCGCGGGCAGGAGCGACGGTGAGCGCGGCGAGGGCGATGGTGAGGCAGGCGGTGAGCGGGGCGGCGCGCCAGGAGGCGGGCGCGGCCGGAAGTCCGCGGGTGAGCAGGCGGAGTTTGCGACCAATATGGCTGCCGGCCTTCAGGCCGGCGACATGTTTGGGCGGGGATTCGGACCGGCTGACGAATGGATGATGGGGGTTCACGGCGACATCCTTTCGGGGAGCGAGGAATGCGGCGTTTGGCGCTGAGATGCAAGTCTTGCGCCAACCTGGATCCACCACCTGCTCGCCATCGCCGCGTGCCGCCTGCGTCCCGAAGTGCGCGTATTTGTCTCACTTCGCTGGCGCCATCCGAAAAACAATGCACTGCAAGCTCTTTTCTTTCTGTGAAAACAAGTTCGCCGACAATGCGCGCGCGTGCATAGTCAGCCGCTCTTGCGCAGGGCTCTGCGGTGTGCATCACCGGCCGAGCAGCGAGGTCGGCTATGAAGTCTCCTCGTCACCCGATCTCCGGCGCGGAAACCTCGGCCTTCAGTCCGGCATCCTCACTGGTGCGATGGCCGCTCGTCTCGCATCGCGGTGATCCAGCGCGGCTCCGCGGTTTCCCCGGCGATACGCAAGGCCGCTTGCCAACTGTGCCCATCCACGTGCACATCGACGTAGCCCCCGTGTGCGAAGGCTCCCGGGTTGATCACCACGGTTCTGCCGATATTGTCGGCGCCGACGCCCTCGTGAATGTGGCCGGTCACGAGCAGATCCGGCTGCGTGTCGACCACGAAAGCCCGCACCGCCTGGCTGCCGACGTGCGCTCCCGAATGCAGTCGGTCCGCAACGGTGTCGCGCGGCGGCGCATGACAGACGACGATGCGGATGGCCGCGTCGCGAATTGGGGCGTGCGCCTCCGCGAGATACTCGGCCAGCTCCTGCTCAGAAAACTCCGTCGGCGTGTGAAACGGGGTCCGGTTAGAGCCGCCGACGCCGCAGATGCCGACCGAGCCATCCCCGAGCAGGTGCGCCCGCCGATGCAGGTTGACGCCTTCGGCCGTGAGGTAGCGATCGACGTCGGCAGTATCCATGTTACCGACCTGCGCGAGAACCGGCGAGAAGCACGCCCGCGCGGCATCGAGAACGCGCCGAGCCTGGGGTCTCGCGCCGCCGGTGGTGATATCCCCGGCGAGAACCGCCAGGTCAACGGCCGGAGGAACGGGGATGCCGGCGAGCTGGGACGTGCGGTCGTGAATATCGCCGAAAAAGATGAGCCGCATGGTCGCACTCCGGTGGCGCCCTACGAGCGGGCTTTCGCGGTCACGGCAGAGCATGATAGCATGCTTTTTTCCGCTTCGCTGGTGCCGCTGCGGCGGCGGCAAGCCGGCGAGGTTTGCGATCGGGGCGAATGCCGGCGTGTCCGGTTCTCAGGAAAGCAGCTCAGACCATGACCGAGGAACAGACCGCCCGGCGGCGGGTGCCGTGGAAACTGATCGTCCGGTGCGCCGGGAGTATTCTGCTGGTTGCCTTCGTCTTGCGAGCCGTGCCGGTGCGCGCGATCGCAGCGCGCCTCGGCTCAGCCGACATGGCACTCGTGGCAGCGGCGTTCGCGCTCAATGTGACCGGGTTTTTCTTCAGCGTCCTGCGCTGGCGGGTGCTCCTGCGCGGCCAGGGAACCGACGCGCGGATCCGCGACCTGTGCGAAATCTATCTGGTTGGTATCTTCTTTGGCAGCCTGCTGCCGGGGTTCTTGCTCGGCAGCGATGTGGTACGTTCCGAGGCGACGGTCAAGATCGCGCGCTCGCGCACGCGCGCCTATCTGACGGTGGCGATCGATCGTTTCTCGGGTCTCGTCGTGCTGGCGACCTTCTCCCTGTGTGGCGTGGCGCTGGGTGGCGCCGAGGTGACGGACATGAGGGCGCGGGGCATCGCGATTGCCGTCGCGTTCGCCGTGCTGGTGGTGGGCGCAGTGCTCTACTTGCCCCTCGCCTCGTCGCTGCTGCGGGCGGCGCGGCAGCTCCCGATCATCGGCGGCTTCAAGCTGCTGCAGTCGGTCGCGGATGGTCTGGAGGTATTCCGAGCACAGCCGCGGGTGCTGGCCAAAGCGATGTTCTGGGCGGTGGTCTTGCAGCTCAACGTCATCCTTTACTACGCTCTGATCGGCGCCGCGGTCGGCATCTCGCCGGTCCGGGTGGCCTACTTCATCGTCGTGCCGCTCGTCCTCATCCTTTTGATGCTGCCCGTAAGCATCAACGGCATCGGCCTCCGCGATGTCTTGTTCTGGCACCTGCTCGCGCCGTTCGGCGTTCCGCGCGACGGCGCGGTGGCGCTCGCGTGGGTCGATCTGGCTCTATATCTCGGCATCGGCTTGATCGGCGGTGCGGTCTTCCTGTGGCGCGGGCAGGATCTGCTGCGCCTCGCCCGCGCTGGCGGCGGCGAATGCCCCGCAGCGGAGATCGCGCCCGCGGGCGCCCAGGCTGATGGCGGGAGGACTTGACATAAGCTGCCGGCGCGGTTACGAATCGAGGCGTGAACCGCGCGAGATCCGAAACTCTTGTGAGCGAGGCGATGAGCGTCGAGGCGCTCCGCGCCCGGGAGCGTGCGGAAATCAGCCGCAGCGACGTGGAGGCCGAGCTCATTGCCGAGGCGCGGCTGCTCGCTGATGAAGCGAACGTCTCCCGCTACCTCGATCCACCCGAAGACACGCCATTCCCCCTCGAGTACGCCTTTCACTTGCTGGGCGACGTGCGCGGGGGAACGGTGATCGATTTCGGCTGCGGCTCGGGTGTGAACACCCTGCTCGTGGCGCGCCGCGGTGCTCGCGTGATCGGCGTCGATGTCTCCGAATCGCTGCTGCGGGTAGCGGCGCGCCGGATGGCGACGAACAACCTGGCGGCCACGACGACGTTTGTCGCGGGGTCGGCGCACGAGGTGCCGCTGCGGTCCGCGTCTGCCGATGTGGTGCTCGGCATCGCCATTCTGCACCATCTCGACCTCGATCGGGTGGCAAGCGAGACGTGGCGGTTGCTGAGAGCCGGCGGGCGCGCCATTTTCCAGGAGCCGATCCGGAGCTCGGCGCTGCTGCGGGGCCTCCGACGCCTCATCCCCTACCGGGCGCCCGACGTTTCAGCCTACGAGCGGCCGCTGGTGGACGCCGAGCTGGCGCGGTTTGCGAGCCGGTTCTCGCACTCCCGGGGCCGCTCGTTTCGTCTCCCCTTCGTCAGCATCGCCGAGTTGATGCGCCTCCCGCTGCGCCGGCTGCGCCCGCTGTACCAGGCGGATGCGGCGCTGATCCGCACGGCGTCCTGGCTCACGCGGTACTGCTCGGTGCGCGTGCTGGAGGTCACCAAGTAGCGCCGCGCGCCGGGAACACGTGGCCCAGCCCACCTCATTGCTTGAAAGGTCGACGCCATGAGCTCCAGACCCGGCGCGTTTGCGATCCTTCGCGCCATCGCGGGTGCCAGGTTTCGTTTCCAACACCCCGTCTACCTGGTGCACGCGCTCACGGCGCGCTGCAACGCACGGTGTGGCTTCTGCGCCTGGAATCCGGACTTTTACGACCCCCACGAGCAGCTCTCCACGCCTGCAATCAAAGCGCTCTACCAGGACGCGCGCCGGGCGGGCTTTCTCGGCTTGTCGCTCTGGGGAGGAGAGCCGCTCCTGCATCCGGACTTCGAAGAGATCGCGGGGCACGCCCACGAAATCGGCCTGATCACGCACCTGGTGACCAACGGCTTCTTGCTCGAGAAAAAGGTGGAAGCCGTCGCGCGATACGTCGACCGCGTATGCGTCTCTCTGGATTACCCATCGGACAAGCACGACGAGCTCCGCGGCATACGCGGCCTCTTCGACAAGATTCTGGACGGCACTCGGGCGCTGCGGCGGTGCGATCCGCGCAAGCGGATCATCTACATCTGCACGCTGCAGAAGGACAACGCCGACGCGGAAACACTGTGCGCGCTCGCCGAGCTGATGGCGGATCTGGGAGTGCTCGGCATCTTCAACCGCCTGCGCGAGGAGGCCGCGACCGTCGCGCGGGACGTGGACCTCGGGCGATACGCGCCGTCTCCCGAGCAGCTCCGCGCGGCTTTCTCCACCCTGAAAGACCTGAAACGCCGCGGCTATCCGATTCTGAGCTCCAACACCTACATGACCATGATGCAAAATGGTCCGCCTGTATATCGCTGCCACTGGCCCAAGCTCATGCTCCCGGTGGAGGCCAACGGTGACCTCGTCGACTGCATGCACTGGGGCACTCGGCCCCTCGGCAACGTGAAGCAAACGGCGTTCACCGAGCTCTTACAGCACCCGCGGCTGCGCGAGCTCGCGGGAACGACAGGGGAGAGCTGCCACAAGTGCGTGTCGATTCACCGTGTCGAGATTTCTGAAGTGTGCTCGGGCAACCTCGAGCCGCTGGCGTCCTGGGCCATGCTGGCGGCGCCAGGAAGGCGGCGGAGCGCCGTTTCCGGGGCGTGAACGGAGCGCCATTTCCGGGGCGTGAAAGGACGTGACCATGGGCTTTTTCAGGGATCGCGCCGAAGTCGAGCAGGTCATGGGCCGACTTTTTGAGCGCCTGATGGCGGCACCGGACATCGCCGGACCGCTGACTGACACCGCGCTAGTGGTCCGCTTTCGCTACCCCGACCTCGACGCGGTGCTGACCTTCGATTTCAAGCGCCGGCCGCCGACCTTCTCGGCGCACTCCGACGGTGGCGCGGACGTGGAGATGGTGCAGTCGTCGGATACCGCCCACGAGTTCTGGCTGGGCCGGCTCAACGCGGTGCGCGCGATCGCCACGGGGCGCGTGCGGGCGCGCGGTGAGGTCGCCAAGGCCCTGAGGCTCTTGCCCGCGATCCGCCCGGCGTTTCAGGTTTACGCCGGCGTGCTGCAGGAGCTCGGGCTTGCGGAGCGGATCGTCGCAGAGGCGCCGGCCGCTCCGGGGCGCGGCCGCACCTGGCGACGCCTGCTCAAGCTCTTGTGGCGCCGCCGCGCCGCAGCCGACCTGACGCGGTTGCCACGCGATGCGGTGCCGCCGGCGACCGCGGAGCCGCGCGTGGCGGCGACCGGGCGCCCGGCGCTGCCGGACGACGCGCCGCGCTTGCACCTCGAGATGCTCTACCGGATGGGCCTGATCCGGGCATTCGAGGAGGAGCTCGCGGCAGCCTGGGAGGACGGTGAGCTGCCCACGTCCGCCATCCACCTGAGCACGGGACAGGAAGCCGTCGCCGTGGGCGTCTGCTTTGCGCTTCGTGCCGACGACGTCATCGCCACGACCCACCGCGGACACGGTCACATGCTGGCCAAGGGTGCGCCGGCCGACCGGATGATGGCAGAAATCTTCGGCAAGGAAACCGGGCTGTGCGCGGGCAAGGGCGGCAGCATGCATGTGACGGATGCGAGCATCGGGGCGATTGGAGCCAACGGCATCGTGGGCAGCTCGCCGCTCTTGGCGGTCGGCGCGGCGCTGGCGTTTGCCTACCAGGGGCGCGACAGCGTGGCCGTGGCGTTTATGGGCGATGGCGCCACGAACCAAGGGATGTTCCACGAGGCGCTGAACCTGGCCTCGGTCTGGAAGCTACCCGTGCTGTTCGTGATCGAAAACAACGGATACGGAGAATTTACGCCTCAGGCCTGCTCGACCAACATCTCGCGGCTGGCGGATCGGGCTCCCGCGTACGGAATCCAGGGGGTCACCGTGGATGGCAACGACGTCGACGCGGTCTATCGCGCCGCGCGTGCGCTCACGGAAAAGTCGCGCGCCGGCGCCGGGCCCGCGCTGCTCGAATGCCTGACCTACCGCTGGCGCGGCCACATGGAGGGCGATGCCCAGGAGTACCGCAGCGCTACGGAAGTGGCGGAGTGGAAGCTCAAGGACCCGTGCGTCCGCTACCGGCGCCTGCTAATGGCCGAGGGGGTCATCGACGAAGCCGGTGCGCAGGCCGTTTCCGACAAAGCTGTCGCGCAGGTCGAGGCGGCTCTCGATTTCGCGCGCCGTTCGCCTGAACCTGCGCCGGCGACAATGCTCACGCACGTGTTCGCCCCGGAGGCGAATCGCGTCGAGCCCGGCTCGGTTGGCGCCAGTGTGACGATGACGGGCTCCGCGGCGATCAACCTGGCGTTGCGCGAAGAGATGGAGCGGGACGAGCGCGTCGTGCTGCTCGGGGAAGACATTGCGCTCGGGGGCTATCTCGCGGTGACCAAGGGCCTGGTCGACGATTTCGGCCGCCAGCGCGTGCGCGACACGCCCATCAGCGAAAACGCCATCCTGGGTGGCGCCGTAGGTGCCGCCATGAACGGCCTGCGTCCGGTGGCGGAGATCCTGTTCGCTGACTTTCTCACCGTTTGCGCCGATCCCCTGGTGAACCAGGCGGCGAAGCTGCGCTACATGTCCGGTGGTCAGTACAGCATTCCGATGGTCGTCCGCACCCCTGGAGGTGCGGGCCTCGGCATGGCCGCGCAGCACTCGCAATCGTTGCAAGCGATGTTCATGAACGTGCCGGGTCTGATCATTGCCGCGCCGGGGACGCCGCGCGACAGTCGCGCGTTGCTCAAGGCCGCCATTCGTTCCGACAATCCCGTGCTTTTTTTCGAGCACAAGCTGCTCTACCTCGTCGAGGGACCGGTGCCCACAGGCGAGGATGTGGCTCGGCTGGGAGAGGCCCGGATCGTGCGCGCGGGGAAGGACGTCACCGTCGTCGCGCTTTCGTACATGGTGCAGGTGGCGCTCGAGGCCGCGGCTCAGCTTGAACGAAGGGGAATCGACATCGAGGTCATCGACCCCCTTACGGTGGCTCCTCTCGACAGTGAGACCATTCTGGCTTCGGTCACCAGAACGCGGCGTCTGGTCACGATCGAGGAAAGCCCGATGCGCGGGGGTTTTGGCGCCGAGGTCGTCGCGCGTGTCGCCGCTGCAGCCCATGGCATCCTGGCGGCGCCGCCCGTTCGCGTCGGTGCCGGAGACCACCCCATTCCCTACAACAAGGCACTCGAGTGCCTGAGCGTGCCGGACGTGGCGCGCTTGGTGACGGCGGTAATGAGCTGTCTCTAAGGACTCGTAACGAAATAACTGTTGCATTCGGCCGGCTGCAAAGGCCGCCGGCTTCGTCTCTCCTCCTCACCGTATCGCTCCATTGATACGCTTCGTCGTCGTTCCTCGCCGGCGGCCTTCTCGCTCGGCCTCGGTGCTTGACACAGTTGTTTCGTTACGGGTCCTACGCGGCCGGCGCGGCCGGCCCTGAATTCGGCGTCGGTTCGACGTCGACGCCACAGCGTGCAGTCGAACCGGCGGTGGACGCAACCAGCGTGCCGCCGTTGACACGCCGCGCAACGGGATGTACGGTTCCCCACCAGAGGTGCTTCACCGAGAGTCATGCGCACCGAACCCGGTCGCCATGATCCACTGAGCAATCGTTTCCCTGACAAATCGAGGAGGCGGCGCTTGCCCGGTAGCCACGGAACGGGATCTACGCGCCGGATATGAGATGAAATTCCACGGTTCCTTCGTCGCCCTCCCCACGCCGTTTCGCGGGGGCGCCGTCGATCACGAGGCCCTCCGGGGGCTCGTCGCGTTTCACCTGTCGGCAGGGACCAATGGCCTGGTTCCGTGCGGCACGACCGGGGAGGCCGTCGTGCTCTCCGCTCGCGAGTATCGGGAGGTTATCGAGACGGTGGTGGCGGCGGCGGATGGCCGCCTCCCGGTGATCGCGGGTGCCGGCACCAACAGCACGGCGCGCGCCGTCGAGCTCGCGCGGATGGCGCGCGAGGCCGGCGCCGATGGCCTCCTGGTGGTCACTCCGTATTACAACAAGCCACCGCAGGACGCGATGGTAGAGCACTTTGCGGCGGTTTCTGTAGCGGCCGGCCTACCCGTTTGTGTGTACAACGTCCCCGGGCGCACCGGCGTCAATCTCCTTCCGGAAACGGTCGCCGAGCTTCACCATCGCGGGGTGGCGGCGGCGGTCAAGGAGGCAAGCGGCAATATCGCTCAGGTCAGCCGCATCATCGCCTTGACGCGCGGCGAGCTCCCGGTGATGTCGGGAGAAGACAGCGCCATTCTGCCCATTATGGCGGTGGGCGGGACGGGAGTGATCTCGGTCGCCGCCAATGTCGCACCGGCTGCGATCGCCACTCTCGTGCGTTGCGCCGCCGCTGGTGACCTCGCCGCGGCGCGCCGTATCCAGCTCGGGCTGTTGCCGCTCATCGACGCGCTTTTCTGGGAGTCGAACCCCATCCCCGTCAAGGCGGCGCTCGCGCACATGGGAATGATCGCGAACGAGCTCCGGTTACCCCTGCGCCCGCTGCAGGCGCACTTCGAAAAGGCGCTGATCGAGGTCATGAACAAGAGCGAGCTCGAACCGGCGCGGACGGCGCGCCAGGACGGCGGCGAATGACGCGGCCAGACGCGGCGGAGCAAACACCGGTGCTGCGGCTCGGGGTCTGCGGCTACCTGGGAAGAATGGGGCTACAGACGGTAGCGGCGGCTCAGGACTGCCCCGACATCGAGCTGGTGCTCGGATTGGTGACCGCAGAGGAGCTCGCAGCATTGGCGCCGAGGTCGCCCGACAACGAGCAGGATGTCATCTTTGCCACCGTCGGCGGTGCCGGTCCCGCGCTGCGTGAGCGGCGCGTCGACGTCGTCGTCGACTTCTCGGCGCCCGCCGCGACGACCGCGCTGGCCCGCGTGTGTCGCGCCGGGGACAGGGCCACGGCGGTGGTCGCGGCATGCACGGCGCTCGGCGCGGAAGAGCGTGCGGCGCTGGCGTCCTTGAGTGAGGTAGCCGCTGTCGTGATCGCTCCCAACCTGAGCATCGGGGCGAATCTGCTGTTCTCCCTCGCCGCCAGCGCGACGGGAGCGATGCCGCCACCTCCCGCCACGGGTATCGAAATCACGGATATCCACCATCGGCACAAGCGGGATTTCCCGAGTGGCACCGCCAAGCAGCTCATCCGCAGCATCGCCGCCGCTCTGGGGCGCGCAAACGAGGACATCCTGCACGGCGACGGGGTCGCCGCCACCGCGGCCCGGCCCGCCGGCATGCGGTCGTTGCGGGTCGGTGAGGTGGTCGGCGAGCACCGGGTGCTGTTTGCGACCGACGTCGAGGAGGTCGAGATCGTTCACCGCGTCCACAGCCGGCGCGCCTTCGCGGAGGGTGCCCTGCGAGCGGCGCGCTTCGCCGCCACCGCGCCGCCAGGGTCTTACACGATGGCCGATGTTCTCGCTGCCGACGTCCGCCAACCGGCCAGCGGCTGACGTTTCCTGCAGGAGGCACTGCGATGGATAGAACCGCCGCCGCGGAACGTGCGCAGAAGCTGCGCGAAGAGCTTTGCTACCACAACTACCGCTACTACGTGTGCGACGATCCCGTCATTTCGGACGCCGAATACGATCGCGCGTTTGCCGAGCTCGCCGCCATCGAAAGCTCATTCCCCGAGCTGGTCGCGCCAGACTCCCCGACGCAGCGGGTCGGCGCGGCCCCGGTCGCGTATCTTCCGAAATATGCTCACCGCCTCCCGATGCTCAGCCTGCAGAACGTCACCAGCGCGGGCGAGCTCGCCGACTTCGAAGGGCGCATCCGCCGCCTCCTGGAGCTCGAAGCCACGGTACCGATCCGCTTCGTTACCGAGCCCAAGGTCGACGGCGTGGCGATCGAGCTGGTTTATGTGCAGGGGCTGCTCACCAGCGCCTCCACCCGCGGCGATGGCATCACCGGTGAGGACATCACCCCGAACGCGCGCACGATCCGCACCGTGCCCCTGCGTCTTTTCGCGTCGCCGGCGGGGCCGGCAGTGCCCGAGCTCCTCGAGGTGCGCGGCGAGGTCTATATCGGCAGAAGTGCCTTCGAGACTGTCAACCAGCGCCGCCTCGAGGCCGGTGAGGAGCTGTACGCGAACCCGCGCAATCTCGCCGCCGGCAGCTTGCGGCAGCTCGATCCGCGCGAAACGGCGGCCCGACCGCTCGATGTGTTCTGCTATGCACTCGGCACGGTCAAGGGAGTCGCTCTGACCTCCCAGTGGCAGCTCCTGCAGACGCTTCCCTCCTGGGGTTTGCCCACCAACGGAGAAGCTCGGCAGTGCGACTCCATCGCGGCGGTCGAAGCGGAATTTCGGTCACTGGCGGCGCGGCGGGATGACCTCGCCTACGAGATCGACGGAATGGTGGTCAAGGTTGACGACTTTGGCCTTCAGGAGCGCCTGGGCGCCATTTCGCGGAGCCCCCGCTGGGCGGTCGCCTACAAGTTTCCGGCGCGCGAAGCGACCACGCAGCTCGTCGACATCGTTGCCTCGGTTGGCCGGACAGGTGTCATCACGCCGGTGGCGGTCATTGCCGCGGTGGAGGTGGGAGGCGTTACCGTTTCCAGGGCAACGCTGCACAATCTCGACGAGGTGCGGAAGAAGGACGTGCGCATCGGCGACTGGATTCTCGTGCGCCGAGCCGGCGACGTGATCCCGGAGGTCGTCAAGCCGATCAAGGAGCGGCGGACGGGTGCGGAGAGAGTCTTTGAGATGCCTGAGAAGTGCCCCGTGTGTGGCGCCGCCGTGGTGCGAGACGAGGGCGAGGTCGCCTTTCGCTGCTCCGCGGGGCTGCAGTGCGCGGCGCAGCGCAAGGAAATGCTTCGCCATTTTGCATCGCGCGATGCCTTGAACATCGACGGAATGGGCGAAAAGCTCATCGATCAGCTCGTCGATCGCGGCCTGGTGGCGTCCCGAGCGGACCTGCTGTCGTTGACCGCGGCGACGCTGGCGAATCTGGATCGCATGGGTGAGAAGTCCGCCGCGAACCTCGTGGCCGCGATCGATCACGCCAAGCACACGACGCTGGCGCGGTTGGTCTATGCCCTTGGCATCCGTCACATCGGCGAGCGCACGGCCCGCGCGCTTGCCGACTATGCCGGTGCGCTCGACCACCTCGCCGCGATGTCAGTCGCCGAGCTCACGGCGATAGCGGACGTGGGCCCGGTCGTCGCCGCCTCGGTGCACGCGTTCTTTGCGGACGAGAGCGTCGTGGAGGAGATTCGCCGCCTCCGACAGGCGGGCGCCACCTGGCCCGAAACGGCGCGCGCCGCCGCCGGCGCCACTGTTGCGGCCGCCGCGGCCGGCGCCAGGCCATCTTCGTCCGTGAGCCGCAAGACCGACTTCGTCATTGCCGGCGCCGACGCCGGTTCCAAGGCGCAGAAGGCCGCGCAACTGGGCGTTCGTATCCTGTCCGAAGAGGACTTCCTGGCGCTGCTTGGCGCCGCGCCACTCTCATGACCCCACGCGCGGCGCCGGTAGCGACCGGCGCTGGCAAGGAGATGGAACAGTGAGCTCGCAAACGATCGGTTACGAGCGCCGCGGAAAGATCGCCTGGATCACCATGGACGACGGCAAGGCCAACGCCATCAATGGCGCTCTGCTGTCGGGAGTGGAGGACGCGCTGGCCCAGGCCGGTGAGGAGAGCTGCAGTGCCGTGGTTCTCGTCGGCCGACCTGGCTTCTTCTCGGCGGGTCTGGACCTGAAGACGTTGCCCGTGCTGCCGCGGGACGAGCTGCTCGCGACGCTCGCGCAGTTCACCCGGGTCAGCCGCCGGCTGCTGACCTTTCCGCGCCCCATCGTCGCCGCGATTACCGGCCACGCCATTGCCGGCGGCGCCGTCCTCTCGCTCTGTTGCGATCACCGAATCGCCGCGCTCGGTGAGGGCAAGATCGGGCTGAACGAGGCGGCGATCGGAATTCCATTGCCGACCTTCGTTGTGGAGCTCGGGCGGCATCGGCTTTCCGTACCTGCCCAGGTCGCCGCCATGGTGCATGGAACGCTCTATAGCGTCACCGGAGCGCATGCGATCGGGTTCCTCGATGCCGTCGCCGCGCCCGACGAGCTTGCGCAAAAAGCCCAGGAAGCTGCGGAGCGGCTGGGAAATCTCCCGCACCTGTCCTATACGCAATCGAAGTCGCGCCTCTATGCTCCACTCCTCGCGGGCGACGCCGAGCTGGCGACAGCGCACGAGCTCGAGTCCTTTTTGCGCGCCATGGAGCTCAAGAAGCCCCGCTGATCCACCGGCGCCGGAGCGGCCGCGGCGACGTGCCGCGCATGCGGCATGCCGCGCACCGCGCGCCACGGGTCCAATGCTCGAGCATCACGACAAGAACCACTCCCAGGAGCAGCGAGATGAGCCGTCTCGAGTCTCGGCAAATGCGCAGCAGCCTGCACGCGTACCCTGCAGCGTCGGCACTGGGGAGCGTCGCGGCCGCGGCAGTGCTCGCCCTCGCCCTCGGGAGCTGCGGCGACGCGCTGGTGGAGCACGGCTACCGGGGCGAGCCGCTCTTTACCTTTGTCGGCCAGATTCGCTCGTTCGGTGAAATCCAGGTCGGTGACTGGCCGATCCGCGCGTCGCTGTTCTGGAGCCGCACCGGGCGCAGCGATGAGGCCATGGACGCGCTCATCGAACAGCGCTCGGTCACCGTTGGCGTGACCTTTCCTTCGGCATTCACCGTCAATGTCTTCGAGCCGCCGCCGCCGGAGCTCGGAGCGGACGCCCTCTCTCCATACGCCGTCGGGCTCGTGCTCGCCTACCAGGATGTCGACGGCAATGACGCCTACACCCCGGGGCAAGACCCGGAGGAGCTGCTTGGCGGCGCGACGGAAAGCGCCGTCCTGTGGGTGCCTCAGGAGCTCGCGGCCGATGAATCACCCACCGGTCGCGACCTCGCAGCGGGCTTCTCGATTGTGCACCTGCCGCTACCCTGCGGCGCCTTCGAGCCCGCCTCGGGAGACGCGGAGGACGACTGTGGCGTCGCTCTCGGCAGCGCCTGTCAGAGCGACGCGGACTGCGGAGATGCCGGCGTCTGCCTGAGTGCCCCGGATTGGAGCACCTTTCGCAATGGCTACTGCGTTCTACCCGAAACGGTAGGCGGCTGCGCGCCCCTTCACGGATCGCTGATCGGGCTGTTTGGACTGGATTCGTTCGGCTTTGAGATTGGTTCGTGGTACTGGTTCAGAGTCTGCACGGATGACGCCGAGTGCCGCCTGAGCGAGTCCTACGGATGCGATTATGTGCTTTCCGCCTGTTGGCCGCGAGACCCCGTGTGGCTCGACATCACCCGGGACTTCTCCGTCTGGCCGCTCTGCGTCGAAATCATCACCGAGGAATCGGGATCATCCCTGCGTCAGCTAGAAACTAGAAACTAGAAACCTACAACCTCACCACCCTGACCACCCGTTCCCCATGCTCCACCTCCTGGATCCCACACCGCTCCGCCAGCGGCGGCGCCTGCGCGCGCCGGTCGAAGATCACCAGCGTGCCCGTCGCCAGCCCAAGCCGCTCCAGATACCCTCCAAGCTGCTCGATCCCGCGCCCCAGCGGGTCGGCTTGGCGGTCGCGCCAGACCTTTAGCTCGAGCGCATGGCGCTCCTCGCCCGCCGGTCCGCGCCAGCGCACCAGCAGGTCCATGCGGCCGCTGCCGGCGGCATACTCGCGCGCGATCGTGCCGCCGGCGTTGACGATGCGCTGCAGGTAGGCCAGGAGCACGAGCTGCGGGGCGGCCTCGGAATAGGGATGCCGCCCGAGCAGGAACTCGGCGTGCTCGCGCCAGAAGGCGACGAAGTCCTCGAGCACTTTCCCGAACCGCAGCGCCCCACCGGCGGCGATGTAGGGCGCGCGCGGGATCGGGAGCGTTTCCTGGAGCACCCAGGAGAGCGCCCGCGGGATCACCTCGCGGTAGATCGGATTGGCGATCTCCAGCCCCGACGGGCCGCTGGTCACCAGGCCCAGGTCCATGGCAAAAGCGATGTCGTCGCTGAGGGTATCGGGCGGCAGCATTTGCCCGGCGAGGATGGGCTCGATGATGCGCTGTACGCGCGGCTCGTGCAGGCGCTCGATCAGCGAGTCGAGGTGGGTGTCGCGGCGCAGGATGAGCGCCTCTCGGGCGGCGTCGATGTGCGCGGCGGTGATTGCCAGGGCGCGGTCGCGAACGTCCTTCTCGACGACCTGACGCGCAAGGGCGTTGACCAGCCACGGTTGCCCGCGAGTCAGCTCGAAGGCGAGGGACTTGGCCTCGGCCGTGAAGACTTGACCCGTGTCGGCGGTATGCTGCTCGTAGAGCTCGACAACTTCGGCGGCCGTGAAGTCCCGGATGGTAATCGATTCGACCTTGATATTGAACGGCGAGGAGGTGCCGAGGCTGTTGCGGTCGGGCCGCACGTGGACCTGATAATCGCGCACGTCGCGCAGGCCGATGAGCGCGACCGCTTGCGGGAAGCCCTGCGGGCGGCTGGGGTAGCCGCTGCGAAGCTGCCGGAGCACGGCGATGAGCGTCTCGTCGAGCAGCGCGTCGATCTCGTCGAGGAAGAGGACCAATGGCACGGGTGCCAGCTCGCTCGACCACCGCGACAGGAGCTCCTCGAGCCGACGTTCCGGCGTGACCCCGGCATCTGGATCCGGCGGCTGCCGGCTCGCCGGCAGGCGCTTGCGGGCATCCAGCTCGATCCCCTGAATCACGGCCATCACGCCACGCTCGACATCCCGCCCCGCTGCCTGCCCGGTCTCGCAGCTCGTGTGCAGCGCCACGTAGCGACCCTTGGCCGTGAGGTCTTCGGCAAGAGCGCGACAGGCGGTGGTCTTGCCGACCTGCCGCGGCGCGTGCACCACGAAATAGAGCCGCTGGTCGATCAGCTCACGCACGCCGGGAAGGCGCCGCTCGGGCGGCAGCATGTAGTGATACTCGGGATCGCAGGGGCCGGCGATGTTGAAGAAGCGCGCCATCGGAGCTGTCCTCGGCAGGCTTGCGGGTGGTCTTGGCAGAGGTTGTACAGGGTTGCGCCCCAAGGGGCAAGGCAGTTGAGGCAGCAGGCGACCCACAGGGGGTAAGCGACGGGAGTGTCGGTTCGCTCCACTACGAGCTCATCGCAACCAGCGTCCAAACGCGCGCGCGCGTTGTTGCGCGATTCCTGATCGCCCACCCTCTGTCCCCCCCGGCAAGCAGGGGGAGGTGAACAAGTTCTCGCGCGCGCTACCGCTTGCGTCCGGCCGCCGATACCGGTAACCTGTGACGTGACTTGAGCCCGCCCCGCCCTACGCACGGTGCCCGACAGTCCGCAGCACCTGCGGGCCGTGCCAGGGTTCGGGCGAAAACACCGCAACGGGGTCGTCTCAGGGTGGCGCATGACGCACGCGTCGACATGGCTTCTTCCCAGGAGGTCGCACGCCGTGCTGGGCACGCCACACTAATCGGGGGCAGAAGTGGCCTGGCATGGAAAACTCGCCTCTCTGTCGCTGGGGAGCCTGGTAGAGGTCCTTTGCGACAGGCGCTGTTCCGGTGAAGTGGTTATCATGTCGCCAACGGCCAGCGCTCGCCTCCTTTTTCGGCTTGGCGCGATCGTGCACGCCGAGCATTCCCGGTGGCGGCAAAGCTCCCTGGATTTCCTGGTCGAGCAGGGCATCATCCCCGCGGACGCGGCCATGCCCGACGCCGTCGAAGGTACGCGCCCGTCGTTAGTCCGCGTCTTTGAAGAGCTCAGCGCGGAGGAGAAAGCGGGGGCGCGGGCGGCCTTGCGTTCGCGGGCGTCGGTAATCTTGTTTGAAGCGACTGCGTGGCAGGAAGGAACGATCGATTATTCGCCATACGACTTGAGCCCTGCCGAGCTCGGGGCGCTCGGCAAGAAATTGGCCGACGACACGGGACCGGAGGAGGCGATGCGGGTCGTCAGTCTCAGGCGCTCGCTGCCGTGTCTGGACATGCGCGTCGAGGCGGTCGACGGCGGCGGAGAGGTCGATGTGGCTCAGCAGGATGAGCTGGCGCGCGCGCTGCTGGAAAAGGTGGCCAGCGCCCACACCGTACGCGAGCTGCTGTCCGCGGAGTCGGCGGACCCCTACTTCCTCGTGGGCGCCCTGCAGCGGCTGCGCGAGGCCCACCGCGTGGCGCTCAAGCCAGCGCTCGCGGCGCTCCCGCTCACCGAAATCAGGCGACAACTGCAGTCGGCCGTGGCCGTGTACAACACGGTGATGAGGAAACTCGGCGCGGTCATCCACGAGCGGTGCGGAGAAACTGGTCAGGTCGAGCTCGAAATCGCCATCGGTGGGTTGCGGAATCGCGCGCCGGCGATTCTTGGGGACGTGCAGGTAGACCGGAGCGGCGCGGTAGACCTCGAGGCGGTGCTCCCACGTCTGGGGACCCTGGCCTTCATGAGCGTCGGCCCTGGGTTCCGGGACGTCGCCAATGCCATGGTGGTCCACGGGCTGCTTGCAGCGCGCAACGCCCTGGGCGACGCCGCGACCTGTGAGCTGATCGAGCAGCTCACGCCACCGCTTTCCTCCCTGCTCGAGCGGGGCAAGGAACAGCACCGCGAGGCGGCGCGGGATATTCTCTCGGCAATTGACTTCGCCGTGGCCGTGCCGAGCACCTACGGCGTCGCGGAGACGCTCGCAGATGCCGGCTTGCCGCATGAGAGCGAGACGTTCCTACGCAACATCCCCGCGACCCACCCCGACGCCGAGCGGGCGGGCAGGCTCTCCGAGCGCATCGCCGGCCTCCTCGCTTCGGCCAGCCACGCCAGAACGCGTGAGCTCGAGCTGCGCGCGGCGTTTACCGGGGCTCACGAGGCGGCCGAGCTCGCTTTCATGCATGGCGATCTCAAGCTGCTTCGCGCCGAAATCGAAAGGATGGCGGATCTGGAAGTAGACGCGGAGGCCTTGCTGGAAATCGAGCTCAGAATGTCCTCGGCTCTCGAGCGCTACCGGGCGACCTGGTCGGAATCGCAGGGATGCCCTCGAATCAACCCTCGCTTCGACATGCGAGGGCTGCAGAACTTCGAGCTTGCCCCTCATTGTGGCTACCTGCTATCGCGCATCGACGGCCAGACGACCACGCACGAGCTCCTGGTGGTCTCGGGAATGGGCACCGACGAAGCGATGTTCGCGCTGGGGCGGCTGCAGGCGCTCGGGATTGTCGCGGAACCGCAGCCGATCGCGAAGCGACCGGTGGGGCAGACAGCGGCCCGCGTGCCCGGCGTCATCGCGACCGCTTCCGGAGCGGCGCCGCCAACGCCGCCGCTCGCCCCGCGCACAGGTCCGGCGGTGTCCAATGCCTTGCCAGCGGCCTCCCAACGTACCGTTGATGCGCCGCCCGCCGCGGCGAGCAGCGCTTCCGACCATCCCGCCAGGGTAGCGGTGGTCGCACCCGTCGCCGCGGTCAATGCCGGCGCCCCGTCCGCACCCGAGCCGCGTCCCGCGCCCATGACGGCGGCTCCCGATCGAGCACCCGCGGCGCCACCGGTGCGCGAGGCCGCCAGGCCCACGGACTCGCGCCGGGCAAAGGCCCGCCCCGACGCCGCTGAAGGCACGCCTCCAGAGGTACGCGACGAGGCCGGCCGCCTTTTCAGCGCCGGCATGAGCACGCTCTATCAGGGAAACGCCGCCGCCGCCGCGGACCTCTTTCGCCGGGCAATCGCCCTGGCCCCAGGAAGAGTCGCATACTACGGCTTGCTCGACCAGGCCACGGCAAAGATGAGCAGCGCACAAAGCGCCGAGCTCGCGTTGCGGGCGGTGCAGGCGCGAAACACAGGACAGCTCCGCGAGGCGGTTTCCCTCTTCGAAGCCGCCTGCCGGCACGCCCCAAAGGACGTCGGCAATATTCTCGCGTTGGCCCAGACGCTGCTCGACCTGCGCCGCTTCGACACGGCGAAGGTCGCCGCGAACCGGGTGATCGCCCTGGAGCCGGGAAACAGCCACGCCTACGTCTTGCTCGCCCGCGCTCTCAAGGCAGAGGGAAACATCGCCGAGGCTCACCTGCAACTCAAGCTGGCGCTACGGTGGAATCCGAAAGATGACGAGGCGCGCAGGGAGCTCAAAGGCCTCCCCTAGATCCGCGGCCGCGGCCGGGCCAACGGGCGACCGGGGCGACGCTCCCTACTTGCGGGGCGGCATCCACCAGGGATCTGTGCGGTCAAGCTCGTCGGCGGCGGCGGGGTGATGGACGCGGTCTTCGTGCAAGTACGTGGTGATCGCCTCGGCCACCTTGCCGGCGACGCGCTGCACGTTTTCCACCTTCGGCTGGAGCGGTCGTCCCGCGCCGTCGAGCTCGTGAATGATGTCCTTGCGCACCTCGATCACCAGCGAGCTGGGCCGGCTCGGCGAAAAGCGATACGCATCGACCATGCCAGGGCGCTGGCCCCGCATGAACGAGCTAATGTGCTCGTACGCCCGCTCCGCAGCGGCGAAAATCACGTCCTGGCCGCAGGGCGCACGCCGGTACATGTGCAGGTAACTGCGCAAAACCTCGCTCTCCATCCGCCGCAGGCTGGTGTCCTGCAGCATCCGCCAGACCATCTCGTACGCCGGGGCTTCCACCGTCTCCGGGTGCCGGCTCTCGAAGGCGCGACGCAAGTAGCGAAAATACGCCCACACTTGAAAACGGACCTCGAGGCTTCCCTCCGGTAGGCAGTATGGGTAGTTGTGCTCGACCGCGATATTTGCCTTCTCGAGAGTGAGCGAAATGCGATCTCGCAAGATGCGGTGGCACGTGAACTCACACAGAATGTCCGGGTAGAGCGGGTCGTAGAGGCCGACCGGCAGCTCGGAAGCGGTCTGATAGCCAATCGAGCGGGTGATGATGCTGACGGGAGGACGCTCGGTCCCGCTTTGATTGAAGCGATCGTACGTGTGAATGGCGACCTTGATGAGGATATCCTCGAGCAACTCGTCAAAGCGCGCGGAAATGGGATCGTAGAAGCGCTCCAGGAGGTCCTTTTTTTGTAGATAGGAGAGCCGGCGGGAAAACGGATAGTTGATCGCGAAGCGTTCGAGGTGATTGGCTTGCCTGGGCGTGCTGCCGGGAAAGCGGCCGAAATCCAGAAGCACACGCGCGACGTTGACCCGGCAGTAGCTCGCGAGCCCCAGGGCAACCGTCAACTGTTCTGCCATGAGGCTCGCACCCCAGTCGCGCTCGGCGATGTAGCACGGCTCGATTTCGCCTGCCTCGATCGGGCATCCGACGCCATCCGTCAAGAAATCGTCGGGAATCCACTCACCGTCATGAATGACGTCGATCAGCACCCGCTGCCGGTAGCGCTCGGGCAACCCCTCGGCCGCCACGGCGTCGCCACTGCCGCCCACCGCGACGAGCTCCACGAGCGGAGGCGCGAGTCGACCATGCGAGACCTTCGCCGGTGGCGTATTTGGAGTCACTGCGGCACCTGTGCTGCCAGAGCTGGTGAGCAGCAAGGGAGAAGTGGGAAAGAGAGCATCACCGCGCCGTGTTTCGCCGGGTCGGGGAGGTAGGACGATGCGCCTTTCTGACCGGGCCCGCGCGCGTGGTGGCCGTCGGGTTACTGTACGGTGCGACCGCAACGTTGTCAACGAACGCACCAGCCCGCCATCCACTGCCCGTTCGGCGCCGGAGCGACAGCTCCCCCTCCGTCCCTCCTCCCGCTTGCGTGGGGAGGTGAGGTGGGGGGTCCTCGTGATGCGCTTGCCAGCAGGCGAGCGATCCCGGCGAGCAGCGGGCACTTGCAAGCGCGCGGTCAGGCCGGGATAATCAGGCCACGAGGCGGCGTTCGCCGCCAGGGCGCGCTTCCGGGGCGCGGGTGAGCCGGGAGCACGTGGCGACAACCGGGATGAAGGCGGTAGCTGAGCGCAAGGAGACGATCTGTGAGAATCATCGTGTTGGGCGGAGCTGGCGACGTTGGGAGCCGCGCGGTTCAGGAACTGGCGCGCGAGCCCGGAGTTTCGGCGATCACGATCGCCGACCGGCGACAGGAAGAGGCAGAACGTCTGGCGCGCGACCTGTCCACCGGCGCGCACCCGGTCCAGGCTCGCGCCTTCGACGCCAACGATCACGAAGCAACCGTGGCGGTGATGCGCGGCCACGAAGTTGTCGCCTCCGCGCTCGGACCTTTTTTCCGCTACGAGGCCAGGATGGTCGCGGCGGCGCTCGACGCCGGAGTCGATTACACGAGTGTTTGCGACGAGTGGGATGCCACCGAGTCCGTGTTCGCCATGTGCTCGGCGACAGCCCGCGAGCGCGGCCGTATCGTTCTGAGCGGACTTGGCACGAGCCCGGGGATCTCCAACGTCGGCGTCCGCTTTCTTGCCGAAGACCTCGATCGCGTCCGGCGAGCGGAGATTTCTGTGTTCCAGCCGCTCACCGCCGGCGGCGGCGAAGCCGTCATTCGGCACCTGCTCCACATCATGACCGGCGATACTCTGGTCTGGCGCGCCGGGGAAGCGAAGACGGTGCGTGCGCTAGGCGAATGCCGGGTGGTGGCCTTTCCGAGCTTTGGACGCGTGAAAGTCTGGAACATGGGGCATGCGGAACCCGCGACCATTCCGCGCTTTCTTCCCGATATCGAGGAAGTGAGCTTTTTCATGGGCTTTGGCCGCGGCGCAAGCTTGCTCGTGCATGCCGCCAAGCTCGGCCTCTTTCAGTCGCAGCGCTTCGTGGACTGGCTCGTGAGCAGACTGCTGAGACTTGAGAACCGGATGGGCCTCGCGGGCCGCGCTACTCGCGGCGCGGTGCGGGTCGACGTCTGGGGCGAGCGCCACGGGGAGCCGGTCCATCGCCTGGCGTGCGGTGTGGGCCTCATGCGCGAGGCGACCGGGGTGTCGCTGGCGGTGGGCGCCTTGATGCTGGCGCGCAAGCAGGTCACGGTGGCGGGAGGCGGCGTCTACGCACCGGAAGCCTGCCTGGACGCGCGCATCTTCATGCAGGCGATGAAGGACAAGGGAATTGTCGCGTTCCGCGATCTCGGCATGACGCGGGTGGCGCTGTAGACGGCGCGCAATACCGGCGGGAGCTCGCGCGCAGCGGGCCGACGCGACCGGGACGGGCGGCATCGGCCGAATCTGCTTTACACCTGAGGCCGCGATGAACCGCACCCCCGCTCACCCAAGCCTGCGGCGGAAAGAAGTGTAAAGGACGAAACCGGACATTCGGCCGACGCCAGCAATGGGGAGCCGTGCTTGCGGTGGAGGTCTATTCCGCTCGGCTACGCTCCGGGTTGACGGTAGCCGACCGCCTGCGCACGGCGAAGGGCGTCGAGGGTCTCCTCGACCGTGAGCAGCACCGTCGTCTCGAATTTCGACAACGCGCCACCGCCGCTGATCGCGATCGCGACTGCGGCCATCGAGACGTTATCAGGCGCTTCCCAGAGGTTGTAGCCGTCGTACGCACCAAGGGCGTACCAGAAACCGTGCAGCTTCCCGCCGACTGACTCGATGTACTTGCGTGCCGCCTCGCGGCGGTCTTCGGGGTTCTTGGTCAATCGCGCCCAGGTTTCCGGCGTATAGCTGAAGCGCGTCAAATAGAAAGCCATGGTCAAATCCTCCTTCCCGCGTCCTGGCCCGCTCGCAATCCACGGGCGATACGCATTGGAATCCTCCGCGAAGGGCGGCGTGAGAGTTGAGCCGGTCGGCCTAGCTTGTGGATAGGCGGTGGTCGACCTGTTCCCCAGGAATGCTCGGTTCTCCTCACGGCCTGGCCTCCGGCGCCCGGAACCGCGCATGCCCGTCATGGCCATAGGAGTCCCCTACGTCCACCGAGTACGCGATGCCGGCCGAGAGTTGCGGGAATTCACCAATCGCCGGTGCCTGCTGGCTCCAGTCCGGCGGCACGCTCCCGAAGCGGATCGCCTCGTGCGTGCCCGGGCCGTAAATGTCCCAGACCAGGGTCCCCCGGTCCGCGTCCGAGTCGTCCGCGTCTTCCCAGACGCGGAGCTGGGAAACCTCCCAGTCGCCGTCGAACCAGCAGCCGCGGTCGGGTTTCTCGAAGTGAAATATCGGCGTGCTTCCCTCCCACCGAACCTCGACACCGATCGGGGGCGGCTGGCAGGTCAAGAGCGCGAGCATGGTGGCCGCGGTGGCGAGGCCGGCGAGGCGATGGGAGAGAGGCTGGCGCATGACGATGATCCTAGCACAGCGCCACGACCTCCGCCCGCCAGAGCGGCGGTTCATGGAGCAACGCGGGAGTTGTCTGCGGCGGCTCATAAGGCTATGCTAAACATAGCTCACATTTGGCTCTCAGGGCGGAGGCAACAGTGAAGACCGAAGATGGCCAACACAAGTGCGCGCCAACGGGCTCGCAGCCGCCGGACCAGGCCGCAGAAACGGCGCCGGTGGCGGCGTTCATCCGGGCTGAGGATTCCAGGCCGCCCGCAGCACAGCCGGTCGCGGCGGATACCTTCGAACAATCCGAGGCCGATCCGTTCGGTCTTTCCCGCCAGTTGCCCGACCCTGCCGGCTTCTACAGTGGCCGCGCCGGCAAGGCGATCCCGGTACAGCACTTCCGCGCCGGTGCCCTCGCGGCGCTGCCTCGTCAGGAGCCGAAACTCCGCTCAGGATAGCACTCCGAGTCGGCGCTTTGCGAGGCGCCCGCGTCACCGGTGAAGGGCAGATGCGGAACCGTTCCGGCTGCGACCAGAGCGCGCGGCTCGGCGTCGTCCGCCATACCCGCGGCCACTCTCGAACCGATGTCGAGCTCGATCGCCCGGGCGAAGCTGACCGCCGCTGGCCGGGGCACCGTTTTCCGCGCGCCTCCATCAGCGGCGACTGCGGACAGAAGGGAGGTCACCAGCACGAGCTCCCCCGCCCCGTTCATATGCACCCAGTCGGCAAGGCCCAGCCATCCGCCGGCGTTTCTGGCGCCGCTCCCCGTTACCTACCGACGCACGCGGAATGCGCTTCGACCCCTATGATCTCGCTCCATGGCTTTCCTCTTTTCCGCCGCGGTCGAGAAGCGCAGTCTGTCGAAGATAGACGTCCTTGCCGCGTGCCGCGCCGTCAACCGCAATCTCCCCGTACTCATCACCGCTCATGGCACGGTCGAGGCCGCGGTCAAAGCGATAAGGAAAGGCGCGTTCGATTTCATGACGAAGGCCCCACACCTCACCTTCCGCAGCCAGCGGGAGGAGGGACGAAGGGGTGCGCCATCGCGCCGCCGTCGAACAGGCGATGGCTTCAGGGTTTGGAGGCAAGTTGCACTTGGCGCGGCCACATCGTTCGCAGCGGGCCGGTGACGAGCCCGGGGATCTCGCATGTCGGCTCCCCCTACCGGCGGGAGCTCGCGCGCAGTGGCTCGACGCGACCGAGACGGGCGGCATCGGCCGCAAAAATATGGCGCGCGATGCGCTCGGCCACCCGCGAGTGCAGCAGGGGTGGCAGGTCGTGGCCCAGGCCGGCGATGATTTCCAGCGACGCGCCGGGAATCGCGGCCGCCGTGTCGTAGGCCGCGGCGACGGGAATGAGTGGATCGCTGTCGCCGTGGATGACCAGGGTCGGCGCGGAAACGTGGCGAAGAAGCCGTCGCCGATCGCCCGCCGCAAACACCGCGGCGGCCTGACGCGTAAACCCGAGGCGATAGGGGGAGCGATCATAGCTCGTGGTCACAATGGCGCGGATGTCGTCGCGGCTCGCCCGAAACCCCGGGCCACCGAGCTTTTCGAAGGTCGCGATGGTGTGCTCGATGATGTTCTCGCGGGACCCCGTCGCGGGGCGGCGAGCCAGGTGCAGCAGCACGCGAGGACTGGGACCATACAGCAGTGGATTGCGTGGCGCCGACATCATCGAGGTCAGTGTCGAGACTCTTTCGGCGTGAAACACGGCCAACAACTGCCCGATCATGCCACCCATCGAGGCGCCGATGACGTGCGCTTGCCCCACTCTCAGCGCGTCCAGCAGCGCCGCAGCATCGTCCGCCATTTCGGTGAGCGTGTACGGCGTCGGGGGGTTCATGCCCAGAAGCGAAAAGAGCGCATGCCGGACCACCTGCGGCCGGCCCTGATGGTCGAGCTTCGTCGATAACCCAACGTCGCGATTGTCGAAGCGAATGACCCGGAGCCCGGCGCCGGCAAGGGCCTCGCAAAACGACTCGGGCCACATGGTCAACTGGGAACCGAGGCCCATGATGAGCAGCGCCGGCGGCCCAGACGGATTGCCCCCCAGCTCGTACGCCAGCTCGATCTTGCCGATGCGTGCTCGTTTCGCTTCCGTCCACTCCATGATGCGGTATCCTCGCTCTTGCTTGCCGGGGGTCGGGCGCGGCCTCGTGCCGCGGATGAGCACAATTGTAGGCCGGAACGGCAAAGATCTCACGCTGCCAGCGCCGAGCCCGGGCACTCGCCATTGGCGACCCGACCATCAGCAGGGGGGCGCCGCTCGCGGGCATGGCCGGCAAGCCCGGTTTCATTTCAAAGACCCCGGCGCTACGCTCACATCCGTGATGAATACCTCATGGCCAGCTATTGCTTCCCGTGGGCGCGTGATGCACCTTGCTCCGTCTCCCCGGCGCAACCCGGGGTCTACACATGCGGTTGCGCCAGGACGAATGTGCATCATGCGTCGTGGGGTAGAGCTTGCTTGCTTGCTCGTGGCAGTCTTTGCACTGGTCTCGCTCGGGCGCGCCCCCATCGCTTCCGGCGAGGTCGAAGCAGCGCTTGCGACCCCAGAGAGCCAGAGCGCCCGCGCCGAAACGCTGCTCGGCCACCTGGCTGTGCTTTCGGCGGTTCACGCCGAGGGAAACGCTCTTACCGTGCCGGATGTCGAGAACCGGCTGGCGCCACTGCTGACAGCTCCCCTGGTGAGCCAGCACGCCCGCTGGGAGCTCGCCGGTCGCTATCGCGATGCCGGAGACCCTGCACGAGCCGCCGCCGCATACGCGGCCATCGTGGAGGCGGCGAGCGGGACAACGCCGGCGGTGATGGGGCCAGGCGACGCCCGTCTCGCGGAGGCGTACTTCGCGGCGATCGACGCCTGGCTGGCGGCCGGTGAGCTGGCGCGTGCCGATGCCGCCCTGGCGGCGATGCCGGTCCGGCTGCACAGCGCCGCCGCCGGCCAACGCCTGGCCCTCCGCCGCGCCGAGGTCCTGCGCCTGCGCGGAGATGCGCGTGGAGCAACCCGCGCGTACGCCGCGATCCTCGCGGCCGAATCGCAGGACGGCGTCGCCGCGGCGGCGCTGGCCCGACTCGACGAGCTCGATGCGGCCAACCCGCGCACCGCAAGCGACCTCGGCCCGGAGGAGGTCTATGGCTGGGCCGCTGCCAGACATCGAAGCGGCAATCAGGCCGGTGCCCGCACTCTGCTCCACCACGTGATCGCGGGACCGCACAAGCGCTGGCGTGACCAGGCCATGTATCTGCTCGGCCGCACCCACCAGCGGGACGAAAGCTGGCTCGAGGCAGCAGCGGCGTTTCGCCGCGCCGCCGCCGCCGCAGGACGATCTGGTGTCGCGCCCCAATCACTCCTGCAGGCCGGACGCTGCCTCGTGATTGCGGGCAAGCTGAACGAGGCCCGCGACGCTTATCGACAGCTCTATCGCGCCTTTCCGCGCTCCGACCACGCACCGGCGGCACTTTTCGACATCGGCAGCATCTACGAACGGCGAAACAACACCAAAAGCGCGGTGCAAGCCTATGCCTCGCTCATTCGTCGCTACCCGCGCGCGCGCCAGGTAGGAGCGTCGCGCTGGGAGATCGGCAAGCTCCGGCTGCGATCCGGAGACCCCGGCGGTGCCGTGGCTGCACTCGAGAAAGTGGAGGGCTCCCCCGGCGGCGACCGCTTCGCCGAGGAGGCCGATTTCTTTCTGGCGGCGGCTTACGAGCAGGCCGGCGACCTTGCCGCCGCGATTGAAGCCAATCGGGTCTTCCTGGAACGGCACCCGAATTCCTACTACGCCGACGCCGCCAGATCCGCGTTGCAGCGGTTGACCGCGGATCCGACCGCCCCCGCCGCCACGACGGCGAGAGAGGCGGCCGGTACGCGGGTTCAGTGGGCACGTGAGGGCCTTGCGCCATCCGGCACGTCGGCGGAAACTCTCGACGCGCTGCGCACGGCACTGGCGGCGTACCCCTTGGCGGAGATCGCCGGCGCCAGCGAGCGCGAGCTGGGCGATGCGATCCGACGCCGAATGGCCGCGGATGCGCTCTGGGCCGAAGTCCTCTCCGCGGGCTCCGCCGCCGAGGTCGCGGGCGTGGGAGCGTCGCGTGAGCGTCTGACGGCGCTCGCGCTGGCGTGGGTATCGGCAACGGATAGCGGTGCAGCCACGCCGTTGCACCGCGGTCGCCTCCTCCTGGCGGCGGGGCTTGCTGAGGAGGCCGCAAGCGAGTTTGCCGCGTCACGCGCGACGGCGGCACCCGAGCGCCTGGACGCGCTCGCGGGGCTCCTGGCCGCTGCGCGCGCCACGGGCAACCTCCGACGGTCTATTCAGGCCGCCGAGCGGCTACGTGAGCTGCTCGGATCCCGCTTCTCGCCGCGGCTGGAGCTGCCGGTCGCGCTCCTGCCCGACTGGCTGCTGCGCGAGCTCTACCCGCTCGGCTACGCGGAGGAGATCATCGGCGCGGCGGTGGCGCGCGAACTTCCCCCCGAGCTCGTTCTGGCGCTCGTCCACCAGGAGAGCCGGTTCGATCCGACGGCGCAGAGTCCGGCGGCCGCGCGCGGCCTCTTTCAAATCATCCCGGCCACGGCCGCCGCCGTCGCTTCCGACCTCGGCGCCGCCGCGCCCCCCGGCACCAGCGACCTCTTCCAGCCTCCCGTGGCGGCTCGCCTGGGCACCGCCTATCTCGCCTCACTTGTGAAGCGATTCAACGGCTCGCCCGAGCGCGCTCTCGCCGGGTACAACGGGGGCCCCGACAATGCCGCGAGCTGGCTGGACCGGTGCGCCTGCCCCGAGCGCGCAGTGGAGTATGTCGCCTCCATACCGTTTTCAGAAACGCGCACCTACGTGAAGCTCGTGATGCTCCGCAGTCGCCTCTACGCCTGGCTCTATGGTGAGACACTTGCCGCATTCAGACCTGGGAAGCCCGCGCCCACTCCCGCGGGAGACGCGGGCTCGGAAAACGTTTCGCCCACACCAACCGCCGGCGCTCGCACGGATCCAGGCAGTTGATCCAGGCAGAGCTGCACCCAGATGCCGCACCCGACCCGGAGAAGATTCCGATGAATGAAGCCGCTCGCCCCGAAGATCGGGAAACCCCCATTCGCGTTCTGATCGCGAAAGCCGGGCTCGACGGCCACGACCGCGGCGCGAAGATCGTCGCCCGAGCACTGCGAGACGCAGGAATGGAGGTGATCTACACCGGCCTGCGCCAGACTCCGGAACAGATCGTCACCGCCGCCGTTCAGGAAGACGTGGCCGCGATCGGCATTTCGAGCTTGTCAGGGGCGCACCAGTATCTGTTCGTCCGCGTTCTGGAGCTGATGGCCGAGCAAGCGCTCGATGATGTCGTCCTGTTCGGTGGCGGCGTCATGCCGGAGGCGGACCGCGAGCTGCTGATCAAACGCGGGGTCGCCGGTATCTTCGGCCCCGGCTCGGCGCTGGCGGACATCGTCGCATTTGTACGCAGAGTGGTCGCGGAACGACAAGGCAATGGCGAACGCCATAGCGAGTGAGACGCCTCCGGAACGACTGGGCCCGTATCGCGTGACCGGCACGATCGGTCGCGGAGGCATGGGGGTTGTCTATCGCGCCCGGCACGAATCGACCGGCGCTGAGGTCGCCATCAAGACCGTTCGCGGTGCGAGCGAGAGCTTGCTCGCAACAATCCGGCGCGAAATTCATGGCCTGTCGCGCATCGAGCACCCGGACATTGTCCGCATCGTGGATCACGGAATTGATGATGGCCTTCCGTGGTATGCAATGGAGCTCCTTGACGGCTTGCCGATGCGGCGATTCTGGGAACAGCTCGACGACGGCGAGGGCCGCGATGGTGGTCATGGTCGCCGAGCTGACAGGGCCGGCGACGAACGCACCGGGCCAGCCGCTACCGTTCTCGTCGGAACGCAGGCACATGCGGCGCTAACCAGCACGGACGCGTCGACATTGCCGGCCCCTGCAGGAGAGGCGTCGCCTGGCCCGTCGCCACCGCGGCTGTCCGGGATTCTCACGCTCGTGCGCAGACTCTGCGTGCCGCTCGCCTATCTCCACGGCGAGGGCATGGTGTTTCGCGACCTCAAGCCGGACAACGTGCTGGTGCGACCCGATGGCTTTCCTGTGCTCGTCGACTTCGGCCTGCTCACCTCCTTCGGCGGCGAGCGCTCTCCAGGCGCGGGCTGGCACCGCGAAAGCCTGGAGGTCGCGGGCCTGGCGTCCGGGACCGTGCTCTACATGCCGCCGGAGCAGATTCGAGGCGAGCTGGTCGATGCGCGCGCCGACCTCTACGCCTTGGGGTGTATTCTGTACGAGGCGTGCATCGGCCGGCCGCCCTTCACGGGCGAAACCCTGGCGGAAATCGCGCTGCAACACTTGCGCCGCCAGCCGACACCGCCGACGATGCGGTTTCCCGACTTTCCGGCGGATCTCGAGCGGCTGATCCTGCGGCTGCTGCAGAAGGAGCCGCGCCGGCGCATGGGCTACGCCAGCGACGTGGCGAGCGCCCTCGCCGCGCTCGGCGCCACCAACGGCAGTTCCCGGCGCCGGCCCCCCGCCCGCGCCTACCTCTACCGGCCGGCCCTCGCCGGTCGCACGGAGGTCCTCGCGGGCCTCGATCAACTCCTCGAGGCGCTGGAGCACCGGCGCTTCGGCGCCGCGGCGATCGTTGGTCCGAGCGGCATCGGCAAGACCCGCATCGCGATGGAGCTGGCTCGCGGCGCGGCGCGGCGCGACCTCCAGGTGATCCCCGCCGAATGCGTGGAAGGTGGCACGCCGTTGCACGGCTTTGCCGTCTTTCTCGAGCGACTCACCGACCGATGCCTCGCGAAGGGGGCGGGAGCTCAGAAGACGCTCCTCGGTCCCCGCGGCGCGCTGCTTTCACTGTATGAGCCACTGTTGCTCAGCCTGCCGGGCTTGGCCGAAACCGCCGGACAGGAAGAGATCACTCTGGACGTTGCCCGGCGAAAGGTGGTCGACGCGGTCGTCGAGACCGTTCTGGCGTACTGCAGCGATGAACCGAGCGTGATGATATTCGACGACTTCCAGTGGGCGGACGAGCTGACGGCGGACGTCGTCCATGAGCTCGTGGAGCGCGGCGGAACCCGGGGCGTCCCCGCGCTCGTGCTGCTGACCTGTCGCAGCGACGAAGTAGCACCGCGGCTCGCCGAGATCACCGCGAGTCCGGCAGTGCGGCGGTTCGAGATCGCAGCTCTCGATACCGGGGCCGTCGGTCTGATCATCCGCGACATGCTGGCGCTGGACTCGGCGCCGCCGAAGTTCGCGCGGCACGTCGCCGGCCAGTCCCAAGGGAACCCGTTTTTCGTTGCGGAATATCTGCGCGCCGCCTTCGAGGAAGGCATCCTGTGGCGCGACCTGGCGGGCGTGTGGCAGGTGCTCGAGCCCGAGGGGCTGGCGACCGAGTCGGACTACTCCCGGCTGCCGCTACCGTCGTCGCTGCGCAAGCTCGTCGAACGCCGCCTCGAGGCGCTGACGGGAAGGCTGTTCGACGTCGCGGCTGCAGCGGCGGTGCTCGGAAAAGAAGTCGACAGCAAGGTGCTCCAGACCATGGTCCGGGGGACCGACCGCGATTTCCTGGAAGCGACGGCCGAGCTCTTGCGGCGAGCGATCTTCGAAGAGCCCCGGCCCGGATTCTTGCGGTTCTCGCACGAAAAGGTGCGCGAGCTCAGCTACGCCCGCATCGTCGGGAAGGCCGCGGAGCTGCATCGCCGGGCCGCGGAGGCCATCGAATTGGTGCGCGCTGCGGACACCGAGGAGCGCCTCGCGGCCGAGCTCGGCATGCACTGGGAGGCCGCCGGCGAGCCCGGGCGCGCGCGGAGCTACTACCTTCTCGGTGCACGGCGCGCGGTGCGGATTTTCGCGCACGAGGAGGCGGAGCGACTCTACAAGTCCCACCTGCGCCTGTTCGGCGCCCCCGACATCGCGGCGGTGCGCGCCCGCAACGAGCTCGCCCGGAACGTCTACACGGCCATCGGCCGCTCCGACCTCGCCGAGGTCGAGCATCGCGAGGCGCTCCAGCAGGCGTTGATGCTCTCGGAGTACGGCGCGGCCGGGGATAGCGTGCTGGGCGTGGCGCATACGCACTTCCTCCGATCGCGCCAGAAGAAAGCCCGACGCTGCTCCGCCACCGCGCTGCGACTGTTTCGGCAGGCGGGAAGCAAGGAGGGCGAGGCACGAGCGATCGGCGCGTTGGCGAGCAGCTACATGGCTGAAGGCCGACTCGAGCGGGCCCTCAAACTCTACCGCAAGGTGCTGGCGCTCTTCACTGCAATGGATGCTCGGTTCTTTGTGTGCACGACTCTCAACAACATGGCGGCTATCTGCTATTATCAGGGAAAGCTGACTGAGGCAAAGGAGTACTTCGAGCAGGCCATCGGCGACGCCAGGTCGGCCGGCCAGAAGGGCCAGGAATGCCAGTCCGCGGCCAACTTGGCGGTCTTGATCCTGTCGCTAGGCCACGTGGAGCAGGCGATCTCCCTTGGCAAGAACAACCTCAGGAGGCTCCGGGAGATTGGTTATCGCATCGGCTTCGGCGCACAACTTCAACAACTCGGCTTTTTCGAGCTCATGGCAGGCCGCGACGATGCGGCTGCAGAGCTGGTAGATCAGGCCATCGCGATTCACCGTGAGGTCGAGGATCGCGAGTCGGAGGGGGGCGCCCTCGTTCTTCAGGGTCGGATCGCAATGCGCCGTGGGGACCTCGAGGCCGCCTTGGCCTACTGTCGGGCGGGCGTCGGGCTGCTACGCGACTCCGGCAGCTCTATCCACGAGGCGGACGGCCTCTGCTGGGTCGGCGCGATTCTTCGCCTGCTGAGCCGCCCTGCCTGCGAGGCTATTTCTGCGCTTGAACGCGCCGTGGAGATCTCGCGTGACAACCCTGCCCTCGCTATCCGACTCGGCTGCGAGAGAGGGCACCTCGCTCTGTGTCGAGGGGAGTCCGCTGCGGCCGAGCTTCAGGCCGCGGAAGGACTGTGCCGCAAGCTTGGGTTCGGCGAAGCGAGCGAGCCCGGGGTTGCCGTTCGCGGTCTGGCCGCCGCCGTGGCGGCAACTAACCGCGGCCAAGAGCTCCTCGCCGGTCACGCAGCCGCGGATCTTCCAGAATCTCTGCGCGTGGCGCTCCGACTCATCCATGACCGCGGCTCCGCAAGCGGGGGGAGCTGAGGTCGGGAGTCTTCATGATGCGCATTCTGCAACCGCCGGGCCACCGAAGCCTCAGGGCAGGCGCCACAAGCGGCGATTCGCCTGCACCAGGTCCCACGTGAAAATCGCCAGACCAAGCCATACGAGCGCAAAGCTGCGAAGCTGTGCGCTCGAAAAGTCCTCGCGATACACCAGCACGGCGAGCAGAAACTGGCCGGTCGGCGCCAGGTATTGGAGGATGCCGATCACGTACAGCGGCAAGCGCTTGGTCGCCTTGGCGAAGAGCAACAGTGGAAACCCGGTCACACAGCCCGCTCCCAACAAGAGCAGGTGCGAAACGGCGTCCCCGTTTCCGGTAACGCTTTGGTGGGTACCCATGAGGAACGCCAGAATGCAGAGACCTACGGGAAACAGGAAAAGGCTCTCAATGGTCGATCCCAGGAGCGGTGCCACGGTGAGCGTCTTGCGGAGCAGCCCGTAGAGGCCGAAAGAAAGGGCGAGCGCGAAGGCAATCCACAGGTGCGAGGGAGCGCGCATCGCGAGTTGCGCCACTCCGGCGGCGGCCGCCCCGATGGCAAGCCAGTGAGCGCGCCGTAGACGCTCCTGGAGAAAGACCATACCCAGTGCCACGGACACCAGTGGCGTGATGAAGTAGCCGAGACTGGCGGCTAGAACGCGATTGGCGCTTATTGCGTAGATGAAAATCGACCAGTTGAGGCCAAGCAGCGCCGCGGTAAGCAGCAGGGCGCCGCACGCGCGGCCAGAAGAAAGCAGACGGCGAGCTTCGCCGAGGCCGGTGCCGCGGGACAGCATGAGCCCGGCAAAGAACAGGAGCGTCCAGGACATGCGGTGCGCCAGCACCTCGACCACGGGCACGTGCGCGAGGTGTTTCCAGTACACCGGGATGAGTCCCCAGAAACTGTACGCCGCGACCGCCAGGCCGACGCCTCGGAGGTCATGTCCATCAACGTGTGCTGCCATTGCGCCGCCGCTCATGGGCTGTTAGCATCTCTACATGCGCTTTGGGCGCGCTTTGCAGGCGATCCGGCGGTGGCTTGAGGCAGGCGCAACCCGGCTCCCATCGCTACGAGCGCAACCGCCAGCAGCATCAGGCGCTCCGGCCCGGGACCGGGAACGGCGCCTGGTCCGACCTCGACGGGCAAGATCGAGCTGTTGTCGGACGGGTCCGGGTCGGATTGTCGCGCCGTGATGGACACCTCGTTGCTCCCGGCTCCCACCGCGATCGGGATCGCCGACACCGTCACGGTCGCCGTTGTCCCCGAGAGCACGCTGCCCAGTGAGCACGTCAGCGCGCCGCCAAAATCCTCGCAGAACCCGTGGCTCGTCTGCAGGCCCGTTATGCGGAAGCTCGGCCCATACTCATCCACCAGAGTGACCTCGTCCGCGGCTTGCGGTCCCTCATTGGCGACAACCACGGTGAACTGGAGGGCTGAGCCCAAGGTGCCGGGATTGGCAGTGACGTCCTGAGAAAGGGAGAGATCGGCTTCACCGGTGGCGCGGACAGCGGGGCCGACTTCAACGATGAGCGCCGAGGTGGCTTCCTCCGGCCTGTAAAAGGCGATCTGCATGATTCCAGCCCTCTGGAGACCCGCCCCGCCTGCTGGCGGCGCCGTCCGCGCGCTCGGGCAGATTCCTGAATAGACGCTGATGCGTTCGCCGATACCGTGATCGACGCTGTAGCCGCCGCGCGGCGGATCGAACAGGCAGCAGATGTGGGTCTCCCCTTGCACGGTGCATTGCAGCGCGGCCGCCGGCAATGCGGTGCCGTCGGGCTTGTAGAGCGTCGTGACCGTGCCTCGGCGCGACGCCGCGGCTCGGCCAGCGCCTCGTCCCGCCACGCCGTCGCTCGCGCGCACGAACGCCTGCTCGCTATACCCACTCTCGTTTCCGGCAGCGTCGACCGCAGTAACCGCGTAGTAGTACGAGACTTCGAGCGAAACGGCATCGTCCTCGAAGGTCGTTTGCGCGATCGGGGCGGCGTTGATTCGCTGAAAGTCGCCGCCGGCGATGGCCGACCGATAGGCGTTGTAGTGATCGACGCCCGTCTCGCCTGCCGGTGCCGACCACGTCAAGTGCACAACAGGGCCATCGGCGGCGCGGGCGATGAGCTCGGACGGCGGCATGACGCTGCCGTGAAACTCCACGAGGCCGTACGACGACACGAGCCAGGCGCGTGACGGGTCCACAGTGGTGATGTCCGAGACGTCTGTGATGCCGCTCCTGCGGGGGATTACGGTCCAGTTCTGCCCGGCATCGCTGGACCCATACACCGCGGACGCGGACGAGCTCAGCCAGAGCTGTTCATCCGCCACAGCGACGTGTTTTTTCCCCGGAATCGCAAGCGACGCCCACTCGTTCTTGTCGCCGCCGCTATCCGTCCACACGCCTCCGTCGTCACCTGTGGCAACCCCCAGAGAGGCCGTCAGGAAGAAAACGTCGTTGAGCTTTGGGCCGTCCGAGTACACCTCTTCCCACCCTAGCGCGCCCGAGCGCTTCATGATCCGGCCGATATCGTTTACAGCCCAGACATTCGCCGTGTCATAGGCGAAGATGTCGCCGCCCAGGGAGAATGGCTCCTCCCGGCTCCAGTCGCCGCCGCCGTTGCTCGTGCCCCAAATGTGCGTGGCGCCACGGCACCAGCCGCGCGCGGCGGTGGCGAAATCCATCCCGTTGTCGCAGGAGCTGAAGTCGGACCGGGCGGTGAACGTCTGCCCGCCATTGGTCGAGCGATACAGCCTTCCCGGCTTGTCCTTCCAGACGAACACGGTGTCGGTGCCGACCGCGGACACCTGGGCGTACGTGCCGATCGCCTCCAGCCCGGTTTCCGCTGCAGCGACCTCGGCGCTGCGCGAAATCCAGGTGCGGCCGCCATCCGTGGTCCCCATGAGAACCTCGTCGCCGGCCACGATCCACCCGACGTGCGCAGTCGCCATGTCGATCTCCTTCAGCGTGGCCGCGACGCTCCGCGGATCGAGAGACCACGACGTGCCCGCGTCGAGCGACCGCGCCACGACACCGCTTTCACCGACGATGATCGCCCTGGCCGTGTCGACGACGTGGATTCCGGCCAGGGGTTCCGGCGGGCTCACACGCGCCGCCTTCGCCCAGGTCACGCCCGCGTCGCCGGTCGTATAGACGGCGCCGAGCAGCGGAAAGATCATCATGCCAAAACGATCGTCAGCCGCGAAGTGGACGTCGATTGGGTTGGCTGAGACCATGTCGAGAGCCGGGCTGAAGCTCGTGATCGGCTGGAAGGTCCCACCTCCGTCGGTCGTGCGAGAGGCGATTCCGTGCCCCACCAGGAAACCGGTGAGCTCGTCGAGAAAGAGCAGCGACGAAGCGGTGTCGCGATGTATGGCCTCCGCATCGACGAGCTCGATGACGTCCCAATTTGTTCCGTCCACCGTGCGGTAAACGGAATACCGCGGAGTAGGAAGCGTGCCGTCTACGGGAACGGCGCCGGCCCAGCCGTGGCTCTGGTCGGTAAAATACAGCGCCTCGAAACGCAACTCCGCGTCTTCGGCGCCGGCCGCGGGCAGGAACGTCTCGCCGTCATCGGCGGACGTGTACACCGCCCCGGCGCACGCGGCGTAGAGCGTCCCGGCGACCGGCAACCAGAGATCGCGGCAGGGAAACTGCAGTCCGGTAGCGGCCACCGTGACCCAGGTGACGCCGCCGTTGGTCGTCTTGAGCAGGGCGTCTCCGATCGCGTACGCCGTGGTGTCGTCGTAGGCGAAGACGGCCTCGAGATCGCCGTCGAGCCCGCTAACTTGAGCGTTCCAACTGTTTCCGCGGTCGGTGCTGCGCAGTATGAGGGCGTCCTCGCCGAGGCTCGAGAAGCTGTTCAACAGCCACTGGCTGGTGCGGCTGCCGACGATCCAGCCGCTGGTGCCGCTCGGCGCGAAGTCGACATCGTGAAAGTGGCTCGACCATTCGCCGGCGCGTTGGACGGTGAACGGGATCGAGCTCCAATCGGCGGCGCCTGCCGGCGGCGCGGCGGCGCAGAAAACCGCACCGGCAGCCAGGAGCAGCAAGCGGGCAAAAGCGGCGCTCGTACGCGATGTCCTCATAGACGGGATCTCTCTTTTTCGGAGGATGCCCCGCGCTACCGGGCATCACCATGAGCATAGCGGCTGCGGGAGCGAGGGGCAATGACTCGTTTTTGGGATTACGAAGGTGGTCATTTTCAGGAAGCGTGCCACCGTCGGCGCGCGCGGGATGGCACGCTGCCGCCGGGAAGGAGGAGCACGCGCGCAGGCGTAGCGACGTGTACCGTCGTCATGACACAATGCGCCACAACCCGCCCGCCCCCAGGGTCGCTCCGCTCCTTGCCGCCTACGGCACCTGCCGCTTGCGCCGCCGCACCGCCCGTGCGCTCGCGCGTGCCCATGGCGCGCTCAACATCATCGCTCCGCTCGCCGGGCAGGTTAACACCGTGGAAAACGCCCGGAAGAGCTTGCTAGAGGTAGCCGAAAAGCTGGCTGTGATCGAGACTGCGGCTGGCCGGGAGGGCGGTGGGGTACCTGAAGCGTATCCGCCAGGAGTGTTGCGCTCCATGCCCCCAGGCTGACCTTGTTGCACGCGGGATGGCAGCGAGGAACGCCTTGTCAGAGCACGGAGATGAACCACGCGCCCCCACGGGGGAGCGAGCAGAGACCGCTGTCATGCGGAGTGAGACCGGTTCAAGCCGCTCAGGACTCCCGACGGATGCGGACTTGCCGTGGCGAGACGACGCTGAACGCTCCGAGGACTTCCGCGGCGTGCTCCCGGAACACTGCCGCTACGAGCCCGGCTTTCGCTGCGTTCGGCAAGCCCGAAAGGCGAAGTAGAACCACGCCAGAGTGCGAGAGGCGCTGGCGAAATACGAGATCGCCGAAGTCCTTGTCTGTGGTGATCAAGAGGGCGCTTCGAGCGTTGGCTTGGCGCAAGACCTCCTCATCTCCAATGCCGGGAGACAGCTCCGCCACGTAGATTACGTCATGACCGTCCCGACGCAGTCGCTCCACCACCGCACGATCGACACCCTCATCGGCAACGAGGTTCATGCCGATTTCGCGTCGAGCGGGTAAACCACCTCGGAGCGAAGTGCCTTCGCGGCGAAACGGAGGGCGGCCAGGACACCATCGCGCGTCAAACGGGGGTGCGACTCGAGCACCGCGTCGATCGACTCGCCACTACCGAGCTTCTCCAAGATAAGGTCCACGGTGATCCGCGTGCCCGCAACAACCGGCTTGCCCATCATCACCTTGGGATCAGAGAGAATCATCGGCTCGTTCATTACTCGCCTCCAGAGGACCATTCTAGCAGACCCGCCTTTGCTTCAGGAACACGCGCGCAACGGGGTAGCGGGGCGCCGGGTCAGCGGCAGCCCCCAGAGGTAGCTTACTACTGCAGAGCGCTGCCCGCTGTACCCGGTGGGCCTGCCGCGCAATCAGCGCGGCGGAACCACCGGGCTTTGCCCGGCGCCACGTTCTTCCAACGTCCGACGCGCAGCGTCGGAAGAACGTCGCCGCTAAGCTGCGCGAGCGCCAGCGAGCGTCAGGTTCAGCGCATTGTTCTGCAGCCGTCTGCCCTCGAGTTGCGCAACAGTATGTGACCCGTAAGGGCGAGAGTCGCCGTGGGAGCGAGTTTTTGGGCGCCAGGCAGGGCGGGGGGGTTGAAAGCGAACGGCCAACCGTGCTGCGGACCGTCGCGTGCGCCCCCGGCTACGCGGGCCGGAAGCGTGGCGAAGCGATTCGCTCGCGCACCACCGTCCAGCAGGCGCACACCGCGGAGTGGCTGGGAAGCTTCGGTGCGCCGGGAAACGGTGATCTCTGGGGAGAGCTGGCGCGGGGATGTGAGGTGGTGGTGCGCTATCTTCGCCACCACGGCCTCGAGCCCTCCGTGGGTGTACTGCGACTCGACGGTCTGTACGGCTCGGTGCGAGGAGCCGCGCTCATCGTGTCGTCCGGACTGGGATATCTGATGCGCTCGGCAAGCTACCACCTGCTCCCTGACGCCGAAGTCCGACGACGCTTGAAAACGGCCACCCCCGTGCGGTTTTCCCCGCACGGAGAAGTCACGCCCCGGGAAATCATCGAGGTCGGCTGGATCACCTGGAAAAGCGGCCGGGGCCGATCCCAGCGCACCACGAGCACGCGTCTGATCGTCACCAAACGCGCACCCCAACCGGGCGAAGAAACCACCCCGAAAGTTGGCGTGCTGCGGCAAGGGACCATCTGGGAGCTCTTCGTGACGGATCGGGAGGAGAAGGGGCTGACCGCTTGCGACGTGGTCGACCTGTATCTGGGCCGGGGTGGCTTCGCAGGGACTTTGGCGCAGGAAGACCGCGAGCAAGACGCCGATCGGTGGGTGAGCCAGAACCCGGAGGGGCAGGAGCTCTGGCAGCAGATCTGCCTTTGTGTATGGAATACGCGGGTGTGGTTGGGGCGGGTAATGAGCGACCGCCCGCGCCGGCGTACTCTGTGGTCGGAGCCGCTGCTCGCAGCGCCGGAAACCGACTCGATGCCGAAGAGTGCCGCAGCGGATGTCGTGGCGCCTACGGTGCCGGACAGCGAGTCGACCGTACCCGTGCCGCATGGTGCGCGCATCGCCACCAACCGGGGCGCCGGCCGAGGGAAGTTTGGCGGAGACGACTTTTCCTGGGTCGATGGCCAGACTCTGCAGTGCCCGAACCTGAAGACACTGCGCTTGTCGCATCGCGAGGTGGCAGCCGATGGCGGCGAGACCCTGCGGTTCCGGGCGCGGCGAGCGCATTGCCGGGGGTGTCCGCTGGCGGATCGATGCCTGGGCAATGGCGCCACCGGCCGCAGCGGCCTGACGGTCACCGTGTGCCTGCCCGCGGAGGCGAAACCGGCGATGCCCGAGCTGTGGCCAGCGGTGCCGGAAAGGGATGCGATCCCGTGCGGACTCGGCAGAGAACCCGTCTTTCTCGACGACATCCCGGCCGCCGCGCTGCGGCGGGCGATCACTGACCTTTGCGCGGCCAGTCAGTGCGGCTCGTCCGCAAGCCGGCCATCGCCCCGCTCCCGCCGCAACCGCAACGCGTGTGCCTGATGACGCGGGACGAGCGCGCACACCGGCGGCTGACTTTCGCACGACAACGGGCACGCAACGCCATCGGTCCTCACCACGGTAAAGCGATCCTCGCCATCAGCAGCCTGCCGAGGCGACTCCTCGACTTTCTCAGCAACCTCGAGCCGAAGCGAACAGCGGCATGAGCTCGCTGGCCCCCAAGACGCCCCGGAATGCGCATCCTACTGCCGTCTCACGCCGCTTTGGCGCCCCCGGTTGCGCAACTCGTGGGTCCGTGACGTCTCAAGCCTGCACCCGAAGTCGTCCCAGGCGCCCAAAAGCCGCTTGGGAGGCGAGATGTGCCGGGATGGGTGCAGCCACAGCACAAGGCACATTCCGCCGGCGCCGAATTTCGGGTGGTGTCCTTGACAGGGGCGGGAAGCGTGATTATAAAACTGACATGTCAGTTCAATATCGCCTTCGGAATGACGAAACTATGACTCGCAAGCCCAAAAGCGACCGCGGCGCTGCGCGGCAGGACGAAATCCTCCGGGCCGCCGCCGTGGTGTTCGCCGAGCATGGCTACGAACGCGCCAACATCGACAAGGTCTGCAGCGCGGCCGGCATCGCTCGCGGCACCCTGTATCAGTACTTCGCCGACAAGCAATCGCTGTTTCGCGAGGTTCTCGAGCGGTTCGTGGCGCGCATTCGGCCGACGATGCAACCATTTGTGCCGCTCGGCATCCCCATTCCGAAGGACGAAAAACTGATTCGCGGATTCTTGACGCTCCGCCTGCAGGGAGTCTTTGAGTCCCTGGCCGAAGAACCCCACGTCTTCCGCATTCTTGTCAATGAGGGCACTGCCAAGAACGCGGAAGTCGAGGACCTGGTCGCGGCGTTCGACCTGGAGCTGCGAGCCATGATCGAGACGGAGCTGAGCTATGGCGCGCAGACGGGGTTGTTCGTGATCGACGATGTCCCGTTTCTCGCCAACTTCATCGTGGGAGCCGTCCTCAAGACCGCGCAGGCATACTTGTTTCGGCCCGAAACCAGTATGGATCCGGCGCGACTGGGCGAGAAAACCGTGCAGATCGTGATGCGGCTCATCCAGCCGGCGCCAAGGCAGTAACGTACCGCTTTCTTGAGCACCATTGGGAGTGCTCATTACCCGTGAGGAGAAAAACTGACATGTCAGTGCAAGTCGAAACCAGGCACCCTGTCGATGAGGCCATCGACGCCATCCCGGGCATCACCGTGTCCCGGGCGCTCCCGCGACTCCAGGACTTCACCGGCGATCGCAGCCAGCCAAGCGCATGCTCGCCCGTCGCCATCTTCACCCCCAAAGGCCGAAACGAGCTTCAGGCGCTCGTCGAGGTCGCCCGCACCGTCGGCCTCCGCCTGCTTCCCGTGAGCTCGGGTGTCCCCCACTATCGCGGCGACACGCTTGCCGCGGAAAACACCGCGATCGTCGACATGAGCGCCTTCAGCAGCGTTGTGCGCGTCGACCGCCGCAACCGCGTCGCGCTGCTCGAGGCCGGCGTCCGCTTCCCCGAGCTCACCAAGGTGCTCGCCAACCACGGGCTGCGACCCCTCTTGCCGCTCGTCCCCCGCAACGCCAAGTCCGCTCTCGCCGCCTACTTGGAGCGCGAACCGACGATCTATCCGCGCCACCAGTGGGACCTCGCCGATCCGCTGCTGTGCACCGAGGTTATCTTCGGGACCGGCGAGCATTTCCGCACCGGTAGCGCCGCCGGCCCCGGATCGCTCGAGGACCAGTGGGCCGCGGGCGATGCGCAGACCAATCCGATGGGGCCTGGCCAATCTGACCTCATGCGCGTGGTTCAGGGGTCGCAGGGCACCGTGGGCATTGCCACGTGGTGCTCCATCAAATGCCGCCCGGTGCCCACAAGCGAGGAGCTGTTCGTCTTTGGCAGCGCGGATCTCGGTCCCCTCGTCGAGGCCGCCTACCACCTGCTGCATCGCAAGCACCCCGAAATCCTCTTTCTTGGCGACCGCGCGCTGCTGTCGGCGTTGACGACGGGGCGAATGGCCGATGTCGCGAGCGTTTCGGGGCGGTACCCACAGTGGTTTCTGGCCGCGAGCATCGCCGAGCCTCCCTTCGCGGGAGCGCCGAAGATGCGCCTGATGAAGGGTGAGATCGGCGAAATGGCGCGCCTGCTCAATCTGCAGCGCGTCGAGCGCACCCCCGGCGGGACCGTCGAGGACTTGCTGCGCGTGCTGTTGGAGCCGTCGCGCGCCGGCAGCGCCTCGTGGCGCGAGGCCGGAAAGGGCAACACCGCCGAGGTGTTTTTCCTGACCACGCTGGATCGGGCTTCCCGATTCGTGGACATCGTCACGGCCTTCCAGGCGCGGTATCTGCGGCGCGATCAGGAACCGATCTTCTACATCCAACCCCTGCTGGGCGGCAGAAGTTGCCATTTCGAGGCGTCGTTCCCGCACGCGCCGGAAGCCTCGACGGAGCTCTGGCGACAGCTCCCGGAGCTGGTCCGGCGGCTCCGCGCCGCGGGCGCTTTCTTCTCGCGCCCCTACGGCGCGCTCACTGCGGCCGCCACGGAAGGGTCTCCGGCGGCGCGGCTCGTTTCCCGCATTCAGGGCATGTTCGACCCGGACAGCATTCTTTCGCCGGGAAACTTGCGCATCACCGGCTGACGATAGAGGGAGGAACAATCCATGACGCTCACCAACAATTATCAGTCCATGGCGGAGCTCAAGAGCCTCGCCGGCAAGTGCCCGCGCTGTTCGCTGTGCAAGTTTCCCCCGCTGGTAGCGGTGCGCGACGCCGGGTTCAGCAGTATTTGCCCCGCCTACGAGGTCAACAAGATGCATGCGTCGTCCGGCGGCGGCATGCTGGTGATGGGGATGAGCCTGCTTGAGGGGCGGAGCGAGGTCACTGACCGCGTGCGGCGGATCGCTCAGGAATGCACCGCCTGCGGCGGTTGCGACATCGCCTGCAAGTTCAGCTCGGACATCGAGGTCCTCGAAGTCATCTTTCAACTGCGCGCGCACATCTACAAGACCGCGGGGGCGGCGCCGGCGCACGAGGCCGTGCTGCAATCGATGCGAGCCCGGCTCCACCCGCTCGTGACGGCCTCGGGCGCTCTCGGCGACTGGCTCAAGGACGTCCCGGCGGAGCAAAGCTCGACCCCGGACTACCTGCTGTGGGTGGGACCGCACTACGCCTTGCTGCCGGAGCTGCGCACGACGCTCACACACGCGCTGAAGCTGCTCGCGGCGGGCGGCGTGCGCTACGCCGTGCTGGGCGCCTCCGAACCGTACACCGGCCGAGCCGCGCTGGAAATCGGCGACCGCGAGCTCTTCGCGAGCTTTGCCCGGCGGGCCGCCGCGGCGGTCGCGGCGAGCTCGGCGAAAGGCGTCGTTTGCCTCTCCGCCGAGGACTACGCGACGTTCCGGGCGCTTCTCCCGCGCTTCTCTGCGGTTGGCAAGCCGGTGCTGCACGTCGTGGAGTTGTACGACCAGCTCATACGCGATGGCAAGCTGAAGCCGGCGAAGCCCGTGGCGCGAGCGTTGGCGTGGCACGACCCGTCGTACCTCGGCAGGCTCTCGGAACCCTGGACGAGCTGGTCGGGCGAGCGCGTCAAGACGCTTGGCCAGATGATTCTCGAAACGCCGCCGCGACCGGTCAATCGCGGAGACCACGGCTGCTACGACGCGCCGAGGCGAGTCCTCAGCCGCGTTCCCGGGCTGCGCACGCTCGAGTTCTTCCGCCGCCGCGAATACGCCTTCGACAGCGGCGAGTGCGGCCAGGCACTGGCGGTAGCCCCTGGTTTCGCCCTGTCGACGGCCCAGCACCGGCTGGCCGAAGCCCGCGCCGTGGGGGCGGACGCCATCGTCACCGAATGCCCGCAGAGCGCGTCGATGCTCCGCGCCGCCGCCTCCAGCAGTGACGGCACGACCACCGTGCAGATGCTTACCGACGTTCTCTTCGAGAGCGTTCTTGCCTGAGGAGATTAGACATGACCGTAGCAGCAAAAACCAGTGCAGGGTGGGCCGACAAGCGGACGCCCGAAGAGATAGCGGAGCTTCGCGAAACCGTCCGCCGGCGCCTCGTGCTCGAGCTTGGCGAGCGCTGGGTGGAGACGGACCCCTGCGTGCTCGACACCTACAGTTGGCAATACATCGCGGAAGCGGCCACGGGATCTCAGTACATGCCGCGCGCGCTGGCCATCGCGCTGCCGGCAGACGCCGAGCAGGTCGCCGCCGTGGTGCGCCTGTGCAACGAGCTCGGCGTGCAGTACAAGGCGATGAGCACGGGCTTCGGCATGTGGAACTCGCCGATCGAACCCGACAAGGTGGTGCAGATCGACCTGCGGCGGCTCGACCGCATCATCAAAATCGACGCCAAGAACATGTATGCCATCGTGGAGCCGTACGTCACCGGAAACCAGCTCCAGACCGAGGCGATGAAGCTCGGGTTGAACACTCACATCGCGGGCTGCGGCGCGCAATGCTCGGTGCTGGCGTCCGCCACGTCGATGATGGGGCAGGGCCTGGACGGCGTGAGCATGGGATTTTCCAACCGCAACCTGCTCGGCTTCGAGTGGGTGATGCCGGGAGGGGAGATCGTGCGCGTGGGTTCGTTCGGGGACGCCGGGGATTACTTCGCCGGTGACGGCCCGGGCCCTTCGGTGCGCGGCGTCATCCGGGGGTTTGCGGGCGCGCTCGGCGGCCTCGGCGTGTTCACGCGTTGCGCCGTCAAGCTCTACCCCTGGAGCGGGCCGAAGCAGCTCGACCTGGAAGGAGGCTCACCGAATTTCTTCGCCCGCATCCCGCGCCATCACACGGCGGCGGTGGTCGTGGTGAAGGATTGGAAGAGCCTTGCGGAGCTCGGCTATCGCATCGGCGAGGCGGAGATCGCGGACTACCTCGGGCGCAACGCGCCGTCGCTGATGGCCGGGGTGCTGACCGTGGACAACGCCGAAGCCGCGGAAGTCTACAAGATCCCCATGCTCCATGAGCTTTACTACGCGCTCGTCGTGGTGATGACCGCGGCGAGCACCGAAGAGATGAATTACAAGCGGTCCGCGCTGCGGGAGATCGTGCGCGGGCTCGGCGGCGGCGCGCTTTCCAACGATTTCTCGCCCGCCGGGATCCAGGACTTTCTGCGCTTTCTGAAGGTCGTTTCGGCCCGGCTCGGGACGCGGGCGTTTCTGAGATCGATGCCGAGCTTCCTCGGGCTGGTCTTGCGGGACGCGCGCCGGTACGGGATGGCGAAGGCGCCGATGGCGCTCACGAGCCTGCTGTATCAGAGCTTGTTGCGCTCGGGGATGAACATGCGGGGCGTGTTCCGGTTCGCGGGCACGTTCTGGACGGCCATGGGCTCGCTGGTGACCTGGGACAACGCCATCCGCGGCGCGCGGGTCGGCGCGCAGATCAAGCGGAAGTACATCGACCAGGGGGTCATCGTGGACGACGGCGGGGACAACGCCTGGGGCGGTCTGTATGAGGGAGGCACGTTCAGCCACCTCGAGGAGCTGGCGATGTACGACCAGACCGACCCCGAGGCCGGCGACCGGGTGGCGGAATACGTCGCCGAGACCAACCTGGCGTGCGTCGACTACCACTGCGGTGACAGCCTCAACGCCGTAGGGCCGCCATTCCACCGCATGTTCTCGCCGGCGTGCATGGACTACGACAAGTATACCTATCGCATCAAGACGACGTTTGATCCGCAGAATGCAGCCGACGCGACCATGTTCACGGATCCGGCGTTCGCGCCGGACGCGCGCCTGGAAGCGCGCATGCAGGCGGTGCTTGCCGATCGGGCCAAGGTGAGCATCGACACGAGCCACGCCGGCGCCCCGGTGCGGGTGCTGGCGCCGCTCCACTAGGCCGCGTCTACATGGGGGCGGGCAGCCTGTCCGCCCGCGAGTAGCACGTCGACCTTTTGGGCGAGCGGCGGCGGGGCGATTCCCGCCGCCGCCATCGGCATCCGGCAGCGGGAAGACGCACCTCATCGAAGCGAGCATGGCGAGAAGTTGGGCAGGGCAAGTGGCACGAGCCTCGGCTTTCCGGTAGTGGCCGAGGCTTGCAGGAGCAAGGCGGTATCCACCGGAAAACGCGTTGCGGCTCGCGCGAAGATGGGTGACGCCGGGGCGGAGCTGCCCGTGCCGGTCTACCCGCTCGTGGTGAGCGACGACCGCCGCGAGACTGCAGAGGTGCGGCTGGCGGGGCTGCGGGCGCGCTGCAGGTGACGGAGGCGTAGCTGCGCGACGGCCTGGATGCGGTGGTGAACGGGTGAGGCAGCGGCCGGGACTTAGGAGTGGCGGCTGGACCGGCCATACTTGCCGAAGATAAGACATCTGAGGCGATTCTGGCCGCCAATTCGACTCAATTCTCCCCCGTTTCCGACCATTTTTCGCGCAGATGACCGTATCTAGGGCGATTTTGGCCGGTTTTTCGGGAATTCCTCGGCCGAATTCGCGTTAGATGTTTTATCTCATCGGAAAGTGGCCGGTCAATCGTGTGACCCTCGCGCCCTTTGATGGGCAGGTATCTCGAGAAGGCTCGACAGGAGGGGATCTGGGGAGCACATCGGATGAGCTCCTGCGCGGGGTCAGAGGAATGCTTTGGCGTTGCCCCTCTGTTGAGCCTGCCCGGGCGCGCGGGCCGAAACCACGGGCATACTTTTCGTCAGCTCCCCGAATCTCATGAGGAGCCGAAGCCATTTGGGTTAGTGCATAAGGGGGGCCGCCCCTACGGGGTGTCGACGGACACAAGGTGTAAAGCAGATTCGGCTGACGCCCAATCGTTGGTGTCGGAATTGCGCCACCTGACGGTCGATTGCGCGCCGGCGACGCGGGCGGCGCCCATCGCGGCGTCCCGCGACCCTGCCGCGACCTGTGAACGCTCGCGCCGGCGCACTATTGTGTTCGCTTGGGCTCACATCGCAAGTCACCCTGTCGGCCCTCAGGATTCGGGCAGTCATGCACGTAGACAAGACGCTATCCGTCGGTTACTTGACCATCAGGCTGGTGCAGTCGATGGTGACGGATACGCTGCTTGCCATTCTGATCGCGACAGTCTACTTCCACCTCGTCGTCGACCTCGATCTGACCAAGGGCGCGTTCTTCGTGCGCGGCCTCGTGCGCATCGCCCCACCCGTGATGATCCTGTACGGAGCGGTGCTCTTCGCGCTTCACGGTCGCGTCGTGCGGTTCTTGTCGATGCTGGCCGCCAGGCGCCGGCGCGGCGAGGTCGCGATCCCGGAGGACGAGGAGAGCCTGCGCCACCTGCGCGCGGCCCGGGGCCGCTGCCTCTGGGCTCCCGCACTGTTCGCCTCGGTCGGGCTGGCGGGCTGGCTCATCGGCACCGCCCTGCTTGCCGCGTGGATGCGCACGCGCGCCGATCTGCCCACGGACGAAACCCTCCTGCTGGTCTGGGGTGGGCTGCTGTGCGGTCTGGCGACCAACAGCTATTCGTACTTTCGCGTGCGCCGGATCTCGCGGGTCGTGCTCACGGCGCTGCAACAGGCGTCGCCGCGCGCGGCGCGGGATGAGCCGCTCGCCGGCGCGAGCCTGCAGCGGCGCTTCCTCATGACCGTGGCGCCGCTCATGGTGTTCGCCGTGCTGATGGGCAGCATGGCTACGGCGGCGCGCGTCGTCAGAGACCACCAGAGCGCGGGCGCGACGCAGGTGCCGCAAGCTGGAGCCGCGGCGGAAAGTCCCGCGCGCTCCTTTCTGGCGAGCAAGACCGGAGTTTCGAGCGCCATGCTCACCGGTCTGAGCAGCCTCGGCCCCGTGATCGGGCTCAGTCTGTTTCTGACGCTGATGCTCGCCATCGCCGCTGCCAGGGACATCGCCGAGCCGGTTCGCGGGCTCCTCGACGAGGCCGACGCGGTCGCTGCAGGGCGGCTCGATACCGTGATCTTCCCGGCCAGTGGCGACGAGATCGGCCAGTTGGCGCGGTCGGTGGAAGTCATGCGCCGCCACCTGGTCGAGCTCCTCGAGCGCGAGACCGTGCGCAACAAGCACCTCGTGGCGATCAACGCCGAGCTCACGGCGACCATCGACAATCTGAAACAGCTTCGCGACGCCGGCCGCCAGCTCAGCAGCACGCTCGACGCCGGCGAAATTCATCGCCTCGCACTCGACGTGTTTATCGGTCACCTACCGATCGGCCGCGCGGTGCTGCTCCTGTACAACGCCGAAACCAGCATGCTGGAATCCGTTCTCGCGCACGGATTCGAGTCGTCCGAGTGGACCGACTTCGGCCTTCGCATCGACAACAGTATCCGGCGCTACCTCCTCGAGCTGGACTACCTGCTCGTGGACGACGGCATCGACCTCGGCCTGGTGGAACCGCGGACGCGGGAATCCCTGGAGCGCATCTTCTCCAAGTATCGCCCGAGCCTGCTGCTGCCGCTGCGCATTGAACGAGAGCTCGTCGGGCTGGTCGCGCTCGGCCCGCTGGGCGCGCTGGGCACGCCGGAGCCGTACACGGACGGACAGGTGAAGTTCTGCGCCACTCTCGCCAGTCAGAGCGCCATGGCAATCCACAACGCGCGCCTGTACCAGCTCGCGACGACCGACGCCCTCACGGAGCTCTACGTGCGGCGATACTTCGAGCAGCGCCTCAAAGAGGAGGTGTCACGCGGCAGGCGTTACGGGCAGCCGGTAACGGTCCTCGTTCTGGACATCGACTTCTTCAAGCAGATCAACGACGAGCACGGCCACCCCCGGGGCGATCGCGTGCTGGAGGATGTAGGGTCGATCCTGCGGGCGTCTTGCCGTGCGATGGACATCGCGGCGCGGCTCGGCGGCGAGGAGTTCGCGATCGTCCTGCCGCAGACGACCCTGGCGGGCGGGATAGTTATCGCCGAGCGACTGCGAAAGACCGTTGAGGAGCATTCCTTTCTCGGGCTGGGCGCGGACGATCCGGTGCTGGCGGTAACGGTGTCGATCGGGGTCGCGGTGATCGATCCGGAAGGCGACGAGTCGAACGCGCGGCTTATGGCGCGCGCGGATGAGGCGCTCTATCTCGCCAAGAAAAGCGGGCGAAACCGCGTGTGCGCGAGTCGGCTTGGCGCGCCGCCCGAGTGAGCGGTCGCGAGGCGCGGGCGGAGGGCGCGGCGCGGCGGAGCTACGGCGTCGCGGCTCCGGCGGTGAGCGCCGCGGCCACCCCGGCAGCCGTCGCGGGGAAAATCCCATGCGGCGTGATGAGGCCGGTAATGAGCCGCGCCGGCGTGACGTCGAACGCGGGGTTGCGCGCCGGCGAATGGGTGAGGCGGATGCGCTGAACCGCGCCGGACTCGGTCAGCCCGGCCATCGTCGTCAGCTCCTCGGCGGGTCTCTCCTCGATCGGGATGTCGCGCCCGCTGGAGCAAGCCGGATCGATCGTCGTCAGCGGCGCAGCCACGTAGAACGGGACGCCGTTGTCGCGCGCCACGACGGCCTTCTCGTAGGTGCCGATCTTGTTGGCGACGTCGCCGTTTGCCGCGATTCGGTCCGCGCCGACGATCACGACCTGGACTTCCCCCCGCTGCATGTAATACCCGGCGGCGTTGTCGGCGATAACCGCGTGCGGCACGCCCTCGTGCGCCAGCTCCCAGGCCGTGAGCGACGATCCCTGGCACCGCGGCCTCGTCTCGTCCACCAGGACGAAGGGGCGCGCGCCGCGCCGCACGGCCGCGTACACGGGCGCCAGGGCCGTCCCCCAGTCGACGAACGCGAGCCAACCGGCGTTACAGTGGGTAAGCACCGTCGCCCCCTCGCCGATCAGGTGAGCTCCGGCAGCGCCGATGCTGGCACACGCTGCAGCGTCCTCCGCGGCGATCTGTTGCGCCGCGAGGCGCGCGCTGTGCCGCGCCGCCGCGACCTCGGGAGCGGCGCCAGTCGCCGCGAGAAAAACGCGCCGCGTTGCATAAAACAAATTCTGCGCCGTCGGTCGGGTAGCCTCCAGATGCTGCCGAGCCTCCGCGAGCGCCCGCGCAAAGGTGGGCCAGCCGGCATCCGGCGCCTGCAGCGCCGCCTGCGCCAGGCCATATCCCGCCGCCGCGCCGATGGCGCCCGCACCGCGCACCAGCATGCCGCGTATCGCCTCTGCCGTCTCGCGGTAGGTCGCACACCGCTTGATGGCGAAGCTGTGAGGCAAGGCGAGCTGGTCGATGAGGACGACCGCGTCCCCCTCCAGCCAGACCGTCTGATAGTGGCGATCGTGAACGATCATGCGCGCCGCGCTCTCCGCGATTCCGTGGGCACCTATCGCCGCATTATCAACAGATGATTGTGGATAGTCAACCGCCGTGCGCGGCGCCCGCGGGCCCTCCGGCGTGCGCTGTTCTCCGGCCTCCCGGCGCCCGCGCCGGCGGCGCCGTACACGCATTTCTTTACGCCTGCCGGCTTGTGGATGAGCGGCGCGCGGGCCGAAAACGCGGTCGCGGTCCCGGCGGCACAACCGCTCGCCGGAGAGTTATCAACAGGTTGTCCACAATTCCTGGCGTCGGCCGAATGTGCCTTCCACCATGGCGAGCGCAATGCGCTTGCCATCTGCCCCTCCCCATTCGCGCGCGGACAAGACGGATGCGGCTTCCTGTCTCCCTCCCCCCGCTTCCGCACCAGCCCCCGGTCGCCAGTTTCGAAGGCTTGACATCATTATTAATCGTACGTATGATTAATTTAATCGAAAGCACCGCGAGCGAAAACCCATGGCCCGACCCGTTCACGCCAACGCTGCCGTCACGCGCGACCGCCTGCTGCGGAGCGCTTCCCAGCTCTTCGCTGAAAGGGGACTGGATGGCGCTTCCTTGCGCGAAATCGCGCGCGGCGCCGAGGTCAATCTCGCCATGGTCCACCACTACTTCGGCAACAAGGAGCAGCTCTACGCCGCCTGCCAGGCGGCCGCGTACGAGGACCTTGCGGACGACATCGCAGGGTTTCAGGGTCTGTTCGGCGAGCTCGCGGGCGCGGTGGAGCGGGCTGGCACCAGAGCGGAGATCGACGTGCTGATCGCGCCGGTCGTGGGTCGCGGTTTCCGCTTCGTGCGCGAGCACCGCGCCGCGGTCCAGATGCTCATGCGTGGCGTCATCGAGCGCGGGGAGCTCGACCCGCGATGGCGGAACCAGGCACTACTGCCGTTCGTCGGCAGAACCGCGCGCCGGGTCGCCGCTGCGTGCGGCCAATCCGAAGCGCGCGTGCGGCTCGGCATCCACAGCTTGGTCGCGCTCATCATGCGCTATTCCCTGAGCACGACGCGCGAGCTCGCGGCGATGCTCGGCCGGCTTGACGACCCGGCGAGCACAGGTCAAGAAGAACGTGGTAACAATACGGAAGAGGCGATCCTGGAGGCGTTCGAGGAGCATCTCGTCGACGTCGCGCGGGCGCTGATCGGCGCCGGTCCGGGCGCCGGGGAGGTTGGTTGTGAACAATAGCGCTCTGCTCGACGTGGCCGAACGACAGGAAGAACTGACCGCCGGCGCCTCACGAGCTTACCCTCCCGCTTTCCCTCCCGCGTGCGGCGGGGATGAGGCGGGAGCGGAAGTAGCCAGGGACCTTCCGGGTTCGGCGCGCCTGGCGCGCCTGCGCCAGGCGCTGCTCGCGGCGCCGTATGCCGTCTGTGCGCAGAAAGCCATCCTCATGACCCGGTATCTCGCCGGCGCGCCGGCGGGGTCGCTCTTCGCGCGCGGCCTCAGCGCCGCGCACTTCGGCCTGTATCGAAAATCTCTCGAAGCGACCGCCGCTGGCGCCTGCCAACCGGCCTGGAAGTCGCGCCTGAATACCTCCCTGCTGGCGTACTACCGGCGCCGCGAGGGGCTGACGCCCGCGCGCCGCCTCGTGCTTTTCGCCGAGGCGCTGGCCTACATCCTGGACAACATGGCGCTGCGCGTCTACGACGACGAGCTCATCGTGGGCAATTTGTCCAGCCACCGCATCGGCGCGCCGCTGCACCCCGACTACGGTGCGCTGCTGCTGTTGCCGGAGCTCGACGGCATCGCCACGCGCGCTGAAAACCCCCTGCGGCTTTCGGGTGCGGATCGCACGGCGCTGCATGACGAGGTGTTTCCGTTCTGGTTTGACAGGTCCGTCCTGGCGATGATGCCCTCGTTCAGCGATGACCCGGAGCTCATGAACACCTTGATGGAAGGCGTGAGCTTCGTGCTAACGCAGTTTTCGGGCATTTCGCATCTGACGCCCGACTACCCGACGGTGCTCCGCAAAGGGTTCGCAGGGATCGCCGAGGACATCGAAATGGCGCGGGCAGAGGCAGCGCGGGAGCGGGCCGGAGCGAGCTCGAAGCGGGACCGCACGGCGCTCGACGGGCGCCTGGCATTCTACGAGGCAGCGGCCATCGTCACGTCGGCGGCGCGCCGCTACGGCAGGCGGTGGGCCGCGCACCTGCGCGCGGCGGCCGGGGAGGCGGAGAGCGGCCGACGCCTGGAGCTCGAGGCGCTGGCCGAGATTTGCGAGCGCGTTCCCGAACGGCCCGCCCGCACGTTCCACGAGGCGCTGCAGAGCCTTTTCCTGACGCACGTGATCGTGCACCAGGAGAGCTTTCAGCATGGCGTATCGTTTGGACGCGTTGACCAGTACTTGCGGCCCTTCTACGAAAGCGACGTCGCCGCGGGGCGGCTCAGCAAGGAACGCGCGGTCGAGCTCATCGGCTGTTTCCTCGGGAAGGCGGCCGAGCTCTTGCCCCTATTTTTTGCCCGCGCCACGGAGTACTTCAGCGGCCTGTCCTCTGCGTCGGGGTTGACGCTCGGCGGCACCTTGCCCGATGGGAGTGACGCTGTCAACGAGCTCTCTTTTCTGTTCCTGAACGCCTACGACCTTATGCGGCTGCGCCAGCCCAACATCCACGTGCGCGTCCACCCGCGCAGCGACCAGCAGTTTCTGACGCTGTGCTATGAGACGCTGAAAAAGGGGAGTGGGATCCCCGCGCTGTTCAATGATGAGCAGATCGTTCCGGCCCTCGAGCGCGCCGGCTACGCGCGTGCCGACGCGGAGGAATACGCGGTGGTCGGTTGCGCGGAGTGGGGAGTACCCCACTGTACGTTTCAGGCGGCGGGCGCCGGCTTCATCAATGCGGCATATCCGCTGGTCCTGGCGCTTCACGAGGGAAGCTGGCTCGGCACGAAGGTCGGTCCCAAGACTGCGCCGGTCACGGCCATGCGCTCAATGGCGGACCTGCTCGCCGCCTATCGCGCGCAGCTCGCCGGCCAGGTAGCGCGCGCCATCGCCGGCAATAACGCCATCGAGCGCGCCCACGCGGCCTACCGCCCCACGCCCTTCCTGTCGGCGATCGTCGGCGGTTGCATCGCCAAGGGAAGGGACGTGACCTGGGGCGGCGCGATCTATAACCCCAGCGGGATGCAGGGTGTCGGCGTCGCCGACGCCGCGGATTCTCTGGCGGCCATCGAGGAGCTCGTGTTCCGCCGCCGCGAGATTTCGTTGAGCATGCTTGTCGCGGCAGTCGATGCGAACTTCGAGCAGGACTCGCCGCTCCGGTGCACGCTGCTCAACCGGGTGCCCAAGTATGGCGAAAATCGCGGTCGCGTCGATACCCACGTCGCCTGGCTGACCGCGGCGTTCGCGGCGGAGGTCCAGCGCCATCGCAACCCCCGCGGAGGGTCCTACATCGCGGGGTTTTGGACCATGACGACGCACCAGGGGTTCGGCCGCCGCATGGGCGCTCTCCCCAGCGGCCGGCGCGCCGGCGAGGCGCTGGCAAACGGCGTCTCTCCGAGCAATGGGCGCGATCGGCGCGGCCCGACGGCGTCGCTTTCCGCGGCGGCGAGCGTCGTCGCGGCGGGCGTCGGAAACGGCTACGTCCTCAACCAGAAACTCGACCCCGCCTATGTCCGCGGCAGCCACGGAACGCTCATCATGGACGGGCTCGTGCGCGGCTATTTCCGCAAGGGCGGCATGCAGGTCCAGTTCAACATCATCGACCCGGCGGTGTTGCTCGATGCGCGAGCCCACCCAGAACGGCACCGCGACCTTGTTGTGCGCATCTCTGGCTATTCGGCCTATTTCAACGATCTCACCGAGGCCATGAAAGACGAAATCATCGCCCGCACCGTTCACGGGAGCTGCTGACCGTGTCCACCACCGCGTGCTCCAGCTCGACGGTCACGGCGACGGTGTTCGACGTGCAGCGCTTTTCAATTCACGATGGCCCGGGCATTCGCACGGCCGTCTTCTTCAAGGGATGCTCCTTTCACTGCGCCTGGTGCCAGAACCCCGAGTCCATTCGGCCTCGGCCGGAAATGGCCTTCTATGCGGACCGCTGCATCGGCTGCCGGCGCTGCGAGTCGGTCTGCCCCGAAAGGGCGCTGCGCTTCGACCGTGCCGGCAGAATCGACCGCTCGCGGTGCACCGCCTGTGGTCTGTGCGCGCGTTCCTGCCCGTCCGAGGCGCTGCGACTCGTCGGCCGCGCCTGCGACGCCGAGTCACTGGCGGCGGAATGCCTCGAGGATCGCGAGTTTTTTGAAAGCTCCGGCGGTGGCGTGACCTTGTCGGGGGGTGAGCCGATCTTGCAAGGTCAGTTCCTGCAGCAGCTTCTGCCGCGCTTGCGCGCCGAACGCATCCACGTCCTGCTCGAAACCGCCGGAAACTACCCCTGGCGCCTGCTGGAGCCCGTAGCTCCCTTGCTCGACCACATCTACTTCGACTGGAAGGCGCCCGATGACGCGGCGTATCGCCGCGTCGCCGGTGCTGGTTGCGCGCAGGTCGCGGAGAACCTCGGGCGGCTGCGTGCGCTGGGAGCTTCGGTGACCGTGCGAACGCCCGTCGTACCAGGGGTCAATACCGAGGACGAACAAGTGGAGGTCATGAGTCGCACCTTGGCCGACCTCGGCGAGCGGCATCTTTGCCTGCTGCGCTACAACCACTTCTGGGAGGCCAAGCTCGCCCGGCTCGAGACGCGCCAGACGGCGCTTGGCCGGCGCGGCGAAGAGATCGACTACGAACGGCTGCAGGCGGCGTTCGCCCGGCACGGCATCGCGGCCACGATGGCCACCTGACGGCCAGGCCGCCTGCGCTCCTTATTACGCTTCCCCGCTACCGCGTCAGAAACGGGTTCGTCCGTCGCTCCTGGCCGATTGTCGAATCGGGGCCGTGGCCGGAATAGAACATCACGTCGTCGCCGAGGGGGAGGAGCTTGGTCGTGATCGAGTGCAGAAGCTGCGCGTAGTCTCCGCCGGGAAGATCCGTCCGCCCGATTGAACCCGCAAACAGCACGTCGCCGACGAAGGCGATCCTGTCCTTGCGGGAAAAGAGGGCGATGTGCCCGGGCGTATGACCGGGGCAGTGGAGCACCTCGAAGGTGAGATTACCGACCTCCACCCTGTCCCCATCCGCGAGCCAGCGATTCGGCGTAAACGAGCGCACCGGCGGCAGCCCAAACATCCTGCCCTGTTGCGGCAACGCCTCGATCCACCCGCGGTCGCCGAGCTCGGGACCCTCGATGGGCACGCCCAGGAGCTCGGCCACCTCGGCCACCGCGCCGACGTGGTCGATGTGAGCATGGGTCACGAGCACCTTGTCCACGGCACAGCCGACCTGGCGCACGGCCGCCAGAATCGTGGCGACGTCGCCTCCGGGGTCCAAAATGGCGCCGCGATTGGTCTCCGAGCACGTCACCACGCATGAATTTTGCACAAAGGGCGTCACCGGAACGACCCTGACCTGCATTGCCATCCTTGTCCTTCTCCTGTCTTACATGTCACCGGGCGCTCATCCGGTCGGTAGCCGCATGGGCCGTGCCGGATGCGGTGGCCGCGGTGCGCCCACCTCACACGTCCGCCCGTCCCTGCAGCGCCTTCGCCATGGTGACCGGGTCGGCGTACTCCAGGTCCCCCCCCATGGGCACGCCTCGGGCGATGCGCGTGACGCGCACGCCCAGCGGCCGCAGCAGGCACGCCAGATAGTGAGCCGTCGCCTCGCCCTCCGCGGTTGGGTTGGTTGCCACGATGATCTCTTCGGGTGCTTCCTCCTGGATCCGTTGTACGAGCTCGCCGATGCGCAGCCGCTCGGGGCCCACGCCGTCCAGGGGAGACAGCGCGCCGCCGAGCACGTGATAGCGCCCGGCAAACGCTCCCGAGCTCTCGATCGCCCACAGATCGTTGGTTTCCTCCACGACGCAGAGCGCTCGGCCGCGGCGCTGCTCGTCGGCGCAAATCTCGCACGGGTTGCTCTCGCTGAGGTTGCCGCAGACGGCGCACGGCCGCACGCGCTCTTTGAGGTGCCGGATGGCGTCGGAGAGCGCGAAGGCGAGCTCGTCGGGCAATTTCACGACGTGAAAGGCGATGCGCTCGGCGCTCTTGGTACCGATCCCCGGAATGCGCTTGAGCTCCTTGACGAGGCGGCCAAACGCTCCGGTCCCTTTCCGCGCGATCGTCATGTCGAGATTACAATCCCGGGATGGAGATCCCGCCCGTGAGCTTCTGCATCTCGCCGGTGGCCATATCCTGGGCCTTGCGCAGCGCTTCGTTCACCGCCGCCGTGATGAGATCCTGCAGCATCTCGACGTCGCCCGGGTCGACGACCTCGCGGTCCAGATGCACGCTGACGATGCGCTGTGCGCCGGTGGCGACGACGCGGACCATGCCGCCGCCGACGCTCGCCTCGACCGTCCTCGCCGCGAGCTCTTCCTTGATGGCTTCCATGCGGGCGGCCATCGCTTTTGCCTGTTCAAGTAGATCCCTCATCGACTGCTCCTCTCCAAGGTCGCGTCAAACAATCGCTGCGCCTTCTGAACGAGCGGGTGACCGCGAATGAATTCTTCTTGTTCCTGCGCCTCAGCGCTCGTTTCGCACCGTTCGAGGTCGAGCTGGGTGAGGACGTTTTCTGACTTGTCGGTGACCGCCACGGTGACGATCAGGGGTCGGCCGAGCGCCCGCGAGAACGCCTCGGCAAGGTCGCTCAGCGAGCTTTTGCGGAGCTCGTCGGCGATTTTTTGGGCACGCGGCCCGGGCCGAATGCCGAGGGCAACTTCGGTGGCGTTTTCGGAGCGGATCCCCACGCTGAGGCGAAGCTCGGAGGCGGTGCGGTGTCCGAGTCGGTTGCGGAGCTCCTCGACCACGCTGGGCCAGACCTCGGTCGCCGTACGCACGGGCACTCCGGGAAGCGGCGCGGGCGGCAGTGCCACGGCGGCGGGCTCGGGGTCCGGGACCGGCGGTGTGGCGGGCGAAACTGACGGTGCTTGTGGGGGCGGCAGTGGGCTCGACGCGGCTTGCGGCGCGGCCGGCGGTGGTAGCGGAGGCGCGGTTTCGGCCGCGATCGCGGGGGCCGCCGGTGCCGCCAGCGTGGGGAGCGGTGCCGGCGGTGCCGGCAGCTCCGGTCGCGGCATCTCTGCGGCCACCTGGCGTGGGATCGGGGCGACCGGGGCGACACGGGCGGCGGTGGCGAGCAACGGCCGGTCGGCTCTGGCGGCGGCGAGCTGAGCGACGAGCTCCTCGAGCGGCAAGAGCCGGGGCACGCGGGCCATCCCGAGCAGCGTCATCTCGAGCATCACGCGGGGGTGGCGGGAGCGGCGGATCGCCATCTCCGCGGCGGTGAGGATCCGCAGGTGTCGTTCGGCTTCATCTGTCGAGGAGACAGGAGCTCGAGCAGGGCATCGTAGAGCACGGAAATCTCGACGCCCTCGGCGATGAAGGCATCGACTTCGGCAAACACGCGCTTGCCATCACCGGACAGGATCGCCGCCAGGCAGGTGCCGAGACGGCTTGGGTCGAGCACGCCGAGCAGATCCTGCACGGCTTTTGCGGTCAGACCGTCGGGCGCGCTCGCCAGCGCCTGATCCAGCAGGCTTTGGCCGTCGCGCAGACTGCCGCGCGCGCAGCGCGCGACCAGGTCGATTGCGGTGCTTTCCGCGGTCGCTCCTTCCTGCGCGACGATGGCCTCGAGGTTCGTGCGAATGGTCTCGTGGGGCACAAGGCGAAACGCGTAGCGCTGGCAGCGGCTGGCGATGGTAAGGGGGACCTTGTGCGGCTCGGTGGTCGCGAGAATGAACTTGACGTGGGCGGGGGGCTCCTCGAGCAGCTTGAGCAAGGCGTTGAAAGCCTCGTTGGTGAGCATGTGGACCTCGTCGATGGTGCACACGCGAAAGCGCATCTCGGAAGGCCGATAGCCGACGAGCTCCTGAACGGAGCGGACTTCGGCGATGCCGCGATGGGAGGCGCCGTCGATCTCGAGCACGTCGGCGGAGGATCCCTTGGCGATGGTGGTGCAGGGGACGCATGCGGCGCATGGATCAGGCGTCGGGCCGTGCTCGCAGTTGAGAGCCTTGGCAAGGAGCCGGGCGGTGGTTGTCTTGCCGACGCCGCGCGGGCCGGAAAAGAGGAACGCATGCCCGAGGCGCCCGGTGCGGACAGCGCTTTGCAGCGTTCTGGTCACATGCTCCTGGCCAACGACGTCTTCGAATCGCTGCGGCCGGTATTTTCGTGCCAGAACGAGATAGGCCATGGTGTGGCTGCCAACAACCAGAGCGGACCGGCGCTCGTGCGCTCTCGCGCCCGTTCCGTCATCCATTCGTCAGCCGGTCCGAAATCCCGCCCTTCAGGGCGGAATCGCCGCGGAACGCCGGGCTTTCAGCGGTGTTTGAGCGGGGTCCAAACCCCGCCCAGACATGTCGCCGGCCTGAAGGCCGGCATCCTCATTGGTCACCTCGAGCAGGTGGAACCGGCCCCGATCCCCGCCGGCGGTTCTGGGTTCCGGGGCCCGCGAAACTAGGCCGCACACCTTCCGTTTGCGGCTTCTCCACAGCGAGCTTCCCACAGCGGCTCGGGCCAGAAGCCCCACGGCACATGAGAGTTGCTCCTTACCGCTGCTTCCTTCCGGACCTGACGGGGTTCGAAGTTCCCATTGCGTGGGTTCTGACCGTCAACACCGCCGCGAGACGCCCGTGCGATCAAAGCGCCTCCGGTTGAGGTAGTGCGGCCATATAGCGGAGAGAGAGGGATTCGAACCCTCGAGACGAGTCGTCCCCGTCTACACGATTTCCAGTCGTGCTCCTTCGACCAGCTCGGACATCTCCCCTGATTCAGATTTTCAAAAGAGCGGAGAGGGTGGGATTCGAACCCACGTGACGGGGACACCGCCAACTCGATTTCGAGTCGAGCCCGTTGCGGCCACTTCGGTACCTCTCCTTGGTAGCCATGTAATGAGCGGAGAGAGAGGGATTCGAACCCTCGGTGGGGTTTAACACCCCACACTCGCTTAGCAGGCGAGCGCCTTCGACCACTCGGCCATCTCCCCAAAGCTGCTCAGCAGCGTTGCGCTAGTATACAACCGGAAACAATCCTCCGCCATACCTTGAATCCACCGGCCCGCAGTGGATTCAGGGCCCCGCAATCCGTTGCCAGGCGGACGCGGCGCGCTGTTGCCGCGCGCGCTCGGCCACTGACAGCAGAGCGATATCGCGCTGGTAGCGTGCCCGTTCCGCCTCGCCGGCCAGCCCCCAGTGCGGCTCGTGCGCGCCGAGCAACCGGTGCAGTAGCGAAAAAAAACCAGCCAGCGCCAAGTGTGTTTCCGCGGCGACGGGCTCCTCATCTCCCAGCGCGCGAAGCTGAATGATCAGCCCGAGAATTTCTTCCCGTGCCGGCCGCGGCCACTCGTAGCGCTGAGCTACCCGAAAAACGTATCCGAGCAGCGCGGCGCCGACGTGGATGTCCTCCACGGTGCGAAACGGCTTGATATACCGGTCGTATCCGTCTCCAGGGAGAATATCGCTGCCGCGGACCGCAACATCAGCGAGAGTCAGCTCGGCGTGAGGAATTTCCGGGGTGAACGGCAGCTCGGGCATGTCGCGGATTTCAATGCCGGCCTGCCGAGCGCGCACGCGCACGAGCCGGAGCTGGTTGCGAGCGCTGCTCGGGTCTTCTCCCGCGGAGGCGGCGATCAACAGCACGTCGGCGTGCTGGCCAAACGTGATGAAGCGCTTCTGGCCGTCCAGGCGGTACCAGCGGTCGCCCGCCGCAGCTTGTCCGCTGTCGCCCGCGCTCGCGGGCCGCGGGCGAATCGTGGTGCGAATGAATCGCGGGTGGCCTCCGTGGTCCTCAGTTACGCAAAACGCCGCCAGCTCATCGGGCGGCAGGTCGGGAATGAGCCGCTCCTGAGCCGCCTGATAGCCGGCCGCGAACGCCCAACCCACACCGTCGGCGAGACCGCCGCCAACCAGAGCGCGGTCCACCGTGTTCGACCACGGACGGATGGCGTGTGCGAGCACACTCCAGCGCGCTCGCGGAGTTTCCGCCGAGAGGGCGCGGCGGTGTAGATCCGCATCCGGGTCGCGCAGCAGATGACCCAGGACGGCCTGGGCGCTCACGCCGCGGTCTCCGCCTCGAGCACACGAACGACGTCTGGGGGACCGGGGCGTCCCCACTTCAGGCGCGATACCAGTGCTGCGGCGCCACGCGGGCGGGGTGCTGGCGGGGTGTGCACGCGCACCGAGGCGAATCCCAGTCGCCGAAGCGACGCGACCGCCTCTGACTCCTCTTCAAAGTGCCATTGCACCGTGCCCCCGGAGTACCAGCTCAAGAAGCGGCGAAACGACTCCACCGCGCTCAGCCCATCGGCGGCGCTGCGCAGGTTCAGATCCGACACGTACACCCCATGCGGAAAACCGCGCAGGAACCGGTCAACTCGACCCCAGATCGCCTCTACCGCGGGAAGCTCGAAGTAGGGTAAAAGTCCTTCCGTGACGACGGCAGTCCCTTGCTCGGGGTCGACGATGTCGCGGGTTGCCTGCATCAGGCTCAGGGCGCCGTCATCGACAAGCGCGTTGAGCGGCACGATCTGGTGGTTGGGCGCGACCAGACCGGCAGCGGCCAGGGTCGCTCGCTTTCGCTCCGCCATTTCCGGGAGGTCGCCCTCGACGTACACGAGCCCCTGTTGGCGATACCGCTCCGCGAAGCGCACGCCTCGGGCCGACAGGCCACCCGCAATCTCGACGATCTGCCGCACTTTGCCGTGCTCGACCAGGCGCTGCAGAGTCGCGTCGATCAACTGGTGGCGTTGCAATAGCGCCCCTTCCAGCGTGAGACCACCGGTGAGCACCGAGCCCAGGCGCATGAAGGGCTCCAGGGAATGGAACATCACGAACCCGCGCCGTGTCGCCAGTGCGTCCCGGGACAGGCCGTTTCGATACCACACGTAGCCGGTGTAGTGAGCCGTGGGAGAGATTCGCCCGCTATTGGAGTCTGTCCGTTCTGCCACCCCATGCCCCCAGTTCCGGGCGGCGACTCACGAAGGCGGTCGCGGTCGCCGCAAACGGCATCCAGCTCACATTATCGCGTGAATGAGGACCTTTCCGATCCATCCGCCAATGCTGATCAACACCGCGGCCAGCGCTGTGGTCCCGAGGCTGTCGATCTCGAAGTCCTCGACGAGCTGGTCCGTTGCCCACAGCGCTCCGACGTTCACCGCCAGGTAGCCAAGACCCAGGGTAAGCACCGCCAACACATCGAAAAGGCCCAGCGTCAGCAGCCGCAGCACGGTGTACGCGAGGCTGCTGATCAGACCATAAACCAATGCCACGACCGCTGCGGTACCGAAATCCTTGACGCGGACTCCTGGCACCGTCTGCGACACGACCAGGACGACGGCGGAAACGACGAGCCAGCCCAAGACGAGCTCGATCATGGAGAGTCTCCTTTCGCGTTATCGGGATGATGAGTCCCTTATAGTCTAGGACTGCCCGCTGCCGTTGTAAAGCGGCATTCATTCTCCCTGGATCCACCGCCGGTTCGACATCGACGCGACAGCGCCTCCCTCCCCCCGCTTGCGGGGGGAAGTCTCGCGCCCGAGGTCTCGTGCCTACGGGACCAGCACCTGGAGCCTGCCGACGATGTCACAGTCGACCTCGGCCGCCGCCGGCATCGGGTCACCATCGACCTGCACGGCGCGGGCGAACGCAAAGCGGAGCTGGATCTTGCGGCCGTGTAACGTGCGCGGACGGCCGGTCACAGCGTCCGCGATCTCACCGACACCGAGCTTCAGGATGTCCATCTTCTTGATTGCGTAGCTCAGGAGTTTCGAGCCGTACTCGACGCGGTCGAAGAGGTGCAGGTCGAGCAGTCCGTCGCCCCGGTCGCCGGGCAGCACCAGCGCTCCGGCGTATACGGGGACGTTGGTCACGACAATGTTGAACACGTGCGCTGCCAACAGCTCGTCGTCCACGCGAATGCGGACATCCACGCTTCGCTGCTCGACCGAGCGCTCGACCAGAGCCGCGGCATAGCTGAGGTAGCCTTCGAGCTCCCGGTAGCGCTGGCGCGACGCAACGATGCTGGCGTCCATGCCGACGCCCGCGCAGTTCAGCCAGATGCGGTCTGCGGAGAGCCCCGGAGCCCGCAGACGGATACGAGCGACGTCGAGCTGCTGGAGATGGTGGCCGACCGCGATGCCGGCCATACGCTCGACGTCGTGGAGGGGTAAACCAAGGCTCCGCGCCACGTCGTTGGCCGTGCCGAATGGAATGACCGCGAGCTCGGGCAGACGTGTCCCGCCAGCCGACCAGATGGCGCTCGCGACGGCGCGGATCGTACCGTCGCCGCCGATGGCCAGCACCCGGTCGTGGACCACGGCAGACAGCTCGCTGCGAATGCGCTCGGCGGTCCGCTCCTCGTTTGCCTCGGTTTCAACAATCGTTAGCTGTGCCTGGCCGCGAAGAATCCGCTCCAGTTGTGGCCAACGCCGGCGCGCTTCACCGTCGTGCGCCGACGGGTTCATGATGACCAGTAGCCGCATTTTGCTCCCCTCCGACAGCGCAGCGCCAGCCCCAGCAAGACCACCGCGGCCGCTGCCGTCGCGGGGCCACCCGCGGCGGGCACGTCCGCGGCGCTACCGAGATAGCGCGCGGCGAAGTGATACACCTTGCCCGGTTCCAGGCCCGAGACCGTCATCGTCTGCACCGTGCCGGCCGGCGCCGGAGTCGGCTCGCCGGCAACGTTTTGCGCCGCGAAAAACGGTTCGTACTGAGCGGGATCAAACGCAAACTGTCCCGTATCACGAGCGAATCCCAGCCACGCGACAATCGGTCGGTCCGCGTACTTGATCCAGTACTGCCGCGCACCTTCGGGCGCCTCCCAGCTCAAGTCGAACGCGCCCCCTCCCGGCGGATTCTCCACCGCGTCTACCGCGAGCGGCAGCCAGGTCGCGAAGCGCTCAGGATGCATCAGCAAGCCGTCGAGCGCCTCCTTCTCGGGGAAATTGTAGTTCCAGCGATTCTCTCCGAGCGCCAGCCCCTTTTGCAACAGGGTGCCCTGGCGCAGAAATTCCTGCTCTCCCGTCAACAAGTAGCCGTGGAGAAACGTGGCGAAGCACTCGCGCACACCGCCGTACCAGTCTTCATCTTGCCGCACGTCGCGGACAGGCTCGTCAGGAGAGACGCGGTACGGGAACCCGAAATTGCCCGGCTCCTGCGAGTATTCATACCACAGCTCGCCCGCCGCGTAACGGACGGCACCCTCGAGGACATCGCGCGTCCGGTCTCGCTCCAGCTCGGTTTCCGCACCGTAGTCGTGGAAATACGCGTAGGAGCGCGGATACATGGCGGCCTTGATGAACGGCGCCATGGAGCGCTCGGCATAGAGGTTTCCGCTCCAATCCCATTGATCGCGCAGCGCCACATAAAAACCCCGGTCCCAGTCGGTGCCGTACGCTTGTTGGTAGACGGCGGTGCGGTCGAGCACCTCGTCGCGCAGCATCGCCCAGGCCTGGTCGCGGAATTCCCGGCGCGCGGTGAAGCGGTAGAGATCGGTCAGGTTGAAGAGAAGCCAGGCGAGCGACCGATCGCCCTGCTCGAAGTCGTTGGGAGTCAGCATGACCTCGCCCCATTGCAGATAAGCCTCCCGCAGCCGTTCGTCTCCGGTGAGGAAATACGCCATGCCGATTCCGGACGCGTGGGGGTGCTCATAATCGAAGTTGTCACCGTAGATGTCCACGAATTCAAAGTTGGGAGCCTGCACCCAGGCGGAATTGTTACCTCCATAGGCCGGGATGCCGTGCTCGGCATCACCGGCGCCGATCGGGTAGTCGTCCGCGTGCAGAACACCGCGGTCTGACGTGAATGACACGCGTTGCTCGGCGTCCAGCAGGTAGCCCGCTCCGTAGCTGGCGTCCTCGCGCAGAAAGTTGAGCAGTCCCCGGCGTGACAGGTCGTATTGATTCTCACCGCCTCCTGATGGCCAGCCCCAGGCCCGGAAAATGCGGAAGCTCGGGCGCAGGTCGCGCGGCACGCTGGCGCAGGCATTGGTGTCGCCGGGGTTGCAATAGGTGGTCGGCGTGTCGGGATCCGCCCAACCCTGGGCGACATTGAAGCCGTACTCGTCGGAGAAGGACACGAGGTCCTCCCAGATCGCGCCGGTGTCGTGGTAGTAGCCGCGGTTCGCCGCCCGTCCCGCGAGCGGATATTGAAAGCGGAACAGCGCCTCGCGGGCGGTCGCGGAGCCGCTGTCGCTTCCGGGTCCGGAGAAGTCGAGCAACACTTCGTGGGTGCTCCACGAATTGAACCGCACGTAGAAAGTCTTGTCGTTGCCTGGCGGGAGCAGCCCGACGCGCACCGTACCGTCGCCATCGATCCCCAGACCCTGCGGATATCCACCGGCTGCAAACCTGCGGCCGAAGGTGACGGCGCTCGCGGCAGCATCCTGCGCCCGAGCGTAAAAAAGATTGATGATATGCCCGCGCGTGCCGCTCGCCACCTCGAGACCGTTCTTGGTCAGGCGGTACCCCTCCAGCGACGTCGGTTCGACGATCTCGCTCGCCCACCCCGACGCCTCGATTGGGAAGTCGTTGACGCCCTGAAAGAGCCGCATCGAGTCCGCAGGCGCAAGAGCGTCGCGGTACTCACCGAGCTCGCGGCCGAACGCGACCTCGGAGGGCGCCAGCGTGGTCTTCAGGACGAGCTCCAGCGTCGCAAGCGGAGCGTTTGTGAACTGTTCCTTGCTGGCGTTGCGCAGCGTATAGAAGATTCGCACGCGACTTTTCCCCTTGAAGAAGTGCATGCGAACGGTAAAGTCGAGATAGCGCCCGCCTTGATCCGAGCGATGTGTGCCTTTCGCGACGACCACTGCCCGGACCGGGCCGTTCTCCTCCAGAGACACCTGCACGGAGCCATCGTTGGCCGCACTGTAGGTGACGCCGTCGGGATCAGTCAGCACGACTCCCGCGCTGGATCCGGGCAGCACCAGCGCCGTGCCGCCGACGGTGACCGCATCGATGAGGTTGAACCCCTGCTTGCGCACCGAGAACAGTGCCGCGCCGGTGTCGATGGCGATCGTCGCGGGGAGGTCGGTCGCGAGGTCCGGACCACCGAAGTTGCCCGCACCTACGGTGAGGCTGACAGAGCGAGCTTGCGCGCCTGCCGGGCAATCTACCTGGGTGTCCAGAAGCACCCACTGCAGGCCGCCGTCCGGCCAGCGGCTCAGAACGCGGAATTGAGCAGCAGTGACGCCGGCGAGGCCAAGCTCGTCGATGCTCGAAACGCCGGAGTCCGTCGGCAATGGGATGCCAAGGGTCACCGGCTCCTGGACGCGATCCACTCCGGGCAGAAGCTGAAAACCCTCCTGTGCGGGATCGTCCGCGAGCGCCTCCTGAATTAGCAGCGGAAGAGGCAGCCGGGCCGCGGCGCGGCCGGGACTCGCCAAGGCGGCGGTGACAGCAATGAGCGTCGAGCTCATGAACAGTACCGGCATTCGCGTCATGCAAGACACCTTTCCAAGAAGGACCGACCACCGCGCTCCGCGTGCCCACATTCTGTCGAAGCTAGCGCCGTTTTTCGCGTTTGTCAGGTGTCGACTTTTCCTGAGTCCACCGCCTGTGCAGCGTCGACGCGACAGCGCCCCCCTCCGTCCCTTCCCCCGGCCCATTCGTTCCGTTTCGAGTTTCGCGTTTCGAGTTTCGCTCTTATCCGAGCGCGCATGGGGAGGTAGGGTGGATGAAGCATCTTCGTGAGGCGCCACGGGCCTCTTGCCACGCGCCGGCCCTGGAAGTAGAACGGTGACCCGAGCCCGGCATGCTGCCGATGCGCTCGCAGGAGCTTCGTGGCGATGGCCGAAACGCGGCCGTGGGCAAGACTCTTCGCCGTTCTGCTCGGCGCCTTGTGCGCGTGTGCCGCCGGCTGCGCTGGAGATGACCCGCACTCTTTGGTGCTGCTCGGGACGCTGGAGCGTGACGCGATTCAGGTCGCGGCGCCCGCGTTTGCAGCGCTGGTCGAGCTTTCCGTGACGGAAGGAGATGAAGTCGAGGCGGGGGCGGTGCTGGCGCGGCTGGACGGCGCGGACATGCAAGCGGCGCTGAACGCCGAGGCCGCGGCGCGCGATCGAGCGCTGGCGGTGCTCGCGCAGGTGCGCAAGGGGGCGCGGGCAGAGGAGCTCGACCGCGCCCGCGCGGCCCACGACGCCGCGGTCGCCACCGCCGAGGGAGCGGAAATCGAGCTGCGCCGGGTGCAGGGTCTGGCGCAAAAACTCATCGCCAGCCCGAGCGCCGTCGATCGCGCCGAAACCGCCGTGCGCGAAGCTCGGGCGCAGGCGCGGTGGCGCGCCGCGGCGCTGGCGGAGCTCCGCGAGGGCACGCGCGTCGAGGAGATCGACGCCGCTGCGGCGGCCGTTGCCCAGGCGGAAGCGCGCGTCGCGCAACTACAGACGCGCCTCCGGGAGCTCGAGCTGCGCGCGCCGGTGGCGGGCCGCGTCGAGGCGCTTCTGTATGACGTGGGTGAGCGGCCGCCGGCAGGAGCGATCGTCGCCACGCTCGAACCCCGGCATCCGCCTTACGCCCACGTCTTCGTCCCCGAACCCGTCGCCGCGCGGCTGCGTCCGCGTCAACCCGCGCGCGTCACGCTCGACGGTCGGCCCGACGCGTTCACGGCGCATTTTCGGTTCGTCGCCTCGCGCGCCATGTTCACGCCCTACTATGCGTTGACCCGACAGGAACGCGAGCGCCTCGTGTTCGAGGCCAAGGTGGAGCTCGCCGGCGAGCCCGCTATGGACCTGCCGAGCGGGATTCCGGTGCGCGTTCTGGTCGACCTCTCCGACCTCGCCCCGGGGCCGGCGGCCGCAGGCGAGCCCGCCGCGGGCACGCCGTGAGCGAGCCGGACTACGCGATCCAGACCGCTGGCTTGACGCGCTCCTTCGGCGCGCTCGTCGCCGTGGACCACCTGACCCTGGACCTGCCCGCCAGGCGCATCTCCGGATTTCTCGGCCCGAACGGTTCCGGCAAGTCGACCACGATCCGCATGCTGTGCGGCCTCGTGCGACCGAGCGCGGGGTCCGCCTCCGTTCTCGGGATGGACGTCCGCCGCCACGCCAATGAGATTCGCCAGCGCATCGGCTACATGACGCAGCGCTTTTCGCTGTATGAGGATCTGACCGTGCGCGAGAACCTGGACTTTCTCGGTGAGATCCGTTCGCTGTCGCGCCGCCGCCTGCGCGAGCGCATCGAGGAGCTGTTGGAGACGTACGCGCTGCGGCCCATGGCCGATCAGCGCGCCGGGACACTCAGCGGCGGACAGAAGCAGCGGTTGGCGCTTGCGGGCGCCGTGCTGCATCGGCCGGATCTGCTCATCCTCGACGAACCGACCTCGGCGGTCGATCCCCAGAGCCGGCGCGAGTTTTGGGAAAGCCTCTTCGATCTTTGCGACCAGGGCACTACGGTGCTCGTCTCCACTCATTTCATGGACGAGGCGGAGCGCTGCCACGAGCTCGCGATCCTCGACCGCGGCATGCTGGCCGCATTCGGAGCGCCGGAACGTCTGATGGCCGGAATCGACGCCGCCACGTTGGTCGTCTGGAGCGACCAGCAGCGCCGCGCCGCGGCGATTCTCGCGGCGAGCGCCGAGGTCAAGAGCGTCGCGCAGATCGGCTCCGCCCTGCGCGTGCTGGTCCGGCGGGACCTGGAGGCTCCGTGTGAGCTTCTGCGCGAAGTGCTCTCCCGGGCGGGCCTTTCCGCTCGCGTCGAGGCCGTGCGGCCGAGCCTCGAGGACGTATTCGTCGCCGCTACCGGCAGCCTACGTTCCGCTGCCCGGCCCCGGGAAATGCCATGAACAGCCCGCGCCGCATTCTCGCAGTCACGCACAAGGAGCTCCGCCAGCTCCGCCGCGACCGACTGTCCTTCGGCATGATTGTCGGGATTCCAGTAGTCCAGCTTCTCGTTTTCGGCTATGCCATCAACACCAACGTCCGCGACCTGCGCGCCGGCGTCGTCGATCAGGCCGGCACTACGGCCTCCCGCAACGTCATCGCGGCGATCGCCGCGACGCAGGTGGCGCGACCGCTCGCACGCGCGAGCTCCCCCGCGGAGCTCGAGGAAATGCTGCGCACCGGCGCCATCGACGCCGGGATCGTGATCCCCGCGGACTACAGTCGCCGCGTGGCCCGCCGCGAATTCCCGGCCGTGCAGATCCTGGTCGACGGAACCGACACGGCGGTCGCCGGAGCGCTGCAGGCGCTCGCCAGGATGCCGCCCCCTATCGACGCGCCGCTGCTGCCGCAACAGGACCAGGTGGCAGCCGCTTCGGACGGCGCCGTGGGCAGCGACCCCGCCGCCGGGTTTCTCTCCATTCTCGTCCTGTTCAACATGGAAAAACGCTCGGCCGTCAGCGTCGTTCCGGCGCTGATCGGCGTCATCCTGACCATGACCATGGTGCTGTTCACCAGCATCGCCATCGTGCGCGAGCGCGAACGCGGCACGCTCGAGCTCCTGATCACCACGCCCGTCCGTTCGGTCGAGCTCATGCTCGGCAAGATCATTCCCTACGTGCTGATCGGCGCGACCCAGCTTTCCATCGTCCTGTTTCTCGGCTCCCACCTCTTTGCCGTGCCCGTGCGCGGTTCGCTGGTCGACCTCTATCTGGCGGGGCTCGCGTTCATCACGGCCAACCTCGCGCTCGGGCTACTTTTCTCGACGATCGCCAGGACGCAGTTTCAGTCGGTGCAGCTCGCTTTCTTCATCTTTCTCCCCTCGATCTTGTTGTCCGGGTTCATGTTTCCGTTTTCCGGCATGCCCGGAATCGTTCAGAAGCTGGCGGAAATTCTGCCGCTGACCCATTTCAACCGCCTGTCCCGCGGCATCCTGGTGCGCGGCGCGACGCTATACGAGCTGCGCCATGAGGTCGCGCCCCTGGGGATCTTCTTCATCGTGGTGCTGGCGCTCGCGCTCGCGCGCTTTCGCAAGCGACTCGATTAGCGCGCGGCGCCGCCGGCCGCCGGCCGCCCCCCGCGCGCTTATACCGCGCGGAAAGCGCGTTCCAGGTCGAGCACGAGGTCTTCGGGGTTCTCCACGCCCACCGACAGGCGCACCATCCGGTCGCCGATCCCGAGCCATTCGCGGTCGGCGACGCTCACGTCCGAATGCGTCATCGACGCGGGATGCTCGGCAAGGGATTCCGTCCCACCCAGGCTGACGGCAAGCTGAAAGAGCTTGAGCGCGTTCAGAAAGCGAAATGCCTCGGCCTCGCCGCCGACGATGTCAAACGAAATCATGGCACCCGGGGCCAGGCACTGCCGCCGGTAAAGCTCGAAATCGGGGTGGTCCTCGCCGAGCCGCCCCAGATAGTAGACGCGCTCGACCTTCGGATGGTCCTCCAGGAAGTTGGCCACGTAGCGAGCGTTCTTCATCTGGCAGGTCATGCGCAGCTTCAGGGTCTCCAGGCTGCGCAGCAGCAGCCACCCCGACCACGGTTCCGTGATCGTTCCGAAGATGGTGCGCAACGTCCTGACGCGCTGCATGAGCTCGACGGAACCGAGGCAAACGCCGGCAATGATGTCGCTGTGCCCGCCGATGTATTTCGTGGCCGAGTAGACGACGAGGTCGGCGCCGTGTTTGAGCGGGTGTTGCCACAGCGGGCCGAGAAACGTGTTGTCCACGGCCACCAGAATGCGCCTCGCGGGTGTCGAAAGCTCCGCGGCAAGGTCTGCCAGGGCGCGGATGTCGACCAGGGCGTTGGTGGGGTTTGCCGGCGTTTCGATGAGAATGAAGGACAGCGCGCCGAGCTTTCCGGAGGCGGCGAGCTGCTCGCGGATCTGCGCGACAGAGGCGCCGGCGCGGAAGCCCTGGTGCTCGATACCGAAGCGCGGCAGGATGTGCTTGAGCAGGTAGTCGGTGCCGCCGTAGACGGGCTCGCTGTGGAGCACCAGGTCGCCGGGTCGGGCGAACTCGAGAATGGTCGTCGTGAGCGCCGCCATGCCGCTCTGGAACACCGCGCAACCTTCCGCGTTGTCCCACAGCTTGAGGCGATCCTCGAGGATCTCGAGGTCCGGGTTGTTGAGCCGGCTGTAGATGAGGCCGAGCTCCTCGCTCGGACCTTTTTCCCGCAGCCCGTAGGCGACCTCGAAAAACGACTTGCCGTGCTCCGCGCTCTTGAAAACGAACGTCGAGGTGAGAAAGACCGGGCACTTGATCGCGCCTTCGGACAGCTCCGGCCGGTAGCCGTACTTCATCATGAGGCTTTCGGGTTTGAGCGGCTTTCCGTCGATGTACGCTTCAGGCTTCCAGACCGGCATGGCAAACTCCTCTGGTTGGCGGCTCCGACACGCGCGCATCACGCGAACGGCGCGCGACGGCGAGGGGCCCGCATCCCCGGTTGCGGAGCACGAGCCAATTTAGCCCGTGGGCTGTTTTGCGCAACGGCGCGACAGGAGCTGAGGCCACCGCAGCTCGACGCCGACGGTGGATTCAGGGTCGGCGGTGGATTCAGGGCGAACCGGGGCTGTTGACGGAGCTCATCTGCGGGCTTTTCGTGACGTCACCGGCTGCTGCGCGGCGGGTTCGACGGGTTCTCCGGCCATGAAGCGCCACCGGCGCGACCGCGGCAGGGCGGGTGGCATTTGCTCCGCGAGGGCGTGGTATTCGCTCCGCGAGACGCGGCGCTGCACGCGGACGAGGGTGTCCCAGATCTCCGCCTCGCGTTCGGCGGATTGCGCGTCGAGGCGCGCCAGATCGAAGCGGCCGAGCGCCGCCCGCGGGGTGGCGCCGGGGACCTTTGCCGCGGGTGCCGCGGCAAGCGCGCGGAACGCGGCTGGCCCAAAGTGCCGGTACCAGAGCAGCGTGTGAGCGGTCGACAGCGCCCCCGCCCAGGGATACCGGCGGAGAAGCCAGCGGCGTGAAAGCGCGGCCAGTGCCGCGTCGATGGCGGCGCGGTCCGCTTCACTCTTGGCGGCCCGGGCCTCGGCGTAGAACAAGCCTGTGCCGAGCTCGTCGCCGGCCACCTGCCAGGTTTCGCGGATGCCGATTTCGTGGGGTCTCTGCGCCGCGACCGAGCCATGGGTCAGAGCGAATTCGCCGCAGACGAACAGCGCGATTTGCTCGCGCGACGCATCGAGCAGCCGCAGCGTGGCCAATGCCTCCTCACCGGTTTCGGTCGGGAAATCCGTGAAGCACATGGTCTCGACAGCGACGCCGGCCGCCGCGAGGTTGCCGATGGCCGCGCGCACCGTGTCGACGCCAATACCCTTGTTGATGAGGCGGAGCACGCGATCCGCGCCGGACTCCACGCCGAGGGCCATGCTCAATGCCCCACCGGCGGCGAGCTCGTGACAGACTTCGGGCTTGAGGGTCTTCTCCGCTCGCATGTCCGTGGCCCAGCGCCACGGGAGGCCGGCGTCGCGGATGGCCCGTGCCAGCTTGAGAATCGTCTTCGGCGCCACCGCGTCCTGGGAGAAATAGAAGAGCGAGCAACCATGCTTGCTCGCCAGCTCCCGCAGGTGCTCGATCGTACGGTCCACCGGACGTTCGCGGTAGGCCGCGGTGCCCGTCTCGGCGAGCCCATAATGGCAGAAGGTGCACGCGCCCCAATAGCAGCCGCGCGTGGGATCGTACGGGAGCACGATTTCCGGGGCGAAATACCGCTCGAGCGGCAACCCGTCGAAATCCGGCGCCGGCAGCCGCGCCATGTCCGGCCGCTCGGATCCGCGGATGAGCGGTGGGGGCGACGCCAGGCCGCGTTCAAGACCGCGGGCGAGCTCGAGGAGCGCTTCCTCGCCGTCGAAGAGAACGGCCGAGTCGAACGGTCTGAGGGCACGCTCCAGGGCGTCTCCGCTCAGGCGCACAAGGATCTGCGTGATCGCCGGGCCGCCGACGACGAGGCGGATGCCGGGGAGGGTCGCACGCAGCACGTGGGCAAGCGACCACGCCGGCTGGAGCTGGCCGGGGAAGGCCACGGAGATGCCTACCAGGCCGACCCCGGCAGCGCGGAGCCGAGCGGTGAGCGGCCCGGAGAAATAGGCGTGGAACGGGTTGCGCTCGGGGCGCGCATCGGCCTCGATCGCCGTGGCGTCGAGCAGGGAAAATGGCGTGCGGTAGGCCGTGAAGTCCAGGGTCAGCGGCGCGTGGGCGGCGCTAACGAGGCGCAGCGCGCTCGCGATAGCAGCGACGGACTGGCCGTAGAGCACGGGATCGTAAAAACGCTCCGGGTCGCGCAGGGTGGCCACGGCGGCGGCGATGGCGGCCGGCGCGGCGGCGGCGTCACCGCGCGCTTTCCACAGCGCGACGTAGGCGAGCTGTTCGACGTGGCTCAAGGCCGGCTTGCGGTCGAGTCTGGCGAGTCGCCGCTCCAGGCGCTCCGCCAGCGACTCCAGCGGCGCGCGGCGGAGGAGGAAATCGTATGCACCGACGTTCGCGTCGATGGGGAGGACTTCCACGCTGTGGCTGCGCAGGTAGCCGCAGAGGGTTGGAACGGACAGGTAGGGAGCGGTCGGATCGCCGGTCGGCGGATAGATGAGAGCGACTTTCACAGGCGGTCATGGTAGCTCGGAGGCGGATCGGCGGTCAACAGCAGCGGCGGATCTCCTTTTCGGCCGATGCCCAAAAATCGTCGACGAGCGCACTTGAGGCGGAATTGAGGACCCTGTCGAGATTCGACGAGGTCACCTGGCCCGGCCCATGTCGGGTCCACACTCTCGACAGGCAGCCCTGGCCCGGTCCGAGTGAGCCGGTTGAATGTCGACGGAGCGCCCTGAGGCGGACTGTGGTGGCTCGTCGACATGCGACCACCGCCACAAGAACGGACTGGATCGTCCTGTCGATAGTCGACAGGTACCCTCGGCCCGCCGGGGCTGCGGTTGTCGAGGTTCGACGAAGGCACTGGACCGTTTGGAGTCGCTGCATGTACAACCGTCCGCCGAGCCAGGCAGGAGCGTAGTCGGTGGCGGGGCCCCGTGCACCGTTTCGGCCGCGCGTGGATGCGAGGGCCGCCGGCCCGCTCGGCGCCAAGGTGCTCCTGCGGCCCTGGCCGAAGATCTCGTCCACGAGGCAAGCGAAGCCGGGCAGGACGGAACCGCCCTCGAGGGTCTCGCCGATGCCGAGCACGCGGGGGGCCGTGGCGAGTACGTAGACGGTGACGGTGAGGGAGGCGGGATCGACGGTCCAGACGGCCTCGGAGCCGGCGGCGATCCGCTCGTTGGCTTTGTCGCGGACCTCGCGCGGGCTGTCGTCGGGGGAGGTTGCGCACCCGGGCAGTGCCGAGGCGTAACCCGGCGCGGGCCGGATCCGGTGCGGAGGCCGGCCTTCAGGGCGGCGCGGGGCCGGCGAACCCCTTGCCCCGCGACCGGGTCGACCGTGGACAGCAGCAGCCTGATCTCGTCGGAAGTGGGCCGCGCGGGCTCAGCGTTCCCAGTGGGCGAGGATCTCCTGGCCGTCTACAAGCAACGAGCCGTCGCGCTCCCTCGAAAGGTCGCAGCAGCAGAAGTCGCACGGCGCCTTGAGGACCGGAAAGCCCAGAAGCCCGTACAGGCCGCAGCGATCGAAGAGGCAGTCGGCGAGGCTCATGCCAGAGAGATCGGCGCCGCGAAAATCGCACTGCTCGAAGCGCACGTTCCAGGCGAAACCGCGCGACAGGTCGGCGCCGCGAAAGTCGCATTCCTGGAACCAGCCGCCGTTCCAGACGACCTCTACGGCGCACGTTCCGGAGAAATCGACGGCACGGGCGACGGCGCCGTTCCAGGACGTGCGGGCCACCGACCCGCCGCGAAAAGACGTGTCGCAGAGCTGCACCTCGTCGAACGCCGCAGCTACGGCGTGTCCTCCCATAAACGCGCAGCTCTCGATGCGCGCGCCGGTGAGCACCGCCATTTCCAAGTCGACGTCAACCAGCGAGCAGCTCACCAAGACGGCGCCGTCCAGATGCGCCAGCCCCAGGTCAGCGCGGTCCAGCTTGCAGGAATGGAGCTGCGCCTGATACAGCGCCGCCCCCACCAGCTCCGCCGCGCTCAGGTCCTCGTTTTGAAAGAGTCTCCCGATCTCGATGCGCTTTTTCGCGGCGCGCGGGGCACCGGCGAGCGAGGAGCGTGCATGAGGAAAGACGCGGTTGCGCATTTCGAGGCGCTACCTCCTAGTGATCAAGAAGAAGCGGCTCAGAGCGATTCGCTTGGACGATACCCATTCTTGCCCAGTGTATTCCCCGTGCCCTGCCGGCGCAAGCACGGCTGCCGCGGGCCCAGACTTGGCCGGAAGTCGTCGCGACAGGTATCGGTGTGAAGGCCTGGGTCTGCCTTTGAGGCCAGCGGGCGCTCCTCCGATGCCTCAGGGCTTCTCCGCCAAAGGCGGTTTTGGCTCTGAGATCGCTCTTGGATGTATGTAGGGCGGCGCCGTCATCGACATCACTGGGTGACACGATTTCGCCACGAATGCTGTGGCGGCGCACGGCTCGGGATCCGAGGCAGAAACCCCCACGCGGCCACCGAGGAGACGGGTTGCAATCCCCGGAACCGGCACGCCGTAGGAGCGCCGGAAAAATGACCACAAAGACAGGAAGGTTTTCTGGTGTCCTTCGTGATCACAGCCATTCCTGGCCATCGCTGCCCGTACCGCGCCACAGGACGACGCAAGCCAGCGCTCGACGCGCATTCGCGCTCCTCGCGCCGGACCTCTCCGGGGTCGCCCATGTTGCGCTCGCCATGCTGCTTTTGCCCATGCACGCGCGGATTCTCCCGACGGACTTCCGGGCAAGTCTCAAGCCTGGCCCGGAACATTTGGGAGGCAAGCAAGGATGACTTGAACGGCTCGGGATGGGATCCGGGGAGCTCACCGGTGGCCTCGCCCGCGGGAGGCCGCCGCGCCGGCCCAGAGCATCAACGCTGCCGCCAGTGCCGCGATCGACGCGGCGGGGACGACCGGTGCGCCGTCCATGATGGTGACGGTGGCGACGGGTGGGCCGGAGAGCGCCGCCCCGGCCGACGGGTCGCTCATGTTGACGCTAGAGGTCTCCGGGCCCTCGATGACGCCGTCATCGACGATGGCGATGAAAATGGGTTGCGTCGCGCCGTCGACCGAGCCGGCCGAAAACGCGAGCCGGCCGGCTCCAGGTCCGTAGTCCTGGACCGCGTAAGCTGTACCGTCGGCAGGGGTGACATACACGCTCACCTCGGCAGCGCTGGGCTGTCCATCACCCGTGTGCAACCGGACGAACAGCTCGATGGTGCCCTGGCTCTCCCAGGTGGTCATCGCCGCCGGCTCGAGACTGATGCCGGCCAGGGCGACGGCGGTGTCGAGTGTCGCCGCGTTGCTCGCCGGGCGCTGATCCGGTTGGTCGGCAGTGATGGAGACCTCGATCGTCGCGGTGCCGGTCTCCGGGGGGGCAGTGAGCGCGAGCGACACCGACGCGCTCGCTCCCAGCGGCAGCGCGCCGAGGGCGCAGGTGACCGGCGCGGGACCAGTGCAGTCGCCCTGGCTCGGAGTCGCCGAGCCGAAGGTCGCACCCGCCGGCAGCACCGCCGACAGGGTCACTCCGGTCGCCTCCGCCTCGCCGAGGTTCTCCGCGGTGAGGGTGTAGCGCAACGGGCCGTTCGTCAGCACCGGGTCCACGTGTTCGGTCACCGCGACCGTCAGGTCGGCGGCCGGCGCGAGGCGGACGAGGAACCCGTCCCGCTCTCCCATGGCGACCGGCTGGATGCCGTCCGCGGTAGTCGGGAAACCCGGCTGCTCGGTGTATCCCGCGACCAGCGCGTCACCGCCGGCGGTGACGGCGACCGCGGTCACGTCTTGCCCCCAAGAGCCGGTGGAGCTCGCGAGGGCCGTCGAGTAGAGCAGCCCGCCGCCGCTGGAAAACCGCGCCGCAAACAAGCTCCACGTGGAAAAGTCGGTGAGCGATCCCAGCGCGGGAAAGTCGCTCTCCGCGCCCGAGCCGACCACGTCGCCGGTGCCGCCGGCGGCGATACCGGTCGCCCGCTCGTCGGTGGAGGTTCCGCCGAGATAGGTAGAGAAGCGCAAGCTCGATAGCGTGGCGTCGAAGACGGACACGAAGACGTCTCGGGATCCGCCGGCGAGAGTCCCCTGGTAGGCGTCCTTGACGGGGAAGTCAGTCGATTACGTGATGCCGGCCACCGCGATCTCCCCCGCCGCGGTCACGGCGATCGCGGTGCACTGGTCGAGCTGGCTCCCGCCCAGAAAGGTGGCGCGCTCGACGCGCGAGCCGTCCGGGTCGAGAACCGCGACGAAGGAGGAGCCGTCGGCGTCGAGGGCGCCCTGGAAAGCCCCGGCGGTCACCGGGAAGTCCGGCGAATAGGTAATGCCGCAGGTGTGGACCTCGTCCGCGGAGCTAACGGCGAGCCCGTAGACACGCTCGCCACCGGATCCCCCGAGAAAGGTGGAGTAGGCGATCGCTCCGCCGGCGTCGATCCTGGTGAGGAAGCCGTCATTGATCCCTCCGAGGGTGGCGTCGAGGGCGTTCACCGTCGGGAAGTCCACCGCGTCGGTCCATCCTCCGACGACCAGCGCGCCGTTGCTGTCAGCGGCGATGCCTGCCATGGTCTCCACGCCGTTGCCGCCCAGGTAGCTGGCGTAGCGCAACGACGCCCCGCCGGGAGCGATCGCGGCCACGAACAGGTCATCCGCGAGCTCGTCCCCGTTCTTGGTCGGCTGGAACGCGGCGACGACGGGAAAGTCCACGGAATCCGTCACCCCGGCGAGCAAGATCGTGCCGTCGGCGGCGACCGCGACGCGGGTGTCGTAGTCCTGGCCGCTGCCGCCGAGCAGGGTGGAGTAGAGGAGCTGCTTGCCGTCCGGGGAGAGCTTGCTCACGAAAGCCGTGGTGGAGTCAATGTCGCTCTGCAGGGCGCCCTGCAGCGGGAAATCCGCGGAGTACGTGTTCCCGGAGAGATAGATCTCGCCGCCGGAGCCCAGCGCCATGCCGCGGACGCTGTCCGCGTCCCCGCCTCCCCAGAAGGTGCCGTAGGCGACGACCGGGTCGATCACGAGCGGGAGGTCGGGACGAACCGGGTCGCCGAGGTCGAAGCTCACTCGCCAGGAGCGGCCGGGCGCCGTCTCGACCGCGGCGAGCCGGTAGGCGCAGGCAACCATCTGCCGGGTCGCGCCTTCCGGCTGATAGGCACGCGGTCGCAGCAACCGCATCGTCTGGCCGCCCGCCGCGAGCACCAGCTCGCCTTCCGCCCCGAGGGTCACCGCCTCCGCTCCCTCGACCAGGAGCGCGGCTCGGCCGACATCGGTTCCGGGGGCAGCGATCAGGTCGAGCTCGACCGCCTGACCGCTCCCGTAGTAGGTCGCGTCGATGCCGGGGTAGACCGCCCGCGCGGTGACCCGCGCGAAGTGCGGCACGTCGGGCCGCCAGCGCGCCGGGTCGGCGCCGACGAAGTAACTGGTGCGCCCCGGCAGCGGCTCGCCGCCGAACAACCCGGAGCCGGGCGCGGCGCCGGCGAAGCGCAGGCGGATTCGCGCCGACTGCTGGCCGCGCCGCGGGACGATGTCGGCCTGGCCCGGCGACAGAATCATGTCGTAACCCCGCGCACGCGCCCAGAAACCGCCGCCGTCCGCCGACGGCTCGAAGTGGAGCGGCAAGCCGGCCAACAGCTCGGCGCCGTGAGGCGCCGGAGACCCCCCGGCCGCGGCCCCCCAGAGGCAAACGAGGACCGCAAGCGATGCCAGCAGCGGGCGGCGGAAACAGAACCTCATCGGCGGTGCTCCTTCTTTCTCCCCCAGGCCATCGCCCCGGCGAGCAACGCCAGCAACGGCAGCCACCACCCCC
>JACPHN010000214.1 GCA_016188575.1 Candidatus Schekmanbacteria bacterium
CCGTGGCGCAGCCGGCGAGGACGGCGCGGCTCATCAGCTTGGCGAGTCGGTCATGGTGCAGCCGCAGCGGATGGTTGGTCGTGGGGTCGTCGGACATGGCAAGCAGCGCATGCTACCATTGCGGCCAGTCGATTGCGAGAAACGCGAGCATCGCCACGTTCGTCCAGGGACACGGAAACGCATCGCCGGTCGACGCTCCTGGCCAACGGCATCCGCCCCTTCGCGATCGGCGCTGCGCCGCTGGCCCGGCACCCACCGCGCGTCTTCGAGCTCGGCGCCGCGGGCCCGGTGCTCCAGGGTCAGCGCTATGGGATCGACTGATCAACTCCGGGTTCGGAGCTCGGAGTTGGCCCGCTCAGCTCTGCCCGCCCAGCGCCTCTGCCACCGACGACGCGGTGATCGCGCGCCGGAGCCAGCGATCGAGCTGCGCGAGATCGCGGCATGACACAACTTGGGACCGCTGCTTGGGGGTAACCGGCAGGCCGCGGGCTTCGAAAACGGCGAGCACGGCCTCGGCCCTTCCCCGCGCCTCGCCCCGCGCCTCGCCGAGCGCCAGCAGCACGTCCCGCCGGGTGTCGACGAGCTCGCGCAAGTCGGCCGCCTCCTCTGCGTCCACGGCCGCGAGCACCTCCGGATGGCTGACTGCCATCTCCCGATACCTCCTGTCGAAGTTGTCCAATACCGATTCGTATGGCTCAATCTTATCACGGTACACCTGGACCACCGCAACTCGTCTCACGGCGCCGCGGGCCTGCAGGCGGAAGAACAGGGTGTCGAGCCGCTCGCCGACGCGATCTGCTCGGACGACGAAGACCGGGTCGAGGTTGCCCCAGCACCGGACGCCGGGCGCGACCGCGCCGCCGCGCCCGCCGAGAACCGCCGCGATGGCGCTGCCGGCCGACTCGGGCGTGACCACGACCAGGCACCCGCGCGCCGGCGGAGCACCGGGCTGGCGCCGCTGCTCGCAAAGACGCAGCACCAGGTGGAGCTTGGCCACCGCCGAGCGCAGCGCCAGCGGCGCGACCGCGGCGGAGAAGCTCTCCAGCAGGGCAAGCCGCGACCCGACGAGGCGGCTCAGCAGGCCGGCGCCCGGCAAATCCAGCGGCAGCGCCGCGCGCGGCTCGACCAGGACGTCGGCGGTGAGCGAATCCGGCAGTAGCTCCCCGCCAATCTGCACCGTGGCGCAGCCGGCGAGGACGGCGCGGCTCATCAGCTTGGCGAGTCGGTCATGGTGCAGCCGCAGCGGATGGTTGGTCGTGGGGTCGTCGGACATGGCAAGCAGCGCATGCTACCATCGCGGCCAGTCGATTGCGAGAAACGCGAGCATCGCCTCGATGCTGGCGCTCGGACTGGCGACCATCGAGGAGGAATGAGACTTGGCGAAAGGGCTTCGATGTCGTCCCCAGGCCCGGCACGGAAAGAGCCCGGCCGGCGGAAGAATCATCTCCCACCGGTCGGGCCAGACAGCCGGGGCGTCGCGACGCAAGAAACGGAGACGGATTCGCAAGCAGAGGCGACGCGGGCGTCTCCCGCGGGATGACTTACCAACCGCGCCCGCCCCCCGGCGAGCGGGCTGCACCAAGGCTTCCGGGTGCTGCACGATGCCCTTGCCGCTCGATTCCGCAGTGGTTGCTCAGACGCCTCGCGGCGGCGCACTCAGCCTGGCATAGCCGATGCAAGATGCCGGCGAGCGCGGAGCATGGACCTGCGTGACGGAGGATGCTCGTTCCGGCAGGCGGGCCGCTGGCGGGGGCTGCGAGGCATGGCCTGCATGGTGAGCCGGCCGCGGACATCCCGGTGGCCGGACGATCGCCGGCACCTGATTCCGCATCTCGGCAGGGTCAGGACTCGCTGGCCCGCGCGACTGCAAACCAGGAAACGCATGCAGGAGGAATGGGAATGATTTTCCCGGCGAACGGGATCAGGCAGGTCAGTCGAGGTGCATTCGGTACTGCCGGCAAACCAGGCGCGCTAACGCTTGGGGGCTTCGGACCAGGAGGGGCAAAATCAATAGGCGAGTGGCTGGCGGGAGGTTGGGGTACCCAGCTCGGAAAAGCAGTCGGCAGCGCTTTAGAGGGCCTTTTTTGAGGCGGGTAGTGGACGCTGTGAAAGAGCTATCGCTAACTTCTCGGGTCCGCAAGCCGCCGGGGCACGGGGGAGATGCGCTCCCGTGGCTCGTCGAGCTCCCGTGGATGGCGGAGCGAATCTCGGAGTCTGCCGCCGGCGGCGGCCAGCGACCCGGCTTCCGGCGGCCCGATGCCCCGTTGGCATCTTCACGGTCCCGACCCGCTGGATCCGGAGGCCTGCCACGGCCTCGTACGTCCTTTCGTCTATCGATGCGCCTGGGCAGGCCCCCGTGCCTGCCGAGGAACCGATCCGTCCGCCCGTTGGTGGGCGGCCACGGGGGGCCGCCCCTACCACCGGCCGGCGCTGGTCACCTGGGCCCGCGTCGGCTGCTGCCGTGTCGTACCGTACGTCGCGGGCGAATCCTCCGCAATTGCGGAGCGGTCGCCCGACACTCTCGGCTAGCGGTTCCGAGCTTTCCGAATCTGTCCCCGCGCGTGTCGGGCAGCCGTTCCGCGGATGCGGAGCGCTTACACGACATCCTCGGGTGTGCCTTCGGCGTTTGCGGGATCAGTGCCGGCATCCTTCGGGCGCCTCTTCCTCGTTGGCCGTCCCGACGCCAGGGTCGCCCGCACCAGGTCGCGCCGTCCCGGGAATCGCGTCAGGATCTGTACTTCGCTGTCGGCTATCAGCGCGTGCACCTCGGCCAGAATCTTGCGGCGCCGGATGTCGTGCAGCAAGGACTTCTCCTCCGCCAGGGTCCGCGCTTCCATTGCTGCGGCGAGCGCCGCGCTTGCCTCTTCCACCGCGGCGAGATGGGCCGCCAGATCCGGATGCGCCAGCTCGCGGCCTCGGGCCAGGAGCTTTCCGGCGACGACCGTGGCCTTGGCAGCGCCCAGCTCCACCGCCTCGGCGGCGGGAATCGCGCCGAACAGCGAGACGTAGGGCTCTGCGGTGCCGCTCTTGCCCGCGGCGAGATACGCCGTGCCCGAAAGCGTTCGCCAAACCCCACCGGCAAGTCCCCGTGCTTTCGCGCCCGTGTCCGATGTATGATGTGTCTTGAAACCGCACGTCTTCGAGGTCGGAACCCGCCATGATCCGCGACGCCCAGGAAATTCTCGAACAGTTGCCCGAGCTTCTGCGGGCGGCGCCCGAGCTGCGCTATCGCCTTTACGAGGTGATCGCGGACGAGTTTCCGCCGCGACGCGAGATGGAACGGTTGCTCGCCGAGCTGACGGCGATGCGTGAGGAATCGAACCGGCGGTTCGAGGCGATGGATCGGCGGTTCGAGGCGGTGGATCGGCGGTTCGAGGCGGTGGATCAGCGGTTCGATGCGATGGATCAGCGGTTCGATGCGATGGATCAGCGGTTCGATGCGATGGATCAGCGGTTCGATGCGATGGATCAGCGCATCGCCGATTTCGGGCACCACCTCGATGTCGTCGTCGGCGGCCTGCAACGGCGCGCCGGTCGCAACCTCGAGGAAATGGTCGCCGGCACGCTCCGTTACGCGCTCGATCGCACGGATCTCAAGGCCGAGCACGTGCGCCTTCGCCAGCACGTGGAGGACCGCACCGGGCTGATCGGCCCCGCCGGCCGGCGATACGAGTATGACATTCTGGCGATCGACGGCCGCATCTGCGTGTTCGAGGTGAAGTCCACCCCGGACAACGAGGACGTGGATCGATTTCGGGACAAGTGCGACCTGGTCGAGCGCGAGCTCGGTCGTGGCCCGATCGAGCGCGTTCTCGTCACCCTCGACAAGACGCCGCGGCTTCGGCGGTACTGCGACGCGCGTGGGGTCGTGCTCGTCTGATGCGCTCGTTTCCGTCGGGCTGAGTGAGAGCATCCCGGACGGCTCGTCCAGGCGGGGATCGAAAGATGGTGAATGAACCGATCATCCAGGTGTCGGAGCTGACGCGCCGATTCGGAGCCAGGACAGCACTGAGGTCAGTTTACCTGTCGATGCCGCGCGGGGCGGTCTACGGGCTCGTCGGCGCCAACGGGGCGGGCAAGACGACGCTCATCAAACACCTTCTGGGCCTGCTACGGGTGGAATGCGGCGCGGTGCGCGTCTTTGGCCTCGATCCCGTCGCCGATCCGGTCGGCGTCCTGTCGCGGATCGGCTATCTTTCCGAGGAGCACGACCTTCCGGGTTGGATGCGCGTCGACGAGCTCATCTGGTATTCGCGCGCCTTCTATCCCGCCTGGGACGATGCGTACGCGGAGGAGCTCCGGCGGGGCTTCGCGCTGGACGCCACGGCGCGAATCAAGAACCTGTCCAAGGGGCAGAAAGCGCGCGCGGGGCTGCTGATCGCGCTGGCCCATCGGCCCGAGCTTCTGGTGCTGGACGAGCCGTCGTCCGGCCTCGACCCCGTGGTTCGCCGCGACATCCTCGGGGCCATTCTCCGCACCATCGCCGATGAAGGCCGCACCGTGCTCTTTTCGTCGCACCTCTTGGAGGAAGTGGAGCGGGTTGCCGACCACGTCACCATGATCAGCCATGGCGCAGTCGCTCTGAGCGCGCCGCTGGACGCCATCAAGCAAGCGCACCGGTGGGTGACGGTGCGCTTTGCGGAATCGCAGCCTCAGCCTCCCGCGCTCGCCGGCGTGCTGCGCTGGGACGGTGCAGGACGGGAATGGACAGCGGCGTGTCGAGACGGTTCGGGGGTGCTGGCGGCCGCTGTCGCCAACTGGGGAGCGCGCATCGTCACCGAACGCGTTCCGTCGCTCGATGAGATTTTCGTCGCCCACGTCGGGACGCCCGCCACGTCCGCCGCGGATGCGTGAATCATGCGTTCCCCCGCCCTTGCCATCGCCTGGGAGCTGTGCCGGCGGCACCGCCTCGGGCTCGTGGCCCTCGCCGGATACCCGCTCGTCGCCGCCGCCTTCAAGCTTCTGATCCTCGGACCGGAATACACCGTCACGCTCGATCCCCCCGATGGCATGGCCGCCGTGGTGCTCGTGCCCTTCTTCGCGCTGTTTTTCTATTTCCTGGCGGTGTTCAGCTTCGGCTTCGACGGTGACCTCGCCGCGCGCCAATCCATTTATCCGGCGCGCCTGTTCGCGCTGCCGATGACGACCGCCGCGCTAACGGCCTGGCCGATGCTCTATGGAACGGTGGCCATGTCGGCCCTGTGCCTGGCCACGGCGCTGCTGGCACGGTGGGCATGGGGAGTCGAGGTGCCCCTGATCTGGCCGATGCTGTACGCCGCAACCTTCCTCGCGTGGACGCAAGTGCTGGCGTGGATGCCATACGGTGCGCGAGGGCTGCGCCCGATCGTCGCCGTGCTGTGGCTGACGACGATAAACGCCGTCGTCTTCAGCGCGATCTATTACCAGGTCCCCGAGCCTGCGATGGTCGCCATCCTGGCGCCGCAGCTTCCCCTCGCGTATCTCTGTGCCCGATTTGCCGTGGCCCGCGCTCGCCGCGGCGAGCTGCCCGATTGGTGGCGAATGGTCGCCCGACGCGGACACCTCGGGCCTGCCCTGCCGCGCCGGCGAGACCAGTCGCCTTCCCCCGCACGCGCGCAACTGTGGTTCGAGTGGCGGCGGCACGGGCGGTCGCTGCCAATATGGGTCGGGATCCTGCTGCCATGCGAGCTGGCCTTGCTCCTGGTCCCCGGAAACGACGCCCCCGCCGTCATCGCCTACACACTTCTCGCCGGGCTGTCGACGCCGCCCTTCATGGCTGCCTTCGCCGCCGCGACCGGGCGCACGTCCACTTCCGCTGCGAGCGTTTGCTCCGGCGTGACGCCATTCATCGCGACGCGGCCGCTGACCAGCGCGGCGCTCGTCCTCGCCAAGCTGACCATGGCGATGTGGAGCACGTTGGCCGCCTGGCTGCTGGTGCTCGTCGCCATCCCGCTCGGGCTCACGGTGTCAGGCACCTGGCCGGTGGTGATCGCATGGGCCCGTCAGGGAAGCGCTGCCATCGGCGCACCCCGCATGCTCGCCGTCGCGCTGCTGTGCCTCTCGGGATTGATGGTGTCGACGTGGAAGCAGCTCGTGCAGGGGCTGTGCATTGGCCTGACCGGCCGCGAATGGCTCATCAAGTCGAGCGTGTTTCTTCGACTTTCGCTCCTCGTCTTCGTCCTGCCGACGGCCCAATGGATTTTCGCGAGCCTCAGCTCGCTGGCGGCGTTCGTGGACGCCCTCCCCTGGCTCCTCGCCGCTCTGGTGAGCGTCAAGATGTCCGCCGCGGCCTGGATTGCCACACGCCTCAGTCGCGACCGGACGTTGAGCGACCGGGTGCTCGTGGGCGGTGCCGCCTGCTGGCTCGCCGTCGTGCTGGCGCTCTACGGCCTGCTCGTGTGGCTCGGCTCCACGCCGCGGGCCATTCCGCGCTACCTTCCCGCGCTCATCGCGATCCTGGCCGTCCCCCTGGCGCGACCCGCGGCGGCGCCGCTGGCGCTCGCGTGGAATCGGCATCGCGGAGCACGGCGGGAGGCGGCCGCAGCATCGACAACCTCCGTCGCGAGCACCCGGAGGGTCATCGGCACCGTGCTGGTGCTCATCGGCGTGCCGGTGGCTCTGGCGCTGGTCGAGGCGATGTCTTTTTCCGTCCTGAATCGGAACAACGGCACGATCGTCTCCTCCAATCGAGAGCGCGAGTATCTGCTGTATGTGCCGAGGAGCTACGACCCCGGCACGCCGGCGCCACTCGTGATCAGCATGCACGGCGGGGGCACGTGGCCTGCGCTGCACAGAAGCATGAGCCGGTGGAACCGGTTGGCCGATGAGCACGCGTTCATCGTGGTGTACCCGTCGGGAACCGATTTCCCCCGGATGTGGCATACGCAGCAGCCGGGAACCCGCCTGACGGAGGATATCAGATTCATCTCGGAGCTCATCGACACGCTGGAGGCAACCTACAACATCGACCCTGGCAGGATCTACGCCGACGGGCTTTCCAATGGCGGAGGCATGGCGTTCGTCCTGTCGTGCACGCTTTCCGATCGAATTGCGGCGGTTGGGATGGTGGCGTCGGCTCAGTTTTTGCCATGGAGCTGGTGTCCAGACCCGCGACCCGTGCCGGTGATCGCGTTTCATGGGACGGCCGACAAGCTTGCTCCGTATCGGGGCGGTCTGTCATGGGTGGCTCCCAATCTGCTTCCGGACATGGCGACATGGATGGCGAATTGGGCTCGAAGAAACCGCTGCGCGCCGGCGCCCGTCGATTCCGAGGTGGCGCCGGGCGTCGTCCGCCGCAACTATGCGAGCTGCACGGACCGCGCGGACGTGGTGCTGTATACGGTCGAGGGAGGAGGTCATTCGTGGCCGGGTGGCGAGCCGGCGCCGGAATGGCTGTGCGGCCCCACGAGCCGCAGCATCGATGCCACGCGCCAGATGTGGTCGTTTTTTCGTGAGCATCGGCTTGTGGAGGCGCAGACCGTGGGGCAGCCAAGGTGAGCGTGACGCCCGCAGTCTGTGCGTACCTTTCCAATCCTTCCCCCCGCAAGCAGGGCGGAGGTGAACAGGTCGCGCCCGCGCCCCGGCGCCGGGACGCCGCAGGGGTCAGACGTCCGGGCACGGGTAGGGTTCGGTGGACGCGAGCTCCTTGGTGTCGAAGCGGGCCTTCCCCGACGCGACTCGGTTCCCCTTGTCGTCGGTCCCCAGGATCCACGCTTCGATGCGGCCGTTGGTCTGCATGGGAGCCTTGAAGCAATATCCCTTGAAGGCGGACAACGAGGCCATGGTGCCGCCGGCGCGCAACGCGGTGGTGCCGAACACGCGCGCGGGCGTCAGCTCGGGATAGTCGGCGACCTGGATACCAGCCCAATCGTAGGCCACGGCGTGAAGCTCTGCCAGAGCCACGGCGCGTCCGGCCGTCTCGCGCACCGTCAACGTGACCGGCCAGAGCATGTTGGCCGCGCAGCCTTCGCTCGTTGGCACGCAGATCTTCTCGCCTTGGGTGGGGTCGTGTGCCAGCGTGAGCACCGCCTGCGCCGGCCCCCCTCCGCCGCCTCCGCCGGCGCTCGCCTGACTGGCGATGACCGCGGCCAGCGCCGCGCCGGCCGCGGCCCACACCCACCACCGCCGGTACCAGGTCGCGCGGATCCGCTCGTGCTCATTGGCCCCTGCGAGTAGCCCGGGCGGCAGCTCCTCCGCCGGCGCCAGCAGGAGGCGGGGCGGGGTCGCGGTTACGGGGAGGCTCTGCAGTATCTCCTCGCGCACGCTGTCGAACGGTCCGACGTACTTGGGCGGGTACTGGGCGGGATCGAGGCGCAGCGCCGGGTCTCGCTCCAAAGCCCTGCGGAGCTCCAACGCTGCCTCCGCAGGGGAACCGAGCTCGATGAAGCAGAACCCCCGGAACAAGGACGCTTCCGCTGCCAGCGCTCCGTGCGGCGCCTGCTCGAGCACGCTGGCGAGCTTCTCGATGGCGGCGTGGTAGCTCCCGTGGGTGAAATCCGCCACGCCCGCATTCAGCAGCTCGTGACCGGCGTCCGCCGCTTCGGGTGGCGCCGCCGACCCGAAGGGAACGAAGGCACGCCACAGCAGCAGGAGCAACGCTGCCGCACGTGCTCGCGGGGATGAAAGCTTCATGGTGATGCTCCCTGGTGGGGTTTGCACCGCGCCTGCGCCTCAGTATGAGGCCTGCGGTGGGGCGAATTCAATGCGGCAGAGGCCCTGCGGCCAGCGCGCCAGAGGGGCCAGCCGAGCAGGATCACGAGCAGCACTTCTGCTGGCAGTCCGAAGGGAACCGCGGCTCGGGCGCCTGCCCTCGCCGGTGGGTCGGCCGGACGTTTTCGTCGTTCGCTACGGCTCCGGGCCGCCGCAGCCCACGGCGACACCGGGGGCTCCGGCCGAGGTTCCCGCTCCGTCAGCCGCCGGCCTGATTGTGGCGATCACGCTCGCGGGTGCATGCCTCCGGGCGATCACGCCACCGGCTGCCCGTCGCTCGGGCCTCTTCGCGGCTTGCGACTGGTTGGCGAGACGCCGCGGCCGGTGACCGCGTTGCTCTGGGGACGCCGCACCGCCGGTCGGCCGCCGCCCCGCCCCGCAACCGCGCGGCGGCGTTTCTTCGCAGCGCTGCTGGCGGGCGCGTCACCTGAGATCCCGCGAGGTCTTTCCGAGCAACCGGCGCGCGATGATCAGTTGCTGAATCTGTTGCGTGCCCTCGAAGATGTCCAGAATCTTCGCGTCGCGGGCCCATTTTTCCAGCAGCTCCTCCTCGCTGTAGCCGACGCTGCCACATAACGCCACGCAGCGCAGCGTGATCTGACTGCCGACGCGGCCCGCCTTCGCCTTGGCCATCGAAGCCTCCATGCTGTTCGGCCGGCCGTTGTCCGCCATCCACGCCGCCTTCAGCGTCAGCAGCCGCGCCGCTTCGAGCTCGGCTTCCATGCGGTGCAGCTCGGCGGCCAACGCGTTGGTGTGAGCGAGGTTCGCCACGTAGCCCGTCGCGATTCCCTCCTTCGCGAGCAGGCGCTGTGTCGTCTCCAGCGCCGCGCCGGCGATGCCCACCGCCATCGCGGCGACCAGCGGCCGCGTGTTGTCGAAGGTCTCCATGACCCCGGCGAATCCCTGCGCGACCTTGACCTCCTCGCTTCCCAGGATATTGGATCGCGGGATGCGGCAATCTCGAAACAGCAGTGTGGCCGTGTCCGAGGCCCGGATTCCGAGCTTCTTCTCGAGGCCGACCAGCTCCATTCCAGGCGTGCCCCGTTCCACCACAAACGACTTGATGGCGGCGCGGCCGAGCGCCTTGTCGAGCGTCGCCCAGACGACGATCAGCGCGGCCCGCTCCCCGCACGTTACGAAGATCTTTTCGCCGTTGAGCACCCAGCAATCGCCGTCCAGCACCGCCGTAGCACGGATGTTCGCGGAATCCGATCCGGCCTCCGGCTCGGTGATCGCCATGGCCGCCCACTTGCCCCCGAACCGCTGCTTTTGCTCGGGAGTCGCCACCGCCGCGATCGCCGCGTTGCCGAGGCCGTGGCCGGGAATCGTCAGGAGCAGCCCGACGTCGCCCCAGGAGAGCGCCTCGATGTTGAGCACCGCCGCCATGTTGCGCCCGTTGCGCACTTTAGGCCGGCCGCCGGGGGCCGCCTCGGGCGCCGCCTGCTTGCGCAGCTCCCGGGCCCCGACCGCGGCCCCTCCGTCGTCGATCCCGCTCAGCATCGCGTGGAGCATCTCCAGCTCCCGGGGATACTCGTGCTCGGCGGTGTCATACTTGCGCGAAATCGGGCGAAACATCCCGGCGCCGATCTCGTGCGCCGCATCCGCAACGGCCTTGAGCTGCTTGGGGATTTCCAGGTTTAGCATGCCCATTTCCTCCTCGACTCGACGGCGCCCGCGGCCCCGTCAGATGCAAAAAACGCCTTCCAGCACCGCCACGGAACGTAGGTCCCGAAACCACATCTCCACCGGGTGCTCGCACACGTAGCCATGGCCGCCGAGCACCTGGACGCTGTTGGTGCCGATTTCGGCGCTGTGCTCCGCGCAGCTCAGACGCGCCAGGTGGGCTTCGCGGTGGCAGGGCATACCTTGCTCCGCGCGACTCGCGGCGCGGTAGGTGAGCAGCCTCATGCCTTCGAGCTCGGTCGCCATGTCGGCGATCATGAAGGCGATCGCCTGCCGGTGGCTGATGGGCTCGCCGAAGGCGATGCGGCCGTTGGCGTAGGCGATGACGTAGTCAACCGCCGCCTGGCAAGCCCCCACCGCGAGCGCGCACACGCCCAGGCGGCAAAGGTCGACGAGCCTGCCATGGTCGTAGGCGCTGTCGTTCTCGCCGAGCAGTGCGTCTTCCGCCACGTGCACACCGCGCAGGACGAGCCGGCCGAGGCCGGCACCGGCCAGACCCATGTTGCGCTCGTCCTGCATCTCCAGGCCGAGCGCCTCGCGCTCGACGACGAACCCGCGCGGCCCGACACCGGCGAGGTCGGCGAAAACCAGGAAGGCGCCGGCTCTGCCGATGAGCGGAACGCCGCACTTGACGCCGTCGAGCGTGAAGCCGCCGGCCTCGCGCCGGGCGCTGGTCGCAAGCTGCAGCGGATCGAAGATGGCGCGCGGCTCCGCCAGCGCGAGACTCGCCTGCAGGGCCGCATCCTGGCAAAACGCGGGCAGGATGGCCGCCTTTTGTCGCCGGCTCCCGAGCTCGCTGACGGCGTTGATGACCCCCAAGGTCGACAGCGCGGCGATTGCCAGGCTCATGTCGCCGCCCGCCAGATCTTCGGCCATGAGCACACTGGTGACCGGCGATCGGTGCTCGCCGGCGCCGCCCAGCGCCTGCGGAATCGCAATGTCGTGGATCCCGAGCTCGTGGACCTGGGCGAAGAAACTGTCCGGCGCCCCGCGCTCCCGCTCCGCCTCGCGCGCCCGCGGCCGCAGCTCGGAGGCGGCGAGCTCGCGGAGCATGTCGCGCGTCATCTGCTGCTCCTCGGTCAGGGTCAGGTCAAACAGCCCGGTCGGCTTTACCTGCTGCAAATCCTCGTCCGGAACCAGGCTCGCGCCGGCCTTGAAGCGCGTCCGCATGAGGGTGGCCGCGCGCACCCCCGCCTTCGTTCCCTGATAGAGCACCTGCGCCGCGATCTTGTCCAGCCCGAACCGGCTCGCGACCGGCGAGCCCGAAAGCGTGTTGAGGAAGCCGAAAAAGCTCCCCATGGGAGAAAACGACATGAGCTGTCCTCCTTCATGAACCATGGGTCCGGCCGGGCTGCACCGTCGACCGGCGCGCCGCCGGCACTATACGTACAATCAAGGAGCGCGGAATCCAACTGGCCTGCCTCCGGCCTGAAGGCCGAAGCTTGCGGCGCGAGACCGGGTCACCTGCCACCCTCCGTCCCCCGGCGCGCGGGGGGAGTGAGGTGGGGGGCCGCATGCCACACGCGTCGCGGTCGCCATGGTGTAAGGCACATTCGGCCGACGCCGGTTATCCCGGGATTGCCAGTCCACGCGCGGCTTCCTATAATTTCCCTGCCATCGGCAAGATCCACGTTATTTTACCACCGCTCTCCGGCTCGGCGGTGTCGGCAGGACACGCGCGAGCCCGCTTCTTTGCGAGGACCGAGGTGTCTGTAGCCCGCGCTCTTGTTACCGTTGTTGCGCTATCTGGTGCGGTGTTGCTCGCGCGGCTCGGGGCTGGTGCAGGCGCCGCGGCGGCACCGCCGGCGAAAACCGGGGCGGCGTTGTCTCCGTCCTTCGCTGCTCTCGGGGCGCGCCCCACGCTCGCTTCCACCGTGAACGCCGGCGTCTTCTACTACACGTGGTATGCCCCCATCGTCCACCCGGGCCACTGGTGGCAGGGATACGCCAATAATCCGAAGCTCGGCGAGTATTCGTCCGCGGACCCCGCGATCGCCGAGCTTCACAACGGCATTCTTGACATGGGGGACGGCCCCACGAAGAACATTCTCCTCATCGAGTGGTGGGGGTCCGACACTCCTGCCGGCAAGTGGCTCGAAGAGGGCTGGCTCCTGGCTCCTTCCAGCCAAAAGCTGCAGTTCGCCGTCGTCTACGACGTGGCGGTGCGGATGTGGGAGAAGTTCGGGACCGTTCCGGAGCGAGGCTTCGACCTGGCCAACGACACCGTTCGTTTCACCATCATCGAGGACATCGTCGACGCCGTCGATCGCTTCGCCAAGCTGCCGAACTACCTCCACATCGGCGGCGAGCCGGTGATCTACATTTACCTCGCGCGCGAGATGCGCGGGCTCGTCCGCGAGGTCATGCCCGCCGTCCGCCGCCACACCGAAGCCAGGACCGGGAAGGTGCCCTATATCATCGGCGACGAGCTGCAGTGGAGCGCCCTGGGAAATCCACCGGCCTTCATGGAACGCGCCGTCGCGTACGACGCCGTGACGTGCTTCAGTTGCTACGACAAGCGCGTCGCCGCGCAAGCCGCGGGGAGCGCGGAGAGATACGCCGGCATGCTCGCCGAGCACCTCTACCCCGCCGTGCTCGAGATGGTTACCCAGGCGACCACCGATCGCGCCCGGCCACTCGCGTTCGTCCCGTCGGTGTTCCCCCAGTTCGACGACCATGCCATTCGCGTCGGCAACCCGAGGCTGCACCTCGTCGAGTACGAAAAGCAGTTCTCGCGGATGCTCGAGCGCGCCGCCACCTTTGCCACACCGTTGTGGCCAGAGAGCTGGGGGATGGTCGCCGTCTATTCCTTCAACGAGTGGCACGAGGGCACCACGATCGAAGAAACCGCTGCCGGAACGGTGACCAACACCGGTCACGCTCAGTATGGGACGAGCTTGCTGAGCTCGCTGCAGGCGTATCACGCGAGCCGGCGATAAGGACCCGTAACGAAATAACTGTGTCAAGCACCGAGGCCGAGCGAGAAGGCCGCTTTCGAGGAACGACGACGAAGCGTATCAATGGAGCGATACGGTGAGGAGGAGAGACGAAGCCGGCGGCCTTCGCAGCCGGCCGAATGCAACAGTTATTTCGTTAACGGGTCCCAAGGTGCCGCCCCGCGCAACCGTTCACTGCTACTCCGCGCAAGCGGAGGGGAGGTGAACAGGCGCCGGTGGATGGGCGGCGGATTCAGGAGGCGCCGGTCGCTTTGCGCGAGGACAGCGTTGGCGATACACTGGCTGTTGGAGTCCCCGATTCGCCATGCACGAAAGTTACCGGACATTCCTGCGGCTCTTCAGCATGCGGACCGAGGTTCCCACCTGGGTGTCCGTGCTGGTGCTGGGGTCGGCAGCGGCGATGGTCTTGTACCTGGTGGCCCACTATCTCCTGGAACGTGCGCGGCAGCGCCGGGCTCTCTGGGACGAGTTTTTTCGCGCCGCTCGGGTGCGTGGGCTGTCGAGCGACCAGAGCAGGTTTCTAGCCGGGCTCGGTGACTCCCGGAGAATGAAACGGCCCACCTCGATGCTGATGTCGCGGGTCGTATTCGATCAGATCGTGGGGAATCACGCGGCGCGCCTGGTGGCCGAGCGCCTGCCGGGTCAGAACAGGAAGCTGATGGAGATCTCGCGAATTCGCGCGAAGCTCGGGTTCGACCACCTCAGAGACGGGCAGATGTTGGAATCGACGCGGCAGATCGAGCCGGGATGGACGGTCTCCATCCGGCGACCGGGCGGCGACGGTGGCGCGGTCATACATTGCGTCGTGGCGGCGCGCGACGAAGGGGGAATCGACATCGTCGCGCTGTTGGACGAGGACGAGCCGCGACTGGCGCGGATTGGAGTCGGTGACACGGCCGACGTCCACCTCATGCGGCAGGCCGACACCGAATACAGCTTCCTGACGCGCGTGATCGGCGCCGACCGCGACTCGGGCAGGGTGGTGATTGCCCACGCCGATGCGGTGAACCGCAACCAACGCCGGCAGTTTTTCCGCATCGAGACGGAGTTCGAGCTCGCGCTGTTTCCCGGCGTCGTGCTAAACGGAGTCGAGGGCGAAGCGGTTTTCGCCGACACCAGCCGCGGACCGGCCGTCGTGGGTCAGGTCGTCAATCTCAGCGCCGGTGGGCTCGCCATCCAGACCGGCGAGCCGAAGACGCTGGAGACCCGCATGGTCGTCGACCCCGACTTCGATGGGGCTTTTCGCGTCGCGGGGATTCCCTGCCACATCGTGAGCGTCCGGCAGGAAGCCCATGGCTGGCTGATCCGCCTGCGTTTCATCGACCTCGATCCGCAGCGCCAGGACCTGATCGTTCGCGACATCTACAAGTATCAAGTTCAGTCTGGGGCCGTGGTCTGACCGGCATGCTGACCTATTCCGATCTCACCGGCTTGGCGCCGTTCACGGACGTCGTGCAGCTCGTCAGCGCGGACGAACCGGCGCGCGCGCTCGCGCTGGCCTGCTCCTTCGAGTTTTCGCCGCGGCTGCTCGGGATGCTGCGCGATCGCGTCGTTCCGCAGCTCGCGCTGGCCCCGGTGGGCGCGGCGCAGCCCGGCAAGGGCGTGCTCGTCGTCGGCACGTATGGCACCGGGAAATCGCACCTCCTCGCGGCGCTCTCCGCCGTGGCGGAGCTTCCCGAGCTGGCGCAAGCGTTGCCGAACGGTGACGCCGCCAGCGTGCTCTCCCCCCTGGCCGGCGCGTTTTTCGCAGTGCGCATCGAGCTCGGGGCGACCGACATGGGGCTGCGCGAGGTGGTCGTGAACGCCATCGCACAGCGTCTCGCGGGGCTGGGCATCGATTTTCGCTTTCCGTTGGCCGATGCGGTGTCGGAGAGCAAATCCGCGCTTGCCGGCGCCTGCACCGCGCTCGCCTCGCGGGGCGACGGCAAGGGGCTGCTTGTCGTCATCGACGAGCTACTGGACTATCTGCGCGCTCGCGCCGTGCCGGACCTGGCGCGCGACCTCGTGTTCTTGCGCGAGCTGGCGGAGGTTTCCGCAACCGCGCCGGTGCGGCTCGTCGCCGGATTGCAGGAGTCCATCTTCGAATCGCCGCACCTGAGCGGTCTTGCCGGCGAGATGGCGCGCATCCGCGACCGCTTCGTGCAGGCGGCCATCGATTCCACCGACCTGGCCTTCGTCGTTGGTCGCCGCCTGCTTCCCAAAACAGCGGAGCAGCGCGGCCGTGTCCGGCAGCACCTGGAGCGGATTGCGCCGTTATACGAAGGCATGTCCGAGCGCCTCGACGAGCTCATCGATCTTTTCCCGCTCCACCCTTCCTTCCTGCGCCGGCTCCGGGAGCTAGCCCACGTGGAGAACCGGCACGTTCTTGGTGCGGTCGCGGCGCTCGTCAGCTCCGCGCCCGGTCGGCCGCTGCCCGATCTCGACGGCGGCGGTTCCGCGGTTGCGGCGGCCGACGAGTTTTCGGCCTCTCCACCCGGACTGCTGACCTTCGATCGCTACTGGGATCTCCTCGTCGCCGATCCGTACGCGCGCTCGGCGCCGGGTGTCGCCACTGTCATCGATACCGTGGAGCAGCTCTGCCAGCGCCTGCGCGCAGCGTTCCCGCGGCGCGCCTACCTGGCCACGGCCATCCGCATCGCCAAGGCCCTGGGGCTCGCGCGCCTGGCGGATCGAGACCTTTCGCGGCCCGTTCCCCTGACCGCCGCGGCGCTCCGCGACGAGCTTTGCGTCTGGCATGCCGGCGCCGCCGCCATGGGAGGAAGCCCCGCAGAGAACCTCCGCACGCACGTGCAAACCGTGCTCCGCCTCATGCGCAGCACAGCCGAAGGGCAGCTTGTGGCGGCGACGATGGACGGGGACGCCTTTTATCTCGATCTGGAGCGCGTCGTCGACTTCGACGCCGTGATCGCCGCGCGCGACCTCCCGGACATCACCGCGCCGGCGGTCCGCGAGTGTTATTTCGAGCTCCTGGCCGAGGCGTTGCCAGACTGCGACACCCGCGCGCCGTATTACGGCAAGACGGCGATGGTGGAGCTGGTCTGGGCGGCGCGCAACGCCTCGCGCGCGTGCCGGATCTGCTTCGGAGCGGCGGCCGCGCCGGAAACTGTCGCCGCGGCACCAGGCGAACCGGTGGCGGCGATCTTCCTGGGGCCGGATGAGCCGGCATCGGCCGTGCCGCCCGCGGGAAGCGCGCTTCTGGTCATTGCCGTGGACCTCTCGCGGCGGCTCCCCGCGCTTGAAGATGCGCTCGGCAACGCCTTGCGCCGGGCCGCGGCGATCCGCGAGCTGCGTGACCTGGCCGCGGGCGACGGCCGGCGGAGCCTCGACAGTCGCTACCAGGACCTCATGCGGCGCCTCGGCGAGGAGCTCATGGTGGCGGCCCCCCAGGCTCTGTACCTGGTGGGCGCGGAGGGCGAGCCGAAGCCTGTTGGCGAGTCGATGGCCGGGGGGGCGGAGGGGGAGGCTGCAGGGTCAGCTCTCGCTGCGGTGCTGGCGCGGTGTTTCGAGCCGTGCTTTGCGGCTGCAGCGCCCGAGTACCCTCGATTCTCGTGCTACATCGCCGGGCGTGATCGCGCCGGTGCCGCGCGGGACGCACTGGCGGCGCTCGCCGGGGCGCCGCCCGGTGCCCGTGCCGCGGCCGTGCTCGACGCTCTGGAGCTGCGCGCCGCCGTTTGTCCGCCGGCGCCCGAAGCCTCCCGATTCGGCCGCCACGTGCTGGCCGCCCTCGCGGCAAAACCCGCCGACCGCGTCCTGACGCGCGAGGAGCTCCTGGTGGCGCCTCCGTCCGCCGCCGCCGCCGCCGGCCCTGACGCCGGCGCGGCGGTCTTTGCGCCGGGCCTCTATTCTCTGGAAGCCGAATGGCTCGCGGTGGTCCTCGCCGCCCTCGAAACGGCCGGCACTCTGGAAGTCGCCCTGCCCCATGACAGCGGCGATGCGCTTGGGGCCAGACGGGAGCGCCCCCACTCCCTGGAGGAGCTGCTGCGCTTCCGCCACCTCACCCGCCCGCGGGAGGATGACCGGAGCGTGCGCGCCAGGCTGCTCGAAGCCGTCTGCAAGGCTTCCGGGCTCGCGCCCGGCGGCGCAGCCGCCCTCGACATCGGCGGTGCTGCCGCCGCCGTGATCGCGCGCATCGCGGCGTGGCGCCGGGACCTTGCCGACCTTCACCTCATGTGGGCGTTCGTGCCGACGCCGATTCCCGAGCCGCGACCGGTAGCCCCAGCGGCGGCTGCCTTCGCGGCGCTCTGGACGACATTGGACAGGGTCGCAAGCTGCGCCCGCGGCGAGGCACTGGGGAGCTTGCGACCCGCCGCCGCCGAAGTGAACGCGGCGATTCGGGAGCTGGCGCGGCTCACGGAGCTCGAAATGTGGCTCACCGCCGTCCGCCGCCTCGATACGCGTTACGCGTTTCTGGCCGTCGCCGAGGTGGCGCTCGGCGCGAATCATCCGTGGTCGTCCACCTGGCGCCTGTTGCGCCGCGAGGTGTGCGCCGAGCTGCTCAGCGCCGCGCGAGACGAAATGCCTACCGCGGACGTGCGTGCCGTCGCCGCGCGCCTGGAAACCATGGAGGCACATTATCGCGGGCTCTACGCGGCCCTGCACCGCGGTGGTGCTCCCGGCGGCCCACGGCCGCTCTGTGGCCACCACTTCGACCCGGCGACATCACCTTCCCCTCTCTGCCCCTGCTGCGCCGCCGTGTTTGGCGCCGCCAGAGCACGTGCCCCGCGCGCGACCCGCAAGCGGGGCGACTCAACCGCAAACAGGAACAGGACTGCATGAACGCCATCCGCTCTCTTACCGCGCTCGGACAAAGTATCTGGTGCGACTACTTGTCGCGGGAGCTCCTCGACTCCGGGGAGCTGGGCCGCTGGATCGCCGCCGGCGACATCACCGGGATCACGTCCAATCCGGCCATATTCCAGTCCGCCATGTTGCGCGGCACGGCCTACGCCGGCGCTCTGGGCCACCTGGTAGCGCGCGGCATGAGCGCTTCGGAGGTCTACGAAGCGCTGGCCGTGCAAGATATCCGCGGCGCGGCCGACGCCCTGACCCCGGTGCACGAAGCGACGGGCGGCAGGGACGGCCACGTCAGCCTCGAGGTTGCACCGGGTCTGGCATACAACGAGGCGGACACCGTCTCCGAGGCGCGCCGCCTGTGGCACGCCGTGAACAGGGCGAACCTGCTGATCAAGGTCCCGGCCACGGCTCCGGGCGTGCGCGCGCTGGAAACGCTGATCGCGGAGGGCATCTCGGTCAATGCCACGCTGATCTTCTCGGTAGCTCGCTACGTCGAGATCGCGCGCGCCTACGCGCGGGGTTTGCGGCGGTGGCGCGAAGCGGGCGGCCAGGTGGGCTCCGTGGCCTCGGTGGCGAGCTTTTTCGTCAGTCGCATCGACACCGCGGTGGATAGCCGGCTCCCGGCCACGTCGCCGTTGCGCGGGCAGGCCGCCATCGCCAACGCCAAGCGCGCGTTTCGCGCCTATCAGCAGCTCCTCGACGCCGCCGACTGGCGAGAGCTCGCCGCCGCCGGCGCCCAGCCCCAGCGGCTGCTCTGGGCGAGCACGAGCACCAAGAATCCTGCGTACCGCGACGTGCTGTATGTCGAGGAGCTGGTCGGGCCGGGGACGGTCAACACCGTTCCGGTCGATACGCTCGCCGCGTTCAAGGATCATGGACGGGCGGAGCAGACCTTGCAGCGCGGGCTCGCCGAGGCGGACCAGGTCGTAAGCGAGCTCGCGGCCGCCGGCATCGACTTGGAGGCGGTGTGCGCGGAGCTCGAGCGCCAGGGGGTCGAAGCCTTCTCCAAGGCGTTCACGGGGCTGCTGTCCGGAGTCGGCGACGCGTGTCGGGCTCACGCCGGCGCCGCAGCCGCCGCAAGCCCGGCGTCCACCGTCCATGCCGCCGCAGTCAGCGAAGAGCTGCAGCGCACAATTGCCCGCCTGCAGGAGGATGCCGCGGTGCAACGGCTGTGGAACCGGGACACGAGCCTGTGGGGCGGCGATCCGCAGGCGCGCCAGGCGATCGGCGAGCGGCTCGGGTGGCTGTCCGCCGTCGCGGATATGCGGGCACGCGTGCCAGAGATCGAGACCTTCGCCGCCGAAGCGCGGCAGGCGGGCTTTCGGTCGGCGCTGCTGCTCGGCATGGGCGGATCGAGCCTGTGCACCGAGGTCATCCGCAGCGTCTTCGGCGTGCGCGACGGCTTTCTCGACGTGCGCATCCTCGATTCGACCTCGCCGGAGGCGGTGGCCACGGCGCTGGCCGGCTGGCAGGAACGCTCCACCCTGTTCCTTGTCGCTTCCAAGTCCGGCACCACGACCGAGGTGGACGCCTTCTACCGCTATTTCCGCGGGCGGGTCTCCGCCGGGGCGAGCTTCGTGGCGATCACCGATCCCGGAACCCCGCTCGCCCGTCTCGCCGCGGAGGAGGGGTTCCGCAAGACCTTCCTGAATGCGCCCGACATCGGGGGCCGGTTCTCGGCGCTCTCGTACTTTGGTCTGGTGCCCGCCGCCTTGCTCGGCGTGGATCTCCCTTCGTATCTGGCGCGCGCCGAGGCCATGGCGGCGGCGTGCTCCCCGTGGCGCGCCGGCGAGGAAAACCCGGGTCTGGTGCTCGGCGCGCTTCTTGGCGCGGCGGCCGCGGCTGGGCGGGACAAGCTCGCGCTCGTGTTCGATTCTCGCATTCGCGCCTTGGGGGCGTGGGTCGAGCAGCTCGTCGCGGAAAGCACCGGCAAGATGGGGAAGGGAATCCTGCCGCTCGTCGATGAGTCCCCGGCAGCTCTGGCGCGCCCGCGCGCCGACGAGCTTGCGGTGGTGCTGACGATTGGCGAGGAAAGCGCCGCGCTGGCGGGGAGCCGGCTCGCGGCGATGGCCGAGACGGGCCTTCCGGTCCTGCACGTCGCGTTGCGGGAGCCGGCGGACGTCGGCGCGGAGCTTTTTCGCTGGGAGGTCGCCACGGCGATGGCGGGCGCGGCTCTCGGCATCAATCCCTTCGATGAGCCCAACGTCAAGGAAAGCAAGGTGCTCACGGCGGAGTTTCTTTCTCGCCATGCCGCGGCGGGCGGTTTCGGTTCGGAGCACGTGCAGGCGGAAAGCGAGGAGCTGCGGGTAGTGGGAACCGGAGCGGCCGGCGACGGCGGCGGGGAAGTGACCGGGCTCCTGCGCGCGCACGTGGCTTCCGCCGGGCCCGGCGACTATATCGCGCTGCTCGCGTACCTTCCCCCGACGCCGGAAATCGCGCGCGGGCTGCACGGGCTGGCCGCTCGCCTGGCCTCGGAAACGGGAGTTGCCGTCACCTACGGCTTCGGACCGCGATTCCTGCATTCGACGGGTCAGCTTCACAAGGGAGGGCCGAACACGGGGGTCTTCCTGCAGCTCACGTGTGATGAGCAGCGGGACGTGCCCATCCCCGGCCTGCTCTACGGGTTTTCGGTGCTCAAGCAGGCGCAGGCGCTCGGTGACTTTTCCGCGCTGGAGCGGCGCGGCCGCCGCTTGTTGCGCTGTCACCTCAAGGGAAGCAACCTGGCCCGCGGCCTGGAGCGGCTTGCGCGGGTCTTGCTGTGAAGGTGTGGTCGATTGCTCAGACCGGGCGCGTGAGCCTATAAACTAGGGCGGTCAATTTCAGGGTCCGGGGCGGCGGCAGCGCGCCAGTTGCCGATACCGCATGGTTCGTTGGCGCGGAGGAGCTCAGGCAAATGGCACAACTGGATTCGAGTCATCACGCGGGGCGCGCGAGCCGTGGCGGCGCCGCGGTCCTTGCGGTAATTGGGCTGCTGCTGGTCGTCGTGCTCGGCGTCGCCGCGTATGTCCTCATGAGGGGCCGCACCGTCATGCCGGCAGGCGATGCCTCTCCGTTCATGGCGCGCGCTCTCGGCATTGCCCCGGCGGATACCAAGGTGTTCTTCGCGCTCGACCTGGAGCAGTTCGGATACGGTCCCGCGGAACAGCAGGCGCTGCTCGTGGCGATCACGCAGTCGGCGCCGTTCAAGGAAGCGATGAAGAAGTCGACGGAAGCGGGCGGCGGTGCCGTTGACGCGCAAACGCTGAGCTGGCTCGGCCTGCGCTATGCGGTGTCGATCAGTGGTGATCTCGAGCGCATCGCCGCCGCAGCGAAGTCGAACGAAACTACCAGCCCCGAGCAGATGCGCAAGCTGCTGAAGATCGGTCTGCTGCTCGCGAGCACCGATGATGCGGCGGCCACCGCCGCGCTCGAACGCCTCTTTGGTGTCAACGGCGTCGCCGGACAGTTCACCCAGGAGACGCACGGCAAGGCGACGGTGCACGTCCCCGCGCCGTCCAGCGACAACGTCTGCTGGACGGTGCACGCCAACTTCGCGGTGCTCGGGTCTGACTGCGACTTCGTGCGCACGACGGTCGACCGGCTCGAAGGACAAGACGGGCCGTCTCTGGGCGAGCAGGCGGAGTACCAGGAGGCAGCACGGCAAATCCGCTTCGCGCAGGGTATGGTCGCCTACGTGGCCGCCGGCGAGCTGGCGCGAGCGATCTCGGTGGCGTCCGCGGCGGAACCCGGGGTCACCTCGCTGCTCGAAGCGCTGGGACCGCTTGCGGCGGGCTCCGGGCGGCGCGGCGAGGACATCGTCACCGAAGGCCGCCTCGCCGTCAAGGCCACCTTCGGCGGCGGGCTCCTCAGCGCCATCTTCAACGCCGCCTACGGCCTGAACATGGACACCGCCAAGGTGCTGCCGTCCGACTCGAGCACCTACGCCGCCATCAACGTGAAGCTCGTTTGGGCCCTCGTTTCGCAGATCATGGACAAGATTCCCGAGGCGCAAACCGCCAAGAACCAGGCACTCGGACAGCTCCGGCAGCAAGGCATCGATCTGGAGCGGGACGTCATGGAAGCGATCTCCGGCGAGCTCGCTTATGTCGTCAATGGCCTGGACGCGCTGTCGTCGCTGCCGCCCGGGGGCGACCCGAGCGGCCAGCAGGTGCTCGGCGCCCTGCAAAGAATGCAGATGATCATAGCCTTGCATCTGGCTGACAAGGCCAAGTTTCAGCAACTGATTACGCGCTTCACGCCCCCGGCGCTCGCCCAGGCCATGCAAAAAACCACCTACGAAGGCGCCGAAATCCTGGCGATGGGAACCAACTTCGCCTACGCCTTTGTCGATGACATGCTGCTGGTTTCCATCAACAGCGGTGCCGACGGCATCAAGCAAGTCATCGACGCGAAACTGGCTCACCTCACGCTGGACCGCTCGCCGGGCTTTGAAGAGATGTGGGATCTGGTCGGCCGCAGCAAGCCGATTCTGGTCAGTTTCTCCAACGTCAACGAGTGGAACGACGTGTATCTGAAGTCGCTGAGCAGCGACCCGGCCGCGGCACAAGCAATGCAGACCTTGAAGGACAAGTTCCGCTATTCGGGGGTCTGGAGCTCGCTGGTGCTGAACGGAGAGGGATTGTATTTCGCCGCGTTGGCCAAGAAGTAGGGGGAAAAGCGCAATCGTGCTCCTCCCCGCGTTCGCGGGGGGGAGGTTCGCAGCTGCTGCAGGAATTGCTAGTCCCGGACTGCATTTGCTGTTGATTCGAGAGGGCCAATGTGCCATGCTCAGGAGGTATGCGAAAACCTATCGAGATAACTGAACGTTGCTATACTCCCGGTCAAGCCGCCCAACTTCTTGGTGTCAACGTGTTCACGCTTCGAACTTGGGCCCGCGATGGCAAAATCGCCTCGGTCAAGACGGTAGGTGGCCATCGAAGAATTCCTCAGTGGGTCGTCGACCAAATGCTTGGCAAGCAAACTCAGCGTGGCGCTCGGTTGCGAGTGGCTATCTATGCGCGTGTCAGCACGAAGAAACAGGCTGAGATGGGCAATCTCGTGCGCCAGAAGGACCGACTATTCGAACATGCGATTAGCAGTGGGTATGACGTGGTGGCAAGCTTTTCCTAAGTCGCGAGCGGAGTCAATGAGAAGCGCCGTGAGCTTGGAAAGCTTTTGGACCTGGTTTTCGGACGCAAGATCGATCGGGTCATCGTTGAGTATCGAGACCGCCTTGCTCGGTTCGGATACGATTACCTCGAGCGGACCTTCGGCGCATTCGACGTGCGGGTCGAGGTACTCGAGGCCGAAAAGAAGGAACATACAGAAGAACTGGCCGACGATTTGTTGGCTATTATCCGTTCCTTCGCTGCGCGCCTTTATGGAGCCCGCGGCGGTAACGCAATAAAAAAATGGCAGAGGATCTACTGGCGGGGCAGTTTCCACCGTCGGATCTCGACAATTGCGCGTAGTACGACGGAATTTGTTTTCGGGACCAGAAGATGTCGGTGAAAAAGAAAAAGGTTGTGTCGAGGCCGAAACGGACGATCCAAAGTGAGTGGTTCCCTGAGGCGGATCCCACCCTTGAAGCGATGCCGAACCCGTGGAAAGCACTCGGAGAAACCGTGCTTGAAACGGAGCTGCGGCTTTTCTGTCGAGCGGCCAGGTGGGCTTACAACGCGTTACGACAAGGGCGAAGCCGGGAAGACCTCAAGATACAAGGTCAGGATCTTCACGGCCTCAATAGTCGTTACGTAGATGAGGCCATACAATGGGCAACCGAGATCCTGGCTTCCCAAAAGGAGCGTCTTCCGGGCCAGATAGCAGACCTCGAGGAGAAGATTGCTCGTACTGAGAAGAAGCGATCGAAAGCCGAGCGCCTCGAACGAGCACTCGGAGGCTATGATTCCCGGCTGAAGAAACTACGCAAGGATCACGACGAGCTGGTAGCCCACCAAAAGGCCGGAACGGTTCCGCCCGCGATCTTCGGAGGCCGCAAAGCGTTTGAGGAACGATGCCAAGGCAAGATCTCCAGGGCCGAATGGCGTGCTCGACGGCGCAATCGCCTGATCTGTCGCGGCGACAAGACCAAGAACGGCAATCCGCACCTACGCATTTTCGTGGACGACACAGGCCATTTTCGCTTGGAAGCGGCCCTTTCGCATCTTGTCGACAAGGGAAAAAACGCACCCCGCATAGGTGGCGGTCTTTTCGTGCCACCCAAATATCGACAGGATCTGCATTTCGCCGTATTAGACGGATCTCCCTACACCGTTGAGATCCTCCGAGGAGAAGATGGACGCTACCGGGCACACATCACGATCGAGGTAGACGTAGCGGTCTTGGCCGTGCGCGTGGGCCCGAAAGCGTTGGGAGTGGACCTCAACCCCGACCGAACCTCGCTGGTGGAAACGGATGCCTCTGGCAACGCGATCGACCGGCGGACGGTCCTTCATCCCGAGCTCGAACATGCGCGACGGAACAAGCGAGACGTACGGATCGGGGAGATCGCGGCCGAAATCGTCGAATGGGCGTGCGCGTGTCGAGCCGGCTTGGTGCTGGAGAACCTCTCTTTCACGCAAGGCCGTCTCGATACGGACAAGCGTTTCAATCGCATGGCGTCGCAGTTTGCCTACCGGCGCTTACAGGCGGCGATTCTTCGGCAGGCCATGGAGCGAGGCGTTGAGGTCGTGTTGGTGCCAGCAGCCTACAGCTCGGCCGAGGGCGTGCTGAAGTATGCCCGAGACCGAGGCATGAGCGACCATGAAGCGGTCGCGTACGTTCTCGCGCGGCGAGGTCTAGCAGGCAGAAAACACGGACGAATGCCGCGAGAACGGGTCACTGCCAGCGTGCGGGCTCGGATCATGGAGCTCGTCAGGGACCTGACGAATCATCGGCGAGAGGTCAAGGCAAAACTCCTAAATTCTGAGCCAAGCGATCAAGAAAGGCTCAAGAATCGTATTCGAACGGTGGGCCGCTGGATCGGGCGGCTCGCGAAATGGCAACAACTCAATCACGGCGGTCGGGCATGGTTTGTCTGAGTCATTTCCGAAATGCGCAGATGCCGTTGGTCGCGTGTTTTCCTTCTTGGCGGTAGCAACGGAAGCAAGGATGCCGCCAAGAAGCAGGGCGTCTTACGGACGGCCGGGGCTGGGAAGCGGTACCCTAACCTGACGGGGGCGATAAGAAGAGCATTCTTCGGAAGGAACCGTCTGAGTTTTACTGCTCCGGATCAGGATCTACCCCAAAGGCCAGTTGGGCGCAGCACACATGACGGGGTAGAACCGAGCGGGTTGGAGGCCCGCCCCGAGGGACCTAACGAGTCGGCCGCGAGGCTGCTGAACCTGGTCTGGTCCCGGCGAGATCAAGCTCGCTTCTTCCGTGTGAACCCGAGTGAACCCCCACTTGTCGATTTACCACGGAAAAATTAACCAGGCATGCGACTGCAGGAGGTTCGCAAACGCCCGCGGCCCACTTCTCGGGCCGCGCGGCGTGAGCTCGGGGCTTTCTTCTCGAGGTTGCTTCGTCATCCCTTCGTCGTCAGCCGGTCCGACCACTCATTGACAGGTTGGGCGGCACCAGCCTAATCTCCGGCACGCCTCCTATGGGTGGGAGCATCGGTGCTCCAACCCCAACCTGGTCTCCAACCACGGAGCTGGTCATGGACAGGCGATATGTCGGCATCGATATCGGGGCCGAGACCATCAAGGTCGTCGAGCTCGATCATACCCCCGAGGGCCTGCGAGGCGGCCGGCGCGCGTGGGCAGAGCACCACAAGGAACCCGCGAGCGTTTTGCTCGAGCTGCTCGAGCGCTTCGCATGGCGCACCGTGACCGGTGCTGCCGTTACCGGGCGGTTCGCCCGCCTGCTCAGCTTGCCACGAGTGCCGTTGAAACAGGCTCAGGCGCGTGGCTTTCGCTACGTGTACGGGGCAGAAGAGCCCGCGACGATCGTCGCCATCGGCGCGCATGGCTTTTCCGTGCTCGAGCTGCGTGCGAGCGGGGTCGAAGTGCTGCGCGAGAACAGCCGCTGCTCGCAGGGAACCGGCAACTTCCTCCGCCAGCTCGTCGCCCGCTTCGACCTCTCCATCGAGGAGGCCAGCGCGCTATGCGAGACCGTGGACAACCCCGCGGCGCTCTCGGGGCGCTGTCCCGTCATCCTCAAGACGGACATGACCCATCTCGCCAACAAAGGGGAGTCGCGCGCCAACATCCTGGCCGGCCTGTACGATGCGGTGTGCGAGAACGTGCAGGTGCTGATCAAGCCTCGTATCAGCCCGCCGCGCGTGCTGCTGATCGGCGGGGTGAGCCGCTCCCGGCGGATTCGCGAGCACTTTGCGCGCTTCCTCGCGCGGCACGACATGTGCTTGCTCGATGCGGCAGGCGAGGACCTCGGCGCGAGCGGCGAGGATGACCGGCAGGACGAGGCGATCTACCTCGAGGCGCTGGGTTGTGCTCTGGTGGCAGCCGAGCAGCGTAGCGCCGCACCGCCGCGCGACGAGCTGCTGGCGGCGGTGGAGCCGGCCCGCCTGCATCGCGTCGCCGGTCTGAGCGCCTATCTCGGGCAGGTCGAACGCATGCCGAAGCCACCCCAGGGCGAGCTCGACTGCACCGCCCGCCGGCTGATTCTGGGCTTCGACATCGGCTCCACCGGCTCCAAGGCGGTGGCTCTGGACGCCACCTCGCGCGCCGTGGTCTGGGAGGGATACCTCAGCACCAACGGCAACCCGGTGCGCGCGGCCCAGGCTCTGATGCAACAATTTGCCGCCGGCCCTGTCGGGGCGTATCCGGTGCTCGCGTTCGGCGCGACGGGAAGCGGTCGAGAGATCGTCGGTTCACTGCTGTCGACCTGTTACGGCGTCGAGGCGGTCTACGTGCTCAACGAGATCGCCGCTCACGCTGAAGGGGCGCTCAGCTTCGACCCCCGCGTCGATACCATTTTCGAGATCGGCGGGCAGGACGCCAAGTACATTCGGCTGGCGGAAGGTCGTGTGGTCGATGCCGCGATGAACGAAGCGTGCAGTGCCGGCACCGGTTCCTTCATCGAGGAGCAAGGCCGAAAATTCTCCGGCATTCAGGACGTCGTTCAGCTCGGACAGGAAGCGATGGAGGCCGACGCCGGGGTGTCGCTCGGCCAGCATTGCTCCGTCTTCATGGCCGAGATCATCGACGAAGCGGTCGCGGCCGGCGTGAAAAACGAGTCGATCATCGCCGGGATCTACGACTCGATCATTCAGAACTACCTCAACCGAGTGAAGGGAAGCCGATCGGTTGGGGACGTCATTTTTTGCCAGGGAATGCCGTTTTCCGCCGACGCGCTGGCCGCTGCGGTGGCCCGGCAGACCGGTGCAACGGTGATCATTCCCCCCAATCCGGGCACCGTCGGTGCTTTGGGAATCGCCTTGCTCACGCTCCGCTCGATTGCGCTCGACGGACGCTCCGCCGCCGACCCGCGGCGCTTTCTCGAGGCCACTGTCGAGTCGAAGGACGTGTTCGCCTGCGGCGCCACCAAAGGCTGCGGCGGTGCCGGCAACAAGTGCAAGATCGACCGGATCTCGACGCTGGTGGAAGGGCACAAGCAAAAGTTCACGTGGGGCGGTGGTTGCTCGCTGTGGGATCACGGCACCGGCAAACGGAAGCTGCCCGATTGCAGCCCGGATCCGTTTCGCGAGCGCGAGCAGCTCGTGGCGCAGCTCGCGGCCGAGCTTTCGGTGGCGCGCGGCAACGAGCGAATCGTGCTCACCGACGGATTTCAGCTCAAGGGGCTGTTTCCCTTCTTCGCCACCTTTCTGCACCGGCTTGGCTTCGACCTGCTGTTCGAGGCACCCGCCGGCCACTCCACGCTCAAGCGCGGCATTGAGGAGGCGAACGTGCCGTTCTGCGCGCCCATGCAGCACTTCCACGGGCTGGCCAGCGCCATGGCCGAGCGCGATGCGGAGTGGCTGTTCCTGCCGATGCTGCGCAACATGCCCCGGGTCGGCGCGGAGCGCAATGCGGTCTTCTGCCCCATCGTTCAGGCGAGCCCAGACCTCGTCCGCTGGGATCTGGGGAGCAAGGGGAAAGGCAGGATCGCGTCGCCGCTAGTCGATTTCGGCCCGGGCAACCTCCGCTCGGAAGCCTTCGTCGCCAGTTGCGGGCGGGTCGTGACGGAGCTCGGGCGGGCCGGGATGGAGTGGGGAGAGGCCTATCACGCCGCCCTCGAGGCGCAGGAGCGGTTCGACGCGGCGTGCGGCGAGCTCGGCGGTAACGCGCTCGCCTTCTGCCAGGAGAACGCGATCATCCCGGTCGTCGTTCTCGGCCGTACCTACACCATCTACAATACCGTGCTGAGCTCCAACGTCCCGGCGATCTTGCGCGAGCAGGGGGCGATCGCGATTCCGGTGGATTGCTTCGAGGTGCGCGCCGAAACACCCATTTTCATGGACATCTATTGGGGATACGGCCAACGCAACCTGCGCGCGGCTCACCAGATTCGCCGCACCCCGGGCATCTACAGCCTGTGGTGCTCCAACTACGCCTGTGGCCCGGACAGCTTCAACCTTCACTTCTACAGTTTCATCATGGAGGGCCGGCCGTACGCCGTGATCGAGACCGATGGCCACTCCGGAGACGCGGGAACCAAGACGCGGGTGGAGGCCTTCCTGCACTGTGTCCGGGAAGATCTGGCGGCGACTCGTGTCACTGCGGCTGTCGGTTGCTCTGCGCAGGCACGAGAGCCGAACCGGCTGCGGGAGATCGAGGAGCGCAAGGAGGGCCTCGCAGACATCATCCGCCGGCAGTCGACGGTGCTGATCCCGCGGATGGGAGAGGGCGCCGAGGCCTTTGCCGCGTGCTTGCGCGGGATCGGCGTACGGGCCGAGGCGCTTGCTGAGCCCGACCGCGAGGCCGTGGCGCTCGGCCGGCGCTATACGTCGGGCAAGGAATGCGTGCCGATGTGCATCACCCTGGGGAGCTTCCTGCAGCGCCTCGAAAAAGGGCGCCACAGCGACGAGCGGTTCACTCTCTTCATGCCCACGGCGAACGGCCCCTGCCGATTCGGGACCTACAACCTGCTGCACAAGATCGTCATGCAACGGCTGGGGTGGCACGAGCGGGTCGGCGTCTGGTCGCCGGCGGATCGAGATTATTTCGAAGGCGTGCCGAAGGGGCTCGGGGCGCTGGTCTTCACCTCATTCGTCGCCTCGGACATGTTGCTCGAAGCGTTCTACGATGCGCGCCCCGCGGAGCTTCAGCCGGGAGCGGCAGCGGCGCTCTACCGGCGATACATGGATGAGCTGGTTGCGCGGCTCGAGCAGGCGGCTCGCGGCAACCTGACGCTTTCGAACGCGCTCACGCAGGTCACGAGCGGCCGGCTGTTCGGCTGCGCCGCGCTGCTGCGGCGGGCGGCGCGGGATTTTGCCAGCGTCCGCGGCCCGGGCCACGGGCCAACGGTAATGGTGGTGGGCGAGATCTACGTGCGGTGCGATCCCTTCGCCAACGACTACGTGGTCGATCGCCTGCAGAAGCGCGGGATTCGGGTGCGGTTCGCGCCGTTCACGGAGTGGCTCGAGTATACGGACTGGATCAACCAGCTCGACGGCATGCGGCGCGGCTTTGGTGCGTGGCTGAGCAGCGCGGTTCAGGTCCGCATCCAGCGGCTGGGGCATGAGCTGATGCGCGGCGAGCTCGACTGGCCGCCCCGAACGACGGCGGCCCAGAGCGTCGCCGCAGCCGAGCCCTACGTGCGCAGCGCGCTGACCGGAGAGGCCGTGCTCACGCTGGGCGGACCGCTGCACGAGTGGCGCCAGGGGCTGATCGATGGTGTCGTGAGCGTTGGTCCGCTCGAGTGCATGCCGAGCAAGATCGCGGAAGCACAGTTCTTTCATGTGGCCGAGCGAGAGGGTCTGGCCTCGCTGACAATTCCCGTGAACGGCGACCCCATCGACCCGGAGCTCCTCGACCGCTTCGTCTTCGAAGTCCGCGAACGCTGCGAGCAGCGAAGGTCGGCGCCGGTGCCACCGGCGACCGAGCGCCGGTGGCGGCTGTCGCTACCGGCCGCGTGGCGGCGGTTCGTGAGCGCCATGCCGCGCCCGCAGGCCAAGGCGCCGCGGGTGCGCTCTACGGACGACGCGCGGAGGGAATGACCGCTGACAGCGCCAGGGCGGCGATCAGCAGCACGAGGCGCGCGGGTTCCCGCCAGCTCGGCGAGATATGGGGCTGACCAAGATTCGGCCATGGCGCGAGGCACCGAGCGCAAGCGAGAAGTCCGGCGTCGGCCGAATGTCGGGTTTCGTCCTTTCCATTTCTTCCTGGCAAAGCCTGCGGTCAGCAGAGGCGCGATCCATCGCGCCCCAATGCCGGGCTGGGGATAATCGCGACCGGCTGGAAGCCGGCCCCACTGTCAAGCTCCTCCAAAGTGTGGAGCCGGCTTCGAGCCGGCGGTTGGCGGCGCAAGGTGCAAAGCCGATTCGGGCGACGCCGGTTGTTGTCCCGCGCGAATCAGCGAGTCGGAACAACCGGGCTTTTCCCGCAGCCCCGTTCTTCCGACGCGCGGCCTCGGAAGAAAGTGCGGCTTCAGCGGCGCCGGTCCTCCGGCCTCCCCTGAAAGCCGTTGTTCGGCAGTCGATGCTCACTCGAGCTCCGACCTTGCCAATCCGGACTGCCGAATGATGGAGCATAGGGTGCCGATCTTAATCTCCTTGTGGTCAGGCACCGGGACAGTCACGGTGCTCTCCCCTACCTTCTTCTGCATGACCACGTGACTGCCACGCATGCGCACTTCCGCAAAGCCGTGCCTCTCGAGGATTCTGCAGACCTCTGCCCCGGAGAGCTTCCGGAGCTTACCCAAGTGCGACCTCGACTTGAGTCACGTAGACCTCGGTGTGGAGCCTCTCCCGAATCTCGTCGGCGGACGCTGTCTCGAAGAACAGCTCCAACGCTTCCTGCAGGTTGGCCCGCGCCTCGCCCACGGAACTGCCTTGGCTGGCGACATCCACTTCTGGACACAGTGCGACATAGCCATCGCCCTCCTTCTCAATGATCGCGGTCAGTTGCCTTGTCATATCTCTCCTCGCTCTTTCTCTGCCGAACGGGGCGCCAGGTCAGCGGCAGCGCGGAGGTAGTTTACTACTGCAGGGCGCTGTCCGCTGCATGCCGTTGTTAGGCGTCTACGTTCTGGCGCAACTGTACATGGTCACCATGCTGAGGCCCGCACTCTACTGCCTCCCGAACCTGTGTGCAGGACTGTCCACCGATATCACTCCAGGAGGTAGTGCCTTGCCGAACGCCAGGTCACCCCCTGTTACGTGGCGTGCCCAATGTCAGAAATCGGCCGCGTCCGTTGCAGAGTGAGCGTCAGTCGATCGGTGCTGGCACACTGGCGGCGCAAATTCGCACAAACGTGGTCGTTCTCTCTCCCCACGGGGGCGCGTGGTTTATCCCCGGTCTCTGGCAAGGCTTTTCCTGCTGACATCGCGCGTGCAACGAGGTCAGGCTGGGGGCATGCAACGCAACAACCCCCTCGATGGGTAAGAACTAGCACCATCAACGCTGCGTCCTTGGTCCGGCCGGCACTAGCGAGAGCTCCTGCCGCCTCGAACACCGATTCATGACTCCGCTGAACCCGGGCCGGAACTGGCCGCCCGTTGAAGTTCTGCGCCATAAGCGCATCGATCCCGTTGTTGCGATGCACCGGAATGCGGTCTAGGCCGTCCAGCAGCGCGAGTACGCCGTCGTCCGCGGTCCGACATGACTCGCGGCCCGCTTCGAGTAGTGGCGATTCCGTTTTCTCCGGGTTGGCAAGTCGTCGCCTGGCGAGGGCAACGGCTTCCTCAGAGCTGTCGATGCCGAGTCCTCAACGCGCTCGTCGATCTTCTCCTTGAGCAGCCGTGCGTACTCCTCTGCTAGGGCACGGACTTCGTCTCATACGCTCATGATCTCCGTTCTCCAGCCTGCACGGCCTGCAGACGCCTAAACGGGGCGCCGGGTCAGCGGCGAGACGCTGAGCGGACCGTCCGCTGCAACCGCTTGTTAGTCCAAATCGCCGACTGTATTCCATCGGATGCAGCCGTCCGGGGCAGGACGGTGCGGATCAAGCAGGCAGTCCAACAGCGCTTTCACTCGGCCCTTAATGTACTCGTCCGTTCGGACTCGGACCAAGGCGTTGTATGGCTTCTCGTCCTTCGCCTCCTCGCCAAAGAGCGCCACCTCGAAGCACGGTTTACACGCAACGAGATGAACTTTTCCGCTCGCGTTTTGCCACGACAGAATGCTCTCGATCGTCCGGTTCATTCCCCAGTCCGGATTCGCTTTTCCGCTTCGGGTCTGCAGGGTGTCTGTATCGTGCAGGATCGAGAAGGACTTGGAGAACTGAAGCAGCACCCTGGCGATGGATGGAATGATCCCCTTCCCTCTAGCTCGAATCACCTGCAAGTCCTGGTACTCGTCTGGGTACAACTCTCGCAACATGGAAAAGGCGGTGTACTCCGTGTCTCCTTCCACAACAAGCTGCCGCCCGCCAAAGAAGAACTCGTGCAGGTACGGATCACAGATGTTCAGCAGCTTCATGTTACGCTTGTCGTCTTCGCCCAGTTTGGCGCGTGAGAAGTGGTCATTACTTGCCATACTCCGCCGGCAGGCAAGTTGTACAGAACAGCACGCGCCTCGCGAATCGCGGACGGGTGCAGGCAGATCTCCGGTTCATCGAGCAGCAGAACGTGCGGCCTTGCCCCTACCTCGTCGGTCGCTTCCGACAAGTATTTTAGTATTGCCCAGAGCAACGTACGTCGCGCCCCACTACCTTGATAAGCCATCGTTGAGAAGTAACCATCTTCAGTTCCCATCAGTACGTCGGGATTCGCCTTGAACGGTGAGTAGGTCTTGTCGAGATCGGTCTCCGGCCTAGCGTCAAACTTGACTTTGTGTTTTGGAAAGATCTTCTGCAAGTAGCCGGAAATCTCATTCTCAATCTTCTGGACTTCTCCTTCAGTCGCTGCTACGACTCGCGTTTGCAGGTCCTTGATATTCTCAAGCACCAGCTCATAGTCGGACTTGTCGGCATTTGGATCTGTCTTGACACTACTGAGTTTATCCTTGAGTAGCCCAGTGATGAGCTTGGCGATTTCAGCTGCCTGCGCGTCGGGTGATGCAAACGCGTCGATACGGTGAGGCCGCGGACGCCGAGCGTTCGCAACGTTTGGCGCGCCCCAAGGGACCTGATCATCCCAGTCCTGCTTCACTACGTCATATCCGCGCCTAATCGGGTCCTTGTTTGGGCTGTCCCATGTCCACTTCTCGCGGATCAGCCATTCATTGTCTGCAGTCTTCTGAATCCACCGCATGCCGGGTGCATCGCTAAAGACAATCGTCTGCAGCTCGACCTCCGGTAGGTTGGTCGAATCCACAACGCCATTCGGGAAGTCATCGGTGGCAAGCTTTCCTTCCTTCGAGCCTTGCTGCATCACGATTTCATAGGCGCGAAGGATGGTGCTCTTTCCCGTGTTGTTCGGCCCCACGAGGACCACGATATCGTCTAGCTCAATCTCGACCGGCGACGCGCCGATCGACCTGAAATTCTTCACGATCAATTTGTGAAGGCGCGGCCGGCTGGCACCCTTCGGCGCCAACGGGATCGATTCAGCATCTACCTTGTTCTTGGCTGCCACAACGTGTCCTCCCGGTGTCCGTCCGGATTACCGGACCTTGCCAGCTTGGCCGAATTCAGAGCGGAGGCCTTGACGAAGCACAATGGGACCGTCCACGGTGTCAACTACCTACGATGAAGTAGTATTTGACACCCTTTGAGAAGGACAGTCCCGTGACATTGTTGCAGAATTCGCGTCTCGAGTCCATGTCCGATGCCCACTTCAAGCTCGAGTCGAGCGAAGCCTCTCGGTGCTTGTCGGCGTGTGTCGAGCAGGAAATGAGTCGTGCAGCGGACGAGATCGCAGAGGATTTCGCCGGCATCGAGGTGCGTCTCCGGGATCTTCTGAATCGCTGCGGCAGCGAGATTACCGCGGCGCTAGCCGACCGGCTCGACGTGCGAGCGAATGGTGTCGTCGTCGACGGGAAGGCATTCCGCCGACGGCGCGAGGATGGCTCGGCTGAAATCATGTCCATCCTCGGCCCGATGCAGATTACCTACGCTGCTCATGAAGAACGCGGGGGCCATGGGGGAAAGCAGGTAGCACCGCTCAAGATGCGCATCGGTTTGGTAGGCGACTTCTGGACGCCTCGGGCGGCGAGCACCGCCGCCCTATTTGTCTTGGCAACGACGCCTGCCGAAGCGCATCGGCTGCTCGCCGCCGCTGCCGGGATCACCGGGTCGGAGAGGAGAACCGTCAGGACATCGAAGCGGTAATCGGAGCCGTGGAGATGCTGCCCGAGGTGTCCCGCGTAGCCTGCATTGCAACCTCGCTGGATGGCGTCATGGCACCTCTCAAGGACGCGAAGAAGGAGCAGGGTGGGGGCTGGAAAAGCAGCGCCCACGCAGCGGTTCAAGGAGGCGGGTTGCGCGACCGTTTCGTTGTACGATGAAAAAGGAAAACGACTTCACACCATCCGTTTCCTCAGTCAAAATCTCATCACGCTTCTTGTCCTGCTCATCTGATCTCTTTATCAGACCATCGACAAAGGTAAACCGTTCCTCTGGCCTACAGTTTCATCGCCTCATCTAGCAGCTATTTCGCACTCATCGTGTTGCACCTCCAGTTTTCATGAAACATAACGTGCGGCGCCGCTGCCGACTTGCGGCCAGGCACCTCACTATTCTCCCGCGGATCGCGAGCCGCAAGCCCGAGTTTGGGGAGCATCAGCGGCAGCGGTGCGATTCATCGCGCCGCAACGCTCGAGCGTAGGCGACAATTCGCATCGCGCGCCAGTTTCGACGGGAGAGTTGCGCAGGGGGGAAGGATGCCAAATCGCGCCCTTGACAGTCGTCGCTCCGCGCTTATCTGCACGGAATGCCGGCTTGCCGCCACGCATGAAAGTTGTCCCCGCGGGTGAATAACCCGCGGGCTTCTTTGGTTCCCTCCGGAGGGTTTTGGATGAGGATGGCGATTTTCCACTAGCAGCGTATTACGGACCTGCTTGCCCGGTTTCGGGAGATATGGAGAATCGTCATGTCACGTACCTTATCCGCTCGCGGAGTCTCTTTTTCCTTTCCTCAGCTCTTTCGGCCGCTCCTTGTCGACGTCGACCTGGACGTATCGCTGGAAGCCTCCCCGCCGGAACGGATCGGCTTCATCGGCCCGAACGGCCACGGCAAGACGACCCTGCTGCAGATCCTGATGGGAATTCGGCGGCCGGACCGTGGCGTCGTGACGGTTCCCGCGCGGGGTATTGGGTTTGCGTATCTGCCCCAGGCAGTGGTCGAGGGCGATCTCGACATGTCGTGGTGGGAGGTGGTCACGGAGCCCCTGGCCGATTTGTTGGCTGCGCGCGACGAGCTCGCGGCCGTGGGTGAGCTCATGGCCTCGTCTGCGGGCGTCGCGCCGGGCGACCCGGCGCGGCTGCTCGCTCAATATGGGGAGATCCAGTCGCGGTTCGAGGCGCACGGGGGGTACGAACTCGAGGCGCGTATCGACCGGGTGCTTACCGGGCTGGGTCTGGGCGAGCTTGCTCATGACCGGCAGCTCGGCGAGCTTTCGTGCGGGCAGCGCACGCGCCTCGGTCTGGCGCGCGTGTTGCTCACACCCGCCGAGATCGTGCTGCTGGACGAACCGACGAACCACCTCGACGCGGAGGCGCTCGCATGGCTCGAGTCGTACATTGCGTCGATGCGCGCCCCGGTGGTGCTGGTATCGCACGACCAGCGCTTTCTCGAACGCACGGCGACGAAAATTTGGAGCCTGGAGTACGGCATCTTCGAGCAGTTCCGCGGGACCTTCGCAGAATATGAGACGTTGTGCCGAGAGCGGTTCGAGCGGCAAAAGCACGAGCATGAGATGCAGGCCCGCGAGATCCGTCGCCTCGAGGATGCGTATCGAAAGCGCATGGGTTGGTCGGTGGACAAGGAGAAGGAAAAGTATGGAGGACCACCGTGCAATCGCGGCTATATTTCGCACAAATCTTCCAAGCTCGCCAAGCGCGCGAAAGCCATTCGTTCGCGGATCGAGCAGACGCTCGAGACCCGGCGCAAGGAGCTTCCCAAGATCGACCGCGAGCTGGCGCTCACGCTGCCGGCGCCGGCGGATTCGCCGCCTATTCCTGTGCGCCTCGAGGGCGTTACCAAGGCATTCGCGGCGCAGGCGCTCTTTAGCGACCTGGATTTGACGGTGCGCGCGGGCGAGCGGATCGCCATTGTCGGCGCCAACGGCAGCGGCAAGTCGACGCTGCTCAACCTCATCGCCGGGCGCATCCCGCCGGATACGGGCAAGGTGCGCGTCGCGGCGAGATGCCGGTGGCACTACTACACCCAGACGCACTTCGAGCTGCCGGTTGGCGAGGTGATCTTGGAGTGTGTCGCCGCGAGCACCCGGGACACGGCGGCGCGAACGCTGCTCGGCTGCCTCGGTTTTCAGCGCGATGACGTGCTCAAGCGCATCGCGGAGCTGAGTCATGGGCAACTGGCGCGGGTGGCGCTGGCGCGGTGCCTGCTGTCGGGGGCGAACCTGCTGCTGCTGGATGAGCCGACCAATCATCTCGACCTGCGAGCGCGACGGGCGGTCGAATCGTTGCTGGCGGAGTATCGCGGGACAGTGATCTATGTGTCGCACGACCGGCAGTTTTGTGAGCGGCTAGGAGGGCGCGCGCTGCAGTTGTGAGGCGGGGCGGCGGGGGGAGAGGCCGCGTGTTTGGAGTCTATTTGGCAAATTCTTGCCCGACGGAGCACCTCGTCACGGTAACGGTCATGCCGGCGCACGCTGGAATTGGGACCACCGCGTCTGAGCGCCGGCGGTGCGGGTCGCGGCATGGTTCTTGCAACTCTCCTGGTCGTTCGCTCACCACCCAGGAAAACGCCCACGCCAGGAGTGCTCCCTCCATGAAATCCTCCCCCACCACCTCCCGCCGCCCCGCCACCCACCGCGGATTCGCGCTCGCCGCGCTCCTCGCCGCCTGCCTCGGCGCCGGCGCCTCCGCCGCGAGCGCCCACGAAATCACCAACCACGAGGGCGTTTCCTTCGCTCATATTCACGACCTCCAGCGCGCCCCCCAGCAGCTCGGCTCCGTGCCGCGCCACTCTGGCTACAACCTCCTCTACAAGATCAAGGAAGTCCATCTGAATGAGCGGCAAGACATCAGCGGCGCCGACGAGCTCAGTGTGCGCCTGCGCGCCAACGGACCCTTCAACGGCAAATACACCAACTGCTTCGACACCAAGAGTGACGGCACCTGCCTCGGCTTTCCATACATGAACGAAATCGCACCCGGCGAAACGCAGTACCCCGGCTCGCGCCCCAATCTGGTGCTCGCGGACATTACCGATCTCGACGCCGACATCGCCCTGGACGTGACCGGGTGGGACGACGACGGCGACAGCAACTGCGACTACACCGCCGGCAACTACAACCAGTGCGTGGATTACGACAGCTCCTACGATGACGGTTACGGGACGGCCGCCATCGGTTCCTACAGCGTCAACGACGTGCTCGCTGCCGGCAAGGTCACGGCCACGCGGGACCTCGGCGACTACGTGACCGTCAAGGTCGAGATCACCGCGAAGCCCGCGTCCACGGCGCGATTCTCGTGCGAATACGGCGTCTGCTTCCGGTTTCCCACCAACAACGACAAGATCTACAAGCCGTGGATCGACAACAACCCGCTTGGCCTGCAGGGCCCCTACTTCATGGATCACGCGTCGCAACAAGGCGACGACTGGGATGTGGCCGACGACGATGGGTTCTGGCAGTGGGTCGACGACATCGAGAACTGGGACTGCGAAAACTACCTGGGCCGCTCCGTGGGCACGAGCGGAAACGGCGAATGCTACGACGGCCACAAGGGCTCCGATTACATGCTCGAGGGCGAGAAGTGGGAGAACATGGAGGCCAAGGTGCCCGTGTACGCGGCCGCCCGCGGGCGTGTCATCGCTATTCAGGATGGCCTCTGGGATCGCTGCGAGTCTGGATCCGAAGATGAGGAAGGCAAGAGCACGATCGACTGCGGCAAGACGTCCGACGGCCATCAGCGCCCGGAGAAGGCCAACTTCGTCGAAGTCAGCACGCGCGGGTCTGACGGCGCCGAGGTGAAGCATCGCTACTTCCACCTGATGACCAACGAGATCAAGGTCACCAGCGGCGACTGGGTCGAGTGCGGGGAGCTCCTCGGTTACATCGGCAGCTCGGGAATCTCCTCCGCTCCGCACTTGCACTTCGAGGTTCACGTCAAGCCCGCTGGCGGAAGCTGGGTCGTGACCGACCCCAACTTCTGGTCCGCCGCATACCACGATGACGAGGAGGCCGCGGGCGGCGTGCACCGCAGCAAGAGCATGTGGACCTCGCACCCCTACCCGGATCAGCTCCCCGCGGAAACCTGCCAGGATCCCTACGAGCTGTCGACGGGCGAGTACATTGCGGAACCGACCGGCTTTTCGCTCGGCATGGGCGATTTCAACGGAAATGGAGTGGCCGACGTTTTTTACGCCGGCGGCGAAAGCGGCTGGTGGGTTTCCGACGAAGGGACCGGAGCGCTGCGGCAACTGAAGACCGGCGCCTTCACGGGCTCGCCCTTGCGCAGCTATTACCTCGCGGATTTCGACGCGGACGGCAAGACCGACGTCTTTTTCGCTACGGGGTCGAGCTGGTGGATCGCCTACTCCGGCACTTCGTGGGTGAAGGTGCGGGCCGACGTGACCAAGACGCTCGACCAGCTCGGATTCGGGGATTTCAACGGTGACGGCATCCTCGACATCCTGTGGGCCACCGAGTCGACGAGCTCGGGCTGGATGTGGTGGCACGGCAACGGCACTCGGGACAGCGCGGCGTTTTCCGGCTACTACGCGCTATACAGTGGCACCTACACGGGATTCAAGGCGAGCGACTACCTGTTCGCCGATTTCGACCGTGACGGGATCACCGATGTCTTCTACGCGGGCAGCGAGAACTGGTGGATCGCCTATTCCGGCAAGACGTGGGTGAAGGTGCTGGCGGACGTGTACGTGCGCCGCTCGGACCTGGCCGTCGGGCAGTTCTATGGCAGTTCCGCCCCGGATATCCTGTGGATGCCGGGTGAGGACCAGGATTTCGGCTGGAAGCTATTCGCGGGGACCGGAACGCGCGACACCGGCGCCGGATTCAGCGCCCAGCGGGCGTGGAAGACGGGCAGCGGCACGGACCTGCGGCGCAGCCAGTATGGCCTCGGTCGCTTCCTGACCACGAGCACCGACGACGTGTTCCGCGCGACGGGAAGCACGTGGTATGCTGCGAAAAAGGGATACTACGACTGGACGGTGCTACAGAACAGCAGCGTGCGCTGACCCCGCGGCCGATGCGGCGCAACGCGGCTCACCCGCGTTGCGCCGCGCCCGGAGGATGGCACTGCAGAATCCACCGCCGACTCGATGTCGACGCGACAGCTCGATCCGGAGTAGGCGGGGCGGCGACCGGGGCGCGGGCGAGCCGGTGCAAAAGCTCGCCCCATGGGATCTCGGCCTGCGAACGGCGAGCATCGAAGAGGCCGTAACGGCGCACTGCCGGCGTTGTGCCGGTTCGCGAGGTGGCAGCGCTTGCGGAGCTGCGCGAAGAGCTCGTGGAGTTGGTGGCGGGCGGCTCCGTGTCGCTCATCAATTCCACACCGGCTCCGCCGACCCACGCCGGAGCTTGCGTCGCGGGCCGGTAGACGGGCAGGGTGCCCCGAATCCACCGAGACGTGCGGTAGGGGGTCTTCGTGATGCGCTGTCGCGATTGCACCTCTGCGTGCGGCCCGTCATACTGTACGAAATTCGTCGGTCCTCACTCGCGTTTCCAGATGACTCGCCAGACGTTCCCCTGCCTTTTTTTCATCGCGCTCCTGGCACTCCCCGCCGGAGGCTGTCACGACTCGGGAAGTAACCGGGGCAGCGCCGATGCCGCGCCCAACCTCGGCGCGCCCGCTCCGACCCCAGACCCTACCGCCATCGCCGGCGAGGCGGTGCCCGTTGAGATCGCGGCACTTCGGACCGGGCGCGTCGAGGCAGTCTTGCACTTTTCGGCGAACGTAGACGCCGAGCGCAAGGTCAGCGTGCGCGCGCGCGCCGTAGGTCTGGTGGAGGAGCTGCCCGTGGAGGAGGGCGTGCGCGTCGGTAGCGGCGCTGTTCTGCTACGACTGCAAGGAGACGAGCAGCGCAGCGCCGTCGAGCGGGTGAGCGCGCAGCGCGAACGGCAACGCAAGGAGCTGGAGCGCCAGCGCCGGCTCCACGAGCAGGACCTCATCCCCGAGGAGACGATCGACACCGCCGACTACAACCTCGAGCAGCTCACACTCGAGCTCCGAGAAGCGACTCGACAGCAAGCTTACACGACAGTCGCAGCCCCCATCGCCGGAACCATTGCGCAGCGACTCGTCAACGTCGGCGATCTGGTGACCATCAACCAGGTGCTGTTCGAGATCGTCGACTTCGATTCGCTGGTGGCACAGATCTTCGTTCCGGACCGCGAGGCGCGAAAGCTCCGTCTTGGGCAGCAAGCGCGGATCGGAGTCGCCGGCGACGCGGCGTCGCCGCCGACGCCTGGAAAGGTGGCGCGCATTGCCCCCGTCGTCGATCCCAAGAGCGGCACGGTCAAGGTGACCGTCGCGCTCGGACGAGCGGCCGCGCTGCGTCCGGGCACGTACATCGACGTCGAGTTGGTTCTGGATGCCCACGAGGCGGCGGTCCTCCTGCCCAAGCGCGCCATCATCTACGAAAACGACCAGACCTACGTATACCGCTTGCTCGCGGACGACAGCGTGGAGCGGCTCCACGTCGAGCCGCTGCTCGAGGACCGCGAGCACATCGAGCCGGCAGCGGGCTTTCGGGCCGGCGACAGGATCGTCCTCGCCGGTCAGGCGGGCTTGAAGCCGGGCGTGCGCGTGCGCTCAATCAGGCAGCCGGATGCCGCGGCCACGCCGGAGGCGGCGTCGTGAGCCGACGTGCGTCCGGGCACACCAGCGAGTGGCGCGGGGCCGCGCGTGGCTGAGAGCTCTGCACCGGCCGGGAGCTTCGCGACCGACCGGCCAGTCGCGGTACTCATGGTGTGCCTGGCGGCGGTGGTTTTTGGATACTTCTCATACGATCGGTTGCCACTGGCGCTGATGCCGGAGCTGAGTTACCCGACGCTCACCGTGCGCACCGAATACCCCGGCAGCGCCCCCGAAGAGGTCGAAAACGATATCAGCCGGCCGATCGAAGAGGCGCTGGGCGTCATTGGCGGCCTGCGGCGCTTGTCCAGCATCAGCCGCGCCGGGGTCAGCGATGTCGTGCTCGAGTTTTCATGGGACATGGACATGTCCGAGGTCATTCAGAGCACCGTCGAGAAGCTCGACCTCGTGACGCTCCCCGAAGAGGCCGAGCGACCGCTGATCCTGCGCTTCGACCCATCTCTGGACCCGATCATGGTCCTCAGCCTGGCGAGTGAGAGCACCGGCAGTGACGAAGCGTCGGAGCTCCGCCGCCTGCGCCGCCTTGCGGAGCTTCTCGTCAAGCGCGCCCTCGAGCCGATCAAGGGCGTGGCGGCGGTGCAGATCCGCGGCGGGCTGGAGGAGGAGGTGCAAGTAAACCTCGATCAGCGCTTGCTGCGCCGTTCCGGGATCTCGGTGCAAGTCGTGGCCGACCGCCTGCGCCAGGACAACGTCAACGTGGCCGGCGGGACGATCAGGGAGGGGCGCGCGGAATACATGGTCCGCACGCTCAACGAATACCGCACGGTCGACGAAATCCGCGCCGCCGTCGTGCTCACGCGGGAGGGGCGCGAGGTGCGCGTGGCGGACCTCGGCGAGGTGGTCTGGGCGCACAAGGATCCCGAAATGATCACGCGCGCGGACGGAAAACCCTGTGTGCTCCTCGAGATCTACAAGGAGGCCGATGCGAACATCGTCGCCGTGGCGGAGCGCGTCAAGGAGGTTGTCGGTGACTCGGCCGCCAGTCTCGGCGCCGGTGGTGACCCAGCGCCCCCGCATGCCACCACCATGCGGCGGCCCTGGCGCGCCGAGTCATTGGCGGAAACGCTCGCCGGCGACGCACAGGCGGCGCTACGCACGGTGGCCGATCGCTCGCTCTTCATCGTCGCAAGCATTCGTGAGGTCCGCGACACGGCCCTGTTCGGCGGCTTGCTGGCGATTGGCGTGTTATTTCTATTTCTTCGCGACATTCGCTCGACAGCCATCATCGCCGTCAGCATTCCGATCTCCCTGGTGGTCACCTTTGCGCCGCTGAACGCGCTGGGCGTCAGCCTGAACGTCATGTCGCTCGGTGGGCTCGCTCTCGGCGTCGGCATGCTCGTGGATTCGTCCATCGTGGTCCTGGAGTCGATCTACAAGTGCCGCGAAGAAGGCGACGAGCTCGTGGCGGCCGCGTTGCGCGGCACCAGGGAAGTTACGATGGCGGTCACGGCGTCGACACTGACGACGATCGCCGTGTTTCTCCCGATGGTCTTTCTCGAAGGGGTGGCCGGGCAGGCGTTCGCGGACCTCGGCCTGGCGGTAGTCATTTCGCTGCTTGCATCATTGATCGTGGCGCTGTTCTTTATTCCGATGCTCGCGAGCCGTCGCGGGAGCCGCCCGGCGCCAATCGCCGTTGCCATGGCCGGTACGTCGCTCCGGTGGCGGGTTTCGCTCGCCAGTATCAGCTCGTTCCGCGCCGACTGGCGGTGGGCGCTCGGCCCCAGGAAGGACGCGGCCGCCAGTCCCCGCGCGGTGCGTGTCGGTGCCGGATTCGCGTTCGGAATCGGCTACCTCGTGCCGCGACTTGTTGCCGCCGTCAGCCTGGAGCTTGCGGCGCGGGCACTTTCCATGATGCTCCTCGGCGCGACCTGGCTGCTCGCCCAGGTCGTGATACCCGTGCTCAGTCTGGCTGCATGGAAGCTCGTTCAAGGTCCGACGGCACTGACCCAGTGGGGGCTCGGCCAGCTTCACCGCAGCTACCGCCCCGTGCTCTCTTGCGCGATCTACCGGCCCGGACTCGTGGCGCTGGCGGTGGCCGCCAGCGTGGGCGTCACCGGCCTCATTCTGGCCAGGCTCGAGAGCGAGCTTCTACCCGACGTTCATCAGGGGGAGGTGACGCTGGAGCTGTCGCTGCCGGTCGGCACGCCTCTCGCCGAGACCAATCGACTCCTGGCGGCGGTGGAGCGCGAAATCCGGCAGCGGGTTAGCGGCGTCCGCTCCCTACTGGTCACCATCGGCCACGACCCCGCAAACACGAGGCGCTCCGACGAGGGGGAGAACACCGCCCAGCTCCGGCTCCTGCTGGCGGATTCTCGGCCGGAAACCGAGGCGGCGGCGGTCGCCGCGATCCGCGCCGCGATCGCGCGCGTGCCGGACCTGGAGGCGAGGCTCACGCGTCCCGTCTTGTTCAGCTTCAAGGCGCCGATCGAGATCGAGGTGCACGGCGAGGATCTCGGCAAGCTCAAGGTCCAGGGCGACCGCACCCGCCAGGCGGTCACGGCCCTGCCAGAGGTGGCCGACGTGGAGACGACGATGGTCACGGGTGCACCCGAGGTGCGGGTGGAGCTCGATCGCGACCGTCTGGCGCGGTATGGCCTGGCGTTGGGCCCGGTTGCCGATCTGATCAAGGCCGCGGTCAATGGGACCGAGGCCACGCGCTTCAATCTTGCGGATCGCCAGGTTCCCATCGTGGTGCGCCTGAAGGAACAGGATCGCAGAACGGTGGAAGATGTAGCGGAGCTCGTGGTCAATCCTGGGGGAGAACGGCCGGTTACGCTGGCGGCGGTGGCCGCTGTGGGGCTGGCGGAGGGCCCGAGCGAGATTCGGCGGATCGATGGCCAGAGGGTGAACCTCACGACCGCGAACATTGCGCGCGGCTCGCTCAGCAGCACCGTGGCGGCAATCGAGAGGGTGCTCAGGACGGGTGTCTCCTGGCCCGATGGCATGGACTTCACGATTTCGGGACAGAGCCAGGAGTGGCAGCGCAGTCAGCGCAGCCTGCTTCTGGCGCTTGGGCTCTCGGTGTTTCTCGTGTATGTGATCATGGCCGCGCAGTTCGAGTCCTTCCTGCAACCGCTCATTATCATGCTCACGATTCCGCTCGCGTTCGCCGGCACGGTGACCGCGCTCTGGGTGCTTGGCATCAGCGTCTCCATCGTGGTGCTGCTCGGCATGATCCTGCTTGCGGGAATCGTCGTGAATAATGCAATCGTGCTTGTAGACTATGCCAATACGCTGGGACAGCGCGGGCTGGACGCGGCGGAGGCCGTGATCGCTGCGGGCAAGGCGCGGCTGCGTCCGATTCTGATGACAACGGCGACGACCGCGCTGGGTTTGATGCCGATGGCGATGGGCTTCGGCGAGGGCGCCGAGATTCGCAGCCCGCTGGCAATCGCGGTGCTGACTGGTCTGACGTCGTCGACGGTGCTAACCTTGGTGATCATCCCGACCGTCTATGCGCGCCTGGTGCGGCGCCGCCCATGACTTCCGAATCGGGGCTGGAAACGGCGTTACCGCGGTTTTCGCTTGGGCGTCCGGTCACCGTGTTCGTCAGCGTGGCGGCGCTGCTCGTGGTGGGGCTCGCCGCCGCGGCCAGGATCCCCCTCGAGCTCATCCCGCGCGGTTTCGCCGCGCCGTTTCTGCTCGTGCAGGTGCCGTGGCGCGACGCCCCGCCGCGCGAAGTGCTGGACAAGATCGTGGTGCCGCTGGAAGCCGAGCTCAGCACCGTGCGCGGGCTCGATACGGTGCGCGCCACCGCCGATACGGGAGCGGCGCGCTGCTTTCTCTCGTTCAAGGCGGACACCGATATGGCCACTGCGTACCGCGAGGTACGAGACCGCGTCGAGCGGGCGCGCGCCCGCTTTCCCGCCGATGTTGAGCACGTGGTAATTCGCAAGCACGACGAATCGAGTGTTCCGGCATACGTCATTGGACTGGCCGTCGACGCCGAGCAGACCGATGCCTACGAGCTCATCCAAAACGCCATCGTCCAGCCGCTGTCGCGTATCGAAGGGGTCGCGGCGGTGCAGGCGCAGGGCGCCGAAAGGCGCGAGATCGCCATCGAGCTCGACCGCGACCGCGCCGCCGCCAGCGGGCTGAACATCTACGCGGTGGCACAGGCGCTTGCCCGCGACAACTTTGCGCTGGCCAGCGGCGCCGTGAGCCTCGGCGAGCGCCGCGTCTTGCTGCGCTCCGTGGCCCGCTATGCCGACGTGGAGGCGCTCCGAAACCGGCTCCTGGCGCCCGGCGTCCACCTGCGCGATGTCGCCAAGGTTCTTTACCAGGAACCCGAGCGCGATTATCGAACGCGGGCGAACGGCCGCCCCGCCATCGGCATCATCGTTTTCAAGGAAGGCCAGGCCAACAGCATCGCGGTTACACGCCGGGTCGACGCGACCCTCGAACAGCTCCGGCGGGATCCGCGACTACGCCGCATCGAGATCGTGCCCCTGTTCAACCAGGGAAAGACCATCCTGGAGTCCCTGTGGACGCTGGTGGACAGCGGCCGGGTCGGCGCCCTTCTCGCCGTCCTCGTGTTGCTCTTCTTCCTTCGCCGTCTGCGACTCACGCTGATCGTCACCCTGGCGATCCCGCTGAGCCTGGTGATTGCGCTCACCGTCATGTTTTTTGCGGGCGAGTCGCTAAACGTCTTGACGCTTCTCGGCTTGATGATCTCCGTTGGGATGTTGGTCGACAACAGCCTCGTTGTTGCCGAGAACATTCACCGGTTACACGGCGAGGGCATGCCGGCACGGGAGGCCGCGATCCGTGGCACCGGCGAGATCGCGCTGGCCATCACGATGGCGACGCTGACCACCATCATCGTGTTTCTGCCGATTTCGCTCGTCGAGGGAAAAGGGCAGTTCTTTCTCCGGCGGCTGGCCCTACCGGTATCTGTCTCGCTCTTGGGATCGCTTTTCGTTGCCGGCATCTTCGTGCCTCTCGCCGTGGCATTGACCCTGGCGGGGGCGCGGAGCGGCGGGGCGGCGCCGGTCTCGGAGCGCGTCTGGGCGCGCTGGCTGGCGTGCGCCTATGGCGCTACGTGTGGCCGGCTCAGTCGCTGGTACTGCACCTGGTTGACCTTCTTTCTGCGCCATCGCTTCGATTTCGTCGTATTGCTCGCGACGGTGCTCGCGGCCACCGCCGTGGTTGGCCGAAAACACCTGGCGGTGGTGCCCGTTCAGGAGGAAGACCGTAATAGCTTCGAAGCCCACGTCACGTTTCCCGAGAGCACGACGCTGGCGCAGGCCGAGACGTGGTTTCTGAGCGCGGAGCACCTGGTCGCCGGGTTGCAGGCGGAGCTCGGGATTGCGGGCCAGTTCCTCTCCTATCATGCTACCGGGGGTCAACTGAGTGGGTGGTTCACGAGCCCGCGTTCCTCCGAGCTCACCCCGCGCGAGGTCACCAAGCGCGTCGTCGCGGCCCTGCCGGAGTTTCCCGGATTGACGGTGTATACGGGCACCGCGGCGGATTCCGACGAAACCGATGCGCGCTCGACGTACGTCGCGGAGCTCTGGGGAGAGGACCCGGATTCTCTCGAGTCGGTGGCCCGCGCCGTTGAAGATCTTTTTGCGCATGTCGACGGCGTCCTTGGTGTCGTACAGGCAGGCTCCAGTCAGCCCAACGAAGCCGTGCTGCGCCTGAAGCGGACGATCCTGGAGCGGCAGAAGGTCGAACCCGGACTGGCAGCGGGAACCGTCGCTTATGCCCTGCGCGGGATGCCGCTGCCGAGCTTCCGCGCGGAGGGCCGAGAGGTTCCAGTGCGTATCCGCTTCGCGGAAAAGGACCGCGAGACGCTCGCCGACCTCGCCGATTTCACCATTCCCGCGGGCACCGGGTCGAGCGTCGCGCTGCGTGAGCTGGCTGACGTCGAGCTCCGGCCGGCGGCGCGAAGCATTCACCGCCGCAACAAGCGCATGTCACGGTCAGTCACCGTTGACCTGGAAGAGGGCCGCGAGAAACGCGCCATTGCCGAGCTGGGTCACCTCGTAAAAGCCATCGAGCTCCCGATGGGCGTCACCTGGGGTGGGCCTCGCGCCGGCGGCGACGTGAGCAGCGACACGAAAAACATGACGTTTGCGGGGCTCCTTACCATCGCATTCATCTACTTGCTCATGGGCTTTCTCTTCGAAAGCTTCGTGCTCCCGCTGTCGATCGTCCTGACGATTCCACTGGCAGCGATCGGCGTGGTCTTTGCCCATCTCGCGACAGGGCGCGACATCGACATCCTGGGTGTCGTCGGCGCCATCTTGCTCGTCGGTATCGTGGTCAACAACGGCATCGTGCTCATCGATTACGTCAACCGCCTGCGCGCAGAGGGCAGGGAGCGACAGCAAGCGATCCTCCTGGCGACCGCGCGCCGATTCCGGCCCATCATGATGACCGCGCTCACCACGGTTGGGGGAATGATACCGCTGGCCGTGTCGGGGACGACAAGCATTGGGATGAGCTACACGAGCTTCAGTCTGACGTTGATCGGTGGTCTGACCGCGGCGACGTTGCTCACACTGCTGGTGGTGCCCGTCTTTTACACGCTTATTGACGATGCCCGGGAGCGCGTCACGGTTGGTCTGCGCGCCGCGCTGGCGCCGCGCCTGCGCGCCGGAGGGGAAAGTGCCCGAGGTCGCGTGGGCAGGCCGTCTCAAGTCTGCGGGTCGGTCGGCCGATGAATTAACCAAACAGAGGGGCACCCGCGGCGACGTGGGGTGGATTCAGAATGCACAGCCGCTCCGCCGATTCTTACATGGATCCGAGGAGAGCATGGACGCTCTCGATGGCGGATGCGGACCTTTCAAGGAGGAAAGGCCGTGGCATTTGCGCAGGCATCGAGTTACAGCTCAGTACACACACGCCCGCGTGGAGCCTCCGGGCACACTGGCCGGGAAGGCGCGCGAGACCCGCAGGTGCGGGCCCGTGAGGACGCCGTGGAGCGGGGCATTCGGTTTATCCCGGGAAGCGAGTCATTGCTGCGTCAGGTGCGCGCCCACATCGATGGCGAGGCACTGAGCTCTCTGGAGCTGGTCGCCTGGCTCGTGGAAGAGCTCGCACCGCACGAAGATGTCTGTAGATCGCTTTTCGAGGTCGCCGCTCGCACCTATGGAGTGCACGACGGCCTGGGGCGCTACCAGACAGTCGCCCCGGAGGAGCTGCGGAGAAACAGCCATTGGTGGGATGACCTGGCGAGCAACCTGTTCCAGGGTGTCGAGCTCAGCACGGAAATCGCCAGAACCTGTGGGCGGCCGGCGTCCGAACCGCCCGTCAGCGAGTGGCGGGAGCGCGCCGTGTGGAGCATGTTGCTGCTTGCCGGGGTTTGCCGCGTCGTGTGGGGGCACGCCCACATTCCTCGGCGCACCGTCAACGTGACGCGCACAGCGATTTTGTGAGCAGCTCCGCCACTCCCCCCGCTTGCGGGGGGAGGCAGGGAAGGGGGCGCCTGCGACACTTGTAAGGGAGCATCACCCGAAATTCGGCCCTGACCGTTTCACCATGGCTCCGCCGCACCCTGTCATCCCTGCCAGCGACTTCCCCAATGCCAGGGGGGCGGACAAGGCTGGGGCATCGCGTCATGGGCCGCCCGTGGTGAAGGATCTGGGGGTAAGGCTCGCCGCTTGCGTCGTTCGCGGGGGCGAGCTAGCATCCTGGGCAACGGGTCTGATCGGAGGAAGTCCGAATGCCGCGGCGCGTCATGTCTCGCGCTCTCTCTGTGGGGTCTTGCCTTGGGGTGGCGGCGAGCGTTTGCGCCATTGCCGTAACCGCCGCTCCGACCGTCGCTCTTGCCGCGGTCGAGTCGTTCGAGAGCGGTGACTACGCGACGCTGCCGTGGCGGATGAGCCCCGAGGGAGGATGACAGGTGCCCGCCGGTGACGCGGCCGACGGCACGTATGCGGTGCGTTCGGCGCCACTCGCCGATGGGGGCGCGGCGGTGCTGGAAGTTGAGCTCGAGCTGTTCGCGTCCGGAAGCGTCCGCTTCTGGCTGAAGACCTCGACCGAGGCCGGGAGCGACGCCACCGAGGGCCTGACCCGCTGGCGGTTTCGGTACCGCAACGACACGCCGCGCAGCTTCGTGCCGCTCGGCGACGTCGCCGCGCCGGGGCAGCC